>NZ_JAWRWU010001890.1:0-203 GCF_046535395.1 Cupriavidus sp. SIMBA_020 | reverse complement strand
ACCTTTGGGGTGTTTTTCATGGCGAAGTACGATGAGCGGTTCAAGCTCAAGCTGGTAAGGCAGTATCTGGCTGGGCCAGATGGATTCAAGGCGATCGCGGCGCAGTATGGAGTTGGCTACAAGCTCGTGCAGCGTTGGGTGGCGAGCTACCGCCAGCATGGCCAAGACGGGCTGCGCAAGAAGCGCAATCCCTACAGCACTGA
>NZ_JAWRWU010001889.1:0-214 GCF_046535395.1 Cupriavidus sp. SIMBA_020 | reverse complement strand
CGTCTACGTCAGCCCGATCGAGTTCGAAAAGACGGAGAGAGCTTAGGTAGGTGTCCACAGGATCAGCAGCAGCCCACCGATACTCAGCGTTCCTTGACCAACCTGACCGCCTCGAGTTTGAACTCTCGGCTAAATGCTCTTCTCGTTCCCAACTGCTGACTCCGGTTTCATCTTCACACTTTAACAAGGTGTCCACCGGGACGGCAGCAGCCCA
>NZ_JAWRWU010001888.1:0-225 GCF_046535395.1 Cupriavidus sp. SIMBA_020 | reverse complement strand
CAGCACCGCCGCCAGTTGCGGCGCGCTCATGACCACGCGCAAGCCGTCCATCTCGTCTGCCTGAGCCATCGGATTCCCCCCATGAAAAGAGAGGCCCGACGCTACCGACCCAGCGCCAGCGCACTATTGAGATGGCGCAAACCCACGCGGGAACAAGGAAATTTCGAGAGGACTACGATCGCTGACGCCAGCGTATCGCTCCCCTCTCCCCGCCCGGGTTGGAAT
>NZ_JAWRWU010001887.1:0-228 GCF_046535395.1 Cupriavidus sp. SIMBA_020 | reverse complement strand
GATGTCCGGATGATCCTCCTGCGCCTGTGCGAAGATCGGCATTTCGCGCTGGCACGGCGGGCACCAGGTGGCCCACAGATTGACGACGACGGGTTTGCCGGCAAAGCGCTGTGGCGCGACGGGCGTCGCGTCGAGCGCTTCGAGCCGCAGCGCGGCAAGCGGCGGCGCACTGCACTGCAACGTCGCGAGCGTGCCTTGCGCGATGCCCCATGCGGCGAGCCCCGCGAG
>NZ_JAWRWU010001886.1:0-228 GCF_046535395.1 Cupriavidus sp. SIMBA_020 | reverse complement strand
CCCGTACTCCTGGTACTTGTTCCAGATCGTCTCGGCGGGCAGATTCAGCGCGAGCTTTGCGAGCGCGACGTTGCTCGACTTCTGCAGCGCCTGCGCGACCGTCAGCGAGCCGTGGTTCGACGTGTCGTGGATCACGGCCGGGCCGATCCTGTAGGTGCCCGGCGACGTGTTGACGATCGTGTTCGGCGTGACCTTGCGTTCGTCGATCGACAGCGCGACGACCAGCGG
>NZ_JAWRWU010001885.1:0-228 GCF_046535395.1 Cupriavidus sp. SIMBA_020 | reverse complement strand
CGGCTTTCTGCCAAACCGCTGAAAAGCATCGCATTGCGCAGCGACATTGAATCAGAGCGTGCGCAATGCAGCCGCAGCATGAGTGAACGGGCGCATCGCCGCAACGAACAGGACTCGCTCACGCGCCGCTTTGACGCTTCGCAGAACGACGCCCTCGCGGCCCTCGCAGCCGATGCAAAATGAACAGCGCCGAATCGAACAGCAATAGCCGCCGCGATCAATACGAAC
>NZ_JAWRWU010001884.1:0-228 GCF_046535395.1 Cupriavidus sp. SIMBA_020 | reverse complement strand
ACGGCCGCCACGATGCCCGGGACGGCTTCGAGCGTGTTTCGCAGACCGTCGACGAGTTCGCTGCTCTGACGAAAGAGGGCACCGAGCGGCACGAGCGCCGGATCGAGCGACGCCTGATAACCGGTTTTGCCCGAACCGCACAGGATGCCCACATCGGTCCATTTGCGCAGCCAGCGATGAATGTTGCCGGGATCGACGCCGGTTTCCTCGGCGAGCCTGCGCGCGCTG
>NZ_JAWRWU010001883.1:0-228 GCF_046535395.1 Cupriavidus sp. SIMBA_020 | reverse complement strand
CCCGCTGCTGGCGGTGCCGGTGGCCATCGTGGGTACGTTCGGCCTGCTGCTGATGTTCGGCTATTCCATCAACGCCCTGTCGTTGTTCGGGATGGTGCTGGCCATCGGGATCGTGGTCGACGACGCGATCGTGGTGGTGGAGAACGTCGAGCGCAACATCGCCGCGGGCCTGAGCCCGCGTGACGCGACCTATCGCGCCATGCGCGAGGTGAGCGGCCCCATCATCGC
>NZ_JAWRWU010001882.1:0-228 GCF_046535395.1 Cupriavidus sp. SIMBA_020 | reverse complement strand
AGAAGATCGTGAACAGCGACGCGTCGAGCGCGCGGTCGAAATCGGCATCGTCGAAGATCAGTACCGGCGACTTGCCGCCGAGCTCCATCGAATACTTCTTCAGGCCCGCGCGTTCCATGATGCGCTTGCCCGTGACCGTGCCGCCCGTGAATGACACCGCGCGCACGTCCGGATGGCGCACCAGCGCATCGCCGGCGGTCGCGCCGTAACCCTGCACGACGTTCAGTA
>NZ_JAWRWU010001881.1:0-228 GCF_046535395.1 Cupriavidus sp. SIMBA_020 | reverse complement strand
CCCGAACCGTCGCGCCAGTGGCCGGCGCCGTCGCCATGCAGTTCGAGCGTGCCGCCGCCCATCACCCTGTGCACCGCATATCTGACCCGCCACTGCGGATCGCACTCGACCCGGTACGCAAGCCCATACGCGCGGCCGTACCGCTGGCCGACCACGGCACTTTCGACGACGATGCCGGTTTCAGCACGATCGAACGTCAGGTGTTCGATTCCGTCGCCCTCGAGCGAC
>NZ_JAWRWU010001880.1:0-228 GCF_046535395.1 Cupriavidus sp. SIMBA_020 | reverse complement strand
ACAGTGAATGCCCCGCCGATGAAAGCGACGACGACGAGCAACATAATTCGGACTCCCAATATCGTACGTTTGAACGGATATGCGCGGACCGGCTCGCATACCGGGAAAATTCAGCGGCGCACGCAGCGCCAGTTGCATGACCCGTATTCAAACGCCTGCGTGTATCGGGCAAATGTCGGACGAAGGCTGTATCGAATCGGCATGTATCGCGTGCAGCCGGGGATACAG
>NZ_JAWRWU010001879.1:0-228 GCF_046535395.1 Cupriavidus sp. SIMBA_020 | reverse complement strand
ATCGTCCGCGTCGATGTCGAGCCATTCGCTGCGTTTGGCGAGCACCGCATCCAGATCGGCCCGTGTGAAACCCGGCGTCGGGGCCGCGCCGGGCTGCGGATTCTGCGCGGGAACGTGCGGATACCGATGCCCCGTCAGCGCATGAAACACGAGCGCCGCGCAGAGCAGCGCGATCGACTGAATCGCAATCGGCTCGAGTACGAAGCGGTAGCCCATTGCATGAATCGC
>NZ_JAWRWU010001878.1:0-228 GCF_046535395.1 Cupriavidus sp. SIMBA_020 | reverse complement strand
CCGATCAGCACCATCAACAGGAACGGCAGCATCAGCGCGAATTCGAGGGATACGACGCCGCGCGCGTGGCGCGCGCCCCTCGCCCCGCGTGTCATTTTGTGGTCCCCGCAGCGGGAGGCACGACGCTCCGCTCGAGCGCGGCGCCCGTCAACGGCCGCGCGGCGGCGGCAGCCGGGCGCGCCGCGAGCTGCGCGCGCACCGCCTGGTAGAAGCGCAGGTTGTCGGCCA
>NZ_JAWRWU010001877.1:0-228 GCF_046535395.1 Cupriavidus sp. SIMBA_020 | reverse complement strand
CAGGCCGTCGGGGCCGCTCGTGCCGAACAGCGAGCAGAAGCGCCCGACTTTCGCGGTGCCGCCATTGTCGAGCAGCGGCACGCGCCAGACGGCGTTGTCGCGCGTCATCGCCACGTACAGCACGCGGCCCGACGGATCGAGCACGAGTCCGTTCGGGCTCACGCCGTTCGAGAGCAGGCAGTCGAGGCGGCCGTCGGCGCGCAGACGGTAGACGCGGCCCGTGGGATC
>NZ_JAWRWU010001876.1:0-228 GCF_046535395.1 Cupriavidus sp. SIMBA_020 | reverse complement strand
AGGGGCATTTTTAGCGGGTATGATGCTTGGTGAAAGCCATTACCGCCATCAGCTAGAAGCGGATATTCGCCCGTTTCGTGATATTTTAATGGGTTTATTTTTTGTCACCGTAGGTATGCAGCTAGATATCAGCTTTGTTGTTAATCATGCGGGTATTATTGTTGTTGCCTTACTAGGGATCCTAATCTTAAAAATCGCCGTAGTAACCGTGTCGTCTTTACTTATGGG
>NZ_JAWRWU010001875.1:0-228 GCF_046535395.1 Cupriavidus sp. SIMBA_020 | reverse complement strand
CCAACGGAACAACAGGTCACTGCGCACCGGACTCGAAGCCCCGGCTTAAACGTCATCAGCGACGCGGCTGGACACGCGCAGCCTGTCCCCGACTCCGGCCGTCTGGCCTCGGTGAAAAGTCGCTCCCGAACGACAATCACAGTATCATGACGGTCCTGGATGTCCGGCCGTTTCACCCCGGCTCTTGCGCGCCTGGAACTGCATCGGGTCGATCAGCTTCACGTGAGG
>NZ_JAWRWU010001874.1:0-228 GCF_046535395.1 Cupriavidus sp. SIMBA_020 | reverse complement strand
ATCGGGATGCGACGGATCCAGACTCACCACATCGACGCTGCGGTAGCCGCGCTCGGCCACCAGCCGGTCGATCTCGGGACGATACGCCGCCAGCACCTCGGCCTGCGGCGCGCCCGCCGCGAGCGGCACCCGCGCCTGCCAGCGTTCGAACGTCACGCCGATGGCGGCCAGCTCGCGCCGGATCTCGCCGGCATCATCGATGCGGCGGCCGGCGGCGGGATCGTGCTG
>NZ_JAWRWU010001873.1:0-228 GCF_046535395.1 Cupriavidus sp. SIMBA_020 | reverse complement strand
AACGGCCACGTAGGCTCTGATTTAGCAATCGGTATGAACGCGAGCGCAAGTACAACTGCGCTGATCAAAAGCGACGCCCTCCTGCGGATCATGCCGATGCACCCCAAAAACATGACGACCGCGTAGCACTGCGCCTCAACTGTGAGGCTCCATAGAGGATAGTTTATCGCGGTACTTAACCGGTTCTTGGTGAAAATGCTATCTATGTTGGTCACAAAATTCGTGACA
>NZ_JAWRWU010001872.1:0-228 GCF_046535395.1 Cupriavidus sp. SIMBA_020 | reverse complement strand
CAGGAAGGCACCGACGCACTCGTGGTGGTGGGCACCACCGGGGAGTCGCCGACGGTTTCCATGGAAGAACACGCGGAACTCATCCGCGTGGCGGTTGAACATGCCGCCGGCCGCATTCCGGTCATTGCCGGCGTGGGTGCCAACTCCACCGACGAAGCCATCCACCTGACCCGCCACGCCAAGGCAGTGGGCGCGCAGGCCGGCCTGTCCGTGGTTCCGTACTACAAC
>NZ_JAWRWU010001871.1:0-228 GCF_046535395.1 Cupriavidus sp. SIMBA_020 | reverse complement strand
CGCGCTCTGCATCGAACCCGCAAGTCCGCTAACCAGTTCAAAGGGGAAGTCGTGAGGAAGCCGTTCGCTTATACCATGTATTTCGGAATGCTTACGTTATCGGGAATCTCCGGAATCGCGCACGCGCAGAGCAGCGTGACGATCTACGGCATCATCGACGACGGTCTGACCTGGAGCAGCAATCAAGGTGGTCACAGTGCGGTTCAACTGCACAGCAGCATCTCGCAG
>NZ_JAWRWU010001870.1:0-228 GCF_046535395.1 Cupriavidus sp. SIMBA_020 | reverse complement strand
CTGCAGGACGCCGCGCAAGTGGTGGCCTGGACGCAGCAGCACATCGGCGCCTATGGCGGCGACCCCGGGCGGGTCTTCGTAGCCGGCCACAGCGCAGGCGGCTACATCGCCGCCATGCTGGCGCTGGATGGACGCTGGCTGCGCGGGGCGGGCACGGCGCCCGCCACCCTGGCGGGCTGGATCGGACTGGCCGGCCCGTATGATTTCCTGCCCATCGTCGCGCGCGAC
>NZ_JAWRWU010001869.1:0-228 GCF_046535395.1 Cupriavidus sp. SIMBA_020 | reverse complement strand
GCTGTTCGCCATCTTCATACTGGTCCTGGCCGTGCGCCCGGAAGGTCTTCTGAAAAGGGCTGCGTGATGGCCATGAATCGACAACTCCTTCCGTGGGCCGCGCTGCTGGCCGTTGCCTTGGCCGCGCCCTGGATGTTCGAGGACCAGGGTTACGGCATCCGCGTCCTGACGCTGGTGCTGCTGTTCGCCGCGATGGGCCAATCCTGGAACATCGTGGGCGGCCTGGCC
>NZ_JAWRWU010001868.1:0-228 GCF_046535395.1 Cupriavidus sp. SIMBA_020 | reverse complement strand
GGGAAACGGTCTGATAAGAGACACCGGCATACTCTGCGACATCGTATAACGTTACTGGTTTCACATTCACCACCCTGAATTGACTCTCTTCCGGGCGCTATCATGCCATACCGCGAAAGGTTTTGCGCCATTCGATGGTGTCCGGGATCTCGACGCTCTCCCTTATGCGACTCCTGCATTAGGAAGCAGCCCAGTAGTAGGTTGAGGCCGTTGAGCACCGCCGCCGCA
>NZ_JAWRWU010001867.1:0-229 GCF_046535395.1 Cupriavidus sp. SIMBA_020 | reverse complement strand
GACGAGAACAGCGTGGTTTAAGGAATTTCCGAGCACATGCACGCAGGGCGGTTGGGACGCCTGGCGAGAGATTGAATAGCGGAGCAAGTGCGGGCGTACGCGGGTTATTCAAATTATTAGGGCGCTCTTTCGTGGTTCGCTGCATGCAGCAATGCCGCGGGTTTTCCGCTATTCAGTAAAAAGAAATAGATACTTTGAATAGCTGAAATTAACGGCGAGCCCTCGCCAC
>NZ_JAWRWU010001866.1:0-229 GCF_046535395.1 Cupriavidus sp. SIMBA_020 | reverse complement strand
GGCCGCGCTGCCGGAAATCCTCACCGGGCTGCGGATCGCGATCGGGTTCGGCTGGACGACGCTCGTCGCGGCCGAGATGGTCGCCGCGACGGCCGGGCTCGGGCAGATGGTGCTCAACGCGTCGAGCTTTCTGCGCACCGACATCGTCGTGATGGGCATCCTGATCATCGGCGCGATCGCGTGGCTGTTCGATCTCGCGATGCGGTGGGTGGAGCGGCGTGCGGTGCCG
>NZ_JAWRWU010001865.1:0-229 GCF_046535395.1 Cupriavidus sp. SIMBA_020 | reverse complement strand
GACGGACGTGCGCCGCATCTGGCGTCTCGCGGATGCGCTCGAAAGCGGCATCGTCGGTGTGAACGAAGGCGCGCTCGCCGCCGAATCCGCACCGTTCGGCGGCGTAAAGGACTCCGGTTACGGCCGCGAAGGTTCGACGCACGGCATCGAGGAGTACATGCACATCAAGTACGTCTGTCAGGGACAACTCGATTGATTATCTGAGCAATTCGAGTGACAGCAAAACGGT
>NZ_JAWRWU010001864.1:0-229 GCF_046535395.1 Cupriavidus sp. SIMBA_020 | reverse complement strand
GTTCTCATACGTGCGATCGAAGCCGATCAGCAGATCGCGCAGACCGTCCGGATGCACTTCCCAGCCCATCTGCGTGCGCTCGACGTCGGGCAGCGGCACCTCGGTGAAACCGTGCGCGCCGTCGCTCTTCACCTTGGTGCGGAAATAGTAGTTGATGCTGAGGAAGTCGAGCGGCGCGGCAATCGTCGCCATGTCGCCGTCGAGCACGAGCGGCTCGGTGCCCGGCCAC
>NZ_JAWRWU010001863.1:0-229 GCF_046535395.1 Cupriavidus sp. SIMBA_020 | reverse complement strand
TATCCGAGGACCAGATGGCGTTGATCTTCACGCCCAGCGGGTTGACCTTGTCGTTGAAGGCCGCCGCCACGGTGCGGTCGTCAGATTCCGAGCCGAAGTAGAAGCTGTCGACCCAGCGCTTGCGGATGTCCTCGACCGATTCGATGCCGGCGGCGGCGAAATCGTCCAGTTCGTCCGGATGCGGGTCGCGGCTGTGCGGCAGGGCCGAGATGCCCAGGCTGTCGCGCAG
>NZ_JAWRWU010001862.1:0-229 GCF_046535395.1 Cupriavidus sp. SIMBA_020 | reverse complement strand
CCCGATACGGAGGATGGGGGTTGGTCATGGCGCTGACTCCTTGAAGTAGGCCTGGGTGTAGGGGTGCGCGCCCGGATCGGCGGCGATGGCCGCCGCGGGCTGCCAGCGGTAGCGGCGGTGCTGGCCCAGCGGCAGGCTGGCGGTGTCCAGCGTGAGTTCCGCCTCATAGGCGAGGACGATGTAATGAGTGGAGCGGCCGGCCTCGCCGGCAAAATTGGTGCCATAGAAG
>NZ_JAWRWU010001861.1:0-229 GCF_046535395.1 Cupriavidus sp. SIMBA_020 | reverse complement strand
GAGCGGCGTGCAATACCGCCGGATCCAGGTGGCGCGGCCGTTCGGGCTGAGCTTCGGCCATGCGCCGGGGCGCGCGCAGTTCCATTTCGTCGGGCGCGGACCGGTGCTGCTGCGCGACGCGGACGGCACGACGATGCAGCTCGAGGCCGGCGACGCGGTGCTGCTGCCGCACGGCCGCACGCATGCGCTGTTGTCGGACCGCGATGCACCGTGTCGCGAGATCGGCGGC
>NZ_JAWRWU010001860.1:0-229 GCF_046535395.1 Cupriavidus sp. SIMBA_020 | reverse complement strand
CGAGCGCGAAGCGGTCGATGCGGAAACACGGCGTTTCGGCTGGCAGCGCGGGATAGGCTTCGATCTTCGTCACGGTCGAACGCACGGCGGGCGCCGATACGGCGGCTTCGCGTGCTGCGCGTCGCGGCGCTGCTGCTGGTTCTGCTCGGTTTCGATGCCGCCGAGGCTTTGCCCCTGCACATTGGGCGCGAGCGCGACCAAAGCCGTCAGCGGCAACGCCGCCAAGCTC
>NZ_JAWRWU010001859.1:0-229 GCF_046535395.1 Cupriavidus sp. SIMBA_020 | reverse complement strand
GCGACATCGTGTTCAAGGTGCGCCCGCCGAGTGCCGACGAAGTCGCGCTGATGCGCGAAGGCGGCACGCTGATCGGCTTCGTGTGGCCGGCACAGAACCCCGAGCTGATGCAGCAGCTGGCCGCGAAACGCGCGACGGTGCTGGCGATCGATTCGCTGCCGCGCACGCTGTCGCGCGCGCAGAAGATGGACGCGCTCACGTCGATGGCCGGCATCAGCGGCTACCGCGC
>NZ_JAWRWU010001858.1:0-229 GCF_046535395.1 Cupriavidus sp. SIMBA_020 | reverse complement strand
ATCGAACAGATCCGGAAACTGGCGGACGAGTTACCGCGACTGCCGCGAACGACGATTGCAAGCGCGCTCGAGAGCGTGAACGCGTCGCTGTCCCGAGAGCTGGTTCCGCACGAACAGCGCGACGATGCGCAGGTGTATCCGGATCTCGCGCGCCTGCTCGGTGGAGAAGATCCGATGGCGGCAATGAGCGGCACGCATCAGGAAATATTTCGCCTTGCCCGTCTGCTTG
>NZ_JAWRWU010001857.1:0-229 GCF_046535395.1 Cupriavidus sp. SIMBA_020 | reverse complement strand
AGGCGGGTCTGCAGCACGTCCTGCGCCGAAAAGGCGCCGTAGTGGAACAGCGTGGCCACCAGGCCATCGGACAGCAGCGCCATGCCCACCGCGGCCGGCAGGCCGAACAGCAGCACCAGCCGCAGGCCCCAGTCCAGCAGCGCGCTGTAGCCGCCGTGGTCGTCGCGGGCGTGCGCTGCGGACAGGCTGGGCAGCAGCACGGTGCCCAGCGCGACGCCCAGCAGCGCAG
>NZ_JAWRWU010001856.1:0-229 GCF_046535395.1 Cupriavidus sp. SIMBA_020 | reverse complement strand
GCCCCACGTCACATAACCGCGCGTCATGGCGCCGATCGAACCCTTGACCCACAGCGCCGCATAGATATGCACGACGATGGAGACGATCAGCACGAAGGCCGCGGCCGCATGCACGACGGAGGCCACGCGGATCACCGTGATCGGGAAATAGAACGAGAAATAGCGACGCCAGATCACGATGCCGCTCACGAGCAGCAGCACGAGGCAAACCACCAGCGTGAAGAATAAC
>NZ_JAWRWU010001855.1:0-229 GCF_046535395.1 Cupriavidus sp. SIMBA_020 | reverse complement strand
CGTGCACATCACGCCGATGGCGCTCTCATCCTCCTCGATGGTGGTGGGCGGCATGATCAGATACCAGCCCATGACCTCCGTGTAGAACTTCACGGCGGCGTCGAGATCGGTCACCGAAAGACCGATGTGGGAAAAACTGCGCGGATAAACGATGCTCATGCTGATTCCTCGAAAAACGCCCGGCTGGCGGGCACTCTTCGAATCTTAGGCAGCGTGGCTATAATCGCAA
>NZ_JAWRWU010001854.1:0-229 GCF_046535395.1 Cupriavidus sp. SIMBA_020 | reverse complement strand
ATAGCCGTTGAACGCGTGCGAATCGATACGCACGCCCGGGCCGCCCGGCGTGTGCCAGTTGGTGATGCGGCCAGGGCTGGGCACGAAGCGGAACGGATCCTCGGCGTTGATGCGGCACTCGATCGCGTGGCCCTTGAAGGTGATGTCGCGCTGGCGCAGCGTGAACTTCTCGCCGGCGGCGATCAGGATCTGCTGCTGCACCAGGTCGACGCCGGTGATCAGCTCGGTG
>NZ_JAWRWU010001853.1:0-229 GCF_046535395.1 Cupriavidus sp. SIMBA_020 | reverse complement strand
CAGATAACCTTGGTGCGAACCTTCGGGTTCACCGAACGCGCGCCCATCGTGAAGGCGTCGATATTGCGCACGACTTCGGGCACCGGCACCGAGCCGACGAAACCGAGCGTGTTGGACTTCGTCGTGTAGCCCGCCACCACGCCCGCGAGGTACGCGCTCTGATACGTGCGCACGTCATAGGTCGCGAAGTTCGGCGCTTTCTTGTAGCCCGTCGCGTGCATGAACACGG
>NZ_JAWRWU010001852.1:0-229 GCF_046535395.1 Cupriavidus sp. SIMBA_020 | reverse complement strand
GACCTGCATACGCCCGGCTCGCCGCACTACAAGCAGTTCCTCACGCCGGCGCAGTTCGCCGCGCAGTACGCGCCGACCGACCAGCAAGTCGCCTCCGTCGTTGCGCACCTGCGCAAGGCCGGCTTCGTCAACGTCGTGGTCGCGCCGAACCGCCTGCTCGTGTCCGCATCCGGCACCGCGGCAACGATCAAGTCGGCCTTCTGCACGACGCTCAAGCGCTTCACGCACA
>NZ_JAWRWU010001851.1:0-229 GCF_046535395.1 Cupriavidus sp. SIMBA_020 | reverse complement strand
GCGATACGAGGCCGGAACGCCGGACTGCCCCAAGCCCGGCAAATCGACCGCCACCACGGTATGGTCCTTCACAAGCACCGGCATCAACTGATGCCACTCGTACCACGACTGGCCGAAACCATGCACCAGATACACCAGTGGCCCGCTGCCGCCTTTGACGTAGTGCAGGCGAACGCCATCGACCGTCTGATAGTCGCTGGCAAATCCCGCCGGAACGGGGAATTCGTCC
>NZ_JAWRWU010001850.1:0-229 GCF_046535395.1 Cupriavidus sp. SIMBA_020 | reverse complement strand
CGGTGCTGTGCGAGCAGGACGACCTGATCTCGGTGCCGGCCGGCCTGCCACACTGGTTCGACATGGGCTCGGCGCCCGCGTTCACCTGCATCCGGTTGTTCAATGACCCGGCGGGCTGGGTGGCGCGGTTCACGGGCGACGAGATCGCCACGCGCTTTCCGGTACTGCCCTGACGGCGAGGGCGCGGGGCGGCCTGGTCGCGTCCTCCGCGTCACGCGGTCCGGATACG
>NZ_JAWRWU010001849.1:0-229 GCF_046535395.1 Cupriavidus sp. SIMBA_020 | reverse complement strand
GCACGGGAACGAAGTACGCGACCCCTACATCGATCGACTGCTTCAGGCGTATGCATTGAGTGCGGCGCATTCGGAAATGCGCATTGACCGCTGGCCGCTTGAAATTCCACAGCGTCTGCTCGATTGCATTGATGTCAACTTTAATGCGCCTCTGCCGTCGCTGGGCGTGACGCGGTTCCAGCCCGACGCGAAGGGTGTGCATACGCCCGAGGGGGCGTTGTTGCCCCGC
>NZ_JAWRWU010001848.1:0-229 GCF_046535395.1 Cupriavidus sp. SIMBA_020 | reverse complement strand
CCTCACGAAACCCGACGGCATCTGCGAATACGTGCCGAACAGCGCGCTGTGGAGCAACTCGATCCGCAATTTCAGCCGCAATCCCACGCGCCGTCTCGACCTCGAAGTCGAAGTGTCCGTGCGCGACGACGTGAACCGCGCGATCGAAGCGCTGCGCGCGCTGGCCGCCGCCGATCCGCGCGTGCTGGCCGCGCCCGCGCCGCAAGTCATGGTGACGCGTTTCGACGAC
>NZ_JAWRWU010001847.1:0-229 GCF_046535395.1 Cupriavidus sp. SIMBA_020 | reverse complement strand
GCAAGGCGCCGCCGCCAGCCCATGCGTGTGCGGGTGTTGCCGGTTTTTGCAGTTTGTTATTCCGGCGTGTTTCAGTCAGCGGAGACAGCCTCGTTCCTTGGGTGATTTGCGGTTATATAATAAAAGTTATATAGCGAGGAGGGCGTCATGCTTACTTTCAAGGTCACAACGGTGGGGGCTTCGGCTGGCTTCATTCTCACCAAGGAGGCGATGGCACGCCTCAAGGTAC
>NZ_JAWRWU010001846.1:0-229 GCF_046535395.1 Cupriavidus sp. SIMBA_020 | reverse complement strand
ACTGCAGCAGCAGACAATGTGCAGAGCGCTTGTTAATCCGGCGCTCTTTTTATGTTTTGAAAAAATGTATGAATTTGTCATACCTTTGCCACCTGTACATGCAGGAGTGAAAATGAGAGGGTGCAAAAAACGAAATGACTTCTGCGGTATTTAAAATAGCAATTCAAAAATAGGAGGTAAGGCAATGACAAACTATACGACTTTCTTAGGACTTTACAAACCCGATAAG
>NZ_JAWRWU010001845.1:0-229 GCF_046535395.1 Cupriavidus sp. SIMBA_020 | reverse complement strand
CCCTTCTCCATCGATCCGAGAAAGCTGCTGTTCTCGGTCACCACCTTCGTCGCGGCCGCGCTCGTGCTGCTGATCTCGTTCGCCGTCAGCTTTCCGCGCCCGTGGTGGGCGCTGCTCACGGTATACGTGACCGCACAGCCGATGGCCGGCACGTTCCGACCGAAGACCATCTATCGCGTGGCCGGCATCGCGACCGGCGCGATCGTCACCGTTGCGGTCGCACCCAATC
>NZ_JAWRWU010001844.1:0-229 GCF_046535395.1 Cupriavidus sp. SIMBA_020 | reverse complement strand
CGAGAAGTTCGGCGATCAGCGACTGGACGCCGCGTGCGAGCGTGCGCTCGCGTTCGCGAGCCCGAAGTACCGCACCGTCAAGACCATCCTCGACAAGGGACTGGACAGCCAGCCCGCAGCGGCACAAACGTCGGCGGCGCCTGCTGACACCTATCTGAACGGCGGCCGCTTCGGTCGTGACCTCCATTCCCTTCTTCTGCATTGAACACCATGAATCCGAGTCCCGAAC
>NZ_JAWRWU010001843.1:0-229 GCF_046535395.1 Cupriavidus sp. SIMBA_020 | reverse complement strand
ACTGCTGGCGCGGGCCGGGAATCTGCCGTCCATGAAAAGGCGGTGGCGGCTGGCGAGTATTTTCGGTTTGGCGCTCTGGGTTGCCCTGCCGCTGTTTTTCGCGGGCGTCGTGGTGTCCAACTGGTAGGCGGGTATTGACGAACGTCGGTTCCACGCCGGCGGCATGCATTCGATGAGCGGAGCGCGATCGATGGGATGTTCGGAATCGGTGGCAATGACGGCTGAGCGG
>NZ_JAWRWU010001842.1:0-229 GCF_046535395.1 Cupriavidus sp. SIMBA_020 | reverse complement strand
CATACGACGCGCATCGTGCGCGTGCGCGACGAACCATGAAACCGTACCAGTCCAACATCGAAAAGAGGTGCGTTTGAGCACGCTGATCGTCCTGATGCCGCCGCGCGATCCGGCGGTTCACTCGCAGGAATGGCAGTTGCCGGAACTGCCGTTCCTGCTGCTCGACAAGGCGGGCAACACGCAGCGCGCGGGCCGCTCGGCGCTCGGCCTGTTGCCGAAAGCGACGGCC
>NZ_JAWRWU010001841.1:0-229 GCF_046535395.1 Cupriavidus sp. SIMBA_020 | reverse complement strand
CGAGCGCGCGACGTTGGTGATTCAGCATAAAAGGGGGTTTCTGCAAAGACTAAGGGATAGGCCAGACTTTACCGCAGCTGGCCGTCTTCCCCGTAAGGAAGCCTGCGTAAAATCGGTGCCGTTCTCGTTTACGGTTTACCCGCAGTGCGCATCACCTGACCCTTCCCCTTTTCCAGCAGCCCGACGGATCTCCCGCCCGATGAATGCCAGCCGCCCGCAGTCCGATTCA
>NZ_JAWRWU010001840.1:0-229 GCF_046535395.1 Cupriavidus sp. SIMBA_020 | reverse complement strand
CAGGGTCCAGTGCTTGCAGATCTTGCCCTTCAGGCCGAGCTTCTCGCCGTAGGTCGGCAGGAGCAGTTCGATCGCGGCCGTGTTGAAGCCGATGCCGTGATTGAGCGACTGCACCTGGTGCCGCTCGTAGATGCCGCGAATCGCCATCATCCCCATCAGCACCTGAACCGGCGTGATGAGGCGCGGATCGCGCGTGAACAGCGGCTCGATGAAGAACGGCTTGTCCGAC
>NZ_JAWRWU010001839.1:0-229 GCF_046535395.1 Cupriavidus sp. SIMBA_020 | reverse complement strand
CAATCATCGTGAACGGCTTCAGGAAGATCATGAGCATGCTCGAATGCTCGCCAACGGTATCGCAGGTCTGCCTGGCATTTCGCTCGATGTTTCCGCGATCGAAACTAACATCGTGCGTTTCGGCGTCTCTTCGCTTCCCGCTGGAACATTCGTCGAGCGTCTTTACGACAAGGGTCTGTATGTACTGCCGTCCGGCGCAGATGGCGTACGCGCCATTCCTTATCTGAAC
>NZ_JAWRWU010001838.1:0-229 GCF_046535395.1 Cupriavidus sp. SIMBA_020 | reverse complement strand
CGGCGGCCGAGACGATCGTCTGGTTGCCGTCGAGCGCATAGAAATGTCGCGCGTAGGTGTCGGCGACATCGCGCAGGTAGCGGCCGCCGCGATGATCGGCGACCGACACGGTGCGCGGCCGGTTGCCGAACTCGTACGCGAAGATCGTGCACTGCGTGACGGACAGCGCATCGTCGAACAGCTTCAGGATTTCCGCGGCGAACGCGTTCGGCTCGCTGCCGCCGATCGC
>NZ_JAWRWU010001837.1:0-230 GCF_046535395.1 Cupriavidus sp. SIMBA_020 | reverse complement strand
GCTGGTTCATGACCAATTTCCAGAATCCGACCGGCGTCACGCTGTCGGCCGACAAGAAGCGCGCGCTCGTGGAGATGCTCGCCGCGCGCGAGGTGCCGCTGATCGAGGACGACGTGTACGGCGACCTGTGCCCGCCGAGCTACCCGGCGACGCGACTCGCGAGCCTCGATCAGTTGAAGCGCGTGATCTACCTCGGCAGCTATTCGAAGACGCTCGCGGCGAATTTGCGG
>NZ_JAWRWU010001836.1:0-230 GCF_046535395.1 Cupriavidus sp. SIMBA_020 | reverse complement strand
CGAGGATGTAATAGACGGGCGCGCCCTTGCCGTACGCGAAGCCGCTGCCGCCGAGAAACGTGAACGTGGTGTAGATCTCGGCCGCCATCGGCTGGTAAACAAACGCGGTGCCGAAGCTGCGTCCGCCCACCGACCACTGTTCGAGATTCATGTCGTGGCCGCGCCGCGCGCGCATGCCGAGCGCGAGCGCCACGATCGTAATCGCCACGATGATGAGAAGCGCGCTCATG
>NZ_JAWRWU010001835.1:0-230 GCF_046535395.1 Cupriavidus sp. SIMBA_020 | reverse complement strand
ATGCGGTTAGACTCAACCATTAACGTCCTTTTTCGTCCACGGTCAAATTGTTTTTGACCGACGTAACGCCAGGAACACTCTCGGCAACTTTCCCAGCGAGATCTATCTGCGCTTGGTCCGGAGCCATTCCTACTAGCGTAATCTTGCCGCTACGAGCGACGGCATGAACATCAGTGGACTCCAAGCCCTTTTGTTTGTACAACGTCTTCTGAACTCGTTTCGCCAAATCC
>NZ_JAWRWU010001834.1:0-230 GCF_046535395.1 Cupriavidus sp. SIMBA_020 | reverse complement strand
CGTCGCGAGCCACAGCGCGATCGAGACAAGCGCGATCCGCGCTGCGCGCATGCGCGTCATCCGGCGCAGCAGAAACGGCAACAGCAGATAAAAGAACACCTCGCAGGAGACGCTGTCGGACGGCCCGTTCCACGGCTGCTTGATCGCCGAAAATGGAAACCAGCCGTTGATCAACAGTAACTGGCATACGAGGCTAACGACGAGCGCCGGATAGACCGCTTCCTTGATTG
>NZ_JAWRWU010001833.1:0-230 GCF_046535395.1 Cupriavidus sp. SIMBA_020 | reverse complement strand
CATGGCGTCGAGCCAGGCCTGGTAGCAGCCTTGCAGGAAGGCGGGCGTCCAGGCGAGCGCCGCGCCGCCGAACGCCGCGAGCGGCGCGCCGTAATGGATGATGCGCAGGTAGTCGCCTTCGTCGGCGAGTTCCACGTAGCCCCACTGAATGCCCGACCAGTGCGCATTCAACGCATCGGCGAGGTCGTCGGTGGACTCGCACGGCGGCAACGCATGGCTTTCGGCGAAAC
>NZ_JAWRWU010001832.1:0-230 GCF_046535395.1 Cupriavidus sp. SIMBA_020 | reverse complement strand
CCGCCTTTGTGATAAAGGCTAGGCGTGTCCGCGATCATCCAGTAGTACAGGAAATCGGAGACGGGCTCTGGACGAAATACCGCAGCCGTTCCAAAAAAAACAGTAACCGCCGCCAGGGCGGCAGCGATTCGTCCAAGCCCTGACCGCGGCATGCGCATATGCGCCCTTTCATGGCAGGTAGGTAGATTAAGAGCCGCACGGCAAGAGGCTGCGCCAGAAGGGGCACGCAC
>NZ_JAWRWU010001831.1:0-230 GCF_046535395.1 Cupriavidus sp. SIMBA_020 | reverse complement strand
CGGTGAGCGCCGTGCCGATCATGCCGCCGATCATCCGCAACGACTGCAGCAGCGCCGTGGCGATGCCGAGATGTTCGCGACCGGCCGTCTGCTGCGCAAAGATCGTGAGGTTGGGCATCACGAAACCGAGCCCGAGGCCGCCGACCATCATGAACGACATCAGTAGCCATTGCGGCATGGAACGCGTCGCCACCACCATGCCGAGGCACGCGAGCGCGACCAGCGCAAAG
>NZ_JAWRWU010001830.1:0-230 GCF_046535395.1 Cupriavidus sp. SIMBA_020 | reverse complement strand
GCGTGTTCGGCACTATCTGCTGGTCCGATCGCCTCAAGGGTGATATCTGGCCGCGCGTCGAGCGCATGCTCCGCGCCGCCATCGACACCCTGCGGCTGTCGCCGCAACTGCGGACGCCGCAGGCCGCTTGACCCCCTGGACGCGGCCGACCCGTTCGCCCGCGTCCCGATGCCGCGCCGGCCGCCGCCACGCCAGGCCGTGCCCCTACAATCCGGCCATGACCCTCAAGC
>NZ_JAWRWU010001829.1:0-230 GCF_046535395.1 Cupriavidus sp. SIMBA_020 | reverse complement strand
CAAGCTCATTTCTCGCGCTCTTGCCTATCATTTTTCGATCAGCGCGCGGCACAACACGCATCACGCCTCCGCGCTTCCGCCCACCGTCCTTCGGAGCCCGTCGATGAACCTGCAACGTTTTCCCCGCTACCCGCTCACGTTCGGCCCGACGCCGATCCAGCCGCTCAAGCGCCTGAGCGCGCACCTCGGCGGCAAGGTCGAGCTGTATGCAAAGCGCGAGGACTGCAACA
>NZ_JAWRWU010001828.1:0-230 GCF_046535395.1 Cupriavidus sp. SIMBA_020 | reverse complement strand
CAGAACGCTCGTACGGCGGTAAACCATGGCTGGCAAGCGGCTTATGCCTCGATTGCCAATACCCAGCGCAGGCTGTTCAATACCGAAGATGCCAAAGAAGGCGTGCAATCCTTTATCGAAAAGCGGCCTGCCCGTTTTGTTGGGCGATAACAAAAAAAAGAGAGGAAACGACGATGAGTAAGGGCCCGCTTAGCAATGTTCGTGTGCTCGACATGAGCCGCATCCTAGCC
>NZ_JAWRWU010001827.1:0-230 GCF_046535395.1 Cupriavidus sp. SIMBA_020 | reverse complement strand
GGTCTCGCAGCACCTCAAGGTGCTCAAGGACGCAGGATTGGTGCAACAAGCCAAACGGGGCCAGCAGCGCATTTATGCGGTGATGGATGAATCGCAGGGGGTGCTCAAGGCATTGAGCAATTATGCGCTGTCGCTCGTTGCCCCTGCGCCAGGCGAAACGGACGCGAAGCGTACTCCGCTGGTCATTCAGGAACGAGGCGGGGCACGGACATTGGATTGGGCAGCCGTCA
>NZ_JAWRWU010001826.1:0-230 GCF_046535395.1 Cupriavidus sp. SIMBA_020 | reverse complement strand
AGAACCTCGCCTTGCATCTGAATGACGTCGTCCTTGGACATTCTTTTGCTTACCGCATCGGCAAACCCGCGCCCTTGAAGTTAGCCTTCTTGAGCAACGAGTCGTACTGGTGAGACATCATGTAGGCCTGAACCTGTGCCATGAAATCCATCGTCACCACCACAATAATCAACAGAGACGTACCACCGAAATAGAAGGGAACGTTCCAGCGCATCACCAAGAATTCCGGC
>NZ_JAWRWU010001825.1:0-230 GCF_046535395.1 Cupriavidus sp. SIMBA_020 | reverse complement strand
CGGTGACGAAACCCATCTTGCGCGCGAACTGCACGCCCAGATGACCGAGGCCGCCGATGCCGAGTATCGCCACCACGTCGCCCGCGCGCGCGCCGCTGTTGCGCAGCGCGTTGAAGGTGGTGATGCCGGCGCAAAGCAGCGGCGCGGCGTCGACGTCGGAGAGGTCGTCGGGCATGCGCGCGAGCGCTTCCTGCGGCGCGACCATGTACTGCGCGTAGCCGCCGTCGTAG
>NZ_JAWRWU010001824.1:0-230 GCF_046535395.1 Cupriavidus sp. SIMBA_020 | reverse complement strand
CGTGCCGATGCCGGTTCGATCGGCTCGACGGCGACGGCAACCGGCAAGAACGCGGTGGCGGTCGGCCAGGGCTCCGTGGCGGATCGCGACAATTCGTTCTCGGTCGGCGCGAAGGGCAACGAACGGCAAGTCACGAACGTGGCAGCCGGCACGGCGCCGACCGACGCGGTGAACGTGCAGCAGCTGAACGACAACCTCAATGCCGCGTCGACGCAGGCGAAGGGCTACAC
>NZ_JAWRWU010001823.1:0-230 GCF_046535395.1 Cupriavidus sp. SIMBA_020 | reverse complement strand
CAGCTCATTGAATCGACCACCTGCCAACGCTTCGGGCGTAATGTCGGCCAGAGCGCACGACAGATCTCTTACCGCCCCCTGGTTGTCCACGAACCCCGGCCGCTCCGCGTTCTTCTCACCGTACCGCACCAGCTTCATGATCTGCTCTCTCGCTAAAAATGGGGGTGCGCGGCGAACGCATGCGCCGCGCGCTGAAACCGTGTCGTGAAGTCATTGAAGCAATTGCGCAC
>NZ_JAWRWU010001822.1:0-230 GCF_046535395.1 Cupriavidus sp. SIMBA_020 | reverse complement strand
ATGGTGCCAATCAAATGCAAAACGCGTTGACTCACAACCCCGCGCAAGCTCCGCAAGACGACAAGTCGGGGCTCACCGTCGATGTCGCCTCGACCATCGTCGAGTATCTCAATCGCTCGGATTGGCGCGTCAATGCAAACGCCAATCAAGGCTGGAGCCTGGGTGGGCTGATCCTGAATACGAGCGGCAAGGTCATTGCGAATTACTGGCTCAACAATGTGTATTCCGCC
>NZ_JAWRWU010001821.1:0-230 GCF_046535395.1 Cupriavidus sp. SIMBA_020 | reverse complement strand
CGGCCGCGCGACCGGCATAGGGAGGCGGGACATGGCAGTAACTCAGGAGGGACGATCGTCCGCGGGACGGCCGTCCGGGACGCGGGCACCCGGCAATCGGCAGGCCGGCGGCACGAAGGCGCGCATCCTCGATGCGGCCGAGGACCTGTTCATCGAGCATGGCTTCGAAGCGATGTCGATGCGGCAGATCACGTCGCGCGCGGCGGTGAACCTCGCCGCGGTCAACTACC
>NZ_JAWRWU010001820.1:0-230 GCF_046535395.1 Cupriavidus sp. SIMBA_020 | reverse complement strand
CGACGGTGTTCGGCAACGGCTTCATGCCCGGCAGCACGACGAACATGATGCGGTTCGCGGGCCTGTTCCAGTTGAACTACAGCCGGCTCGACATCGACAACCGCGCGCAGGCGCGCTTCGCCACCGGCCCGCTCGAGCACACGCTGCTGCTCGGCCTGCAGTTCGACCGGCAGACGACGACCAACAGCGTATGGCTCGCGCTCGCACCGTCGCTCGACCTGTACCATCCC
>NZ_JAWRWU010001819.1:0-230 GCF_046535395.1 Cupriavidus sp. SIMBA_020 | reverse complement strand
GGTGCCCCCTAACGCCATCGCGCCACCCGCCGAGAGACCCGATGGCGTAACGAGTCTAGGCGAGGGAACGTGCCCGTCCCAAGCCGGAGGTGTGCTCCATCTCCCGACGGGGTGGCACGCTATCTTCCTCTGCCCGCCCGGCCTTGCAGGGAATTCTCAGATACGTAAACCTCTTGCTTTCGGTCCGCTTCGGGTCCGGGAAAGACTCACTCGTCCCTAACGGGGCCAAC
>NZ_JAWRWU010001818.1:0-230 GCF_046535395.1 Cupriavidus sp. SIMBA_020 | reverse complement strand
CTTCAATTCCGCGATGAGTTCTGCGACAGTCATCGCTTCGCCTTCGCGTCGTCATAGCGCACCCACGTCATCAGCGTGAGGCCGCTCGTTTTGCTCTTGACCTCGGCGCCTTTCGCGTCGAGCTTCTTGTCCATGCACATGACGGCCATGTTCGCGAGCACTGACGTTTTCGCGGCACAGTCGATGAAATCGCGTGCGAACTGGGGGGGCATCGAATTCGGGGCTAACGC
>NZ_JAWRWU010001817.1:0-230 GCF_046535395.1 Cupriavidus sp. SIMBA_020 | reverse complement strand
GTCAAAAGTATTCATCCCCAAAAATTATAATCTATTGTTATATATGAACTATTTATTTTTAAATAGTTTCATTATCGTGCTCAGCTGAATAACTGTACAAAAAAATAGCAAAAAAACACTTGCACCAAACAACTGTATAAACTACTGTATACATGTACTGTATAAAAAACCAGTGAGTGAGACGATTATGTTACAGCCTATTACCGTAAGAACAGTTAAGAGCTACCAAC
>NZ_JAWRWU010001816.1:0-230 GCF_046535395.1 Cupriavidus sp. SIMBA_020 | reverse complement strand
AAAGCACTTTACCGGCTGCCGGTTGCAGCACGCGCAAAGGACGGCGAAGACGGCGTATTTGAATTCTGGTTTGCCCATCACCGCATCCTCACCCTTGACCTGAGGAGCGAAAACCGCTGACCATAAAGTGTCAACGATGTCCTCGCACGTTCGTCAACCATGTCTCCGGTCTGTACACCTACTTCTCTTTGCGGCCGGTGTACAGACCGGAGACATAGCTGACAGGTGTG
>NZ_JAWRWU010001815.1:0-230 GCF_046535395.1 Cupriavidus sp. SIMBA_020 | reverse complement strand
ATGGCGGCTCTGCCAATACTCTGCCAATAAGCGAGGCGTTTCGTCATTCGCGCGCGAGAGCGCGAACTTTTGCCCGGCATAAGCCGGGCTTTTTTTGCCTGGCGTTGCCGCGAAGCTTGTACCCGTGCGTGCCGCGCGCATCAAGAACCACTGGAAGGGGAAAACTGCCTCTCATATACTCTGGCATAAACACCACTTAGGGGAAGGCTATGCGGCGCGTGATCGTCCGG
>NZ_JAWRWU010001814.1:0-230 GCF_046535395.1 Cupriavidus sp. SIMBA_020 | reverse complement strand
CGGCTCGCCTTCGTGCAGCGTGACCGTCAGGTACATGTCCTTCTTGTCGGGCGAGATCGACACCTGGGTCGACTCAATGTTGAACTCGAGGTAGCCGCGGTTCAGGTAGTACGAGCGCACGGCCTCGAGGTCGCCCGTGAGCTTTTCCTTCGAGTACAGGTCGTTCTTCGTGTACCAGGAGAACCAGTTCGGCGTGGACAACTGCATTTCGTCGCGCAGCTTGCTGGTAC
>NZ_JAWRWU010001813.1:0-230 GCF_046535395.1 Cupriavidus sp. SIMBA_020 | reverse complement strand
CCGCGCGCGGCAGCGCGGCGGACATCGCGGCGCTGCGCGAGGCGTTCGAGGCGTTCCGCGCGATCCGCCCGAACGAGCCCGGCTATCAGGAAGCCGACGAGCTGTTCCACACCCGCATCGTGATCGCGAGCGGCAATCAGTTCTTCAAGCAGATGGCCGCGATCATTCGCGGCGCGCTGTCGACGGTCAATCCGATCGTCAACCAGAAGGAAGGCGCATGGGAGGGCGCG
>NZ_JAWRWU010001812.1:0-230 GCF_046535395.1 Cupriavidus sp. SIMBA_020 | reverse complement strand
CCAGCAGGACTTCAAACTGACACCAACTGGGTGACAAAGTTAAACCAAGCACAAAGCCAGTTTGGGATTGAAGTTAAACCAATTACTACCGGTTTAACTAGTAAAGGTGCTGATTTAGGGTCTCGCTCTATGGCTGTGGTTTCTGCACCTAAGGTGTTATTGGTTGGTGGTAAAGGCGTGAGCCAATATGAAGCGGGTGAAGTGTGGTACTACCTAGACCGTTTTGTGGG
>NZ_JAWRWU010001811.1:0-230 GCF_046535395.1 Cupriavidus sp. SIMBA_020 | reverse complement strand
CATGATGTTTCCTCCTGGTTATCTGTCCATCATACTCGCGCGCCCGGCGCCTCCCGCCGCCTCTCGGCGCGCCCTTCTCGCCAGGCGAAAGTCGCCTTGCCGGCGCCGTGGAAAAACCCCGCGCTCCCCGGGCAATCCCTAATCCCGACCACAATTGACAGCGCTGTCATTTTTGCAGACACTAGCTTCGCCGGTATCTGCCGGTCAACGAAAAACAAGCCGCGACGGCC
>NZ_JAWRWU010001810.1:0-231 GCF_046535395.1 Cupriavidus sp. SIMBA_020 | reverse complement strand
ATGCGGATATACGGTCCGAGACCGAATGCACTCCCGTGCACGGTCGCGACGCCCTTTTCGTCGAGCAGCGCGTTGACCACGGATTCATCGCCATCCAGACGCACGCCCGACGGCATGGTTTTGCCAATCAGGTCTTCGCACGATGCGAACACGTAGAACGCGCCTTGCGGAACTGCACAGTGCAGGCCCGGAGCCTGGTTGATCTGCTCGACAACGAGGTCGCGCCGGCGC
>NZ_JAWRWU010001809.1:0-231 GCF_046535395.1 Cupriavidus sp. SIMBA_020 | reverse complement strand
CACCTCCTGCTCGTCCAGGTTCAGCAGCGGGATCAGTTCGGCCTGTGGCGGGGCGGGGTCGAACACGCGGGGGTCAGGCATTTGCACAGTCATGCTGGGCCTCCAGGGGGGGAACACAATGGCCGGCGGCAGCAGCCGCCTGGGTGCCGGCGATGCGGCCAAACGCGGTACCGATGGACATGCCGACACCGGCGGTGTAGCCCTTGCCCAGCACGTTGCCGGCCATCATCT
>NZ_JAWRWU010001808.1:0-231 GCF_046535395.1 Cupriavidus sp. SIMBA_020 | reverse complement strand
CGTGGAGGCGGGCGGCGCGCAATACGTCGTGGTCGATGCGGCGGAACTCGCGAAGTTCGACACGCTGGACGCGAACGTGAAGCGCATCGCGGTGGGCGCGCCGGACGTCGGCGCGCCGTGGATCGATCTGTCGCGCGCCTATGCGGCCAGCGCCGCGTTCGTGCCCGACGGCCCGACGCGCGCGAGCGATCCGATGCTGCTCTATTTCACGTCCGGCACGACCTCGAAGCC
>NZ_JAWRWU010001807.1:0-231 GCF_046535395.1 Cupriavidus sp. SIMBA_020 | reverse complement strand
GCATCGCCGTATCGAACGCCGGCGCGCAGCCGAGCAGTTCGAGCGCCGCCGCACGGAACGCGGCCGGCGTATCGGCGACGTAGCGGTCCGCGCCGCCGATCAGCCGCCGGTGCTTGCCGCCCATCGTGCGCCAGATCAGCGCGCGATCCTTCGCGTCGAATTCCTCCACGCCGCGATTGGTCTCGATCACCTCGGGCCCCGACACGCTGATGCGTCCCTGCTCGGACACCG
>NZ_JAWRWU010001806.1:0-231 GCF_046535395.1 Cupriavidus sp. SIMBA_020 | reverse complement strand
GCAGCCAGTCGAAAAGAATGAACTCCACGTCGCGACGGGAGAGGGTGAGTTCGATAGTCATGAAATAGAGCGGGTGGTTTTCGGTTGGCTTCGCAATCTGCAGGACAAAAACTTCGGGTTCCGAATAACTGTCACCGGAAATCGGCCCCCCGGCATGGCTGTGCGTGATGGTGTTCATTGCCACGACCGCGCTGCCGGACGGTACAGCACAACACGATTGGTCAGGTCAAC
>NZ_JAWRWU010001805.1:0-231 GCF_046535395.1 Cupriavidus sp. SIMBA_020 | reverse complement strand
GCAGAAGTCGAGCATCGACTGTCGGAGGACTTGCAGGGCATTGATGCACGCCCGGTGGTGGTGACAGGATTGTATGGCGGCATAGATTGGGGGCCGACCGACGCGTGGGTCCAGTCTCAGGATCCGGTAATTGTAATCTGTACCTTCGAGAAAGCAGATGCATTGATTCGCTATCTGGGGGTGTTGTTCCTCGATCGTGTGCGCTTGGTTGTAATCGACGAGGCACACATG
>NZ_JAWRWU010001804.1:0-231 GCF_046535395.1 Cupriavidus sp. SIMBA_020 | reverse complement strand
GCACCTGCCTCCGCGAAGATGTCGAGTGTCGGCGGATTGAAAATATTCAGCGATGCGCCTGCAACGAAGGGCTTTCCTCGCGTACGCTGCACGGCGCCCACGTCGTTGGCCTCGACGCCGTAGCAGCCGTTATCCGCGATGTCCGCAAGCACGCGCATGTCCTTGCCGGATTCCAGCAAGGTTTGCGTGCTCAGTACGACTTCCTTGCCCGCATCGGTTAAGCGTGCAGCA
>NZ_JAWRWU010001803.1:0-231 GCF_046535395.1 Cupriavidus sp. SIMBA_020 | reverse complement strand
AGCTTCAACGGCGTCGTGCGCGCACTCGGCGACACGCGCCCCGGCTGGAAGGTGCTGCGCGTGCTGGGCAGCCTGCTCGGCCTGCCGAACTTCGAATACGAGACGGCCGAAGAAGACGAGGCCCTGCAGCAGCCGGAACGCGATCAGCGTCTCGAAGTTCGACGCGAGGCCGCACAGCGCCGACGCGATCGTGAACGCGAGCACCGACAGCGTGAACAGCCGCACTTCGCC
>NZ_JAWRWU010001802.1:0-231 GCF_046535395.1 Cupriavidus sp. SIMBA_020 | reverse complement strand
AGCAGGATGGTACATTAAGTTATGTAAAACGCGATTTGGAGCCCGCTGTTTGGCAGTTAATAAAAGCGCAGCCAGCAAGTTGGGTTAACCCGCAATTTACGAATTGGGAGCAGCAATTACAGGCAGCTTTTGAGCAAACTCTCGCGCAGTTAACAGCAAAGTTTGGTAATAACATTCAAAACTGGCAATGGGGTAAAGTAAACGAATTAGCGATTGAACACCCATTTGCTA
>NZ_JAWRWU010001801.1:0-231 GCF_046535395.1 Cupriavidus sp. SIMBA_020 | reverse complement strand
GCCGCAGACGATGGCGTTGCTGCGCCGCTTCGGCTCGGTCACCGTGCTGAACGGGCACATCCACCAGATTGTGTCGAAGGTCGAGGGCAACGTGACGTTCCATACCGCGCGCTCCACCGCGTTCCCGCAGCCGACCGCCGGCAACGGCCCGGGCCCGGTGCCGCTCACGGTGCCGCGCGACCGGCTGCCCGCGATGCTCGGCGTAACGACCGTCGATTTCGCCGGCCATCC
>NZ_JAWRWU010001800.1:0-231 GCF_046535395.1 Cupriavidus sp. SIMBA_020 | reverse complement strand
ATTCGCATTTAAGATATGATGTTCGGCTTGTACCGGTCAGCCGGCGGCGCCTTCGGGCGCGCGTCTTTTTTCTGGCTGGCCAGATAAGTTAATGCACCCTGGCTGATTCATGCCTAGCTTTCAACGTGGTTTGAACACTTCACCGCCGTCTTCCCTTGGTATACGCGTAGGCGCTGGCCTGGCGGTCGTTGCGCTACACGCCGCAGTGGTCTATGCCATTTACCTGGCTCC
>NZ_JAWRWU010001799.1:0-231 GCF_046535395.1 Cupriavidus sp. SIMBA_020 | reverse complement strand
CGTGCCCAATCCGGATTCAGTTGCGCGGACAGTTCGATGACCACGTCGAGTTCCATGCGCGCGGTTTCCAGGACGATGATGTACGCCTCGAACGCTCCGAGCTTGGTTGGCCGCGGTTCACGCGGCTTGTAGCGCGGCACTTCCTCAGCCGACAGGTACCGCGCCACCGTGTTGCGAGAAATGCCCAGGCGCCGCGCGATCTCGCGCTCCGATACGCCTTGGGCTTTGAGC
>NZ_JAWRWU010001798.1:0-231 GCF_046535395.1 Cupriavidus sp. SIMBA_020 | reverse complement strand
GGAAACGGCCGGCTTGGTACTCGGAGGCGCAGCGTTCTATTGGAACGATCAGTTCGAAAGGAACGAATTTGGCGGCTTGGTTTACGAAACGGTTATCGATGGCGGCGAAGAGTTAAGCGTTCCAAAATTAAACCCCGACTATGATCCGACTCTTGAATACGTGCCGCGCGACTCTCGGGACGAATGGCATGTCATAGGCCTGATCGGTCAAGTCTTTGTCAGAATTGACGA
>NZ_JAWRWU010001797.1:0-231 GCF_046535395.1 Cupriavidus sp. SIMBA_020 | reverse complement strand
CGGTCAGCAAGGTACGCACGCGCGCGATGTCGCGGCGCACGTTACGCAGCTGGCTGGTGTTGGCAAGCTGCTGCGTGGCCTTCTGCATACGCAGACCGAATTGCGCCTTCAGCAGGCTTTCGAGCTCTTTGCCGAGCTCGGCGGCGTCTTTCGAACGGAGTTCGCTGGCTTTCATGTCTTAGTACTCCTTAAGCACCGATATGACGCGCGACGAACGTGGTCGAAATCGGC
>NZ_JAWRWU010001796.1:0-231 GCF_046535395.1 Cupriavidus sp. SIMBA_020 | reverse complement strand
CAGCCAGTCCACCAGCACCGGCGGCTCTTCACCGAACACCGGGAAGGTCTGCAACAGCATCTGCTGGTTGGCGCAGAGCATGCGCTGGGTGGTGATCACCGCCTTGGGCAGCTTGGTCGAGCCCGAGGTGAAGAGAAACTTGGCGATGCTGTCCGGGCCGGTGGCGGCAAAGGCCGCATCGGCCTCGGCAGCACCGGGCTCGGCCAGCAGGCTGGCGAAGCTCGCCTGGCG
>NZ_JAWRWU010001795.1:0-231 GCF_046535395.1 Cupriavidus sp. SIMBA_020 | reverse complement strand
CGAGGCTCCAAGAAAATCCGCCAAGTCACAATGGACCACGTTCAGGAGGCGTACCGATCTTCAGACTATGCCGTTTCCCGCCACCAACTCAAGGCACTCAGTGACTACGTCATTAGCGGAAACCCAAAGAGCGAGTACCACAACCCTCTCGGCCCGTCCCGATTGGAAAGAGGCTTTGATACCAGTAACACAGAGAATCCCACACTGAAGGAAATTGCCCGCAGGGCATCC
>NZ_JAWRWU010001794.1:0-231 GCF_046535395.1 Cupriavidus sp. SIMBA_020 | reverse complement strand
GCCGGCTTCGTCGTCGACGCCGATCGAGGCCGAGAAACGCTTGGGCGGCGCCTCGACCACGCGCACCTGCACCGGCAGCGTCACCTCGCCGTCGGAATCGTAGGCGGGCGGCGCCGGCGGCATGGCGCCGGACACCACCGGATCGCCCGCAGGCGCGGCCTCGGCGGCGTTGGCCGCGCCCGGCGCGCGGGCCCGGTCGGACAACGGCTCCGTCGTCTGCGCGTCGCTGCC
>NZ_JAWRWU010001793.1:0-231 GCF_046535395.1 Cupriavidus sp. SIMBA_020 | reverse complement strand
CGTTCGAACCAGAACACGAACATCAACCAGCGTCCGATCGTGAAGATGGGCGACTGGGTGTCGCGTGGCGACGTGCTGGCTGACGGCGCGTCGACCGATCTGGGCGAGCTCGCGCTCGGTCAGAACATGCTGATCGCGTTCATGCCGTGGAACGGCTACAACTTCGAAGACTCGATTCTGATCTCGGAGAAGGTGGTTGCGGACGACCGTTACACGTCGATCCACATCGAA
>NZ_JAWRWU010001792.1:0-231 GCF_046535395.1 Cupriavidus sp. SIMBA_020 | reverse complement strand
CGACAGACCATAGGCGATGTCGTTGGAAAGACGGATGGCGTCGGCTTCGTCGTCGAAGGGAATCAGGCAGGCGACCGGCCCGAAGATTTCTTCCTGCGCGATGCGCATGCGGTTATCGACATCGACGAACACGGTCGGGCGCACGAAATTGCCTTGTTTCAGGGCCTCCGGCAGATCGGGCGCGTCGAGGCCGCCGCAGGCGAGCGTTGCGCCTTCCTTCGGTCCGAGTTC
>NZ_JAWRWU010001791.1:0-231 GCF_046535395.1 Cupriavidus sp. SIMBA_020 | reverse complement strand
CGTCCGATCCAATGGAAATGAAAGGCAACAGGCGGGGATTGGCACAGGGGCGCGGTTTCCGCCGAATATCGGTTCCCGAAGCGCACAGACCTTAATGCGAGCCGCGCCAAATGACGCGACGTCCGCAATGCGTGTCCTCTTTTGCTTGAATCGTGCGCGAACCGATCTCCGCATTGGCCGCGCGTTGAACGGCCCGAGACCGGCTATCGACGATGCAAACGCACGCCAGGC
>NZ_JAWRWU010001790.1:0-231 GCF_046535395.1 Cupriavidus sp. SIMBA_020 | reverse complement strand
ATGATGATCATGGCAATACCCGCATTCGCGAACTTGCGAATGAGCCGATAGACCTCGTCCTTGGCCTTGATGTCGATACCGCGCGTCGGGTGATCGAGAATCAGCAGACGCACATCCGAACTCAGCCATTTCGACAGAATGATTTTCTGCTGATTGCCGCCGCTCAATCCCGCACAGGCAGCATGAATCGAAGGCGTCTTGACGAGGCATTCCGCGACCCATTGCTTCGCG
>NZ_JAWRWU010001789.1:0-231 GCF_046535395.1 Cupriavidus sp. SIMBA_020 | reverse complement strand
CGATGAGCCCGTCTTCCGAGAGCCGCGAGAGCGCGCGCGTCATCGTCATGCGGTCGACGCCGGAACGCTGGCAGATGTCGGTCTGCGTGAGCGAGGCGGGCAGCGTGCCCGCGAGCCGGTCAGTGACGAGACGGTTGTACAGGTCTTCGTCGCCCGAAGTGGGCAGTTCGAGTTCGATGCGATGCAGCCCGTCGGCGGGCTTCGCGAGGAAGAAACCGCGATTCTCGCGCG
>NZ_JAWRWU010001788.1:0-231 GCF_046535395.1 Cupriavidus sp. SIMBA_020 | reverse complement strand
CGTGGACGGTCGGCGCCGACGGCGTCACCTACACGTTCAAGCTGCGCCCCGGCCTTACCTTCCATTCCGGCAACCCGGTCACTGCCGACGACGTCGCATGGTCGCTGCAGCGCACCATCCAGCTCGACAAGGGCCCGGCCGGCGTGCTCGCCGATCTCGGTCTCACGAAGGCGAACGTGATGCAGAAGGTGCGCGCGATCGATCCGCAGACCTTCGTGCTCGAAACCGACC
>NZ_JAWRWU010001787.1:0-231 GCF_046535395.1 Cupriavidus sp. SIMBA_020 | reverse complement strand
ATCATCGATGCATAGCCTTGCGCGATGGTCGTGCCGACATAACCCGTCAGCGCGTTCGTGAAGCCGCGCTGCCACGTGCCTTGCATGAAAAACGGGTTGCCCGCTGTTTGCGTATCACGGAGCGTGCCCGCCGCGACGCTGAAGCGGCTGATGCCGGGGCGCAGCGACAACGGCACCGCGGCGTACGGCACCTTGAACGAATGCACGCTGCCATCCGCCTCGGTCACCTCG
>NZ_JAWRWU010001786.1:0-231 GCF_046535395.1 Cupriavidus sp. SIMBA_020 | reverse complement strand
GATGTTGCGGTTGACGGCGGAACGCCGGGAGGATGCCGCGCGCGGCAGGCCTGGAATGCAGGCGGACACACGGGCAGGACGCGCATGTTAACACGTCGACGGCGCACTTTTCGGGAGCCCCGCCGGACGGGGGCCGCGCAGGCAGGCCACCGTTTCGTCCCCTGTCCGATCGGCCAATCCGGCCCCATCCGCGGGCCAATCGGCCACAATGGACGCATGTCGGCGCGCCCC
>NZ_JAWRWU010001785.1:0-232 GCF_046535395.1 Cupriavidus sp. SIMBA_020 | reverse complement strand
GGCTGCGGTAGATCGACCGCAGGCGCACGTCGTGGGGCAGCGGCAGCATCAGGTCCAGCTGCGGCGCGGCGGCCAACTGGTCCAGCAGCACCTGGGCCAGGCGGATGTTGCGGCGGCGGGCGCGGTCGCGCCGCAGATAGTCCAGGTATTTCTGGCTGGGCGCGGGCACGGCGCGCAGCGGCACGGTGTTGGCGATGGGTGCATTCACGGCTCAACCCTCCACGTGGACGTC
>NZ_JAWRWU010001784.1:0-232 GCF_046535395.1 Cupriavidus sp. SIMBA_020 | reverse complement strand
GCCAGGCTTAAACTCAAGCGGCAAAACGCCCATACCAATTAAATTAGTACGATGAATACGTTCAAACCCTTCAGCTGCAATAACCTGAACACCAGCAAGCCTTACGCCTTTTGCTGCCCAATCGCGAGACGAACCTTGACCATAGTCAGCACCGGCAACAATAATAAGCGGTTGCTTACGTTGCATGTAGGTTTCGATGGCTTCCCACATACGCGTGTTTTCACCTTCTGGC
>NZ_JAWRWU010001783.1:0-232 GCF_046535395.1 Cupriavidus sp. SIMBA_020 | reverse complement strand
CGCGCAACCAGCAGCAGCACGGGCGCCGCGATGCCGATCGAGTGGTACGACGGAATCAGGCCGATGGCGAAAGTGCCGCAGGCCATCATGATCATCGTCATCGCGAGTACGCGCTGGCGGCCGATACGGTCGCCGAGCGGGCCGAACACCATGCCGCCGATCGGGCGCACGAGGAACGCGGCCGCGAACGTGCCGAAGGTGGCGATCAGTTGGGCCGACGGGCTGCTCGACG
>NZ_JAWRWU010001782.1:0-232 GCF_046535395.1 Cupriavidus sp. SIMBA_020 | reverse complement strand
GCCTGCGGAGTCTCGAACCGTCGCCGATCCTCGAGCGGCCGGAGCTGAAATACGACTTCAGGTACGGCCTGCCGGTGACGGACGACTTTCCGTTTTCGAAGTGGTCGCGGATCGTCGCGCGGCGCGCGACCGTCAGCGCCACATCCAATATCGGCTATGGCCATCCGGGCGGCTATCCGGCGCTGCGCACCGAGATAGCCGAGTATCTGGCGCGGGCCCGCGGAATCCAGTG
>NZ_JAWRWU010001781.1:0-232 GCF_046535395.1 Cupriavidus sp. SIMBA_020 | reverse complement strand
CAACCGGCCGCCAATCCGCAGCCGAACGCGAACAACGGCAAGCGCACGCGCATGATGACGCTGCTTGTTCTCGTGATCGTGATTGCAGCCATTGCCTACGGCCTCTATTACTTCCTCGTCGCGCGCTTCAGCGAAAGCACCGACGACGCCTACGTGAACGGCAACGTCGTGCAGATCACGCCGCAGGTCACCGGCACGGTGGTCTCGGTCAACGCCGACGACACGCAGACCG
>NZ_JAWRWU010001780.1:0-232 GCF_046535395.1 Cupriavidus sp. SIMBA_020 | reverse complement strand
CCATGAGGGCCAGCGTCGGCGCCTTGGCGGAGGCCGAGGTGAAGGCCTTGGCGCGGCTCGCCTCGATGGTGTGGGGGCCGGCGTTGTCGGCGCGCACGAAGGCCTTGAGCAGGCCGGCGCGGTCGACCACCGAGGCGCTGACGTTGTAGCCCTTGGCCTGGCAGGCGGCGACGGCGGCGGTGGCCAGCTTCTGGGCGTCGGCGGTCGAGATATTGCTTTCGTTGAGCACGGC
>NZ_JAWRWU010001779.1:0-232 GCF_046535395.1 Cupriavidus sp. SIMBA_020 | reverse complement strand
GACTGCGCGGGCGTTTCTTCGCGTTCCGCGCCATTTAAATCTTTCGTGCTGTTACCTGCTTCATCCCGCCGCGGCGTCTCGCCGCGCGCCGCCCGCTCGACTCCATCCGCCGCAAACGCCGACGCCACTGGCCGAAGGCAAGGCCGCACTCGTCCTCGAAGACCCATCCCCAGCGCATTGTCGCTCGCGCATCGCGCCGCGCATTCCCCCCAGCGTCGGGAGGGAGACTTCT
>NZ_JAWRWU010001778.1:0-232 GCF_046535395.1 Cupriavidus sp. SIMBA_020 | reverse complement strand
GGCTGCGTGCTGTCGAGGCGCTTGGCGGCCTCGCTCACGCTGGTGCCCTCCAGCAGTGCGGCAAGCAGCACCAGCAGGTTGAGGTCTTTCTTGCGCAGGTCCGCGAGCGGCAGGCGGCGGCCGCCCGTGGTGTTGCCTGATGGGGCGCCCCCCTGTCCGGCGAGGCTGTCTCCTTGCTCCCACGATGTCCCTAGGTGTTGTATGTTGAGGCCGGGCCTGGCCCCTGGCGGGG
>NZ_JAWRWU010001777.1:0-232 GCF_046535395.1 Cupriavidus sp. SIMBA_020 | reverse complement strand
GCTGGGGGCGACCATGTCGACGCCGGCCGCGGCCTGCGTCAGGGCCTGCTTGACGAGGATCTCGACGGTCGGCTCGTTGACGACGTAGCCGTTTTCATCGATGACGCCGTCCTGGCCGTGGCTGGTGTACGGGTCCAGCGCCACGTCGCACAGCACGCCCACGTCGGCGAATTGTTTTTTCAGTTCGCGCACAACCCGCGCGCTCAGGCCGTCGGGGTTGGTGGCTTCGATG
>NZ_JAWRWU010001776.1:0-232 GCF_046535395.1 Cupriavidus sp. SIMBA_020 | reverse complement strand
GGCGGCCGGCTGACGACCCTGAGTAACCTTTCCGTTTGTCAGGAAGCCATTGGCTGCTTCCCATTGTTGGGTGCTACGGAGCATCGTTCACCGGAGTTGCTGTCAGCTCGCCGGAAGCGACTGCTGCAGACTGATGAGGTTCTGCGGAACCACGCGGATAAGGCCACCTCGGGGACTGTCGATATCCGCAATGAGTGAAAGAGAGAGCGAGACCGTAATGGGTAATACGAAC
>NZ_JAWRWU010001775.1:0-232 GCF_046535395.1 Cupriavidus sp. SIMBA_020 | reverse complement strand
AGGCCGATCTGCGCGAACGCGGCGAACAAGGCGAGGATGCCCGGAGGCGGGGCGATAGCGTCTGGAACGGAGGTCGGGGCGGTCGGCATCGGGCGGGCGCTGACGTGTTGGTTGGGCAGTCGCCCATGGTAGCAAGGGCTGTCTGTCGGCACGCTGACGTGGGGCCGTCGGCGCTCATCCCGCTTTCCGCCGCGCTACGCCCGCACGACCGTCACGCCGGCAGCCTCGATCG
>NZ_JAWRWU010001774.1:0-232 GCF_046535395.1 Cupriavidus sp. SIMBA_020 | reverse complement strand
CGCGCCGGAAGAACGACACGCACAACACGAAAATCAACCCGATGACGATGGTGACGACATCGCCCAGGGTGGCAAGGTAGTTCTGCAGGCTGACCACCAGGGTGGCGCCCACCACGGGGCCCCACACGGTGCCGATGCCGCCCAGCAGGGTCATCAGCAGCACCTCGGTGGAGGTGGCCAGCGACACGTCGTTCAGCGCCACCAATTGCAGCACCAGCGCCTTGAGCGAGCC
>NZ_JAWRWU010001773.1:0-232 GCF_046535395.1 Cupriavidus sp. SIMBA_020 | reverse complement strand
GGACGCCATGCGCGTATCGCCCACGCCAGTGGCCTGCGCGGGCAGGTCGACGACTTCGGGCAGATCGACGCGGTGGAACACGATGCCCGTATTGGGCGCCGCCGGACGCAGAGTGAGCTCGACCCGCCGTCCGGAGTGGACGCCGACGCCTGTCGTGCGGACGAGATTCTGAATGCTGCGCTGTCGGAACATGAGACTAAGGTATTTTGAGCCAGGAAGCCGGCAAGATGAC
>NZ_JAWRWU010001772.1:0-232 GCF_046535395.1 Cupriavidus sp. SIMBA_020 | reverse complement strand
CGAGTCGCTGCCGGGGGCGAGGCCCGGCACGACGTGGATCTCGAAGCCTTCGTAATCGACGTGATCCGTCGCTGTCGACAGTTCGGTCATGGCGGTCTCCGTGTGCCGCTCGCACGGGTGGCGCGGGCGGCCTCGAGTCGCGGCGGCGGTCGTGTCGCCGTGCTGATCGAATTCTAGGCGATGGCAGCGCGGCCCGTGAGGCTCCAGCGCATGGCCTGCGGCGACGTCGAGC
>NZ_JAWRWU010001771.1:0-232 GCF_046535395.1 Cupriavidus sp. SIMBA_020 | reverse complement strand
CAGACCATGTCCAGGTCGGCCTTGACCGCCTGGCGGTCCTGGCGCAGGTAGGCGCCCATCTCCAGGTTCTCGCGCACGCTCATCTCGCGGAAGATCTCGCGGCCTTCCGGCACCTGCACGATGCCGCGGCCGACGATGGCGTCAGCCGGCTGGCGGTGTATCGCTTCGCCGGCAAAGCGCACGCTGCCCGCGGTGGGCGTCACCAGCCGCGAGATCACGTTGAGCGTGGTGG
>NZ_JAWRWU010001770.1:0-232 GCF_046535395.1 Cupriavidus sp. SIMBA_020 | reverse complement strand
CTAGCGTGGCGCGCGCAGTCGCCGGGGTACGGCGACGAAATCGACAACGGGGGAGACGCTGAAACGGACTGCGGAACGGCTATCGACACTGCCAACGCAGCTGCGGATGGAACCGGTGTCAGACAAAGACGAGTACGGCAAGGAAGCGAACTGCATAGCTGGCAACCTCCGGAATTATTTTTTTCGTGCGACAGGGCGCCGCATCTGGTACGGGGCAGAGTATAGCCATCTC
>NZ_JAWRWU010001769.1:0-232 GCF_046535395.1 Cupriavidus sp. SIMBA_020 | reverse complement strand
CCAATCTGCGCCTGTGCTTCCCCGAGTGGAGCGACGAGAAGCGCGAGGACGTGGCGGGCAAGCATTTCCGCCAGGCCATCCGCAGCTATATGGAGCGCAGCGTGCAGTGGTTCGGCTCGGCGAAGAAGCTCGAAAAGCTGATCCAGCTCGACAGCGAAGTCGATCTCACCGATCCCGATCTGCCGCCCACGCTGTTCCTCGGCCTGCATTTCGTGGGGATCGAAGCGGGATC
>NZ_JAWRWU010001768.1:0-232 GCF_046535395.1 Cupriavidus sp. SIMBA_020 | reverse complement strand
AACGCGCGGCGATCATCCACAAATCGAATTTAGGGACGTCACGGGCAGAATGATCAGGAACTCCGAAAATGGGTTGATCTTCGGCTACGCCATAGGCGACCGGGTTAACGCGTTGTATCGCCCTGAAGCACCCGCTACGACCGCGATCATCAATGACCGAGGCCCGCTGTGGGGCGCGAGCCTTTGCCGGCCCTTGCCTCTGATAGCGGACTTTGTGGGAGCGAGTTAACCC
>NZ_JAWRWU010001767.1:0-232 GCF_046535395.1 Cupriavidus sp. SIMBA_020 | reverse complement strand
GGTCACGGCGGATCTGCTTCAGCAGCCGCCAGAACGCCACCGGCAGCATCAGCCGCAGCGAGGTGGGCGATTCGATGACCGGCAGCGCCCGTGTCACGCGTGGATTGGCGACCGGGTACTCGCGGTTGCGCGAGCGCAGCAGGAACAGCGCGGCGTCCAGGCCCTTTTCGGGCAGGGCATCGGCGATGAAGGCAACGCATCTTCCGACGCCGCCGTGCAGGTCGGGCGCGAC
>NZ_JAWRWU010001766.1:0-232 GCF_046535395.1 Cupriavidus sp. SIMBA_020 | reverse complement strand
GAAGCGCACGCGGCGGGTGGTGATGGCGTCCGTCGCGGGCAACGCGATGGAGTGGTACGACTTTTTCATCTACGGCACGGCGGCGGCGCTGGTGTTCGGCGAGCTGTTCTTTCCCAAGGGCACCGATCCGCTGCTGGGCACCATGGGCGCCTTCGCAGGCTTCGCGGTGGGGTTCCTCGCGCGGCCGCTGGGCGGCGTGGTGTTCGGCCATATCGGCGACCGCTATGGCCGC
>NZ_JAWRWU010001765.1:0-232 GCF_046535395.1 Cupriavidus sp. SIMBA_020 | reverse complement strand
ACCGCGCTATATTCACAGCTACCCCAATACAAAAAAGCATTTTCTGATTTAGTATATAAAGTGAAACTATATTTTTCATGTTCAACAGGAATATACAGATCTTTAGCATCAGAGAATGTATCAAAAAAATTAGCATTAACATTACGCTCTAGCTTTCGATGAGGCAGCAGGTTAACCGATATAAAGTTATTCAATGAGCTTTTATCATTTTGATAGTCAACGGGCTGAAACT
>NZ_JAWRWU010001764.1:0-232 GCF_046535395.1 Cupriavidus sp. SIMBA_020 | reverse complement strand
CCGGCTTTTTTCATGAGTCGCTGACGGCGCGACGCGCGCCTTCAGTCGATGCCGTGAAACGTGGCGTCGTCCGGGCCGAGGTATGCAGGCGGACGCCACACGGCGTCGCGCATCGAATGCTGCACGAGATTCTCGACGCCCAGCAGCACTGCGAAGATCGCCATGCGCACGGGAATGCCGTTGTCGGTCTGGCGGAAGATCGCGAGACGCGGATCGTGGTTCAGGTCGGTCG
>NZ_JAWRWU010001763.1:0-232 GCF_046535395.1 Cupriavidus sp. SIMBA_020 | reverse complement strand
CGAGGGTCGCGAGCACGTCGTAGCACGCGCCCATCGTGTGATAGTCGGTCTTGCCGGCCGGGCTCTTCTCGTCGCTGTACTTGCGGTTGTCGCAGGTGAGGATCCGGTACCACGCGCCGTAGCGGTGGTCGACGAAATGCGCCCAGCTGTAGCGCCAGATTTCGTCGTACCAGTCCCAGAAGCGCTCGCTGCCGGTGCGCGCGCCGAGCATCGCGGCCGCCGCGAAGGTTTC
>NZ_JAWRWU010001762.1:0-232 GCF_046535395.1 Cupriavidus sp. SIMBA_020 | reverse complement strand
CACCGCGCTGGCCTGCTTGTGGCGCGGCACCACGCTGGCGGCCACCAGCGAACCCAGGCCGAAGAAGGCGCCGTGGTTCAGGCTGGTCACCAGGCGCGCCAGCAGCAGCGTGGTGTAGTTGGGTGACAGCGCCGACAGCAGGTTGCCAAGCGTGAAGATCGCCATCAGCACGATCAGCGCCTTGCGGCGCGACCAGCGCGACAGCGCCAGGGTCATCAGCGGCGCGCCGAGC
>NZ_JAWRWU010001761.1:0-232 GCF_046535395.1 Cupriavidus sp. SIMBA_020 | reverse complement strand
CTCCGTCAGTCTTGCGCTGATTGTTCCCGGTCTGCTGCAAAAAAACGGCGGCTGGCGGCGCATGGCTATTATTTCTGCGGTCATTGCGCTGGTCTGCCACGCAATCGCTCTGGAAGCCCGCATCCTGCCCGACGGTGATAGCGGACAAAACCTCAGCCTGCTGAACGTTGGTTCATTGGTCAGTTTGATGATCTGTACGGTAATGACCATTGTGGCTTCTCGCAATCGTGGC
>NZ_JAWRWU010001760.1:0-232 GCF_046535395.1 Cupriavidus sp. SIMBA_020 | reverse complement strand
CCGTTTCCAGCGGAAGTGGCAGCTCAAAATGACGCGCCCGCACGCCCATCCGCCGTACGGCCCATGCAACGTGCTCGGGCACGGTCAGGATCAGGTCTGAACTCCCGAGCATGAAAACGCCAGAATGAAATGTGGGAGCCAC
This sequence comes from Cupriavidus sp. SIMBA_020, assembly GCF_046535395.1. Lineage (NCBI taxonomy): Bacteria > Pseudomonadati > Pseudomonadota > Betaproteobacteria > Burkholderiales > Burkholderiaceae > Cupriavidus > Cupriavidus sp. SIMBA_020. Next base: position 90 of record NZ_JAWRWU010001760.1, on the reverse strand, counting down.
CAGCGACACACGCCTGGAAAGACCAAGACGCTGCAGGGCGGCATCAATCGGGCCGCTTGCACGTCCACGGCGGGAGACACTGATCTGGTC
>NZ_JAWRWU010001759.1:0-232 GCF_046535395.1 Cupriavidus sp. SIMBA_020 | reverse complement strand
CCGACGTCCGCGCAACTATACAGCAGCCATATTGAGCGAGCGCCGCGCGCCACGTTCGGCGAAGTGGCGCGTAGTCTCGACGACGATGGCGTTACACCGGCTTGATTTCGTTACGGATGACACCCACGCCGACAATGTCGGTTTCCATGATGTCCCCCGGTTTCAGAAATTCCGGCGGCTGACGGGCGAAACCGACGCCCGAGGGCGTGCCTGTCGCGATGATGTCACCGGC
>NZ_JAWRWU010001758.1:0-232 GCF_046535395.1 Cupriavidus sp. SIMBA_020 | reverse complement strand
AGCGACCTGGCCGTCGTCGCTTCGCCGCGGGCACGACATCGTATGGGATACGTATGGGATACGAACGAATCATGCGCGTACGGTGCAGAGCCAAACAGCGCGCGCGTCCGCGCCCACGCTCATGGCGGTTCGCATTCGTCGCGCTACCTCGCGCGACCGGTAGGTACGGCGCGAATGGTCCAGCAGGCCCGTTATGGGCGTTCCACGGGGCTCTCAGCATCGGGATGCTCAT
>NZ_JAWRWU010001757.1:0-232 GCF_046535395.1 Cupriavidus sp. SIMBA_020 | reverse complement strand
CTCCGAGGGCGGCCTCGGCATCGGGCTCGCGGTGGCGAAACGTCTGGTGGAATTGCACCACGGCAGCATTGCGATTCAAAGCGGAGCGGCCGGCGCGGGCACGCTCGTCACGGTGCGCCTGCCGATCCTGCGCAGCGCGCCGGCCCAGAAACCCGCCATGACGATGCCCCAGGTGCGCCCCACCCGCCTGCTGCTCGCCGACGACAACCGCGACGCGCTGGAAGTGCTCAGC
>NZ_JAWRWU010001756.1:0-232 GCF_046535395.1 Cupriavidus sp. SIMBA_020 | reverse complement strand
AGAACGCGCTCAACCGCTGGGTTAACGCCTGCAGCAGAAATGAAAACGACCGGCGTACCTCTTGCTATGAGGCGCGCCGGTCGGGAATGCAACGTTGTGCGCAATTGCGCACGGAATCAGCGTCCTTCGAGCGCCCCGCTGTCCAGTTTGCGCTGAAGCGCGCGCGCGAAAATCAGCAAACCCAGCGCAACTGCGCATAGCGCCGCAAACACGCAGCTTGCCGCGAGGAATG
>NZ_JAWRWU010001755.1:0-232 GCF_046535395.1 Cupriavidus sp. SIMBA_020 | reverse complement strand
CAGCAGGCCCCACGAATCGCCCTTCAGGCCGACGGTGGCCTGACGGCCGAACAGGCGGCTACTCTGGCCCGACTGGCCGTTGGCCGAGTTGAAGCCGCTTTCCAGCGTGAACACGGCGCTCAGGCCGTCGCCCAGGTCTTCGGCGCCACGCAGGCCCCAGCGCGAACCGCTGGACAGGCCGTTGGACATGCCAACCTTCGATTCCTTGTAGCCGTCGTTGCCCTTGATGCGC
>NZ_JAWRWU010001754.1:0-232 GCF_046535395.1 Cupriavidus sp. SIMBA_020 | reverse complement strand
TTGTGCACGTCCCAGCTTTGCAGATAGCGGTTCAGCGCGCTCGTTTCCGGCGAATCGCCCATCACCGCGCCGCCGACGTTGTGCGTCGAAACGTATTTGGTGATGTCCCAGTGCGAGTCCATCGCGAGGAAGCTTTCCGAATAGCTGTCCGGATTCAGTTCCTTCGTGACATCGAGCACGATCTTGCGCAGATGCTGCTGCAGCTTGAGTTCGTTCTGTTTCCAGTCGAACG
>NZ_JAWRWU010001753.1:0-232 GCF_046535395.1 Cupriavidus sp. SIMBA_020 | reverse complement strand
ATCAACATCTAAAATACTATAATCACCAGAAACATTCGATAGAAAAATTGTACGGTCTATCTCGAATTCTAAATCGTTTGGCCAGTCTATCCTATATGGATGCTTTTTAGGAATACTCGTTATTATTTGTGGAATCAGAACCCCCTCCATAATATCTTTTACTTCAATAGAAGGATCTAAAAGTTTATCTAATATTTGATTACACCATTCTCTCCAATACTCTATGTTTTCA
>NZ_JAWRWU010001752.1:0-232 GCF_046535395.1 Cupriavidus sp. SIMBA_020 | reverse complement strand
ATAGGGGATGCGGCCATCCAGCTTGTTGAAGCGGCCGCGCACCGTGGTGCGGTCGAAATGGCTGGCGCCGAAATAGACCGGGGTATGGGTGGGATCGACGTTGTAGTTCACGGGCGCCGCCCAGGTTGGGGCGCTGGCGCCCAGGAGGGCGGCGAGCAGGAGACGGGGCAGCATGGCTAGTGGCTTCTAGTGGCTAGTGGCTAGTGGACGAACACCGGCAGCAGGAACAGCC
>NZ_JAWRWU010001751.1:0-233 GCF_046535395.1 Cupriavidus sp. SIMBA_020 | reverse complement strand
GCGCCGCGCGTGCCAGCCATAGGCCAGGCCGCAGGCCGCGCCCAGCGCGATCAGGCCCAGCAGGGCAGGCAGCGGCATCACGTCGCGGCCGATGGCCTCGAAGCCGCTGACCAGGGCGGCCAGGCACACGGCGCTGAGCAGAAAGCCGAGCCAGTCCAGGCGCGGCGCCGATTCTTCCTTGATCTCGGCCACGTAGCGCAGCACCAGCCCCATTTCGCGGGCCGCTTCCAGCC
>NZ_JAWRWU010001750.1:0-233 GCF_046535395.1 Cupriavidus sp. SIMBA_020 | reverse complement strand
AGTTTATATAATTAAGATTAATCTCAACATAGCAAACGGGCGAAATATACTTGATGTGTATGCCATACTGTAAGTTTAAGGCGATTAAAAAATTTAATTATTAATTAAGTTTTTTAGGTTATTGGTCGCTTTAATTTTTTTTAAATGGATGCTTGAGAGTGATTTATTTTTAGGTTTATTACCATAAAGGGTGAACGTAAATGAAAGGGAGTTTATGCAACGGGTTTTAATTG
>NZ_JAWRWU010001749.1:0-233 GCF_046535395.1 Cupriavidus sp. SIMBA_020 | reverse complement strand
GCACCGAAAACAACCGCATCGTCAATTTCGCCGCGCCCGCGCGGCTCATCGGACAGATGGTCGACGTCATCATCACCGAGGCGCACACCAACTCGTTGCGCGCCCGCGTGGCCGACGTCGACCGCGATCCCCAAGAGGCCGAATGACCACTTCCCGCCCCCGCGCCCGCCGCAGCATGCCCGCCATCGTCACCCTGGACGGCGACAACACCCACCTGGCCAATCTGTGCGGCC
>NZ_JAWRWU010001748.1:0-233 GCF_046535395.1 Cupriavidus sp. SIMBA_020 | reverse complement strand
GCGAGTGAAAGAATCTCCGCATTACTTATCTCACTCGAATTAAATCCGAAATTTATATCTCTCGTTACGCCTGGAATCGGCGACGATCCCTCACAGGCGAGCGCACAAGGCATCGAAAGCGCGAGTGACAGCAACAGAATGACTCGTTTCAATTTAGTCGCCCTCGACAATATAGCCAGCAACACTATCGGCGTTATTGAGCGCAAGATCAGAATTCGATTGTGCCCAATCAC
>NZ_JAWRWU010001747.1:0-233 GCF_046535395.1 Cupriavidus sp. SIMBA_020 | reverse complement strand
GCCACGTCTGCTACGTCCGCCACGTATGCCACGCCCACCGCCACACCCTATGCAGCACCCGACGCGCCGCCCGCCCGCGGCGGCCGCAAGCTGGCCGTGCCGCTCGCCGGCATCGCGCTGGCGGCCGTGCTGCTCGCGATCGGCATCGTGCCGCGGCTCGACGCGCGCGCCGCGCAGCGTGCGCAGGTGGCCGCCCAGCAGGTGCTGCCGGTGTCGGTGATCGTGCCGGGCGC
>NZ_JAWRWU010001746.1:0-233 GCF_046535395.1 Cupriavidus sp. SIMBA_020 | reverse complement strand
GCGTAGACGCCCGGCACCGTGGTCTGCTTGAAATCGTCGACCCGCAGGTAAGGCCCCAGCAAGCCCTCGTCGAAGGCGCAGCCCAACTGCATTGCCAGCGGGCTGGCCATGTGCACGCGGCTGGCGACGAACAATGCATTGACCAGCAGGCGGCGGCCATCGGCCAACTGCACCGCGTCGATGCGTGGCGCCGAACCGAGCAACTGCGTCACCGGGGTGCGCTCGATGCGCAC
>NZ_JAWRWU010001745.1:0-233 GCF_046535395.1 Cupriavidus sp. SIMBA_020 | reverse complement strand
GCCGCGCCATCGTTTCGACCATTTCGCCGTTGCTGAATCGCGATGGCGGCATCACAGCTATCAGGAGAGTCTTTATGGCGGATATCGCCCTTTTCAACGACGACGCGTTTTCGCTGTCGTCGCTCAGCGCTGCGATCAACGAGCAGCCGTTCGTGCCGAGCCGGCTCGCGGCATTGGGCCTGTTCGAAGAGCAGGGCATCACGACGACGGTTGTCCAGATCGAGAAGGACGGC
>NZ_JAWRWU010001744.1:0-233 GCF_046535395.1 Cupriavidus sp. SIMBA_020 | reverse complement strand
CGGCCGAGGCGTTCGAACCACGCATCGGACACCGTCAGCAGACGCGGAATCCACGTCGCGGGCAGCGGCGTCACCTTCGCCGGCCGGATGCCCGCCAGCCCGAGCAGCGCGAGCGCTTCCTTTTGCGCCATCGCGAGACACAAGCGGTACGCGCGCTGCGACAGTTCTTCCTTGAGCGGCCGGTTCGCCAGCGCGTTGATCGCGTTGTTCAGATTGAGCAGTAACTTGGCCCA
>NZ_JAWRWU010001743.1:0-233 GCF_046535395.1 Cupriavidus sp. SIMBA_020 | reverse complement strand
ACGCGCGCTTCTTCCGCGAGCACTTCCAGAAAGCGCGAATGCGGATCGTCGGTCTCGTCGCAGTGCACGTCGACGAGGCAGCCGGTGCGCTCGGCCAGCTCCATCAGGAAGCGGATCGAGCTGACGCCCTGCTCGCGCGTGTTCTCGAAATGCGGAATCCCGCCGACGACGTCCGCACCGAGATCGATCGCCTGCTCCATCAGCGCGCGGCCGCCGTCGAACGACTCGATGCC
>NZ_JAWRWU010001742.1:0-233 GCF_046535395.1 Cupriavidus sp. SIMBA_020 | reverse complement strand
CCATGAATTCTTCGAGCGCCTGACCAATGACGCCCTGCGCTCCGACGGCGCCCTGCGCGAGGCCGGTCAGGAAGAGGTCGTCACCGGCCGCGGCCCGCGCACGCTGCGCAGCAAGACGCTGGTGTTTCACAGCAGCGACCCGCGTTCGCGCTACGTGCTGCTGATCGCCGACGACATCACCGACGAGAACGCGGCCCAGGCCCAGGTGCGCTACATGGCACACCATGACACGC
>NZ_JAWRWU010001741.1:0-233 GCF_046535395.1 Cupriavidus sp. SIMBA_020 | reverse complement strand
AACGTCGTCGGAACGTGCCCCGGCCTCGTTGCCGGGATAGTGATGTGGCGTGGGGTTGCGTGGGTTGGTTGCGCCTTGCTTCAACGCCATCGCGTTCGGCGAATCTTTCGCTTCGCGCGCCACCGCACACGGCTTCGGACAGACGGCGGCAATCAAGCTCGCCAGCACCGTTTCAAACGATGCGAAGCATGCGGCAAACCATCGGAATTGCTGCAGGCGCCGCGCTCGACCGG
>NZ_JAWRWU010001740.1:0-233 GCF_046535395.1 Cupriavidus sp. SIMBA_020 | reverse complement strand
CCCGCGGCGCTTTCGTGGCCACGAACGACCGCGTGCCCTGCTCGATAGCTCAGCCTCACATAGTCGCCGACCTTTACTGGCGCCGTCATCACCATGTCGCCACGATGATGAAGGATGCCTTTGCCGACGCCAGCGTCCTGCACGAGGTAGTGGTCCGTCTGACCAACTATGCGTCCGGCATACGCACCGCCATCGCGCTGCGCGAACTCCGGCATGAGTCCCAGCTCGGTCAC
>NZ_JAWRWU010001739.1:0-233 GCF_046535395.1 Cupriavidus sp. SIMBA_020 | reverse complement strand
CACGCTGTGCGGCACGACCGACACGCCCTCGCCCATCGCGACGAGCCCGAGCGCGATCTGCAGCTCGCGCGTCTCGTAGATGCGCCGCGGCTGCAGCGCGCGATCGTGGAATGCCGCGAGCACCTGGTCCGCATAGCTCGGCCGCGGCGCCTTCGGAAAGATGATCAGCGTGTCGTTCACGAGATCGTGCAGCGACAGCACGGGCTTCGCGCCGTCGAGCACGTGACCGACCG
>NZ_JAWRWU010001738.1:0-233 GCF_046535395.1 Cupriavidus sp. SIMBA_020 | reverse complement strand
CGCGCAGGCCGCGGGCCCGATCGCGCGCCGCGTGCTCGACTACTACCTCGTCGAACGTCAGAACCCGAACAACGAAGCCGCGGCCGTGGCCGCCGCCGCGTCGGCGACCGAGCCGGTGAGCGCGCCCGTGGTCGGCGACGCATCGAAGCCCGCCGCCGTCGCGGCCGGCTTCACCGCGCTGCCGCAGCCGGTCGTGCCGAGTGCGGCAAGTGCGGCGAGTGCGGCGGACGCCG
>NZ_JAWRWU010001737.1:0-233 GCF_046535395.1 Cupriavidus sp. SIMBA_020 | reverse complement strand
CCTTGCCACGGCACGTGGCAAGCGTAGGCGGTGCGGCGGCAGACTCAGCTGGTGAGCGAATGGTCGCGCATTGGCCGCGCATCACCCTGTTCTCTCCTTGCATATTGGCCGGAGGGAGGCGCGTTTCGCATGTCGTGATTTTGCAGAACGGGAACGTTACGCCGGACTGCCGTCATTTCGGCAACGATTGCCACCGCGATTTCCGGAGGCGTCTGCGCGCCGATGTACATGCC
>NZ_JAWRWU010001736.1:0-233 GCF_046535395.1 Cupriavidus sp. SIMBA_020 | reverse complement strand
ACTCGGCGTCGACGATCGTGAGTTCATCGATGCGCCGCTCGAGCGCCGCGTTGTTCTCGCGCAGCTTCGCGTGCGCCTGCCTCATCGAGTCGTTCTCGACTACCAGCTCGTCGCGCTCGGTCTCGATCTTCAGGCGCTCGGCCGCGTCGGCTTCACGCCGCGAGGTGAGATCCGCGACATGGTTCTGGAGCGCTGTGATCTGACGATTCATGAACTCGACTTCGTGCGCATCG
>NZ_JAWRWU010001735.1:0-233 GCF_046535395.1 Cupriavidus sp. SIMBA_020 | reverse complement strand
CAAGGCTTACTCCAGAGCCGTTCTCCATGACCAGTTGTCATCAAATGGTAAAAAAATCATCATACATTTTAAGGAAAAAGGAGGATGTCAAGTTATTAGAAAAAAGTGTAGCGTATGTTTATAAGTACTAGCTCTATTATTGAGTCGCTTAACTGCGGAGTCTGCTTTTTACTGCCGGTACTGCAATTTGTTCTCAAATGGTAAAAGTTACCTAAATTTAAAGAAAAAGGAGG
>NZ_JAWRWU010001734.1:0-233 GCF_046535395.1 Cupriavidus sp. SIMBA_020 | reverse complement strand
CTTTCGGTGACATCGGCGTTCTTCCAGCAGGAAATGGATAACGCGCGCACGCAGACGTCGACGGGCGAATACACGCTCGAAGGCGATATTCGCGTGCGCGGTTTCCAGGCGGGCGCGACCGGCCATATCACCGACAAGTGGCAGGTATTCGCGGGCTACACCTATATGGACGGCGTCGTGCTGCAGGCCGCCGACGGCACGCAGGGCCACACGCCCGCGAACACGCCGCGCAA
>NZ_JAWRWU010001733.1:0-233 GCF_046535395.1 Cupriavidus sp. SIMBA_020 | reverse complement strand
GATCGGAAAAAAACAGCGTGGCCGACAGGTCGGTGCGCACCCGCTCGGCGGTGCCGGCGATGCCGCGCACGGCGTTGTCGACGTGATAACCGAAGGCCTCGCCACCCTCGTAGCGGTTGAACAGCGGCGGGAAGATCTTGCGCGGCAGCGCCGCCGACATGAACAGGTTGTTGCCGGACAGGCGCTGCAGGATCAGGTTGCCGAGTTCCTGCGCCAGCGGATGCTGCTCGGAC
>NZ_JAWRWU010001732.1:0-233 GCF_046535395.1 Cupriavidus sp. SIMBA_020 | reverse complement strand
AAGTAGCTCATTTATTTCATCCCCTTGCGCTGCCGCTAAATAATAAGCGACTAGTAAAGCTGCATTACTACCTGATGATTCATTCCCATGAACACTGTAACCCATCCATACAACACTTGGCTGCTCCGCTGTTTTATTGTTTGAATTATTTAGGCGAGCTAAGTGCGCTTGGCGAGTTTTTTCTATATTTTTTAATTTGTTAGCCGCAGTAATCGTTAGCATAACTAACGGGC
>NZ_JAWRWU010001731.1:0-233 GCF_046535395.1 Cupriavidus sp. SIMBA_020 | reverse complement strand
ATGGAAATACGCGCCGCATCTTCGTTAACCGGCATAAATATGCCTTTTATAAGAAATTTTTGCCATTAAAAGGTACATTTACGCCGATTAAATCAAAGCGGCGAAATGCTCAATCGCGATCAGGCGCGCCCAGCGGAAGCAGGTGCCGATACGGTCGCGCTTCCTCCACCGCGCGCGCAAACGAAGGGCGTGCGAGCAACCGCGCGCGATACGCCCGCAGCGCGCTGAAGCGC
>NZ_JAWRWU010001730.1:0-234 GCF_046535395.1 Cupriavidus sp. SIMBA_020 | reverse complement strand
CTTCTGTGGCGGCGCCGATATTCGCGAATTCGGCCAGGCGCCCCAGGCCCCGGCATTGCCAGCGGTGGTCAAGCGCATCGAGGACAGCGCCAAACCGGTGGTGGCGGCCATCCAGGGCGTGGCGCTGGGCGGCGAGTGGGCCGGCGCGGTGCTGCGGTCGATGGAACACGGCAAGCCCGACCAACGTGGCCGCAATGCCTCGTTCACGCAGGACGGGCCGTCGTGCGGCACGCT
>NZ_JAWRWU010001729.1:0-234 GCF_046535395.1 Cupriavidus sp. SIMBA_020 | reverse complement strand
CGAACAGCTCGTTAATGGGGCCGCACCCCGTCTGATGATTGTCGGCCAGCGACAGGATGGCGCGGATTTCGTCCTGCGTCATGTCCAGCGCGCGGCAGTTGCGGATCAGCCGCAGCCGCTCGAGATGGGCCTGGCCGTAGCTGCGGTAGTTGTTCAGGCCCCGATCCGGGGCGGGCAGCAGCCCTTCCTTCTCGTAATACCTGACGGTTTCGACCGTGGTGCCGGCCGCCGTGG
>NZ_JAWRWU010001728.1:0-234 GCF_046535395.1 Cupriavidus sp. SIMBA_020 | reverse complement strand
CGCGAGTTCGTCCGCGGCCTTCGTAAAGCTTTGATGGCGCGCGGCCGTTTCGAATGCGGATAGCGCTGCTGTCGAAGGGATCTTTCTGCGCATGCTCGTGACTCGCCGGTATTGTCGATGACCTGTGCGATTTTCGCACAGGTCAGTGCAAACAAATCGTTTGTCGTGACGCGCATGTGCCGATAAATTCGCGGCATGACAGTTTCTCTAGCGAGTATGAAATGAGTTCAAAGC
>NZ_JAWRWU010001727.1:0-234 GCF_046535395.1 Cupriavidus sp. SIMBA_020 | reverse complement strand
AGTCGATGCCCGACGCCGTCATGGCTTCCATGACCTCGCCAGAGCAGGGGGCACAGCACGAGTGCATCAGCACTTTGCTGCGGCCGACGGGCAGGTCGAGTTTGGGGCGCACGAATTCGGACATGGTCAAAGCGGGCAATGAGGCGGAAAACCCCTTATTTTACGCCGAGTTGCCGTGACGGCGCGTGGCGCGTGGCACGGGAAGGGAGTGTCCCCCGTTGTTCAGCCCAGCAC
>NZ_JAWRWU010001726.1:0-234 GCF_046535395.1 Cupriavidus sp. SIMBA_020 | reverse complement strand
CGAATGCGTGAGTTCGGCCGTCTTGGCGATCATGATCGACGCGGAGCAGTACTTGTCGTGCGACAGGTTGATCGCGCGCTCGACCGTGGCCGGGTTCAGGTTGCGGCCCGTGACGGTGAAGTGGAAGTGGACCTTCGTGAACACCTTCGGATCTTCGCTTGCGCGCTCGGCCTTCAGCGTGACCGAGCAGCCGGTGACTTCCTGGCGGCTCTTCTTCAGGATCAGCACGACATC
>NZ_JAWRWU010001725.1:0-234 GCF_046535395.1 Cupriavidus sp. SIMBA_020 | reverse complement strand
CCGCCAGACTGACACGCCCGTTGGATGCACGCCGCAGATCCTCCGCCTCCTGTGACGAATTGGCGGTGCCGAAGACGATGTAGCGCTTAGCGGCGAGTCCAAGCGCGATCTCGCGTCCGAGCCCTCGCCCTGCACCCGTTACCACGACGGATCGACCGGGCCTTCTAGTCTGCCTAATCTGCGTCGGCATGTCGTGCGTCCTTTGCTCGAAGGTGGGAAGCCTCATCCTGTTCG
>NZ_JAWRWU010001724.1:0-234 GCF_046535395.1 Cupriavidus sp. SIMBA_020 | reverse complement strand
CTGCTCGCGCAGAATGTAACGCAGCGCCTGGGCGTCGAACGCGACGGTCGGCGTCAGGTAGTAGTTTGCGCCCAGAAAAAAGAGGTCGGATTGCGCGTGCGTCGCCGCCGCCGTGTTGCGACGGATCCAGCCGCCGCCGATCTTGCCGGAGCCGAATTTTACATAGCCGTCGACGATCACGCGCTTGTCGGTATCCGCGCTGCTCACGAGCGGCGCCGACGCGCCGGGTCCGCC
>NZ_JAWRWU010001723.1:0-234 GCF_046535395.1 Cupriavidus sp. SIMBA_020 | reverse complement strand
CTATGCGTTCAATGTCACTGGACATCCGGCCATCAGTGTACCGATCGGGCTTTCGTCGCAAGGGCTGCCCATGGCTGTCCAAATCGTAGGTCGATATTTCGACGAGGCGCTCGTGCTCAGGGTTGCGCGGACCATCGAGAAACTCTCTGGATGGGAGGCGCAGCCACTTCCCGACTTGGAGTCGTGATACCGAAATTTGTCATCGGGCCATCTGACTTCTCTGCTGCTTCCAAC
>NZ_JAWRWU010001722.1:0-234 GCF_046535395.1 Cupriavidus sp. SIMBA_020 | reverse complement strand
ATGCCGATCACCACCGCCGTTCTTGCCGCGTTTGGCGCGCTCGTCGTCGCGTTCGGCGTCGTCTGGCTCGTGCAATTGCGCACCGGCAACGCGGGCATGATCGACCCGGTCTGGGCGCTGTCGCTCGGCGCCGTGGCCGTCTTCGCCGCCCTCGCCGGTCCGGGCGCGACGCTGAACCGCGTGGCGGTCGCGTTCGGCGGCGGCGTGTGGGGTCTGCGGCTCGGCGCGCATCTC
>NZ_JAWRWU010001721.1:0-234 GCF_046535395.1 Cupriavidus sp. SIMBA_020 | reverse complement strand
CTTCGTGAACACCGACGCCGGCGGCTGCTGCCACACCGGCGCACCGTTCGGCAGCAGATGCGGACGCGGGTCGTTGAAGCCGCGCACGCCGCGCAGCCCGCCGAAGTAGTGATCGAACGAGCGGTTTTCCTGCATGAAGATCACGACGTGTTCGACGTCGCGAATCGTGCCGGTGCGATACGCGGCCGGCATGGCCAGTGCGTTGCGGATCGCGGGCGGGAAGCCGGCGTAGGC
>NZ_JAWRWU010001720.1:0-234 GCF_046535395.1 Cupriavidus sp. SIMBA_020 | reverse complement strand
CGACAGCGGATCGGTCAGGCCGATGCGCGCGAACGTGAGCCGCTGCTGGCGCGCGAGATAGGGCAGCGCATCGACGAGGCCGACGCCGCTCGGATGCGTGCCGCCGTCGAGCCAGTTCGCGATCGAACTGGTCCGCAACGGTACGCGCGGCTTGCTGTGGCTCGAGCCGCTCGTCGAGGTCGGCACGGCCGCCGGGCGCGTCGGCTACGCGAACCTGTCGGCCGCCGACGTGCC
>NZ_JAWRWU010001719.1:0-234 GCF_046535395.1 Cupriavidus sp. SIMBA_020 | reverse complement strand
GACCGATACCGACAAGCGCAAGAAGTAACGAGAGATCACACGCAAGAGCACTTTATGAGCAAAGACTACAAGGATCTGCTGGTTTCCCTCGACATCGGCACGTCGAAGGTCGTGGCCATCGTCGCCGAGCTGAAGGGCGAAGGCCATTACGAGGTCATCGGCCTCGGCCAGAGCGAATCGAAAGGTCTGAAGAAGGGCGTGGTGGTCAACATCGAGGCCACCGTGCAGTCGATC
>NZ_JAWRWU010001718.1:0-234 GCF_046535395.1 Cupriavidus sp. SIMBA_020 | reverse complement strand
TGAGCAACTGGGACTACGCGGCCAAAGCGCCGACGGCCCCCTGGCGCGGCGCGATGACGCTGCCGCGCGAGTTCGCGCTGAAGACGATCGGCGGCGAACCCACGCTCTTCGTGACGCCGGCCGCCGCGTTCGATGCGTGGGCCGACGGGCGGCCCGCCGTGCATGAAGGCGATCTGAGCGTCGAATCCGCCACGCGCGCGCTGTCGGCCGCCACGCGCGGCGTCGTTCAGCGCA
>NZ_JAWRWU010001717.1:0-234 GCF_046535395.1 Cupriavidus sp. SIMBA_020 | reverse complement strand
ATCTCTTCCTGCGAGATTTCCAGCGCGCGGCCCGTCTCCGGATAGAGATCGGGATTGAACATCTGCGCGAGCGCCTGGGCGATCCGCGCATCGACATCGAGCAAGCGGCTGTTCTGGATCAGCCCGATAAATTCGCCCATGCGGTTATTCAACTGATGGATGACGAAGCGGTTGAACGGCAGGCTGCTGTCCATGAGGCGATGAAACGTGTCGGCGGGCACCGCCATGACGAGC
>NZ_JAWRWU010001716.1:0-234 GCF_046535395.1 Cupriavidus sp. SIMBA_020 | reverse complement strand
CTTTGAAGAGTGATACGAACCGGTCGGCAAACTAACGGTTTGCGAATGACAAACCGGAAACATCGAACGCTCGACAGTTTATCTTAGAAAGGTGCCGCGTTCGTGTGACGCGTGGTCACTTGCCGCCCTTGCGGCAAGCGCTTGAATCAGCCGCCTGACGCGTGCCGGAGCGCTTCTGCGACGATCACCGCCAGTCCGCTCGTGAAGATCGCGAAACCCACGGTCTTGCGCGCC
>NZ_JAWRWU010001715.1:0-234 GCF_046535395.1 Cupriavidus sp. SIMBA_020 | reverse complement strand
GCCCAGGGCCTGCAGGAACGCGCCCGCGCCGCCGGCCTGGCGTTTTCGGCCGATTCGGTCGGCGGCATGTTCGGCATCTACTTCAGCGACAAGGTGCCGGCCACGTTCGCCGAGGTCTCGGCCTGCGATACGGCGCGCTTCAACCGCTTTTTCCACGCCATGCTGGACCACGGCGTGCATTTCGCGCCGTCGGCGTTCGAGGCCGGCTTCGTCTCGGCCACCCACGACGACGCC
>NZ_JAWRWU010001714.1:0-234 GCF_046535395.1 Cupriavidus sp. SIMBA_020 | reverse complement strand
ACGATGGCGCCTCCCACCGACCCGCTCACCCTTCCGTCGCCAAGCTGCAGAACGCCTGCATTGATGACGGTGTTACCGGTATACGTGTTATCGCCGGACAGGATCAGGGTGCCGGCGCCATTCTTTTGAACCCCCACGCCGCCCCCCTTGATCACGCCCGCGTACTGCGACGCATCGCTGCGGTCAAACACCATGCTGCCCAGGCCCGCGAAAGTGACATCGCTGGCCAGGGAG
>NZ_JAWRWU010001713.1:0-234 GCF_046535395.1 Cupriavidus sp. SIMBA_020 | reverse complement strand
GCGTCGAAGCCGAAGCGCGTGATGTACTGCTGGGCGTACTTCGTGCCGATCTGGTTCAGGATCCGGATCGACACGAGGTTGCGCGAGCGCTGCAGCGCGGTGCGCATCGACATCGGACCTTCGAAGCCGCCGCCGTAGTTCTTCGGCTCCCACGGCTGGCCGCCGGTTTCCGCGGCGCTGAAATACAGCGGGCCGTCGTTGATCACCGTGGCCGGCCCGAGGCCCTTGTCGAGC
>NZ_JAWRWU010001712.1:0-234 GCF_046535395.1 Cupriavidus sp. SIMBA_020 | reverse complement strand
GTGGTGCCCACCACCACCAGCGCATCGGTTCCTTCCTGGATATGCCAATCGATCAACGACCGGTAGGCAGCGTAGTCCAGGCTGCCGTCGGGCTGCATCGGGGTGACGAGGGCCACCATGCTGCCCTGGAAATTAACGCCTGCGGCGGTTGCAGGGGATGCCATAAATGAGGGGCTCCAAAGCCCCACGGCGGGATGCCCCAGGGCCAGAATCAGTGAAACCGCTGAGTTTAAC
>NZ_JAWRWU010001711.1:0-234 GCF_046535395.1 Cupriavidus sp. SIMBA_020 | reverse complement strand
CGCGACGTATTCGGCGCTCGACGGCGTGGCCATGGTCGAGAGCTTGCTCGCGAAGATGGTGGCCGTGGCCGAGTCGGCGGCGACCACGAGATGGCGCGACGCGCCGAACAGCGCGAAGGCGATCAGCGGCAGGAAGCCCGTATAGAGACCGGTGACGGCCGGCATGCCCGCGATGCGCGCGTAGCCGAGCAGTTGCGGCACGTTCATCGACGCGAGCTGCACGCCCGCGATGGC
>NZ_JAWRWU010001710.1:0-234 GCF_046535395.1 Cupriavidus sp. SIMBA_020 | reverse complement strand
ACGACGAACCAAGCGCAGCGACGAACATTAGCGCGAACATCTTCGACGGGATCGACGTGAAGGCATCAAGCAGACGGCTCAGCGGTTCGTCGACGGCCGGACCCGAAACGGCAGCGAGCAACCCGAGCAGCGTCCCGACGATCGCCGACAACAGTGCCGACGCGAGCGCGAGCAGCACTGTCAGGCGTGTGCCTTCAATAATCCGGCTCAGCATGTCCCGCCCGAGGTAGTCTG
>NZ_JAWRWU010001709.1:0-234 GCF_046535395.1 Cupriavidus sp. SIMBA_020 | reverse complement strand
CTATCTGAAGGACGGCAAGTACTACCTGTTCACGATCAGCCACCGCACCACGATGGCCGCGGGCGTCGACGGCCCCGACGGCGTCTACGGCTTCGTCGGCAACGGCATCCGCAGCGACTTCCAGCCGCTGAACGGCGGCAGCGGCCTCGTGCTCGGCAACCCGACCGACTTCTCCGCACCGGCCGGCGCCCCGTATGCGCAGGACCCGAATCAGAATCCGCGCGAATTCCAGTC
>NZ_JAWRWU010001708.1:0-234 GCF_046535395.1 Cupriavidus sp. SIMBA_020 | reverse complement strand
CCGGCTCTACCTGAACTGCTGCCGGCAGGCGCTGCAGGCGCTCGACGACGCACACGCGCTGCTGCAGGAAGGTCGCAACGTGGTGGCCGGCAAGGTGCGGCTGTCGTCGACGTCCGATTTCGGCCGCAACCAGCTGCTCGACTGGCTCGACGAATTCACCACGCTGCATCCGGGCGTCACGTTCTCGCTGACGGCGTCCGATTCGGCGTCGAACCTGTGGCAGGACGAAATCGA
>NZ_JAWRWU010001707.1:0-235 GCF_046535395.1 Cupriavidus sp. SIMBA_020 | reverse complement strand
AAGCTGCCGGCCTCGACTACGGCGGCCAGCACGCTCATTCCGGACAGCAGTCGTCCGTCGAAGCTCATGGATATCCCCGATCTTTGATTTTTTGCACAAATGATTTGATCGAATCTACCTTTATCAAAGATCCAGCGCAACCTAGCGTGGCATCCGTGACGGCGCGAAGCGCGGATTTTCGCAAGAATGTCCTGGCAATCGCGGCCGCGCCGACTGGTTCATCCCATTTCCACGG
>NZ_JAWRWU010001706.1:0-235 GCF_046535395.1 Cupriavidus sp. SIMBA_020 | reverse complement strand
CTCGCCGTAGATCGCGGCGCCGCGCAGCACCATCTTGAAGCCGTTGTAGTCGGGCGGGTTGTGGCTGCCGGTGACGACGATGCACGAATCGACGCGGCGCTCGCCGCCCTTCAGCGCGAGCGGCACGCTCGCAGCGAAATAGCCGACCGGCGTAGGCACCATCCCGACGTCGACGACGTCGACGCCCGCCGCACGCAGGCCATCGGCCAGCGCGCCGACGAGTTCCGGCCCGGAC
>NZ_JAWRWU010001705.1:0-235 GCF_046535395.1 Cupriavidus sp. SIMBA_020 | reverse complement strand
GGCGTTCGGTGGTGCCGGAATCGGCCAGGATCTTGCCCAGCATGGCGCCCAGCGCGATCACCACGCCCACCGCGCCCAGCGTCTTGCCGGCGCCGTCGGTGAGGCTTTTGACGATGGCGGTGGGTTCCATGCCGGTGGCAAAACCCACGCCCAGGGAAACGATCAGCAGCGCCAGCAGCGGATGCATGCGGACGCGCGAGACGATAAGAGCGACCAGCACCAGAACGCGCACCAG
>NZ_JAWRWU010001704.1:0-235 GCF_046535395.1 Cupriavidus sp. SIMBA_020 | reverse complement strand
ACCTGTACTACGGCGACAAGGCCGCCGCCCTGATCGCCACCAAGCGACAGGTGGATCCTGACAACCTCTTTCACCACGAGATGTCGATTCCGCTGACGCCGCCGCACGCTTGACGCACGCCTCACCCAGGTGCCATCCGCGCGCAATCAACGCGTAGTGGGCGCGCAATCGGCGCCCAAAAACGAACCGGCCCGCGCGAAGCGGGCCGGTTTTCCTGGCACGCCCCGGCCACTTG
>NZ_JAWRWU010001703.1:0-235 GCF_046535395.1 Cupriavidus sp. SIMBA_020 | reverse complement strand
GCAGCGCCAGCTCCATCATTTCGGAGATGTAGTCGAACTGGCGCATCGCTATACCCGGCTTCCCAAGGTGCGCTGGAAGGCCTGGCGCAGCGCCTGGAGTTGTCCTTCCAGGCTGGCCTCGACCATGCCGATCTCGCTTTCGAGGATGCAGGCGCCGCGCGCCAGCCGGCCGTCGGCCAGGATGTCGAGATAGCCCACGCCAGGATAGGCGGCCAGCAGGTCGTTGATCTGTTCG
>NZ_JAWRWU010001702.1:0-235 GCF_046535395.1 Cupriavidus sp. SIMBA_020 | reverse complement strand
CCGGCGGCGCACGGCGCGGCGTCAGTACGTCAGTGCGCGGCGGCCCACAGCCACGCGCCGCACGCGATCGCGACCGCCCCGTACACCGCATACACGGGCGCCTTGAAGCGCGCGAAGCACAGCGTCGCGAACGCGCCGGTGAGCCAATAAACGGGATCGACCGGCTCGCGATGCAGGATCTTGACGACGGCGACGACGAGAAAGCCGGTGGTCGCCGCACGCAGCAGCCGCATTC
>NZ_JAWRWU010001701.1:0-235 GCF_046535395.1 Cupriavidus sp. SIMBA_020 | reverse complement strand
CGAGAACCACTGCCGCCGCACTTGCCGCGCGACGAGATCGAACTCACACCTGATTCGGCTTGCCCCATATGCGCGACTGCAATGCAGTGGCTCGGCGAGGATGTCTCCGAGCAACTCGCCCGCGTGGCGGCCGCGTTCAAAGTGACCCGCACGATCCGCCACAAGCTGTGTTGCCCTGATTGCGGCCACATCAAACAGCCCGCAATGCCTAGCCTGCCGATCGAGCACAGCATCG
>NZ_JAWRWU010001700.1:0-235 GCF_046535395.1 Cupriavidus sp. SIMBA_020 | reverse complement strand
CGTGCGGCGCGAGGCGGGCGGCGTGGCGCCCGGCGGCCGCACCCAGTACACCTGGCGCGCGGGCAGGCCGGCCAGCCCCGCCGCCAGCCCGGCGGCATTCGGAAGATAAGGCGGATTGACGAACGCCACGCGCCGCCCCGCCGCATCCAGCGTGCGCAGCGCCGGTATCAGCAGGCGCAGTTCGCCCACGCCGTCGTGGGCAAGCAGCAGCTCGGTGACAGCGCCCGCCGGCCAG
>NZ_JAWRWU010001699.1:0-235 GCF_046535395.1 Cupriavidus sp. SIMBA_020 | reverse complement strand
GAAAAAACCCCAATCCCGCAAAAGTTGGATGGACCCGCTCACGCGCGAGACCAAGTACACCGGGACACCTGTGCTTGTCGGCTGGGAGTTTCAAATTCCCGATCTCGACGGCATGATCGATATCCTCTACCGGGGCAAGTAATGGCAGACTCCCTTACTCTCGGTATTGCCCTGACAGTGCGCCGCGAGCGCGCGCGCCCGGCGCTTCTCACCGCACAGGCGAAACTCTATAGCC
>NZ_JAWRWU010001698.1:0-235 GCF_046535395.1 Cupriavidus sp. SIMBA_020 | reverse complement strand
AGCAGGATGGGCAAAAGCATAGGCAATTCCTGGTGCGCGCGATGCCGTCGGCAACGCGCGGATAGTGCGGATGGGCGTATAAAAAAGGTCAGGACTGCGCACCGGGAACAGGTCGGTGCGCGGATGCACGAGGGCTGCGTGCCGTCGATGCGGTGAAATCGCTGCACGGGCAGTGCCGTGCGGCGCCGGCGCTTGCCGGGAAAGGCAATCGGGAAGCACCCGTATTGCTCTCTAT
>NZ_JAWRWU010001697.1:0-235 GCF_046535395.1 Cupriavidus sp. SIMBA_020 | reverse complement strand
CGCGTCATCCAGCCAGGCAATGCTGCCGCCGCCCGCGCCGATCACGTGGATATCCACCATCGGCGTCTTGACCGGATACCCGGCCACCTGACGGTGAGACGTGAACAAGGGCCGCCCATCGCAGATCAACGACACATCCGTGCTGGTGCCGCCCACGTCGAACGTCACCAGGTTCAGGCTGCCGATGGCGCGCCCCACCGCGGCGGCGCCCACCACGCCCGCGGCCGGCCCCGAC
>NZ_JAWRWU010001696.1:0-235 GCF_046535395.1 Cupriavidus sp. SIMBA_020 | reverse complement strand
CGCGTGGTTCGCGAAGATCGATGCGGCCGAACTCACCGCGTTCGACACCGAAACCACCGCGCTCGACCCGATGACCGCCCGCCTCGTCGGCCTGTCGTTCTCTATCGAGCCGGGCAAGGCCGCGTATCTTCCGGTCGCGCATCGCGGCCCCGACATGCCCGAGCAATTGCCGATCGACGACGTGCTCGCGCGCCTGAAGCCATGGCTCGAATCGGCCGATCGCAAGAAGGTCGGC
>NZ_JAWRWU010001695.1:0-235 GCF_046535395.1 Cupriavidus sp. SIMBA_020 | reverse complement strand
GCCATAGAACAGCGCCGGCGCCGCGGCGCAGTCCGCAATCGTGAAGCGGCCGCAGGCGGCCCACGGCCCGTCCTGCAATCGCGCCTCCAGCCAGGCATAACACCGCGCGATGACGCCATGCGCTTCTCCCACGCCGAACGGATCGCGGCTGTCTTCGGGGCGCAGGGCGTTGCCGACGATGCGTTGCATCGGCACATGCACGTAGTCGTCGAACACCTGCGCCATCATGCGCGCA
>NZ_JAWRWU010001694.1:0-235 GCF_046535395.1 Cupriavidus sp. SIMBA_020 | reverse complement strand
CGCGGCTTGCTTCTGGGTCGGGCGCTCGGCCTGCGGCTGCGCCTGGGCAGGTCGGCGCGCGGCTTGCAGGTCCTGCAGGATGAAGTCGGCCGCGCGCTCGGCCAGCATCACCACCGGCACATTGGTGTTGCCCGATACCAGCGTCGGCATGATCGAGCAATCCACCACCCGCAACCCGTCCACCCCGTGCACGCGCAGGCGTTCGTCCACCACCGCCAGCGGATCGCTGCGCGGC
>NZ_JAWRWU010001693.1:0-235 GCF_046535395.1 Cupriavidus sp. SIMBA_020 | reverse complement strand
GATAAAGTTCTCGAGTTCGTACTTCATAAAGTGCTCGTCAAACTCCGTGCTAATAAGCTCTTTATGACCATTGTTAGCAATAAACTCTATTTTTTTAAGCTGCGACACGGCTTCAATTCTAATTCGACCTAATTCCCCCTGAATTTCAGTGATATTTTCACCTTGTGAAATTTTCGAATAACTGATCACCGCTTGTCTGTCGGGATAATTTAAAAGCACATCGCCTGCACCATCC
>NZ_JAWRWU010001692.1:0-235 GCF_046535395.1 Cupriavidus sp. SIMBA_020 | reverse complement strand
CACGGCGCCGGTACCGGAAACCCCATAATAAAGTTCAAGATGGCGATGCGTATTCCAGGCCAGCGTAGCAACACATTGCCCCGTGGCCACACCCAGTGCATGAATGAGATTTGCGACACGCTTCGACCGGCCAAGTGCGCCCGACCATGTATAGCGATGGATATGGCCATTGCCCAGGTTTGAAACAATTTCTCGATCGCCGTGATTGTTAGCCGCGTGCTCGATCAAATCGGAG
>NZ_JAWRWU010001691.1:0-235 GCF_046535395.1 Cupriavidus sp. SIMBA_020 | reverse complement strand
CGATCGAACCACCGAAGTGGCGCATTCAGTTGATCTGGCTGGTGCCGCTGATCGCCGTGCTGGTTGCCGGTTGGCTGGTGGTGCGTTCCGTGATGCAAACGGGCCCGACCGTCACGATCCGCTTTTCCACCGGTGAGGGCATCGAGGCCGGCAAGACCAGGATCAAGTTCAAGAATGTCGACGTGGGCATCATCAAAAGCGTCGAGCTTTCCGACGACCACAAAACCGTGCTGGC
>NZ_JAWRWU010001690.1:0-235 GCF_046535395.1 Cupriavidus sp. SIMBA_020 | reverse complement strand
AGCGCAGAAAACGCACGTACCATTTTAAGCACCCTCGCTGGCAGCATTATTTCGTTAACCGTATTTAGCTTTTCTATGGTGATGGTGGTATTAAATTCAGCCAGTGCTAGCTTATCACCTCGAGTTGTTCCTGGGCTCATTACCCGTAAATCACACCAAATGGTTTTAGGTTTTTATTTGGGTAGTATTATTTATTCAATAATAATGCTGATAAATATCAACAAACTCGATAATG
>NZ_JAWRWU010001689.1:0-235 GCF_046535395.1 Cupriavidus sp. SIMBA_020 | reverse complement strand
GCGGGGACGCGACACTGCTGGCGGTGGTCGGTCACGACAGCGCGTCAATCGAACTTCAAAAGTGCTTGCAGGAATACGGTGTACAGACGCGATTCGTGTCGGACCCTGAGGGCGGCACGACGCAAAAGACCCGCTTGATGGCGGGCACGCAGCAGATCGCCCGGGTGGATCGCGATGTGCGGCCGACGGCACATACGCAGGCGTTGCTGCTCGAAGAATTCAAGCGGGTCGCACC
>NZ_JAWRWU010001688.1:0-235 GCF_046535395.1 Cupriavidus sp. SIMBA_020 | reverse complement strand
CTTGTTCCTTGCGCGTTGCGCGCTTTTACTTTTCGATGCCGACCAGTTCGACTTCGAAAGTCAGATCGCTGTTCGGCGGAATCGGACCGACGCCGCGTTCACCGTAAGCGGTCGCCGCCGGGCAGGTCAGCTTGGCCTTGCCGCCGACCTTCATCTTCTGCACGCCTTGCGTCCAGCACGGAATCACGCGATTGAGCGGAAACGTTGCGGGGCCGCCGTGCTTCGCGGAGCTGTC
>NZ_JAWRWU010001687.1:0-235 GCF_046535395.1 Cupriavidus sp. SIMBA_020 | reverse complement strand
GTGCCGAACACGAAGCGGCCCTGACGGTCGCAACGGCCGTCGTTCAGACGCGTCGGCAGATCGGGTTCCACGTCGACGATCGGCGTGATCTCGCCCGTGCGCAGGTCGAAGAACGCAAGCCGCGAGGCGAGCCCGATCAGCAGCGTGTCCGGGTCTTCGCAGAGCGCGAAGCACGCGAGACGCTCGGGCATCGGCCAGACGCGATGCGAGCCGTCGGCCGCGTCGTAACGCGCCA
>NZ_JAWRWU010001686.1:0-235 GCF_046535395.1 Cupriavidus sp. SIMBA_020 | reverse complement strand
GCCTCATGGAAAAACAGATCCAGCTTCCAGACGCTGCCTGGGACAAGCTCAATCTGATCTGGGCTGGTTTTTTCCTGTTCGCCGGCGCCATCAATCTCTACGTGGCGTTTTCGGGGCATTTCACCGAATCCCAGTGGGTCAGCTTCAAGGCCTTCGGCCTGATGGGCCTGATGATCGTCTTCGTCATCGGCCAGTCCCTCTGGCTGGGCAAGCATATCCAGGCTGACGACTCCAC
>NZ_JAWRWU010001685.1:0-235 GCF_046535395.1 Cupriavidus sp. SIMBA_020 | reverse complement strand
CACCGGCCAGGCGCCGCGCGCGCGGCTGTACAAGGAAGACTTCCAGGCCGTCGACATCGAATCGATCGCCAAGCCCGTCACCAAATGGGCCGTCACCGTGCGCGAGCCGGCGCTGGTGCCGCGCGTGTTCCAGCAGGCCTTCCACCTGATGCGCTCGGGGCGTCCGGGCCCGGTGCTGGTCGACCTGCCGATCGACGTCCAGCTCGCCGAGATCGAGTTCGACATCGACACCTAC
>NZ_JAWRWU010001684.1:0-235 GCF_046535395.1 Cupriavidus sp. SIMBA_020 | reverse complement strand
CATGGTCCTATACCTCACATAGATCCGCCTCCGGCCCGCTTGCGCGGGCCGGACACGTCGTCAAGACCCCTTCTTGACCTTCGACATCAGGAACGCCTTCAACGCGTCCGCCCCCGCTTCGGCGGGAGGTTCCTCGTCTTGCGCGCCCCAGCGCACCAGCATGTCGGCGGCGCGCACCTTGCCCCCCGCCGCGCGCGCCACCGTGGCGGCCAGGCTGGCCGTGAGCACGTCGGCC
>NZ_JAWRWU010001683.1:0-235 GCF_046535395.1 Cupriavidus sp. SIMBA_020 | reverse complement strand
AGCGACATGCAGGTGTTTGTGGAAGTGGCCAAACTGGGGTCATTGTCGGCTGCGGCGCGCAAGCTTGGGCTCGCGATTTCAGTTGTTAGCGAACGTATCGCCTCCCTTGAAGCGCGCTTCGGTGTCAAGTTGCTCGTGCGCACGACGCGCCGCCAGTCGCTCACTGATGCGGGGCAGACGTGGCTTGCGCATTGCGAGCGCCTCCTCGCAGACTTCCTGATGGCGGAGCAGGCCG
>NZ_JAWRWU010001682.1:0-235 GCF_046535395.1 Cupriavidus sp. SIMBA_020 | reverse complement strand
CGAGTGTTCACCGACTGAGACCCGATGGCCGCCCGATGGCTTGAACGAGCCGAGAAGCTTGGTGGTTGGCCGCTACCAACCGCTGGCTGACGGCAGCGGATGCCTGTGTTGCCCGCTACCCGACCAAACTTGCCTTCTGCAGTCGCTTCAGAAGACAAAGAGAAACGCCAGTCGCGACATCGGCAACGATTTGACGGTTTTCTTTGGCTTCTGGGGCCGATCATTCGGGCTCCCG
>NZ_JAWRWU010001681.1:0-235 GCF_046535395.1 Cupriavidus sp. SIMBA_020 | reverse complement strand
CCTGCAATACGGCGAGACCGGCCCGGCCCTGGCCACCGGCCAGGACACCAATGACCTGATCAGCGCCGCCTGGGAACACGAGGCCGAATGGCTGGCGCTGCCCGCCGCGCGCGTGCATCCCGATTTCTTCCGGCTGGAAACGCGCATCGCCGGCGAGCTGATCCAGAAGTTCGTCAACTACCGCCTGCATTGCGCGGTGGTGGGCGATATCTCGGCGCACCTGGCCGCCAGCAAG
>NZ_JAWRWU010001680.1:0-235 GCF_046535395.1 Cupriavidus sp. SIMBA_020 | reverse complement strand
CCTGCGCGTCCGACACGCGACCGTTTTCGCCGTGCGCCACGCCGACGTCGATGCGCCATGACTCGCACAGCCAATCCCCTCGCCAAAAGCCCTAAAGAAATGAAGGGAAATGCCGTTATTCCCGGCATGTTGTTGGGTCAGCGTAGCCCCCCCTGGAAGGAATCCCATGCGCAACAATCAACCCGTCACGCAGCAGGAGTTCGACTATCCTGCTTCGCAGATGCTTGTCTCGGCC
>NZ_JAWRWU010001679.1:0-235 GCF_046535395.1 Cupriavidus sp. SIMBA_020 | reverse complement strand
CGAGCACACGCCCGATTTCGACAGCATTTACTACGCGTATTTCGAGCCGTACGGCGAGGAGCGCCACTCGGAATTCCTCGGCGCGCTGCAGCAGTTGCCGCACGCCACGCTGAGCGAGCTCGGCCAGAGCGTCGAGGGCCGGCCGATGTCGCTGCTCTCGCTCGGCATGCCCGGCGACACCACGCCCGAAGGCAAGCCCAAGCAGACCGTGTGGATCATCGCGCGCCAGCATCCG
>NZ_JAWRWU010001678.1:0-235 GCF_046535395.1 Cupriavidus sp. SIMBA_020 | reverse complement strand
CGGCGGCGGCCGCCTCCAACGCGTAGCTGTCGTCGGGCAGGCGCCGCACGCGCAGAGCGGTGCCGGACAGCAGGCGGGCGAAGCCTTCCTCGACGGCGTAGCTGCCGCTCAGGCCGGGCGTCGACAGGCCGTCGGTCTGGGCGGGACGGAACGACAGCAGTACCCGCATGCGCTGGGCATAGGCGGCCAAGGCCGGTCCCAGCGGACCGGCCGGGATGTCGACGGCGCGGCTGTC
>NZ_JAWRWU010001677.1:0-235 GCF_046535395.1 Cupriavidus sp. SIMBA_020 | reverse complement strand
CTGCAACTGATAGCGGGCCCAGGCCGAGGCCTGCTGTGACGGCACGCCCACCGGCGCCTTGCCCTTCAGGTTCAGGCCCGTGGTGCCGGGGTTGGCCTTGGAATAGGCGTTGTCCAGCAGCGAATAGCCGGCCATCAGCGTCAGGCCGCGCAGCGGTTCGGTCTTGGCCTCCAGCTCGATGCCCTGCGTGCGCAGTTCGCCGGACTGGATCTGGCAACGCGCGTTCGAGGTGCCG
>NZ_JAWRWU010001676.1:0-235 GCF_046535395.1 Cupriavidus sp. SIMBA_020 | reverse complement strand
CATCATTCCGTTGACGGTGGGCTGGTCGCGCGACAATCGTGACAGCGCGCTGGTGCCAAGCCGCGGTTACTTCGCGCAGGCCAATGCCGAATACGGCACGCCTGCCGGCCTGCAGTACTACAAGGCCGACGCGCAGATGCAGTATTACTACTCGTTCGCACGCGGCTTCGTGCTGGGCCTGAACTTCCAGGGCGGCTACGGCAACGGCATTGGCGGCGCGTACCCGATCTTCAAG
>NZ_JAWRWU010001675.1:0-236 GCF_046535395.1 Cupriavidus sp. SIMBA_020 | reverse complement strand
GAAACACCTCCGTCACGCCCATCCCCTCCGATCCGTGGCAACGCGCGCAAAACGACGTATAGACGCGCGGGCCGAGCGTTTGCGGCGGGTCGACGCGGTTGGCGTTGCGCGTGGACGGATCGGGCCGCGCGTGCGGGTCGTAGCGTCCAGCCGGTTTTTGCGCCGGCAGGGATTTGAGGTAATGGGCGATGGCGAGCGCGTCGTCGTCGGTCAGATATTGCGTGCTGTCCTCGACC
>NZ_JAWRWU010001674.1:0-236 GCF_046535395.1 Cupriavidus sp. SIMBA_020 | reverse complement strand
CATCCGTGCGCCCTTGGCGACGCGGGCGCCATCGGCCAGGCTGGTGATGAAGCTGCGCACGTTGTAGCGGCCGATGGGGCGGGGCTTCTCCGGCGCCTTGCCCGCGGGCGTACAGGCGCAGTCGTTGTCGGGGATGCGATAGGCCTTCTGCATCCAGAAGCCGTCGAACTCCTGGTCAAGCACCTGGATGTCCGCCAGGTGCTTGACCCAGTACGTGCCGTAATAGCCGGGCACCA
>NZ_JAWRWU010001673.1:0-236 GCF_046535395.1 Cupriavidus sp. SIMBA_020 | reverse complement strand
CATACAAAAGCCAGTCGATCTTAAGGTCTGCCGTTTACGCGTTGGCAACCATTTAAAACTAAAAACACAAGAGCAACAATTAAAGCATTCTCAGCGGTTACTTGCTATTGAATCAGAAAGATTGCGGGTTACGCTCAACTCGATTGGCGACGCTGTTATAGCAACTGACAAAGACGAAAAAATAACGTTTATGAACCCGATTGCAGAGATGATGACCGGCTGGGTGATGCATGAAG
>NZ_JAWRWU010001672.1:0-236 GCF_046535395.1 Cupriavidus sp. SIMBA_020 | reverse complement strand
CGTCGGTGTTCGGCAAGGCGTTTCTGGCGGCGTACGACGCGGAAGTGGAAAGCTATCGCGGCAGCAGCCGGCATTGAGCGGCGGGCGCCGTATGTCCCGTGCTCGACGGGACCGACCGCCATTGCCGGGCAAAACCGACAGCGCACGAAGCAGAAAGGACCGGAAACAACAAGGCCGGGCAAAACGCCCGGCCTTCGCCAACACAGCATGCGCGCCGCACAACCAGCGGCACGCAC
>NZ_JAWRWU010001671.1:0-236 GCF_046535395.1 Cupriavidus sp. SIMBA_020 | reverse complement strand
GGCGCGTTCACATGCGTGCTCGCGGCGGGCGCAAAGGCGACGTCGGCGGGGGTGGCGTCCGAGTCTTGGGGGGCTTGGGGGTTTTGGGAGACGGAAGCAGAACGTGGATCGGGCTGTGACCCGGAAGGCGAAGCAGGCGACATGGCGGACGAAATCCTGTGCTGGACGGGCGCGGGCGCGCGCGACGCGGCCCCGGCGAAAACCGGCGTGAGTTTACTGGCGTGGGTGCGCGGTCA
>NZ_JAWRWU010001670.1:0-236 GCF_046535395.1 Cupriavidus sp. SIMBA_020 | reverse complement strand
ACGACATACCAGACGAGGATGATTGACCGTGAGCCTGACGATTCGACCGTTTTCCCGACGCACGTGGCTGGCTGCGTTGCTCGCTGCCTCCGTGACGGCGCTGTTCGCCGCAGCCCCGGCCCAGGCCGACGCGCTCGACACCATCGCCAAGAGCGGCACGCTGCGCGTCGCGGTGCCTGAAGACTATCCGCCGTTCGGCTCGGTCGGCACCGACATGCAGCCGCAAGGCTACGACA
>NZ_JAWRWU010001669.1:0-236 GCF_046535395.1 Cupriavidus sp. SIMBA_020 | reverse complement strand
ATTCGCTGTGCGGCCGCCCCGACGAGCGCGGCAGCTATCTGTTCGCGGTGAAGAAGGAAGCACGGTCGCGCGGCGGCTCGCGCTCGCTGCACGACGACGTGTGCATCGGCGCGGAGTTGTCAATCGGCGCGCCGCGCAACCTGTTTCGTCTGACGGACGACGCGAGCGAACATGTGCTGATCGCGGCCGGGATCGGCATCACGCCGCTGCTGTCGATGGCGTATGCACTCGAGCAG
>NZ_JAWRWU010001668.1:0-236 GCF_046535395.1 Cupriavidus sp. SIMBA_020 | reverse complement strand
CGTGATGGCGCCGCGGCTGGCGCGGTTCAGGCCCATGATGGCCTTGACCGTGGTCGACTTGCCCATGCCGTTGCGGCCCAGCAGCGTCACGAACTCGCCCGCGGCGATATCCAGGTCGATGCCGAACAGCGCCTGGCTGGCGCCGTAGTGCGCGGTCACGCCGCGCAGCGACAGCAGCGCGCTCATGCCGGCGCTCCCTGCGCGCGGCGGCCGGCGTGGCCGCGTTCGCTGCCCAG
>NZ_JAWRWU010001667.1:0-236 GCF_046535395.1 Cupriavidus sp. SIMBA_020 | reverse complement strand
CCAGCGTGTGCCAGCGGCGTTCGCGCAGGCGGTCGGAGCTGCGCGCGAACCACAGCATGAAGACCGCCGCCGCCACGTAGGGGATCGCCGAGTACAGGCCGATCTGCATGGTGTCCTGCACCCCGGCCAGCTTCAGCAGCGTCGGCAGCCAGAAGCTGACGGCATAGATGCCGCAGATCAGGCAGAAGTAGGTCAGCGCCATGCCGTAGATGGCCGGATCGCGCAGCACCTGGGCG
>NZ_JAWRWU010001666.1:0-236 GCF_046535395.1 Cupriavidus sp. SIMBA_020 | reverse complement strand
AAGGCAGGCGCTCTCCCAGCTGAGCTATGGCCCCGTATTTTACGGCTAAACCAAGTAATGGTAGGTCTGGGCAGATTTGAACTGCCGACCTCACCCTTATCAGGGGTGCGCTCTAACCAACTGAGCTACAGACCTATAACAGGGTCGCGTTACAGCATCGTCTTTATACAAGTGAATCAAGCAATTCGTGTGGGAGCTCATCAGCAGGCTGATGTCGTCGATTAAGGAGGTGATCC
>NZ_JAWRWU010001665.1:0-236 GCF_046535395.1 Cupriavidus sp. SIMBA_020 | reverse complement strand
CGACCACGAAAGCCTGGCCGCCGCGGGCCGCGCGCTGCACTTCCTGCTTGATCAGCTCCATCAGGGCGCGGCGGTTCAGCAATCCGGTCAGCGGATCGCGGCGCGACGTTTCTTCCAGCGTCGCGTTCAGGTCGCGCATCATGTTCTGGTAGTGGTCGGAGATGCGCGCAATCCGCGCCAGTCGCCGCAGCTGGCGGTCGAACTGCTCGCACAGCCCCATTTCGCGCTGGTGCGCC
>NZ_JAWRWU010001664.1:0-236 GCF_046535395.1 Cupriavidus sp. SIMBA_020 | reverse complement strand
CCCGGTGAAATTATTGGGACACAACCTCAACGGTAGCAGATAAGCGATTTAGGGCGCGGTTGCGCATGTTACGGGGTATTTCGACGCCATCAGGACGCATACGCCGCATTTCGGGACACGACGGCGCGCGGGCGAGCCGCACGCGCTCGCGCGGCTTGTGCAAGAATCGCGGCTCGGCACGCCGCAGGACGCAGGCGCCCCAAGTCGCAGCAGAAGCGGCAGCCGGATCAAATCAG
>NZ_JAWRWU010001663.1:0-236 GCF_046535395.1 Cupriavidus sp. SIMBA_020 | reverse complement strand
GCCGCTACGAGGGGCCATGCGAGGCCTCGCGTGCCACCGGCGCCTTGATCAGGAATTCCTTCAGGCTGGCGACCTTGCTCTTCTTGAAGATGCGGTTCTTGTAGGTCACCACCGTGGTGGGCGACAGGCCCAGCGCGCGGCCCACTTCCTTGGCCGTGTGGCCCTGGCGCAGCAGGTTCGCCACCTGGATCTCACGAAACGACAGGTCGGCCGGCCAGACCGCCACGGGTGCCGGC
>NZ_JAWRWU010001662.1:0-236 GCF_046535395.1 Cupriavidus sp. SIMBA_020 | reverse complement strand
GACCAGATCAAGGCGCATTGTAAAAACGAAAACCTGGGAGGTATGGAAATGGCAACGTGCGCGCAATTTAGTTTTGAAGCGGCGAATGCAACTCTCGCTAAGGCAGTAGAAGAAAATGAAAAGGAAATCGCAAAAAACGACATGGAAATTAGAAAAAATCACAACCCCGTCGCGCTGCCGTATTTCAAGCGTGCACAAATAAACTGGCAAAATTATCGCGATAATCAATGCTACGC
>NZ_JAWRWU010001661.1:0-236 GCF_046535395.1 Cupriavidus sp. SIMBA_020 | reverse complement strand
CGGCTCGGCAACGGCGAAGGCCAGCCGATGCTGCACAACCCGCGCTACGACTTCAACGACGACAACCTCACGATCGGCGCCGCGTTCTGGACGCGACTCGTCGAACGCTACCTCGCCAAGGCCCCAGCATGACCGCCAGCACTTCCACGCTTTCCCCGCACGAGGCCGACGCGCCGCCGATGACGCCAGGCCAGCAACGCAAGATCGTGCTCGCGGCGGTGATCGGCAATCTGCTC
>NZ_JAWRWU010001660.1:0-236 GCF_046535395.1 Cupriavidus sp. SIMBA_020 | reverse complement strand
ACGGCACGCCCGAGAGCGTGGACGACCTTATGCATCACAGCACCGTCGACTACGTGTCGGCGGACACCGGGCGCCCGCGCCCGTTGGAGTACATGGTGGGCGGTGCGCGGCGCACGGTAGCCCTGCGCGGGGCGATAGCGGTGAGCGACGCCGACGCGCAGGGCGAATGCGCGCTCGCCGGTCTCGGTCTCGTCAAAACGTCGCTCTACCTCGTGGAGCCCGCCATTCGCGCAGGC
>NZ_JAWRWU010001659.1:0-236 GCF_046535395.1 Cupriavidus sp. SIMBA_020 | reverse complement strand
GCACGAGCGTGAGACCGGCCGACGGCATCGCCGCGATGCGCAACCGACCGCTGCCCAGATTGCGGATCTGCGCCGCCGCGTTCGCAAGCCCTTGCAGACCCACATACGCGCGCTCCACTTCGCGAAAGAACGCCTCGCCCTCGCTCGTCGGAATGAGCCGCACGCCCACGCGCTGAAAGAGCTTGAGGCCGGTGTCGCGTTCGAGCTGCGCGATCAGGCGGCTCACGTTGGGCTGC
>NZ_JAWRWU010001658.1:0-236 GCF_046535395.1 Cupriavidus sp. SIMBA_020 | reverse complement strand
AGAGCGTTCACTCCAATGTCCTTCCGTAGAAAGTCTCTTGTCAGACAAAAGGCCTATCGTGTACCAGCACACGCCACGCCGAGGGCGCCTGTTGTTACCTGAGAGAACGAAACGGCGTTGCCGGTTTGCTTTGCGCTTGTTTGTGGTGCGAAGCAACGGGCGACGCCGTTGTCGTTTCCGCAGCACTGAGCGGGGACGCTTCTCTCACTGTCCGCGAGGGTCCATGCGTGGGAGAC
>NZ_JAWRWU010001657.1:0-236 GCF_046535395.1 Cupriavidus sp. SIMBA_020 | reverse complement strand
CCCGCCGTCACGGCGTCGCCTTCCTGGCAGGCGAGCGCTTCGATCACGCCGCTCGCGGGCGCGGCGACCGTCACTTCCATCTTCATCGATTCGAGGATCGCCACGTCCTGGCCTTCCTCCACGGCGTCGCCTTGCGCGACCAGCAGCTTCCACACGCTGCCCGATACGTCCGCGCCAATCGCGCGGCAATCGTCGTCGAGTTCGGTTTGCGACTGCGCATTCGCGCCGCCTTCCGC
>NZ_JAWRWU010001656.1:0-237 GCF_046535395.1 Cupriavidus sp. SIMBA_020 | reverse complement strand
CTGACGCAGATCAACCGCGCAACAGCGAAGCGCGCTGCAATCTGTCTCGGAGGCGCCGTGGGGCGCGTTGAGAGGGAGTGCATGATGAAGCTGACCTTTCTGGGTGCGGCGCAAACCGTGACCGGCTCGCGCTACTTGCTCGAAGCGCAAGGCAAGCGGGTGCTGATCGACTGCGGGCTGTTCCAGGGCACCAAGAACCTGCGTTTGCGCAACTGGGCGCCCTTGCCTTTTCCGGCC
>NZ_JAWRWU010001655.1:0-237 GCF_046535395.1 Cupriavidus sp. SIMBA_020 | reverse complement strand
CAATCACGAAGGCGCGCTGGTCGACCGCATCCAATCCGCCCGGACTGAACACACCGATTTCATCCTGATCAATCCCGCCGCGTACACGCATACGAGCGTGGCCATTCGGGACGCACTGGCGGGGGTCGGCATCCCGTTCGTCGAGATTCACCTGTCGAACGTGCATCGCCGAGAACCGTTCCGGCATCACTCGTATTTCTCCGACCAGGCTGAGGGCGTGATTTGCGGCCTCGGCTG
>NZ_JAWRWU010001654.1:0-237 GCF_046535395.1 Cupriavidus sp. SIMBA_020 | reverse complement strand
CCACGTATTCGATGAAGCGCCCCGGACCCTTCGTGTCTAGGTCGGCGGTCACGGATTCGCGGCCTGCGGCGAGATGCGTGTGACGAATAGTGACGTTCTCAAAGGTCTTGATGCGGGCGTCATAGCCAGCCAAGGCGTCCCTGAGCGTCCGATCGTACTGATACAGCATGCGCACCCGGAACGAAGCGTCCAGGACCGCCACGCCCTGGATACCGTCATCGAGGCACGGGCGGAAAG
>NZ_JAWRWU010001653.1:0-237 GCF_046535395.1 Cupriavidus sp. SIMBA_020 | reverse complement strand
GAGCAGCCCGATCTCTGCCGCGCCGCCCATCACCGCCCCACCCCCAACCGTGCGGAACCACTAGAAACGCAATCACCACCAGCGCGAAGCGCCACCGCCACACAGTCAGAAACACGAATGCCAAACGTGGCCGCCCGCGCGGCCGCGGCTTGGCGACCCTGCAGATTCCATTCCCTGACCACAGGTCTAGCAGCGCAACGAACCGAGACTCGCGTAGCCCGTCGCGAGGGTGGCTTG
>NZ_JAWRWU010001652.1:0-237 GCF_046535395.1 Cupriavidus sp. SIMBA_020 | reverse complement strand
CAGAACCGCATGAAGGCGACCCGGCCGTGCGCGCTGAAATACATCGCCGGCCAGGTAGCGGGGAGCTACGTTGGCCGAAAAGTTTCTGAAGCAATACGCGGGCGGTGTGGCAATCCGGTTCATGTGCCGACCGGACAGAAGCTGTTGATGAACGAGGTGGATTTCAGTGTCCCCGGAATGCTCCCACTCGGCGGCTCGCGCTCCTACTCCAGCGCAATCGATACGGGCGGCATGCTC
>NZ_JAWRWU010001651.1:0-237 GCF_046535395.1 Cupriavidus sp. SIMBA_020 | reverse complement strand
ATCGCGACCCCCTTCGCGAGAAATGTGAGGAGGATCAGCGGCAGGTTCTTCACCAGCGTCCAGATTGACCCAATTCCGCCTGACTGGTCACCTGCGGCAATCGAGGGTGATGTCCCGCATTGCTGATGCGTGGAGTTAGGAATCACAATCCCATCCGCTGTGACGTCCGGCACCTGTTCGCAAAACTGTGTTGCTTCGGTACGGGCGTTGCTCATGATCGTCGAACTCGCATTCACG
>NZ_JAWRWU010001650.1:0-237 GCF_046535395.1 Cupriavidus sp. SIMBA_020 | reverse complement strand
CAGCACGATCACCTCGGCCTCTTCCAGGCTGAGCCAGCCGCGCGATTCATGGTCGGGCGAGCGCGTGTAGCGCAGGTCCAGTCCGACCAGCTCCGACAGGCGCAGGCCGCTGGAATACAGCAGCTCGAACATGGCCTGGTCGCGCAGGTCGGCCGGCTCGGTGGCCACCTTGGCCGGAGCGCGGTCGAGCAAGGCCTGGGTCTGTTCCACCGACAGGGCCTTGGGCAGGCCGCGCGG
>NZ_JAWRWU010001649.1:0-237 GCF_046535395.1 Cupriavidus sp. SIMBA_020 | reverse complement strand
CCGCGAGCGGGTTTCCGGCGCGATCGCATAGCTTGAACCGTTCGTCGTGTGTGGCGCTCTGCCTGTCGAGTAACGCGGCCAGGCTTGCTGCATAACCCATGTCCCCCCATTCGTCCTCCCAACTGTGAGAGGCGCTTGCTTGCGACGCACTGAAAACCGGCGGCGGTGAACACTTGCAGATACAGATATCGTCTTCCAGCGCCTGTTGCTTCCCCCGCATCGTTGCGTTGCGGTGCG
>NZ_JAWRWU010001648.1:0-237 GCF_046535395.1 Cupriavidus sp. SIMBA_020 | reverse complement strand
AGGAGGATTGCCGTCATGGACTTCACCCCGTTGCCTTCGGACCAGGACGCCCTGCGCCGTTCGCTCGACGCCACCGATCTGCCAGCCAGCGTGATCTCCCGACTGCTGGAACAGGCGCGTCCCGCGCTGGTGCTGGCGACCACCGCCCGCGAGGAGGACGCGATCCCCCTGGGCGCCAGCAAGATCGGCGGGCGCCCGGACCTGCCGCGTGGCATGGCCTGGCCGACGCGGCCGGCC
>NZ_JAWRWU010001647.1:0-237 GCF_046535395.1 Cupriavidus sp. SIMBA_020 | reverse complement strand
CAACAGTAATACAGATGAAATGATCGCCCCGAGCAAAACTAATTTAGAGTTCTTAGTCATCATAATGCACTCTGTTGTTCTTAAAGCCCCTCTCTATTTTTATCTATCGCTTAGGCTGTCAAGCATATCTTTGCTCTTGGGTGTACAGACAAAGTCAACGCTGCGCTGGACCCAAGGTTCCTTCGCACTCTGCCATTTGTCAGAGACTTTTAAGTGCCGCAGGCTACCCATGCGCGC
>NZ_JAWRWU010001646.1:0-237 GCF_046535395.1 Cupriavidus sp. SIMBA_020 | reverse complement strand
CCAGCCGCAGCGTCGACCGCGGCGATTGGGCTTGCGTAGCGGTCACGAAGCAGACGCTCAGCGCGCCCGCGAGCGCGGCGGCGGACCACCGGCGATTGAAGGGGGAAGTACGCATGCAAGGCTCCTTGTTGCTATTGTTTGCAGACGAGCCGCCGCGCATGAGGCTTACCAGTTCGGGCAAGCCTCTCTGGCGCGGCACCTCGTTTTCAGAGTGACGCCTTTTCAGGATAGGGCCGA
>NZ_JAWRWU010001645.1:0-237 GCF_046535395.1 Cupriavidus sp. SIMBA_020 | reverse complement strand
GGCGCAACGGTAATCCGCGTCGATCGTAAACAGCCGGCCAAGCTCGGTATCGAGCGTCCGCTGCAGTACAACACCCTGCTGCGCAACCGCTACGCGGTCGCCGTCGACCTCAAGGACCCGGCAGGGGTGGAGACAGTACTGCAATTGGTGGAACAAGCCGACGCACTGATCGAGGGTTTCCGCCCTGGGGTGACTGAACGCTTGGGCCTGGGCCCGGATGACTGCCTGGCGCGCAAC
>NZ_JAWRWU010001644.1:0-237 GCF_046535395.1 Cupriavidus sp. SIMBA_020 | reverse complement strand
GTCGCCCAGGCCGCCCGTCTTTGCCAAGGGAAAGGCCTCGGCTGCCACGATCAGGATCTTTGTTGTCGTCATGCTTGCTCCGGGGGGATGCGGAGCACCCGGCAATCGGGGTCATGTCCGCAAGACCTGCCTGTACGCAAGAGGCATGCCCAGGGTCGCTGCATTGTGGCAATCGGCGCCGGCGGGCCCGGCCGCGTGTCGTTGTTGCCGACGTTTGTAATCGGCGCGCTTCAGGGA
>NZ_JAWRWU010001643.1:0-237 GCF_046535395.1 Cupriavidus sp. SIMBA_020 | reverse complement strand
CGCGAAGCCGCCGCCGAGCAGGATGAACAGCGCGATCACCCATGCGAACACGGGGCGATCGATGAAGAAACGTGCCATGGTGTATGAACCGGTCAGGTTTGGCGGGCGGGCCCGGCCGCTGCGGCCTTCGCCGGCGGTGCCTGCTCGACGGGCTTCACGACGGTGTCGGGCGCGAACTGCGCGGCGTCGTCGACGATCACGCGCTCGCCGCCCGCGAGGCCGCGCGTGATGCGCCAG
>NZ_JAWRWU010001642.1:0-237 GCF_046535395.1 Cupriavidus sp. SIMBA_020 | reverse complement strand
GGCAAACAACAAGCTTCGTTTCGAGGATCGGAAAGGACGCGAAGGCATCAAGCTGTCGACGGACTATGGCGGCAAGACTCAGGTCAATCTCGGCTATCTCGTCGACAGCCGGAAGGCGGTGCGCGGTGAAGGGTTCGAGGTCAGGACCGACGAACGCGGGGTACTGCGTGCGGGCAAGGGGCTGTTCCTGACGGCCGATGTCCAGTCGAACGCGAGCGGACAGGCTTTCGACATGAC
>NZ_JAWRWU010001641.1:0-237 GCF_046535395.1 Cupriavidus sp. SIMBA_020 | reverse complement strand
CTCGTGCTCGGCGTGCCCGTGTCGTTCGCGCTCGGCATCGCATGCGTGCTGACCTACCTCGTCGAAGGGCTGCCGATCGCCACCGCGATGCAGTCGATGATCTCGGGGATGAACGCGTTCTCGTTCCTCGCGGTGCCGTTCTTCATCTTTTCCGGCGAACTGATGCTGCACGGCGGCATCGCCGACCGGATCCTGCGCTTCGCGCAGGCGACCGTCGGCCATTTTCGCGGCGGCCTC
>NZ_JAWRWU010001640.1:0-237 GCF_046535395.1 Cupriavidus sp. SIMBA_020 | reverse complement strand
GATCTATTCGACTTAGCGCTTCTTACCATCGCCATCCCTGAATAATCGTCTACTACCAGTATTCCTACAGTGGGGATAGAGACTTCTAGCGCCTTAATTAAGTGCTTCGAATGACAGCAAAGCCATACCTCATCAAAACAGGCTAAATGAGCTTCTTGTTGACCTCCCCACCTACTCAAAGTATCCGCGTGAGACTTTATCTCAAATGCACTCAACTTCCCGTTGGCATGAACGAGG
>NZ_JAWRWU010001639.1:0-237 GCF_046535395.1 Cupriavidus sp. SIMBA_020 | reverse complement strand
CGAAGGGCTGGAAGCCGGTGCTGCCGCGTCCGCGCAAGGTGTCGGCCGCGCTCAAGGCCTACGCCAAGCTCGTGATGTCCGCCGACAAGGGCGCCGTGCGCGACCTTTCTCAGCTCGAAGACTAAGCTGGCCGATCCTTCGTGGATCGTTCGCTGATGAAAAAGCCGCTCTTCGGAGCGGCTTTTTTTTCGCGCGTCGGTTTGCATCTGCGCTTGCGCTCGGCGCGCCAGGCGTGAG
>NZ_JAWRWU010001638.1:0-237 GCF_046535395.1 Cupriavidus sp. SIMBA_020 | reverse complement strand
CGACCATCACGCCGCGTCCGCGCGCGGACGGACTGGCCGCCACCTCCACGGCTTCGTAGAGATTGCTCGGGCCGTCGGCGCTCGTGGCCGTGGACGGCCGCATCGAGCCCACCAGCACGACCGGTTTGTCGGTATGCAGCACGTTGTCGAGGAAGAACGCGGTTTCCTCCAGCGTGTCGGTGCCGTGCGTGATGACCACGGCGTCGGCTTCGTTGTGGTCGAACAGCGCCTGGATGC
>NZ_JAWRWU010001637.1:0-237 GCF_046535395.1 Cupriavidus sp. SIMBA_020 | reverse complement strand
CTATCACCGCACATCGCCGTATCAGGACGCGCTGTACAACGTGGACGGGTCCAGCCAGGCGCTCAATACGTCGGGAACACCGCTCACGCACGGGCGCGGCACATGGGGTTTCTACGGACAGGCGAGAAAAGTGGTGTGGCGCGCGGACGAAGCCTCCGGCCCGGTGCCGCGCAACGTTGCCCTGTACGGCGGCGCGTTCATCACACCAGGCCCGGGCCAGAGCTATCCGATCGAAGC
>NZ_JAWRWU010001636.1:0-237 GCF_046535395.1 Cupriavidus sp. SIMBA_020 | reverse complement strand
AGGTCACGAGCGGCTTTCTCTATCCGATCGCGGTGACGGTCTCGGCGATCACGACGCTCACCACGCCGTATCTGATCCGCGTGGCCGATCCGCTGTCGCAGCGCCTCGCGCGCGCGATGCCGCCCGCCGTCTCGAACGTGTTCGGCCTTTACAGCCAATGGCTGCGCGCGCTGATGCCGCGCTCGAACGGACCGACGCTCTTTTCGCTGACGCGGCGCATCGTGGTGCAGATCGCGG
>NZ_JAWRWU010001635.1:0-237 GCF_046535395.1 Cupriavidus sp. SIMBA_020 | reverse complement strand
ATGCGACATAGGTGATTCGCTCGCGCCAACGGCTGGCGAGCGTCCGAAGCGTTGGGCGCGAGTCGAAATCTAGCAGCAATCCACCGCCTGTCGTCTGATGATCACCAAGCCGCGTGCCATCAGCCAGTTCGAAATCTGGCACGCTACGACCGACGAGTGGGTGGCTCGCGCCGAGGTTATAACCGAGTCCCACACCCCAGACGCGTTCAGCAAAGTAGGTCGCGCCATCACGCGTCG
>NZ_JAWRWU010001634.1:0-237 GCF_046535395.1 Cupriavidus sp. SIMBA_020 | reverse complement strand
CAGCCATCACTTCCACCTCATAACCATCAGCCTCATCGTCGCCCAAGATATAGTGCTACTTCCGCTAAAACCTCCTAAAAAGTTTCGGACATAAACAATATCAGTCCCCATCTGCGCCTCCAGTTGGAGATTCCTTAAATCGGTGTTAACGACATTAGATAGTGGCAGGCAGAAAGCAGTTGAGTTGCTAGGGTTACACCCTGGCACTGAGTATTGACGGGTAGTGGGTGGGGATCC
>NZ_JAWRWU010001633.1:0-237 GCF_046535395.1 Cupriavidus sp. SIMBA_020 | reverse complement strand
ATAGTGCTTGTAGAAACCGTGCGCCTGCGGATTCTGTTCATTGACGTCGACCCGCAGGCTGCCGTGCAGCGACAGCGCGAAATTCAGCAGGCGCCGCCCGGCGCCCTTGCCGCGCTTGTTGGCGTCGACGAACAGCATCTCGACCTTGTTGCCGTTCAGGCCCATGAACCCGGCGACCTCGCCGGCATCGTCCTCGCAGACCCAGACGCGCACCGACGGCAGGTAGGTGTTGAGCAC
>NZ_JAWRWU010001632.1:0-237 GCF_046535395.1 Cupriavidus sp. SIMBA_020 | reverse complement strand
CGATCCCAAGGCCACCACGGCCGACACGGAAGCGGTGTTCTACTTCCCGGGCTGCGGGTCGGAGCGCCTGTTCTCGCAGGTCGGCCTGGCCACGCAGGCGATGCTGTGGCATGCCGGCGTGCAGACCGTGCTGCCGCCGGGCTACCTGTGCTGCGGTTATCCGCAGCGCGGCAACGGCATGACCGACAAGGCCGAGCAGATCATCACCGACAACCGGGTGCTGTTCCATCGCGTCGC
>NZ_JAWRWU010001631.1:0-237 GCF_046535395.1 Cupriavidus sp. SIMBA_020 | reverse complement strand
AATCAAGGCTTAGCAGAGGGAGAACAACTGATTACCTCTGCTCTTGAATACCCTAGTGAAGGAATGGCAGTAAAAATTGAAGACACTGTGACCAAACCAGACGTTACTCAGCTTGCATTAAAAGGAGAGTAAGCAATGACCACAACTGCTGAAAAGGGATTAATTGCGTGGTTTGCGCGCAACCCCGTTGCTGCTAACCTAATCATGATTTTTGTCTTGATTGGCGGGTTATTAACC
>NZ_JAWRWU010001630.1:0-237 GCF_046535395.1 Cupriavidus sp. SIMBA_020 | reverse complement strand
ATGGCGCTAGCCTAGTCAACCCCGGGGCCCCCGCTTAGTACCAAACCGCCGGACTTGATGGTGCCAGGCCGGCGCGCGCCCCGCTTCAACGCGCGCCGGCCGCCAACGCCCGCGCGTACAGCGCCGCCACCGCGCAACTGTCGACCCGCGCCTGCACCGCGTCCGAACGGCTGGTCAGCAGCACCGGCACGCGCGTGCCCAGCACCAGCCCGGCGGTGGCCGCGCCGGCCAGCCAGG
>NZ_JAWRWU010001629.1:0-237 GCF_046535395.1 Cupriavidus sp. SIMBA_020 | reverse complement strand
CGTGCTCTGCCGGATTCTGTTCGGTGGATTCCGCGGCCACGGCGGCTGCCGCCAGCGCGGCAAATGGCGTCAGTGGAAACAGTGGCAAAGCATGACGCCGCAAGAGCGCGAACAGTTGCGCAACGGGCCGCTGCCGGACTGACATCGCCCGCAGCGCCGCTGCGTGTATCGTCACGCTTTCCTTCTCATTCGCTCGACTCCGAGACTTGCCATGCCAGAAGCCGCCGTCCGCTCGTC
>NZ_JAWRWU010001628.1:0-237 GCF_046535395.1 Cupriavidus sp. SIMBA_020 | reverse complement strand
CACCTACGAGCGCCGCGTCGACCGCCTTCGGAATCTTGATGTCGCTCCCGGCCGCACGCGCGAAGAACAGGCGGCGGAACGTCTCGATGTCCATCTCGGCACCGTAACGTCGCACGTACTCACGATAGTTGGCTTGGATTTTTGCCGAATAGCACATCGCCGACTCCCAGGGCAACCGTACCGAAACAGGGTAACGCAAGTATCGGGTTGCCGGTGGCAATCGCTGTCGTCAGGTAC
>NZ_JAWRWU010001627.1:0-237 GCF_046535395.1 Cupriavidus sp. SIMBA_020 | reverse complement strand
CACTTTTTGCGACGGATTTAATAAATTATTTTGAGAACATAACGATTGAGACTATTCGCCATGCTTTCGAGGGTATGTTAGAGAAGGTTTCTGCATCAGGGCCTGAAAAGGTATTGATTCGAAATTCGATCCACACACTTTGCGACCTGCTGACGCAATGGGGATATAGCGCTCACCACGGACTTCCGCAAAATCGCGACGCTTCGTCCTTCATTGCGAACGTCGTACTGAACTCCG
>NZ_JAWRWU010001626.1:0-237 GCF_046535395.1 Cupriavidus sp. SIMBA_020 | reverse complement strand
ATTGACAGGCCAACCCGCCGGTACGTACCGGACCGGGATCATCGCAAAGGGAGTCTAATCGCCCGATCACCTTTATGCGCATAAACCTAGGCCAAATGGCTATTTCTTCTCGCGTTTACACAAATTGATTGAAATGCCAATTCATCCAGGTAAAATCCATTTGCGTCTAAAAAGAGGAGGTGAAGATTGGCAGCAGAAATCATCGCGGTAACTCAGCAGAAGGGGGGAGTCGGGAAA
>NZ_JAWRWU010001625.1:0-237 GCF_046535395.1 Cupriavidus sp. SIMBA_020 | reverse complement strand
GCGCCATGCGCCCCAAGCCACCGACGTCAATCGCCCCATTCCGAACAGCCACGAACACCTGAAAAGGTGCATTGGGTCACCTCTCCGGCTTCAAACTCGACTAATGAGCCAAGCTCATCAGTCCAATCACGCCAACCACCTTTATCGATCGCGCGCGTCACGGTTTAATACAGTCCTGACGGCACGAAGGCAGTTCGCTTCGTCCATGCCCGGTCGTCGTTCGGTACGCCCTCGCCC
>NZ_JAWRWU010001624.1:0-237 GCF_046535395.1 Cupriavidus sp. SIMBA_020 | reverse complement strand
ACCGCGTCCAAGGCCGACGTCGATTTCCACGCCGCCATCACCGCGTCGACCCATAATGCTTACCTGGTCGCCTTCAGCAGCTTTATCGAAGGGCAGTTGCTTACTGCACGCGAGATAGGATGGAAGAATTCAGCCAAACTCACAGACGGGCCGCGGCCCGCGCAGGTAGAGCATCAATTGTTGTTCCAGGCCATTCATGCCAAAGATCCCGAACGCGCAAGGCAGGCGGCGGCTGCC
>NZ_JAWRWU010001623.1:0-237 GCF_046535395.1 Cupriavidus sp. SIMBA_020 | reverse complement strand
GGAAGGCGATTCGCTCGGCACGCCGATCGACCGCTTCAAGTTCGAACTGAGCCGCGCGGCGACCGCCGCGTGGCCCGACGTATTCGCAGAGATCTGCACGCCGGATCGCGCGGTCGCGCACGGCTTCGGCACCTACGTGCTGAACAACGCGGCGACCGACGCGCTCGACGACGAGAACTTCGCGGCGATGCGGCGCTTTTGCCGCGAGTTCGAGGAACCGTGCGAGGCGGTCGATCC
>NZ_JAWRWU010001622.1:0-237 GCF_046535395.1 Cupriavidus sp. SIMBA_020 | reverse complement strand
CCGATATACCGATTTCGACCGGGCGCTCGTGCACAGCCGCGCCGCCCAGTTCCGCGACCAGCTCGAGCGCTGGCAGCACGGCACGCTGAGCGAGGACGCATTCCGGCCGTTGCGCCTGCAGAACGGCTGGTACGTGCAGCGCCATGCGCCGATGCTGCGCGTCGCCGTGCCGTACGGCGAATTGTCGAGCGCGCAGCTTCGCGTGCTCGCGCGGATCGCACGCGACTACGACGTGCC
>NZ_JAWRWU010001621.1:0-237 GCF_046535395.1 Cupriavidus sp. SIMBA_020 | reverse complement strand
AAGTCGTGCGCGGTTTCCGCCGAGCGGCCCGCGTCGGCGCCGATGTACGCACCGGAGAGCAGCGTGCCGAGACCCGACACGCCGCCCGCGCCCACACGCGGACGCACCACCCAGAAGCGGCTGTCCTTCGTCGCGAAGCTGCCGGCGTCCTTCGTCAGCTCGACCGTCGCGAGCACGTGCGAGAGGTTCGGCGAGAGCTTGACCGCGCGCACCGAGCCGATATCGACATTCTTGTAC
>NZ_JAWRWU010001620.1:0-237 GCF_046535395.1 Cupriavidus sp. SIMBA_020 | reverse complement strand
CCAGGATCGCTTCGTTGTCGCGGTCGGGCACTTGCGCTTCCGTGTCGACGGCGACGGCGAGTTCGTCCACCGAGCGGCGCAGGTAATCGAGCGACCAGTTCCAGGCGTCGCCCTGATTCTCGATAAAGCCTTGCAGGATGGCGAGCGTGTGCGGCACGCCTTCGGGGTCCACGCGCACCACTTCCCCGTACAGCGGCGCGGTGTTCGCGTAGCCGAGCTGGGTCAGATAGCGGCTGA
>NZ_JAWRWU010001619.1:0-237 GCF_046535395.1 Cupriavidus sp. SIMBA_020 | reverse complement strand
AGCCCTTCATCACGTTGAGCTTCGATTGCAGGACTTCGTAGCGCAGCCGCACCTTGTCGATGTCGCGGTCGCTGCCGTCGGCGTAGATCAGCAACTGGCTCTCGAAACGCGAATAGGCGAGCTGCATCTGCGCGGCGTCCCAGTACAGGCCGTCGTAGTTGCCGGTGAGGCGCTGCACCACCTGCGGATTGAGCAGGTTCGCGTAGAGCAGATAGCCGACCGCGGCGAGCGGCGGCG
>NZ_JAWRWU010001618.1:0-237 GCF_046535395.1 Cupriavidus sp. SIMBA_020 | reverse complement strand
AGCGGTTTTTCCGTTGCAGCCGGCGGTGCGCGTGTGCGAGGCACGTTTCGAACTCGATCGGCATGCGCCTCTGCTGCGAATGGCTGTCCCGAAAACAAGCAGCGAACCGGAGGACGCGTGGCAGACAACGTAATGGCTCGCAAGGATGGTCAGTGGACCATCGTGTCGATGATGCCGGACGTATGCAAGACCCCCATGGGGAGTAGCTCGCCGCCCGTACCTTATCCTGTCACGGCG
>NZ_JAWRWU010001617.1:0-237 GCF_046535395.1 Cupriavidus sp. SIMBA_020 | reverse complement strand
CGGGCTTGGCGCCCGCGCCCAGGCCGGTGCGGCCCAGGCGGATCTGCACCGGGGCGTTGGTCGCCGCCAGTGCCTGCGCATCGGTGTTGGCGCAGATGAAATCCACGCCGTGCACGCCGCTGCGAATCATGTGCGCGACGGCATTGCCGCCCGCACCGCCCACACCAACGACCTTGATTACGGTCCCTTTGGTGTTGTTCTCAAGCATCTCAAAGTTCATCATGATGACTCCCTCAC
>NZ_JAWRWU010001616.1:0-237 GCF_046535395.1 Cupriavidus sp. SIMBA_020 | reverse complement strand
ACATATAAGCAGGTGTTGTAACCAGCTTATTATTTTTATCAATAACAATATCATCCACTTTACACTCAATATGCTCAGCGCCTAATGTGGTTAAAGCATCGGCCGTGTCGCTATCATTACCAATAGTGAGCTGTGGTTTATTATAAATGAATGGCAATAAAGCGGGTGCAATACACATATAACCGGTGGTTTTATTTGCTTTTGCAAATGCTTTACAAGCGCTCAGTACTTCGTCAT
>NZ_JAWRWU010001615.1:0-237 GCF_046535395.1 Cupriavidus sp. SIMBA_020 | reverse complement strand
CAGGGTGAACGTGTTGCCGGCATCCGCGATGTCAAAGCCCGCGCCCGCGCCGATGTCGATGGCGCGGGTGGTGCCGGTGTAGCCCGTGCCGGTCACGCGCAGCGTGCCGCCGGCAAAGCCCAGCGCGCCGTTGGGCGCGCCCAGGTTGCTGTCGGCGCTGACCTGCAGCACGCCTTCGGCCACCAGCGTGCCGCCGGTGTAGGTGTTGGCGCCGCCCAGCACCAGGGTGCCCAGGTC
>NZ_JAWRWU010001614.1:0-237 GCF_046535395.1 Cupriavidus sp. SIMBA_020 | reverse complement strand
AGCGGCTGATGGTCGAGGAGCGGCTCGAGCCGTACGAAGCGACCGTCAAGGCGATGCAGCAGATCAGCGGCGCGATCGTCGGCATCACGGTGGTGCTGACCTCGGTGTTCGTGCCGATGGCGTTCTTCGGCGGCGCGGTGGGCAACATCTACAGGCAGTTCGCGCTCGCGCTCGCGGTGTCGATCGCCTTCTCGGCGTTTCTCGCGCTGTCGCTGACGCCCGCGCTGTGCGCGACGC
>NZ_JAWRWU010001613.1:0-237 GCF_046535395.1 Cupriavidus sp. SIMBA_020 | reverse complement strand
TGCTGACCGATGCGCTCAAGCAGCTGATCGAACGCCGCCGCGACCTGGACTTTCCGTGGTATCCGGCCCGCGTGGTCTGTCATGACATCCTGGGCCAGACCGCGCTGGTCGACCTGGCCGGCCTGCGCGACGCCATCGCCGACAAGGGCGGCGACCCCGCCAAGGTCAACCCCGTGGTGCCGGTGCAGCTGATCGTCGACCACTCGCTGGCGGTGGAATACGGCGGCAACGATCCCG
>NZ_JAWRWU010001612.1:0-237 GCF_046535395.1 Cupriavidus sp. SIMBA_020 | reverse complement strand
AGCCGGCGTCTTGCCGCGAAACTGGCCCGCACGAAGCTCGACTGGCAGAAGCTGCACGCGCTGGACTGGATCCTCGGCGCGCCGCATACGCCGATGCGCGAGCAGGTAACCGACTTGTTCCTGTCGGCAGGCATTGCGCCGCCCGTGCCGATCGTCGAAAGCTATTCGTCGAAGCTGATCGGCGAGATGATCGCGTCGAGCGACGACGCGGTGTCGATCGTGCCGGCCGATATCGCG
>NZ_JAWRWU010001611.1:0-238 GCF_046535395.1 Cupriavidus sp. SIMBA_020 | reverse complement strand
CCGAACACCGGCATGGTCATGCAGATCTGCGGCGACGGCCATCTGCTCAACTTCGGCGGCTTCGCCACGCCCGAGCGACAACTGGTGTTCGACCTGAACGACTTTGATGAGGTCGCGCCCGGACCGTGGGAATGGGACCTGAAGCGGCTCGTTGTCGGCCTGAATTCGACGCAAGGCGGCACGGTCTCGCTGGGTCGTCAGTACGATCCGCTGATCGACCTGCTGCAGCCGATGACCG
>NZ_JAWRWU010001610.1:0-238 GCF_046535395.1 Cupriavidus sp. SIMBA_020 | reverse complement strand
CAAGCTGGCGCCCGCCGGCAAGGTCGGCATGGTCGGCGACGGCATCAACGACGCCCCGGCCCTGGCCCGCGCCGATATCGGCTTCGCCATGGGCGCGGCCGGCACCGGCACCGCCATCGAAACGGCCGACGTGGCGCTGATGGACGACGACCTGCGCAAGATCGGCACCTTCCTGCGCCTGTCGCGCGCCACCCACCGCGTGCTGGTGCAGAACATCGCGCTGGCGCTGGGCATCAAG
>NZ_JAWRWU010001609.1:0-238 GCF_046535395.1 Cupriavidus sp. SIMBA_020 | reverse complement strand
AGCCCTTGAGCGCGTAGATGGGGAAGCGCTCCATCAGCACCTTGAGGCGCTCGGCGATGGACGACTTGCCGCCGCCGACGGGCCCCAGCAGATAGAGGATTTGCTTGCGCTCTTCCAGTCCCTGCGCGGCATGCTTGAAGAACGCCACGATCTGCCCGATGACGTCCTCCATGCCGTAGTCTCCTGAAACGCTGGATAGCGCCGGATGGTCCGGTTGGAAAACAAACGGGAAAGACGT
>NZ_JAWRWU010001608.1:0-238 GCF_046535395.1 Cupriavidus sp. SIMBA_020 | reverse complement strand
AGGCGCTGGATCAGCTTGATGAACGTGGTCTTGCCCGATCCCGAATGGCCCACCAGTCCGACCCGTTCGCCCGGCGCGATGCGCGTCGAGAAGCCGTCGTAAAGCGGCGCCTCGTGGCGGCCGTAGCGGAAGGTCACGTCCTCGAAGCGGATCTCGCCGGCGGTGACGCGGATCCGGCCCGCGCCGGGACGGTCGTCCACGCCCAGCGGCTGCTTCTCCAGCGCCACCAGTTCCTCCA
>NZ_JAWRWU010001607.1:0-238 GCF_046535395.1 Cupriavidus sp. SIMBA_020 | reverse complement strand
GCGCTCGGCTGATGCACGCCCGCGAGAATTTTCACCAGCGTGGATTTGCCCGCGCCGTTGTCGCCGACGAGGGCGACCACTTCGCCCGCGCGCACGTCGAGCTCGATATCGGCCAGCGCGGACACCGCCCCGAAGTGCTTCGAGACGCCGCGCAGGCTCAACACGATTTCGCCCGGCGGCGCGTGGGGCGTGGAGGGTTCAGTCATGAAAGGAGACTCCTGAGTGCTGCCGGCGGGAC
>NZ_JAWRWU010001606.1:0-238 GCF_046535395.1 Cupriavidus sp. SIMBA_020 | reverse complement strand
ACGTGGAACGGATCGCGCGCCAGCCATGGGCACGAACCGTAGGCGGCTTTGAAGGCGCTAATCCAAGCCTGCAACGTGTTCTTTACTGCGAAGCCTACGCATGGGTTGACTCCGATGGTGACGGCATTGCAGAGCTACACAAGGTTTGCACGCTGGGCCCGTCTTTCAAGATCGTGGCACGCGAGCCCGTGGACTTTATCCCGTTCGCTGTATTCCATTGCGATCCGGAGCCGCACAC
>NZ_JAWRWU010001605.1:0-238 GCF_046535395.1 Cupriavidus sp. SIMBA_020 | reverse complement strand
CAGATGTCACGTTCGCGGTTGTCGCCCTCGGGCACGCGGCGGTTCACGGGCGAGCCGCATTGGCTGCAGAAATTCGCACGGCGCGGCGCGGGGAAATATTCGAGGGGCGATTTGGCGGTCATGGATACGATTCTAACGGCTGCGGCGCCGGCTGGCGCGCCGCGCGGGCGGAGTCGGCGCGTTGCCACCGAAGCGCGTTTCCAGGTGTTCGACGAAGGAACGCACCTTGGGCGACAGG
>NZ_JAWRWU010001604.1:0-238 GCF_046535395.1 Cupriavidus sp. SIMBA_020 | reverse complement strand
CGAGCTGGGCCGGCTGGACGTGGAGCCGTTCGAGATCGCGGTGATCCCGCGCGGCGTGCGCTTTGCGGTGGGCCTGCCGGACGGCCCGGCGCGCGGCTATATCTGCGAGAACTTCGGCGCGCTGCTGCGTCTGCCGGATCTCGGCCCGATCGGTTCGAACGGCCTCGCCAATCCGCGCGACTTTCTCACGCCGCACGCGGCGTATGAAGATCGCGAGGGCGATTTCGAACTCGTCGCC
>NZ_JAWRWU010001603.1:0-238 GCF_046535395.1 Cupriavidus sp. SIMBA_020 | reverse complement strand
ACCGGCCAAAATCCGCCGCCAAAATTGCCGCGACAAATTTCCCGTTTGCGCGAGACGCCTGCGGCAAGGCGTCGCGGCGGAATCGCGGTGATCGGTGTCCGAATCGCGACAAAACTTGTCCGTACGATTCTTCCAAGACACATTACACTGCGCTTCATAACTCCTATATACGACCCTTTCATGCCGTCGCCGCATTGATTGCCTCGCGCATTCAGCCGGCGTCCGCTTGATGCTCTCC
>NZ_JAWRWU010001602.1:0-238 GCF_046535395.1 Cupriavidus sp. SIMBA_020 | reverse complement strand
ATAACAATAAAATCCGGATTTTCTGTACTTTCTCTTTGGTTATACGTTAAAGGATTAAATTCAGCGTCGGTAATACAGCCGCCCGCTTCTTCAACAATAACTTGCGATGCACCCGTATCCCACTCACCTGTAGGACCTATTCTTAAAAAACAATCTGCTTTACCCTCAGCAACAATACACGCCTTAAGTGAACACGAACCTAAAGCCACCGTTGCAAATTGCGCATTTAGATACTGGC
>NZ_JAWRWU010001601.1:0-238 GCF_046535395.1 Cupriavidus sp. SIMBA_020 | reverse complement strand
ATGGGCGGCATGAAGGGCATGGGCCGCTTCATGAAGGGCTGATGGCTCAAAAAAATGGCCAGACGTTGCGTCTGGCCAAATGATCGCGGCAGTCAGGGGGTTCTGCGCCGCGATGTACAAGCCGACCACTGCAAAGGCGCAGCCGGCTTGTTCGCTGTTCTGATTTACGACAGGGGCGGAATGCGCAGCACCTGGCCCGGGTAGATCTTGTCGGGGCTGGTCAGCATCGGCTTGTTGG
>NZ_JAWRWU010001600.1:0-238 GCF_046535395.1 Cupriavidus sp. SIMBA_020 | reverse complement strand
AGACAGTTGTAGTCGTCCGCGCCGTATTGCAGGATCAACGGCGTGGGTCGCGTCTGTCCGGCGTCGTGGCAGCGGTCGAGAAACGCCGCATGGTCGAGCGGATAGCGCACGTCGATCCGCAGCGCGTCATTCCAGCGATTGGCAATCGGCGCGAGATGCGGGTAGATCGTTGCGCGCAGCGCGTCGACGACTGCGGGCAGCGGATACGCGAAGTACTTGTACTCGCCGCGCCCGAAGC
>NZ_JAWRWU010001599.1:0-238 GCF_046535395.1 Cupriavidus sp. SIMBA_020 | reverse complement strand
AATCTTCTCCAATCCGCCAATACCGAAATAACTGTCATCGATAGACTTGTATGGGATGTGAAAGACTGGGATGTGCGGGAGGAATGTTTCTTCGTGGTCTTCTTCGCGACCCGTCGGCACCTCTTCGCCTACATTGAAAACGCTGATTGGGGCGCCACCGGAAACATCGACGCCGTTCTGGTATAGTCTGTATCGCGCATAGAAGATATGGCCCGGTATATGGCGCTCTACGTTTAGG
>NZ_JAWRWU010001598.1:0-238 GCF_046535395.1 Cupriavidus sp. SIMBA_020 | reverse complement strand
ACCATCGGCGCTGGCACCTACACCCAGCAGGGCCATGCACCGGCGGCGTCATCGCCCTCGGCTATGGCCAGCGCTACCGCGCCAACGACGTGCTCGACATGGGCGCGATGGTCACCGGCATCAGCCGCCCGTACGACGGCCAGCGCGAGCGCGAACTGCGCATCGTGTTCGACCTTGCCTACCGCTTCTGAGACCGCCATGTTGCTCAAGCTATCCACCCGACTCCTGCTGGCGGCCC
>NZ_JAWRWU010001597.1:0-238 GCF_046535395.1 Cupriavidus sp. SIMBA_020 | reverse complement strand
CCAATAACATCACCGTGAACTGATCGGAAGGGGCGGGCAGCGCCGTTGCCCGCCCCGCCGACGCAAGCACCCAAGGGGAGATGCCGCAATGAGCCGGGAAGACGATTTCGAGCGCGGCCTGGCCAACCGCCGCGCCGTACTGGGAGAAGAATGGGTGCAGCGCTCGCTGGACCGCGCCACCACCTTCACCGCCGACTACCAGAACCTGATCACCCGCTACGCCTGGCACGACATCTGG
>NZ_JAWRWU010001596.1:0-238 GCF_046535395.1 Cupriavidus sp. SIMBA_020 | reverse complement strand
GACACGTTCTTCAGCGCTTTGATCCCCTTGTGCGGCTCGAGTTCGAGCACGCGGTCGACCAGCAGAATCGGGTAGCGATGCGGCAGCAGCGTGAGGATCTTGTGGATGTCGAGATTGATTTTTTCAGTGCTCATGATGGTTCGTCTCACGCAGAGGCTGCGCGGTGGTGATGCAAAGGCTGATGCGGGCCGTCGTGCGGCCCGGTCCGGCTAACCGGGCGGATGCGCTGGCCGTGCCC
>NZ_JAWRWU010001595.1:0-238 GCF_046535395.1 Cupriavidus sp. SIMBA_020 | reverse complement strand
AAATACTAGAAATACACCACGCATGCACGTCGCCGACAGTGCGGCAGGCCACACAAAACCATGGGCGATATCGCGCGCTCAAACGCTTTTGGCAAAAAATCGATTTATCGAGGGCCTCGCTTCAAAATCACGCGATCGTTATTTCGTATGATTAATATCCGATAGCGAGGCCGTATCCGGACATGTCGCCCGCATTCGCCGCGAGGCCGTGCTGGCCCCGTCACCAGCGGGCTCCCAT
>NZ_JAWRWU010001594.1:0-238 GCF_046535395.1 Cupriavidus sp. SIMBA_020 | reverse complement strand
CGGTTCAGCCTCGCAAAGCCAGCTCGCCGGTTACGTGGCGGGCAACCCTAACTACACGCCAGGTCAATCGGCCCGCGTGATCGTCAATCAGGTGAACAGCGCGAGTCCCTCGCGGCTCAACGGCTATGTGGAGGCGCTGGGTCCGACACGCGCTACCGTTATTCTGGCGAACCCGTCAGGCATTACGATAGACGGCGGCGGCTTCATCAACACGGCGCGCGCCGTGCTGACCACCGGC
>NZ_JAWRWU010001593.1:0-238 GCF_046535395.1 Cupriavidus sp. SIMBA_020 | reverse complement strand
CGTCGTCGCCGTCGCGCGACACGATTGGCGTTTTGCAGGTTTTTCGCATGATACACAGCACCCAAGCCGGGGACCGCGTCGCCTGCGTCAAGCCGACTTACGCGCGATCTCGCGCCGGTTATCGGACCAAAGTCCGATACACGCGGTCGGCCTGCGCGTATAGGCTGAAGGGAGTCAAAGTACGACGGCGAGTACGACGGCGAGCACGACGGCGCGCATCACGATCGCTCCCGTTGCC
>NZ_JAWRWU010001592.1:0-238 GCF_046535395.1 Cupriavidus sp. SIMBA_020 | reverse complement strand
CATGCCAACCAGCCAGCTTCGAGAACAACTCGTCGGCGCATGGCGCCTCGTTTCCTACGAAATCCGCCCGCGCGACGGCGGCACCGTCACCTACCCGCTCGGCCGCGACGCGCGCGGCTGGATCCTGTACACGCCGGACGGCTACATGTCCGCGCAGTTGATGGCGCCCGGCCGCCCGCCTTATGCGGACGGCGACCTGCAGGGCGGCAGCGTCGAGGAACGCGCCGCCGCGGCGCAC
>NZ_JAWRWU010001591.1:0-238 GCF_046535395.1 Cupriavidus sp. SIMBA_020 | reverse complement strand
GGATTTCAGCGGGCCGCCGAGCCAGAAGTCGACGCTCTGCGTGTCGCCCTGGTTCGATTCGAGCTGCCATACGCTGCCGGCCGTGATCGTGCCGCCCCAGCGCTTCGGCACCTTGCGCGTGATCACGTTGATCACGCCGCCCATCGCGTCGGCGCCGTACAGCGACGACATCGGCCCGCGCACGACCTCGATCCGCTCGATCGCGGACAGCGGCGGCATCAGGTTCGACTGCACGCCC
>NZ_JAWRWU010001590.1:0-238 GCF_046535395.1 Cupriavidus sp. SIMBA_020 | reverse complement strand
CCAGGTTGAACATCTCCTGGTTCTTCTCGACCTCGACGCGCTGCACCGACGGGTAGTGTTCCTTCAGGTAATTGACCGACTTGGTGCCGAC
This sequence comes from Cupriavidus sp. SIMBA_020, assembly GCF_046535395.1. Lineage (NCBI taxonomy): Bacteria > Pseudomonadati > Pseudomonadota > Betaproteobacteria > Burkholderiales > Burkholderiaceae > Cupriavidus > Cupriavidus sp. SIMBA_020. The sequence goes on along the minus strand of NZ_JAWRWU010001590.1, from coordinate 147 downwards.
CTGCACCGACACCTTGCGGCCGTCCAGGTCCTTCAGGGTCTTGACCGGACCGTCCTTCTTGGTCAGCACCACCAGGCCGCCGGCGTAGTACGGGTCGGTGAAATCCACCACCTTGCTGCGCTCGGGCGTGATGTAGATGGCGGACAC
>NZ_JAWRWU010001589.1:0-238 GCF_046535395.1 Cupriavidus sp. SIMBA_020 | reverse complement strand
CGCGTGGTTCGCGTGGTCGGCCACGATGTCGAATTCGTGAATGCCGCCAATAGCGATACGCAAGGTCTTTGGGCACACGATCGATTCATCAAGCAATAACTGAACGCCGATATTCCCGCGAAACGCGGGAATATGACGATGCACGTGGCAATCCCCCGTTTTTCCAAAAATCGGGGGCGGTGAACTCGTGATTTATAAAACGGCGAGCATTCAATGCGTCGCCGTTTTTTATTTTGCC
>NZ_JAWRWU010001588.1:0-238 GCF_046535395.1 Cupriavidus sp. SIMBA_020 | reverse complement strand
CACGAGCGTCGCGGCCGAATGCGCGGGCATCTTGCGACGCAGCTTCTGGTAATAACGGTTCAGATCGAACAGCGCATGCTCGCACGCGGCATCCTGCACGCACGGCCGCACGCGGCCGATCGCCGGATCGCGCGGCACGTTCACAGGCTTCGCGCCGGCCGCCGCGGCGGCGCCCGGCGCCGCGCTCACGCCACCCTGCACACCGCTCGTCGCGGCCACCGGCACGGCGGCGGGCGGC
>NZ_JAWRWU010001587.1:0-238 GCF_046535395.1 Cupriavidus sp. SIMBA_020 | reverse complement strand
CGAGGACGTCACCCGCTTCAACTTCTCCGACGTGCAGCAGCGCGTGGCCGAGATGACGGCCCCCAAGCCGGACGAGCCGCCCAAGCCCGATGAAGGCCTGCCGCGCTTCTCGCTGAACAACATGGTGATCGAGGGCGGCGTCATCACGCTCGATGACAAAGTCACCGGCCGCAAGCAGGTGGTGGACGAATTGGCCATCGGCGTGCCGTTCATCTCCACCTTCGGCTACGCCACCGAC
>NZ_JAWRWU010001586.1:0-238 GCF_046535395.1 Cupriavidus sp. SIMBA_020 | reverse complement strand
CATCGGACCGGTCTGCCACGGCGCTTGTCCGTCCGATCATCCCCGCGATCATCCGCGCGCTCACGCGCCACTTCCCTCGCTTTCGCAGCACGCCCACGCCGCCTCCGCGCAAGCGTTCGCACGGGCGCGCTTACGCCTTGTTACGACTTCGCCCACGCAGCGCGACGCCCACGGCACAGCGATTGCTGAGCATGCTCGCCCGCCCGCGCGCGGCATTTTACGTGGCAAGCAACACTCG
>NZ_JAWRWU010001585.1:0-238 GCF_046535395.1 Cupriavidus sp. SIMBA_020 | reverse complement strand
CCCCGCGTAGATCGGTTTCAAAGGCCAGCACCTGAAAATTGCTCGATCGTCCTGCCTGCAGTTTCTGGCGTTCGATCTCGAGCTTCTTGCGTGAAAGATCGCGAACGCGTCCCGCGATTTCGTACTGGCGCCATCGAGAGGCCAGTTCCCGCACCGCGTTATTCACGTCCAGCGCCAACTGCTGTTCGGCGTCTTCGAGCAGCAGCGCCTGGTTGTCCGCGTCGGCTTTTGCATGGAC
>NZ_JAWRWU010001584.1:0-238 GCF_046535395.1 Cupriavidus sp. SIMBA_020 | reverse complement strand
CGCCGCATGGCGGCGTGCGCCATAACCGCACCGACCATCTGATCGACGATCTCGAAGCGGTGCGCGAGCGGCTCGGCTTCGAGCGCTGGGGCGTGTTCGGCGGATCGTGGGGCGCGGCGCTCGCGCTCGCGTATGCGGGAACGCATCCGCGGTCGGTGACAGGCGTGGTGATGCGCGGGCTGTTTCTCACTTCGGCGCGTGAAGTGCGCGGGCTGTTCGCGTCGTCGCGTGGGCGCGC
>NZ_JAWRWU010001583.1:0-238 GCF_046535395.1 Cupriavidus sp. SIMBA_020 | reverse complement strand
CGATGGCAGCCACCTGCCCGACATCAACATCGTCACACCGGTGTTCTGGGAAGGCACGCTGCGCTTTTTCGCCGCCAACATCGCCCACCATTCGGACGTGGGCGGCGCGGTGCCCGGCTCGATCGCCGGCGGCCTGAAGTCGATCTTCGAGGAAGGCATCCGCATTCCCGCCAGCCGTATCGCGCGCGCCGGCGAGGTGGACGAAGATCTGCTGCGCCTGATCTGCGCCAACACCCGC
>NZ_JAWRWU010001582.1:0-238 GCF_046535395.1 Cupriavidus sp. SIMBA_020 | reverse complement strand
ACGAGGTCGCCGAGCGAGCGGCCGTCGCGGCGCGTGGAGAGGAACAGCACCACGAAATCCTGCACCGCGCCCGCGAACACCACGCCCGCGAGAATCCACAGCATGCCGGGCATGTAGCCCATCTGCGCGGCCAGCACCGGGCCGACCAGCGGACCCGCGCCCGCGATCGCCGCGAAGTGGTGGCCAAACAGTACGTATTTGTTGGTGGGCACGTAATCGAGCCCGTCGTTGTGGCGCA
>NZ_JAWRWU010001581.1:0-238 GCF_046535395.1 Cupriavidus sp. SIMBA_020 | reverse complement strand
GCGCTGTTCGAAGCCTTGGGTGGCATTCCTCGCGAGATCCTTTACGACAACGCCAAGACCATCGTTGTCGAACGCGATGCTTATGGCGACGGCCAACATCGCTGGCACGCCGGCCTGCTCGATCTGGCCAAGCGGTACGGCTTCCTGCCCAGATTGTGCCAACCGTACCGCGCGCAGACCAAGGGCAAGGTCGAGCGATTCCACCGCTATCTGCGCGGCAATTTCTATGTGCCGCTGG
>NZ_JAWRWU010001580.1:0-238 GCF_046535395.1 Cupriavidus sp. SIMBA_020 | reverse complement strand
CACGCTGCTCAAGCAGGTGCGCCAGTTGCCGGGCGCGGTCGATGCGCATATCGCGCAGCGCAACGACGAGCCCGCGCTGATGCTCGCGATGGACCGCTCGCGCATGCAGCAACTGAATTTGAGCCCGCAAATCGTGGCCCAGGATGTGCTGATCGCGCTTTCGGGCAGTTCGCAGACATCGCCCGCATTCTGGGTCAGTCCGCAGAACGGCGTGGAATATCCGCTCGCGGTGCAGACG
>NZ_JAWRWU010001579.1:0-239 GCF_046535395.1 Cupriavidus sp. SIMBA_020 | reverse complement strand
CCAGCCGCCTTTGCCATCCAGATCCAGCCGGTGGGTATGGAACGCATCGAGCGTGCTGCGATGGCCGACGCTGACCAGCATGGCGTCAGGCAGTTGCTCGCGCAGCAAGCCGTACAGCATGTGTTCCAGCCCTTCGTCGGTGGCCGAGGTGGCCTCGTCCAGGAACACGATGGCGGGCCGGTTGAACAGCACGCGGGCAAACGCCACGCGCTGCTGTTCGCCGATCGAGAGGATGCGCG
>NZ_JAWRWU010001578.1:0-239 GCF_046535395.1 Cupriavidus sp. SIMBA_020 | reverse complement strand
TTCGTCACCATCGGCTGTTAAGATTGATGCGTCCCCGTCCATTCCCCACCCCGATGAACCGTACGCTCGACCATCGCAACCTGGCCATGCTGCTGCTCGAGGCACGCGAGACGCTGATGGGCATGTTCCGCCCGATTCTCAAGGAATTCGCGCTGACCGAACAGCAATGGCGGATTGTCCGCGTGCTCGACGGCGAACCGGCGCACGCGCTCGAGGCGGGACAGATAGCGCGGCGCTGC
>NZ_JAWRWU010001577.1:0-239 GCF_046535395.1 Cupriavidus sp. SIMBA_020 | reverse complement strand
CAAGGACACCGTGCCGAACAACGCGACATACAGTTGAACCGGCCCGCCTATCACCAGTGTCGCGGCTGCTGCCATTGCCGCGAGGTCGGCGGCGATGTTGATGATGTTCGCGGTCGGCAGGATCAGTACCGCGAGATATAACAGCGGGGCAGGGTAGTGGCGGCGCAGGTTCGTGGCGAGCCCACTGCCCGTCACGCGTCCCATCCTCGCGCAGACCAACTGGATCGACGCCATGAGCG
>NZ_JAWRWU010001576.1:0-239 GCF_046535395.1 Cupriavidus sp. SIMBA_020 | reverse complement strand
CGATCGTGTCCATCTGCGCAACCTGCACGAGCGCCTCGAGCGTATCGATACTGAGAATCGCCGGCTGACCGGGATCGAGACCGTCGTGCTGGGTAACGCCGTCGATCGGCGCGCGTGCGCTGCGGCGCTGGAAAAACGTCTCGCCGGCGAGGTCTTGCGGCGCGCGCACGAGCGAAACGGGACGGTCGCGCAGATGCGGCAGCAACAAGGGCGCGACGCGCGCGTAATAGCGTACGAGG
>NZ_JAWRWU010001575.1:0-239 GCF_046535395.1 Cupriavidus sp. SIMBA_020 | reverse complement strand
GCCTCAAGGTGCGCCCCGACATGAAGCAGCGCCTCGCGGAGTCGTTCGAAACGGCGCTGCGTCTCGCCGACGGCCGCGCCATCGCGCTCGAAATGGACACGAACAAGGAGCATCTCTACAGCTCGAAGTTCGCCTGCCCGATCTGCTCGTACTCGCTGCCGGAGCTGGAGCCGCGCCTCTTCTCGTTCAACAACCCGATGGGCGCGTGCCCGGAGTGCGACGGCCTCGGCCAGATCACC
>NZ_JAWRWU010001574.1:0-239 GCF_046535395.1 Cupriavidus sp. SIMBA_020 | reverse complement strand
GCTCGCGTTCGGCGAGCGCTTCGGCGGCGATCGCCTCGTAGTCGACCGTGACGCCGCTTTCCAGGCTGTGCAGATCCGCGACGCCGAGCGCCTCGGTCGACAGGTAGATGCCTTTGACCTGCGCGCCGAGCCCGGCCATCGATTCGGACAGGATGCCGCCGCCGCAACCGATATCGAGCGCGCGCTTGCCGGCCAGGTGCGCATGCGCATCGATCCAGCCGAGCCGGACCGGGTTCAGC
>NZ_JAWRWU010001573.1:0-239 GCF_046535395.1 Cupriavidus sp. SIMBA_020 | reverse complement strand
CTGGAAACCGCCTTGGACACTGGATTGGCGACCGGAATGGACATGGGCGACTCCTTCAATGACGGCTTCGGATACGGAATAGCGGGTTGGAATGCGCGCGAGATTCAGGCGGATGCCCCGTCGAGCAGACTGTCCGAGAGCTTGCCGAGCAGACGGTCGAGCGTCTTGCGCTCGGCATCGGTCAACGCGACGGCGAGTTCGGCTTCGAGCGCGGCCCCGGCCTTCGCCGACGCTTTCGC
>NZ_JAWRWU010001572.1:0-239 GCF_046535395.1 Cupriavidus sp. SIMBA_020 | reverse complement strand
ATGCCGATCCGCATGTTCATGGACGGATGATGCCGCGCGACGCGACGTCGAGGAAATCCAGCAGCGTCTGCAGATGCTCGGCGACTTCGGGCTCGGCCTGCTGACGGGCGCGCAGTTCGGCCCGGGCCGTATCCAGCGGCAAGCCGCGGCGATAGATGATCTTGTAGGCGTCGCGCAGCGCCGACACCTGGGCGGGCGTGAAGCCGCGGCGCTTCAGGCCTTCGACGTTGATGCCGACC
>NZ_JAWRWU010001571.1:0-239 GCF_046535395.1 Cupriavidus sp. SIMBA_020 | reverse complement strand
AACTGCATCCGGGCGAGGATCTGCACGACGGCGTGACTTTCGAGCGTTTTCTGGCCGCCGTGGACGATCATCCGCGCGCGAACATTCTCTACGACCCGAGCCATTTCGTGCTCCAGCAGCTCGATTACCTCGCGTTCATCGACCTCTACCACGCGCGCATCAAGGCCTTTCACGTGAAGGACGCGGAATTCCGGCCCACGGGGCGGCAGGGCGTGTACGGCGGCTATAGCGACTGGGTC
>NZ_JAWRWU010001570.1:0-239 GCF_046535395.1 Cupriavidus sp. SIMBA_020 | reverse complement strand
GAAGCTTGCTGTGAAAGGCGCTGTGAAAGCCGCTTTGTAAATGCGCTTGAAAAGCCGTTTGAATAAACCGGTTAATTCCCGCGCCGGTTGATTCGGGATTATTCGTATCGCGGCGAAAGCGCGCATTAAGGTTCCCTTATGCAATAAGGTGTATCGGCGTGTACCGATGCGCACCTTGGTTCCTATCAAAACCACAAAGAATCAAGGGGTTATTGTCATGCGGTGAGATCGCGTGTCAC
>NZ_JAWRWU010001569.1:0-239 GCF_046535395.1 Cupriavidus sp. SIMBA_020 | reverse complement strand
CAGCAGGGCAATACGGGGCTCGCGGTGCGCGCGTCGTGCAGCGTGCCGTCGGTGTTCGAACCGGTGAGGATCGGCAACCGCGAGTACGTCGACGGCGGCCTCGTGAGCCCGGTGCCCGCGTCGTTCGCGCGCAAGATGGGCGCGAGCTTCGTGATCGCGGTCGACATCTCGGCGCGGCCGGACGGCGCGGCGACCAACAACCCGATCGAGATGCTGCTGCAGACCTTCACGATCATGGG
>NZ_JAWRWU010001568.1:0-239 GCF_046535395.1 Cupriavidus sp. SIMBA_020 | reverse complement strand
CGACGAGAATTCACCAGATCGACGCAGACCGTCACGGGTGTTATCGCCGGATCTGCGGTCCTGCGAATCCCACGCGGGCCGACAGTCGTTGGCCCCGAAACTACCACTACTGCCAGTACCTCCGCTGTCCGTGCCCACTTAATCTTGTCGGCATCGCAGGCGCGCCATCGAAGGCTGCGCCGACTCGATCGGAGACAAGACAGATGCCATTCGACTGGACGCAGGAACAGCACGCGACG
>NZ_JAWRWU010001567.1:0-239 GCF_046535395.1 Cupriavidus sp. SIMBA_020 | reverse complement strand
CGTCGCAGAGGTTCGCTAAGAAGTGGTCGTAGCCTGCTCTTCCTATCAGGCTTGGTGCCGCTCGTCGTAGGCTTCCTGTGCCTGCTCGATTTCATGCAAATGCTTGATCGACCATTCATACACCGCACCGAACGGAACCTGCAGCGTACGCCCGAGTTCGGTGATCGAATATTCGACGGCCACCGGAGAAGTATCGAGCACTTTCCGGGCGATCAGTCCATTTCGCTCCAGCCGCCGTA
>NZ_JAWRWU010001566.1:0-239 GCF_046535395.1 Cupriavidus sp. SIMBA_020 | reverse complement strand
GCGGGTTGCCGGGCGTGAAGGGAAGCGACAGCGATAGCGGCCTGCCTTGATCGGCGCTGACCCAGGCGTCGGCGTATTGCAGGATGTCGCCGGCGCGGGGCTGCACGCTCCAGGTGCCGACCATGGCGCCATTCATCCAGAGGTGCAGGGACTGTGTGTGCGAGCGACGTCCCATGGCTCACCAGTCCTGATCGGACACCTGCCGGCTTGCCGGCGGTTCATCGGGTTCGCGCAACACC
>NZ_JAWRWU010001565.1:0-239 GCF_046535395.1 Cupriavidus sp. SIMBA_020 | reverse complement strand
GTACAGCGCCGACGCGGCCTGCCGCACGCACGCGTCGTCGCCTGCCGCCGCAACCCGGGCAAGCGCATCGCAGGCGCGCGCGAGAATGCGCCGCAGCGCCGCGCGACTCGCGTCGGGCAGCGGCGCCGCGCCGAGCCGGTCGCCGAGGAACGTGCGCAGCGCGTCCAGCGCCTGCTCGCGCTGCGCGGCGCGCGCGACGTCGAGCGCGACGATGTTGCTGGTGCCTTCCCAGATCGAGC
>NZ_JAWRWU010001564.1:0-239 GCF_046535395.1 Cupriavidus sp. SIMBA_020 | reverse complement strand
AACTCGATCTGCGTGCCCTGCGCGTCGACGGTCTTCAGTACATCGGACAGGCGCGGGCCGGTGAAGGTCGCCTTCGGCGTCCAGCTCGTCGACGTGACGATCGTGTACTGCGGCAGCGCCATCAGCGCCTGCTCGGAAAAGACGAACGTCGTGTTGCCGGGCTGGTTGCTGCGGCCGATCTTGCCGTCGACGGTGAACGTGAACGACGCGGCCCAGCTCGCGGCGGCCATACCGAGCAG
>NZ_JAWRWU010001563.1:0-239 GCF_046535395.1 Cupriavidus sp. SIMBA_020 | reverse complement strand
CGGTCACCATCGGCCTGAACTGCGCGCTGGGCGCGGCGCTGATGCGCCCGTACGTGGCCGAGCTGTCCAAGATCTGCGACACCTACGTCTGCGTCTATCCCAACGCCGGCCTGCCCAACCCGATGGCCGAGACCGGCTTCGACGAGACCCCGGCCGACACTTCCGCGCTGCTGGAGGAATTCGCCCGCGCCGGGCTGGTGAACATGTCCGGCGGCTGCTGCGGCACCACGCCCGACCAC
>NZ_JAWRWU010001562.1:0-239 GCF_046535395.1 Cupriavidus sp. SIMBA_020 | reverse complement strand
ACGGCGTACCGCGGACATGCGATGACTCGGGGGAAGTCCCGGTCGAGGCCGCGCACGCCGAAGCGAGGGCCGACGGGCGCCCCGGGGCAACCGGCCGTGCACGCGCCGCGAATGCCGACCGACCGGACGTTTGAACGATCCGGCGGCCAGCCGGCACGACACACTCCGACATTCGCGTACAAATCCACACACTTTCACGAAACTTTCGGGACAGACTTGCGGGCGATCGGGCCCCACAC
>NZ_JAWRWU010001561.1:0-239 GCF_046535395.1 Cupriavidus sp. SIMBA_020 | reverse complement strand
AGCACCGGCACGCGGATGGCGCGGCCCGCGATGAGCGCGAGCCAGAGCGAGAGATAGCGGACGTCGGCGAAAATCAGCACGGCGTCGGGACGTTCGAGAACGATGCGCGTGAGCACGCGGCTTTGCATGCGGATGCGCCGCGAGGACAGGCCCGCAATGCGCGTCTCGACGAATTCCTCGCAATCGGGCCGCTCGCGCGAAAAACCGTTCGCCTCCATGCCTTCCGAGCACGCGAACAC
>NZ_JAWRWU010001560.1:0-239 GCF_046535395.1 Cupriavidus sp. SIMBA_020 | reverse complement strand
CTGACGCCGTCGAACAGGCGCCGGCGCAGTTCCACCAGCACGTCCTCGACCTGCTTGCGCAGGGCGTGGCCGGCGTCGGTCAGGTGCAGGGTCTTGGCGCGGCGGTCATGCGGGTCTTCGCGCCGTTCCATCAGGCCGGCGGCGACCAGTTGGTCGAGCACGCGCACCAGCGACGGACCCTCGACCCCCAGCGCCTCGGCCAGCGCGCCCTGGCGCACGCCGTCGCCCAGCCGGCCGGC
>NZ_JAWRWU010001559.1:0-239 GCF_046535395.1 Cupriavidus sp. SIMBA_020 | reverse complement strand
GCACCCGGTGGTGCACCAGATGCCGGAAGGCGTCAAGGCTGAAACCCCGACGCAAACCGAAATCGTGATCAAGGGGATCAACAAGCAACAAGTCGGTCAAGTAGCTGCGGAAGTTCGCGGTTACCGTCCGCCGGAGCCCTACAAGGGCAAGGGCGTGCGCTATTCCGACGAGGTTGTGATCCTCAAAGAAACGAAGAAGAAGTAAGGGTGCGCAATCATGGATAAGACTCAATCTCGCC
>NZ_JAWRWU010001558.1:0-239 GCF_046535395.1 Cupriavidus sp. SIMBA_020 | reverse complement strand
CCGACGCTCGACGTGCTGCGCCGGCTGCATCTGCTGCACCCGCAGGCGATCCCGTTCGAAAACCTCAATCCGCTGACCGGCGCGCGTGTCGCGCTCGACGTGCCGGCGATCGTTGACAAGGTGGTCGCGCACCGCCGCGGCGGCTACTGCTTCGAACTCAACAAGCTGTTCTACACCGTGCTCACGCACATCGGTTTCCGCGTGACGCCGTTGATCGCGCGTGTGCGCTGGATGCGGCC
>NZ_JAWRWU010001557.1:0-239 GCF_046535395.1 Cupriavidus sp. SIMBA_020 | reverse complement strand
GGTCGATCTCTTCCGAAATATCGACAGCCGAGTCGTCCTGAACGAAGCGCAGTTCTTCGATCTTCGCTTCGAGTTCAGCGATCGGCTGCTCGAAATCCAGAAACGTGGTTTTCATGTGTTGGAATCCTTGCACTTTGCGGCAGCGCGTATTCTAACCGCGCCGGCCCGTGTCGAAATCGGCGCAGAACTATCGAATTGAGATAACGATAGGAAAATTCTGAAGGAACCAGGACAAATCA
>NZ_JAWRWU010001556.1:0-239 GCF_046535395.1 Cupriavidus sp. SIMBA_020 | reverse complement strand
CGATGACTTCGTTCGCCCCGCCAATCTGCCGGTCGATCTCGTCCGGTGTGCATTCAGAGAAGTCCGGATGCGTCATGGTGTGATTGACCAGCCCGTGGCCTTCCGCAACGATCCTGCGGATCAGGTCGGGATATTCGGCTGCGTAAGCGCCAATGATGCAGAAGGTAGCGGTGACCTCGTGCTCCGCGAGCACGTCGAGCAAATCGGGCGTGGAAAACGGATTGGGCCCGTCATCGAAC
>NZ_JAWRWU010001555.1:0-239 GCF_046535395.1 Cupriavidus sp. SIMBA_020 | reverse complement strand
AGCGCACGCCTTCGTGCGATCTGAAATGCGCGATCAGGCGTTCGAGCATCAGCAGCACCTGCGGGCGGCCCGACACGTCCGGATGGATCGTGATCGGAAACACCGCGTAATCGTGCTCGCGATACACCCAGTCGAACTGGTCGCGCCACATCTGCTCGATGTCGCGCGGATTCACGAAGCCGTGGCTGTTCGGCGACTTTTTGATGAACATCATCGGCGGCAGATCGTCGAGATACCAG
>NZ_JAWRWU010001554.1:0-239 GCF_046535395.1 Cupriavidus sp. SIMBA_020 | reverse complement strand
CGAGGGTGAAAGCATAAAAGAAATGCCGGCTTGCCGCTTGATGGCGGGCAGCGGACGGAAGTTTTTTTGCCTAGTGCGGTGTTTGTTGCGGTTGGTTGTTGCGGTTCGCCTTTCGCGATTGCTTGCGGAAGCGGGCCATTGCGGCGGTGCTTCTTGCAGCACCCTTGCCGTGCGTCCGCATTGCCGCATGAGTTCGTGCCCGACACGAGCCAGCGCAAGACGCAACGTGCGCATGCCCG
>NZ_JAWRWU010001553.1:0-239 GCF_046535395.1 Cupriavidus sp. SIMBA_020 | reverse complement strand
CTTCGAACAGCGCGTCTTCGCGCGCCAGCACGGCCGCGTGCAGACGGCGCAGCATGGCGACGCGTTCGTGCTGCGGCGTGCGCGAAAAGGCCGAAAAGGCGCGCTTCGCGGCGGCGACGGCGGCGCAGGCGACCGTCGTGCTGCCGGGGACTATCTACAACTACGGTCCCGACGCGTTTCCGGTATTGCGCGAAGAGGCTCCGCAGCATCCGACGACGCGCAAGGGCGCGATCCGGGTT
>NZ_JAWRWU010001552.1:0-240 GCF_046535395.1 Cupriavidus sp. SIMBA_020 | reverse complement strand
CGCGGCGCTGACGGCGCCGTTCTCTGGCAACGGCCCGTCGATGGGCACCACCGGGTGGTTGGCGACAAACGGCGCCAGGTGCGCGCGCACGCCAATCGGGCCCATGCCCGGGCCACCGCCGCCATGGGGAATGCAGAAGGTCTTGTGCAGGTTCAGGTGGGACACGTCGCCACCGAACTTGCCCGGGGCGCAGAGGCCGACCATGGCGTTCATGTTGGCGCCGTCGATGTACACCTGGCC
>NZ_JAWRWU010001551.1:0-240 GCF_046535395.1 Cupriavidus sp. SIMBA_020 | reverse complement strand
AACCACGGCTGGCTCGACACGTATCACAGCTTCTCGTTCGCGGACTATTTCGACGAAGCGCATCTGCACTACGGCGCACTGCGCGTGCTCAACGACGACCGCATCGCGGGCGGACGCGGCTTCGGCGCGCACGGCCACCGCGACATGGAAATCGTCACCTATGTGCTTTCCGGCGCGCTCGCGCACCGCGACAGCATGGGCAACGGCTCGACCATCCGCCCCGGCGACGTGCAGCGCATG
>NZ_JAWRWU010001550.1:0-240 GCF_046535395.1 Cupriavidus sp. SIMBA_020 | reverse complement strand
GGGCAGCACACGCACGACCTTGCCGAGATACACATTGCCGACGCGCCCGCGCGACAGCGTGCGCTCGACGTGAAGCTCCTGTACTGCGCCCTGCTGGACCAGCGCGACGCGCGTCTCCTGTGGCGTAATGTTGATCAGGATTTCTTCGTTCATGATTGTTGTTTAGAAGTCGATGCTCGCGGCGCGCAGGAGAGCGGCCGTTTCGAACAGAGGCAAACCCATGATACCCGAATAGGACCC
>NZ_JAWRWU010001549.1:0-240 GCF_046535395.1 Cupriavidus sp. SIMBA_020 | reverse complement strand
GCAGGTAATACGTGTTGGTCACGCCCAGCGGCACGGCGGCCAGGCAGGCCACGGCCACGATGGAAAGCAATAGGTGCAGGGGTTTCATCGCTTACACCTTCTTGATCGCGGTCTTGCCGAACAGGCCGGCGGGCTTGAAGGTCAGTACGAGCAGCAGCAGGACCAGTCCCGGCACGTCTTTGTACCCCGTCGAAAGATAGAAACCGGTGGTGGTTTCGGCGATCCCCAGGATCAGGCCGC
>NZ_JAWRWU010001548.1:0-240 GCF_046535395.1 Cupriavidus sp. SIMBA_020 | reverse complement strand
ACGGCCGTCGGTGCCAATGCAGACCAGGTTGACCGAGGCGCTGCTTTCCATGCTGGTCTGCGCCAGCAGCGTGTTGACGAACTCGTCGCGGTCGACGCGCGAGGTCTTGGGTTCGAACACCAGGCGCACGGCGGCGTCTTTGCCGGACTCGTCGCGCACCGCATCCAGCAGGTTCAGCATCACGGCCTTGGCCTGCGTCTGCTCGGGCGTCAGGCTCTTCTTGCCGCTCTTGACCTTGGG
>NZ_JAWRWU010001547.1:0-240 GCF_046535395.1 Cupriavidus sp. SIMBA_020 | reverse complement strand
CGCACCGTAATGGTAATCGCGCTCGAGTGAGTAAACTTGATTTAGCGATGTATTTTGAAACTGGCGATGAAACGTTATTTCCTCATGTGTTACCCGGCGACACAATATTTATTCCAGAAAAAGACAAAGATTGGTTACGTACCCCTAAAGAGCGTGTTGTTCGTATTATGGGAGCAGTGCAAAAGCCGGGTCGTTATAACTTTGATGATACGATGTCTATTTTAGATGTGCTTGCTGAAG
>NZ_JAWRWU010001546.1:0-240 GCF_046535395.1 Cupriavidus sp. SIMBA_020 | reverse complement strand
CTTTGACGGTCACCTTGATGATGTCGCCAATGCTGGCATAACGACGCTTCGAGCCGCCGAGCACCTTGATGCACATGACTTCACGCGCACCCGTGTTGTCGGCCACTTCAAGCCGAGTTTCGGTCTGGATCATGGTTTATCTTTCCCAACTTAATCCGGCCACACCACCATGGCGTACCCGGTCAGTCTTGGTCCCGTCAGCCAATCGGCTGCTTGGGTTAGAACAGCAGCGACGGCAAA
>NZ_JAWRWU010001545.1:0-240 GCF_046535395.1 Cupriavidus sp. SIMBA_020 | reverse complement strand
AACGCGACATACGCGTCGGCGCGCGTCGCGGCCATCCAGATTGCCTGCAGATCCGCCTTCGCGCGGCCTTGCTGCGACTTCGGCAGTGCATTGAGCACGTTGCCCATTTTGTGAAACCAGCAGCGCTGGCCGCGTGTCGCAGGAAACACTTCTTCCAGCGCCGCCCAGAAGCCCATTGCGCCGTCCCCAACTGCCAGGAGTGGTCCGGTCTGCAGGCCACGCGATTTCAGATCGAGCAGC
>NZ_JAWRWU010001544.1:0-240 GCF_046535395.1 Cupriavidus sp. SIMBA_020 | reverse complement strand
AGTCTCTTAATTGGGATAAACAGGGGAGTTGCGATTGTGCGCTTGATCTGCGTAGGGTGGCAATTCCTGAACGCTACGGCCGCTCGCGGCCCGTTTTTGGAGCTGGCCGTGACGGGCGCGAGACTTCAGCATTGCTCGGGACACGCGTGTCCTTGAATATCAATTTTCCGATTTCGTAACCAATTTGAACTGCGGGTGTTAGGTTGATTGATCTCATTGTTTTATTTTTGGGCGGCGGAA
>NZ_JAWRWU010001543.1:0-240 GCF_046535395.1 Cupriavidus sp. SIMBA_020 | reverse complement strand
AATACGAGCCTCCACAAAATCCGGTGCGGTTCAAGTTGATACCTTCCATATGAGTGGGAGCGATTCGCCGCAGCTGGTCCGCTTCTGTCGGTTGGCGATGGTCGACTGGCGTGAGATAGCCGCGTGCCACGCGGCATCAAGCAAGTGCGAGTTGTGATGTGTGCGAGGACTCCTTTTCGGATCGTTCCCCCGCATAGAGCATAATGAAGGCCTCTCAGGTTCTGGCGAGCTTCTCATTCG
>NZ_JAWRWU010001542.1:0-240 GCF_046535395.1 Cupriavidus sp. SIMBA_020 | reverse complement strand
CTGCACGACAGACACGGCCTTGCGGTCCAGCAGCTGCTTGAAGCCGTACAGCGAGAACTCGTGCTCGCCGCCGGAGATCGGAATGCGCGTGAGCTGGTTCAGTTCCGCGTAGCCGTCGATGTCGTCGGCGATCACCGGTTCCTCGAGCCAGCGCGGCTGATACTTCTCTAGCTTCGGCAGGATGCGCTTCGCGTACTCGAGATTCCAGCCCATGTAGCACTCGAGCATCAGGTCGTTGTC
>NZ_JAWRWU010001541.1:0-240 GCF_046535395.1 Cupriavidus sp. SIMBA_020 | reverse complement strand
CCGCGGAACCGATACTGCTCCAACGATTCCGGCTTCATCTCGATCGAGAAGCCGGGCGCCGTCGGCGGCATGTACGCCGCGCCGCGCACGACGCACGGCTCGACGAAATGTTCGTGCAGGTGATCGACGTATTCGGTCACGCGCCCTTCCTTCGTGCCGGAAATGCACACGTAGTCGATCATCGACAAATGCTGCACGTATTCGCACAGCCCGACGCCGCCCGCATGCGGACACACCGGC
>NZ_JAWRWU010001540.1:0-240 GCF_046535395.1 Cupriavidus sp. SIMBA_020 | reverse complement strand
CACATCGATCATCCGGTTCCACTCGCCGACCTTCAGGGCGTTGAGCGGCGAAAGCGGCATCACGCCGGCGTTGTTGACCAGCACATCGATACTGCCGAAGGCATCGAGCGCGAACCGCGCGAATGCGGCCACATCATCGGCCGAGGTCACGTCGAGTTCGCGGTAACGAACGATACCGCCGGACGATTCGATCGATTGCGCCAGCTCGGCCAGCCTGTCGGTGCGGCGTGCACCGATGAC
>NZ_JAWRWU010001539.1:0-240 GCF_046535395.1 Cupriavidus sp. SIMBA_020 | reverse complement strand
CCGCCTTCGGCCAGCGCCGCCCAGTATCGGTCGATCTCCTGCTGGTCGCGGCAATTGACGACGAACGACACGGCCGGCGTGAGCGGAAACACCGGGCCGCCGTTGAGCGCGAGAAACGCCTGCCCGTCCAGTTCGAACGACACCGTCATCACCGTGCCCTCGGCCTGGCCCGACGCCTGCGCGCCGGATTTGCCGTAGCGGGCGACGTGCAGGATGCGTGCGTCGTCGAACACCGACACG
>NZ_JAWRWU010001538.1:0-240 GCF_046535395.1 Cupriavidus sp. SIMBA_020 | reverse complement strand
AATGGTATGTGCCGTGCCGCAATACGGCCGCCAGCGAAGAGCATTTCGTGATGTCGGCCGAAGACTACGCGGCCGCCGAGGAAACCGGCAAGATCGCGGCGGTGGTGCATTCGCATCCGGATGCCGCGGCGGTGCCCAGCGAAGCCGACCGCGTGGCCTGCGAGGCCTCGGGCCTGCCCTGGTACATCGTGGCGGTGGAAAAAGGCCTGGATGGCAAGATCCGGGCCGGCGAAATCCGCG
>NZ_JAWRWU010001537.1:0-240 GCF_046535395.1 Cupriavidus sp. SIMBA_020 | reverse complement strand
GACCGTCGCGCTGCCGACGGCCCCGGTGCCTGCCGTCGTCGTACCGCTCGTGCTTGTGGTCACGGCGTTCTTGCCGAGCGCGACCGAGCCGGCGACGTTGGCCGTCGCGCCGTTGCCGAGCGCGGTCGCGCCGCTGGCCGCCGCGGTCGCGGCGGAACCCAGCGCCGTGGCGTCGGTGCCGGCCGACGTGACGACCGAGTTGGCGCCGATCGCAACGCCCGACGTCGCCGCCGCATCGAC
>NZ_JAWRWU010001536.1:0-240 GCF_046535395.1 Cupriavidus sp. SIMBA_020 | reverse complement strand
GTACAGCACGCGCGAACGCTTCCGCAGCGACAGCGCTTTCCGGAGCACCGAGGACGCGCTGCGGCCGACCGAAATCACGTAGCCGGGGCGATCCGAAAAGTCGAACTTGCCGCCGTTGACGCCTTCGTCGCGAAACAGCCCGGCATCCGCGCAATCTTCCGGAAAATCGATGCCGACGTAGCGGCGCCCGACTTCCGGCACGACGAACGCAACGGCGCTGTACAGCGCGGGTGTCGGTAC
>NZ_JAWRWU010001535.1:0-240 GCF_046535395.1 Cupriavidus sp. SIMBA_020 | reverse complement strand
CAAGCAGTGGTGGGCGAGCTGAACGCAGCGTCGCAGCCCGGGCACGCCGCTTGCGGCGGTATGGGGTCCCCGGGGCGGCCATTGCGCCGGGGCACAGGCCGGGACAGGCCTGATTGAACCGGTCATTTCTTCAAGGAGGTGCCATGACTACACGAAACGGCGACGGCACGACGTTGCGCGACCTGATATCCGGAACCGAGAACCTGCTGCGCAGCACGGCCAGCTACAGCGGCGCCGAGG
>NZ_JAWRWU010001534.1:0-240 GCF_046535395.1 Cupriavidus sp. SIMBA_020 | reverse complement strand
CCTATTGGGTCTGGACCCCGGCATCGGCAAGAGTTTCGGGCTGGACGAAGGCTGGGCCCGCAACGTGATCAAGGCCGTCGGCAACTATGGCGAGGTGTGGGACCGAAACCTGGGCGCGGCCACGCCGCTCAAGCTCGATCGCGGCCTGAACCGGCAATGGAACCAGGGCGGCCTGCTGTATTCGCCGCCGTTCCAATAAGCCTTCACGCACGCGCTGCCGCCAGGCGGGCCGACGGCTCG
>NZ_JAWRWU010001533.1:0-240 GCF_046535395.1 Cupriavidus sp. SIMBA_020 | reverse complement strand
GCCGGAACAGGTGTTCGTCACCGGCGGCTACCGCGCGACGCTGGAACTCGTGCTGCGCAGCCTCGCACGCGCGGACGAGCGCGTGTGGTTCGAGGATCCCGGCTATCTGCTCGCGCGCGGGTTCCTGTCCGAGACCGGCATACAACTCGTCCCCGTGCCGGTGGACGCCGACGGGATCGACGTCGAACGCGGCATGCAGCTGGACGCGCAGGCACGCTTCGCGCTGGTGACGCCGTCGCA
>NZ_JAWRWU010001532.1:0-241 GCF_046535395.1 Cupriavidus sp. SIMBA_020 | reverse complement strand
AACTGGGTTGATAAATACTGGCCAAAACTTATTGCCAACCCCAGCGCCATCGCAATTAAAATAGGCGCAAATAGTTGTGGCAATTTAACTTGTATAAACACCTTCCATGGGCTTGAGCCTAAGCTTGCAGCAACCCGCGCTAATCTTGGGTCTAAACGCCTGTAACTATCGGCAATAGATAAAAAAACATAAGGCAAAACAAACAGCAAGTGTACAAATATCACATTAAAAAAAGCATGCT
>NZ_JAWRWU010001531.1:0-241 GCF_046535395.1 Cupriavidus sp. SIMBA_020 | reverse complement strand
ACGACGGATTTCGGTTTCCCGTATTGCGGCAAACGCTCTTCGGCTCCCAAATCGCCGGGCGTGACCTACTATTGATGTCACAGGCGCACGTCATAGGAGACTGCCATGGACGCTGAATCGATCGCAGGTCTGGTCGGGCTCGCAATAGGTCTGCTCGTGCTGCTGGCGCTGTCGATTTTCGAATCGCGGGAATACAAGCGCGAGCACCACGGCGAAGGCATGCTGCATCACTGGGTCACCC
>NZ_JAWRWU010001530.1:0-241 GCF_046535395.1 Cupriavidus sp. SIMBA_020 | reverse complement strand
CCGGATACAGGATCATGTGCCCTGCGGGCAGCTTCACGCGCTGCTCGCCATAGGTGTCGCGAATCACGAGTTCGCCGCCATCGTAGCTCGCCGGATCGGCGAGAAACAACGTGGCGGACAGATCGGTTCGCACCCGCTCACGTGACGCGCGTATACTGCGCACTGCGTTATCGATATGGAATCCGAATGATTCTCCAATTCCATAACTGTTGAACAGCGGCGGATAAATACGCTTCGGCAG
>NZ_JAWRWU010001529.1:0-241 GCF_046535395.1 Cupriavidus sp. SIMBA_020 | reverse complement strand
CGAACAGCAACGTCGCCTCGCTGTCCACGGGCCTGAGCACCACGGACAGCAATGTGGCCTCGTTGTCGACCTCGACCTCGACCACGGCAAGCTCGCTGTCCACTGGCGTAAGTTCGCTTTCGACGGGCCTCTCCACCACCAACAGCAACGTGACCTCGCTGTCGACCTCGGCCTCGACGGGTATCGCTTCGGTATCGACGACGGTCAGCGCGCTCAACAGCCAGGCGGTGAAGTACGACCT
>NZ_JAWRWU010001528.1:0-241 GCF_046535395.1 Cupriavidus sp. SIMBA_020 | reverse complement strand
GCGGATGCCGGCGAGCGCCTTGTCGCACGCCGCCTCGTTCAGGTCGTACAGCAGCACGGTATGACCGGCGGCCGCCGCGACCTGCGCGATGCCCGCGCCCATCGCGCCCGCGCCGATCACGCCGACGACCGCCGACGGCGCCAGCGCGCCCGAATTCACCGAATGTGCAGAAGAACCAGCCATCGCTTGCGATCCGTCAATGAAGTGAAAGTGCGAGCGATTATAAACCGACCGGTCGGTA
>NZ_JAWRWU010001527.1:0-241 GCF_046535395.1 Cupriavidus sp. SIMBA_020 | reverse complement strand
CTTCGGAATCGGCAGGCTGTCACCGTTATGTCGTTTTACCTTTCCAACACGAGAACCCACGTTCGCAAAGCGCGAAGACGGAATCGACGGGCGAACGCACGTCGACCGCCTGGACGCGATGAGGCAGCGCGTCAGTCCATCAAGGCCTTTGTCGCGAGGCGACGTCGAACGATCGAAATCAACCGAAAGGAAACGTCATGCCGATCAGCAACAGCACGCAAGTACGGTCATCATCGCTCGA
>NZ_JAWRWU010001526.1:0-241 GCF_046535395.1 Cupriavidus sp. SIMBA_020 | reverse complement strand
CGCGAAAGGCTCAATATAGCGTCGAAACTTCGCCGGCATTGCCGCCTGCAGCACGTTCAGGATCGGCCGCTTGCTTCCCGCCCAACGGATGATCGGTGTTGTCAACGCGCCTCCGCGCTTGTTAGTCTGTTATCGCGCGCTATTATATCGTCCACAGGTCCTGCCTACACACCAGTCACGCCGTACGATATGCGCCAAGGGACGCGGTCCGAATGGGCCAGCTCAGCTGTTCTGCATAAAC
>NZ_JAWRWU010001525.1:0-241 GCF_046535395.1 Cupriavidus sp. SIMBA_020 | reverse complement strand
CTGTCGGCATCATTACGAGCCTGCGCGAGCACCGCCGAGCGAAAACCACCGGCGTATATTGGGATCGTGACGCCAACGATCACGCTGCCACCGTAATGGCCACCGCTCAGGTTCACCGTCGGCAGTTGCTGTCCCACGGCGGGCACGGCCGAAATCGAGCTACTCCCTTTGTTATACGCCCCCGTCGCAGAGACAAAAATCTTCGGCATCAATTCCGACTCGGCGACCTTGACTCTTGCCA
>NZ_JAWRWU010001524.1:0-241 GCF_046535395.1 Cupriavidus sp. SIMBA_020 | reverse complement strand
CCGCTACCTGGTCCGCATCGCCGAAATGCGCGAGAGCAACCGCATCATCCGCCAGTGCGTGGAATGGCTGCGCAACAACCCGGGCCCGGTCATGATCGAGAACCACAAGATCGCCCCGCCCAAGCGCACCGCCATGAAGACCAACATGGAAGAGCTGATCCATCACTTCAAGCTCTTCACCGAAGGTTTCCACGTGCCCCCGGGTGAAGCGTTCGCCTCGGTGGAGCACCCCAAGGGCGAG
>NZ_JAWRWU010001523.1:0-241 GCF_046535395.1 Cupriavidus sp. SIMBA_020 | reverse complement strand
CGACCGCGGCTTATCAGACGATGGTCGGCGTGCGGCCGTCGTCGCTGAATTACCGGGACGACAACGGAAAGCCGCTCAAGATCGACAGCTGCTATGCGTATGGCGCTTCGCGCGATCTCGTGAAGCGCCTGTGGCCCGAATACCATCAGCCGACCGTGTCGACCCAGCGTGACTAGGGCATCGATACTCGACAGTGCCGCTGCTGCGAACGACGATGCGAGTCGCAGCCGCCACGTCGCCC
>NZ_JAWRWU010001522.1:0-241 GCF_046535395.1 Cupriavidus sp. SIMBA_020 | reverse complement strand
TCATTTGGGTACTCACCCTTCGGGCAGGCCGGTAATCGGGCGCCAGGCGTCGTTGCGCTCACCTTGCGTGGCACAGCCACGCGGCGGCGACCGCGCCTAGCCTGGCGCCCGATTACCGGCCTGTGCGAGGCTCCTTTTAGTGTGAACAGGCCCTGGTTCACGCCGTAACGACCGCCGCCTGCAGATCATCTGCGAGGCGATCCTCGACCGGCCCGGGCTGCAGCGCGGCATCGAGGACTGG
>NZ_JAWRWU010001521.1:0-241 GCF_046535395.1 Cupriavidus sp. SIMBA_020 | reverse complement strand
CGACAAGGTGCTCGGCGTGCTGCACGTGCGCAAGACGCTGACGGCGCTGCACAACCAGGACTTCGACCGCGAAATGCTGCGCACGCTGCTCGCCGAGCCTTACTACGTGCCGTCCGGCACGCCGGTCGTCCAGCAGCTCCAGTACTTCCAGGAAAGCCGGCAACGCACCGCGCTGGTCGTCAACGAGTACGGCGAACTCGAAGGGCTCGTGACGCCCGAGGACATCATCGAGGAGCTGATC
>NZ_JAWRWU010001520.1:0-241 GCF_046535395.1 Cupriavidus sp. SIMBA_020 | reverse complement strand
CAGAGAATAAGCCACGAACAATCCCACTTATTAAGTAAACTTCAACTCGAGCCATTAATGCCCATCAACGCCAACCAAGCCCCCTTATATTTTGCGTGTAACAAAAACCTACCGAATAAATTAAAGCAGCAACTTAGCACGGCCTTTGCTTTGTATGAATCGCAACTATAAATATTAAAATATTAAGAAAATAATATTATATAAATATCAATTGCCCTGTTTATAAAAGCGGCTATAATCC
>NZ_JAWRWU010001519.1:0-241 GCF_046535395.1 Cupriavidus sp. SIMBA_020 | reverse complement strand
ATCGGTAAAGGGCTGCATGTCATCTCCTCGAAGTTGGGTGTCGATTGACTATCGATTGAGCATCGGTTGATCGTCACGGTGACGGCCAGTGTACGGAGGCGGCAGGCGTCTGCACAGCCACGCAGGCTGAATTGATTGTTTTCCAGCGTGAACAATCGCCATGCGCAGCGCTGAAAGATGCGCGGGCGCGGTGCTATCATCGGCGCATCTTTGAGGATTCGGGGCGGGAGTCATTTCGTGG
>NZ_JAWRWU010001518.1:0-241 GCF_046535395.1 Cupriavidus sp. SIMBA_020 | reverse complement strand
GCGTTCGGCCAGCAACTGAAGCAGCGCGAACTCCTGGGCGGTGAGGTCGATGCGGGTGCCTCCCCGATGGACCCGGCGCTTGATCAGATCCACTTCCAGGTCGGCAATGAGCAGCACGTCGCGCGCGCCACGCGGTGCGCGTCGCAACAGCGAGCGGATGCGAGCGAGAAACTCCGCATAGGCGAACGGCTTCGAGAGGTAGTCGTCGGCGCCGAGTTCGAGGCCTTCGACCTTGTCTTCC
>NZ_JAWRWU010001517.1:0-241 GCF_046535395.1 Cupriavidus sp. SIMBA_020 | reverse complement strand
CGCCGATCTGTCGAGCGCGAATCCGCATAATGAAAGCACGCGAAACCCAGGGCATGCTGCTCGGCCTCGTCGGCGTCATGATCTTCAGTCTGACGCTGCCGATGACGCGCATCGTCGTCACCGAATTCCATCCGCTGCTGAACGGTCTCGGCCGCGCGCTCGCCGCCGCCGTCCCCGCCGCCCTGCTGCTGTGGCTGCGCCGCGAAAAGCGGCCCAACCGGGCGCAGGTCAAGAGTCTCGC
>NZ_JAWRWU010001516.1:0-241 GCF_046535395.1 Cupriavidus sp. SIMBA_020 | reverse complement strand
CTGATCGGCGGCGTGGCCATCGCCTGGTCGTCGATCGTGTTCCAGACGCTGACGGGCAATCGCATCCTGACGCCGGCCGTCATGGGCTACGAGGCGGTCTACCTGTTGCTGCAATCGCTGCTGGTGCTGGGGCTGGGCGCGCAGAGCCTGGTGCTGTTGGGGGCGCACGGCAACTTCTTCCTGTCCGTGGCGGTGATGCTGGGCTATTCGTGGCTGATCCATCGCGGGCTGTTCAGCCAGC
>NZ_JAWRWU010001515.1:0-241 GCF_046535395.1 Cupriavidus sp. SIMBA_020 | reverse complement strand
AGAACGGATGGCCAGACAGTTTCGGCCGGAACGATATGCAAGCGGTTGTCGCAGGAAAATACGCGGAAGTAGCGCAGGTGATCAAGTGGTTCGAGAACATCTCGAGCAGCACAACACCGGCGCGGATGACCGGATCGGGTGCAAGCGTTTTCGCAGCATTCACCAGTCGGGCCGAAGCAGAAACGGTGCAAGCCAAACTGCAAGCGGAACACCCAACCTGGAGAAGCGCGGTAGCCTCGAG
>NZ_JAWRWU010001514.1:0-241 GCF_046535395.1 Cupriavidus sp. SIMBA_020 | reverse complement strand
CCTGCCTTTCTCCGCTGGCCCCGCCAACGTGCGCCGGCGTCTGGCGCTCGCCGGCCTTGTGGCCGTCGCCATGCTGGCCGCCTGGGCCGGGTGGACCGTATGGCGCTACGCCCTGCCAGGCCCCGCCCCCGCCGCCATTCCCAGCTACGCCCAACAGCCGGTGGCGGTCAGCGTTGCCGCCGCGCGCAGCGGCCCCTTGCCGCGCGACCTGCATGCGCTGGGCACCATCACGCCGTTGGCC
>NZ_JAWRWU010001513.1:0-241 GCF_046535395.1 Cupriavidus sp. SIMBA_020 | reverse complement strand
ATGTAATGTCGCGTAATGACAACACCGTGGCCCGTAACACGCCGCTCCTGACCGGCCTATACGCTAGGGACACCGGTTGCGGCCACCCTGCTTCGGACGCCGTGCCAAACCGGACCAAACCTTCAAGGATTTGTCAGGAGCATCACCATGTACAAGACTACTTCGCGCCTTCTCGCGATCGCCGCTGCCTCTCTCGCTCTCACGGTCGGCGCAACCGCCGCCAATGCACAAACGCCGCCGC
>NZ_JAWRWU010001512.1:0-241 GCF_046535395.1 Cupriavidus sp. SIMBA_020 | reverse complement strand
GCCGGGCGATTCGCTGCTGTTTATCGGCGGCGCGTTCGCGGCCACGCACGAGATGAATCTCGGCCTGCTGCTCGTGCTCCTGATCGTCGCGGCGGTCACGGGCAACACGCTCAACTACATGATCGGCCGGGCGATCGGACCGGCGGTGTTCAATACGCGCATACGCGGGCTGGAACGCTTCCTCGACCGCGCCGCGCTGCAAAAGACCCATAACTTCTACGAGCGTCACGGCGGCAAGACC
>NZ_JAWRWU010001511.1:0-241 GCF_046535395.1 Cupriavidus sp. SIMBA_020 | reverse complement strand
CGCGTTCCAGGTGTCGTCCAAGATCGACTCGCGCACCATTCTCGACCAGATGGGCGCGGAGACGCTGCTGGGCCAGGGCGACATGCTCTACATGCCGCCGGGCACCGGCCTGCCGGTGCGCGTGCACGGCGCCTTTGTCAGCGACGATGAAGTGCACCGCGTGGTCGAAAGCCTGAAGGCGCAGGGCGAGCCGAACTATGTCGAGGGCCTGCTGGAAGGCGGGCTGGACGGTGACGGCGGC
>NZ_JAWRWU010001510.1:0-241 GCF_046535395.1 Cupriavidus sp. SIMBA_020 | reverse complement strand
AGTGCTCGGCCTGGGCCAGCACGAGTCGCGCGGCATGCGCAAGGGCGTGGTCGTCAATATCGAGACCACTGTGAATTCGATTCAGCGCGCGCTTGAAGAAGCCGAGCTGATGGCAGATTGCAAGATCCGAGACGTCTACACCGGCATCGCCGGCAGCCATATCCGCAGCTTCAATTCCAGCGGCATGGTCGCCGTCAAGGACAAGGAAGTCACCGCCACCGACGTCGCCCGCGTCATCGAG
>NZ_JAWRWU010001509.1:0-241 GCF_046535395.1 Cupriavidus sp. SIMBA_020 | reverse complement strand
GAGGAGGACGACCGATGCGCCATGCTTGCCGTGCACTTCGTGTTGCAGGGTGCCGTTCTTCAGGGGCACCTTGAACATGTTGCGACGAGCTTGTTCCATCGCCTTCTGGACAGCGACGGGCACTTCTTTCGACTTGCCCTTGCCCATACCGACGCGGCCATCACCATCGCCAACCACGGTCAGTGCGGCGAAGCCGAGAATCCGGCCACCCTTCACGACCTTGGTCACGCGATTGACCGAA
>NZ_JAWRWU010001508.1:0-241 GCF_046535395.1 Cupriavidus sp. SIMBA_020 | reverse complement strand
AAGCGTGACCAGGTTGACCAGGGTGAGCGTGATGGCGTGAGCACCGACGAACGCGAACGGCTGAAGGCCCTGGAGCGCGAGGTCAAGGAATTGCGTCGTGCCAACGAGATTCTCAAGGTCGCGAGCGCGTTTTTCGCCCAGGCGGAGCTCGACCGCCGTTTCAAGTCCTGAAGGCCTTCGTCGATCAGTATCGCGACACCTTTGGGGTCGAGCCGATCGGCAAGGTCTTGCGGATTGCCCC
>NZ_JAWRWU010001507.1:0-241 GCF_046535395.1 Cupriavidus sp. SIMBA_020 | reverse complement strand
ATGGAACGCGATGGCCTTGTTGCGCGCACCGTATATCCAGTCGTGCCACCGAAGGTGGAGTACAGGCTCACGGATCTGGGAATCACGCTGAGTGCCGCGTTTTGCGGAGTATGGGTTTGGGCTGCTAAAAATCTTGACGCGGTAGAAGAGGCGCGCCGCGATTTTGACAGTCGTGCAGCGGTGTAAGATTGGCAGTCATTGCTCGTGACGGTTCCCAAGCAAGCCATCCGGCCGGCGCATC
>NZ_JAWRWU010001506.1:0-241 GCF_046535395.1 Cupriavidus sp. SIMBA_020 | reverse complement strand
CAAATAGTAAGTTACCAAGATGGTGACCAGCATGTATTAGATGCAGCTAAAATACTGAAACATGTCACAGAAGAATTACCAAATTCAACGATATTTAGATTGAATGGCGGCACGTTTGTGTTACTTGCCCCTTATGACGTTTTATTTTTAAACAAAGCTCGTTTGGAGCTAAGTGATACATTAAGTAAAAAAGAAAACAGCTTACACATAAATGGCTATGCAAATTTAGCTATAGTTGCAG
>NZ_JAWRWU010001505.1:0-241 GCF_046535395.1 Cupriavidus sp. SIMBA_020 | reverse complement strand
CGCGCGAGCGAATCCAGGAACACCGCCGACTTGCGGTCGATCTTCATGACCACCGTCTGCGCGTCCGGCGCCGACACGTCCGTCACCTTCAGTCCGTTGCGGCCGTCGAAGTCGCTGCGGCAGCGCCAGTCCGTCTTCGGATCCATGTAGCGCTGCCAGCTCCAGAGCACGTCGGCCGAGGTCAGCGTGGCGCCATTGTGGAACTTGACGCCGTCGCGCAGCTTGAAGGTATAGGTCAGGC
>NZ_JAWRWU010001504.1:0-242 GCF_046535395.1 Cupriavidus sp. SIMBA_020 | reverse complement strand
GTCGTCTCCGTATTCGTTTCGAGCGCCGTGCAGACATTCACGGCGCGTTCCTCAAACTCGGTTGCTGCCTGATCTGCTGGAATACCCTTCGGCGGGCCGATCAGTCTTTATGAAACCGTCTCTAAGGGACTGGCCAAGAACACGGCGCAGCTGTTCAGCCTGTTCGCGCTGGCGAACCTGGTGGTGGCGCGTCAGCGGCTGTGGCCATGTCATGGGAACAGTCCGTCTGGCGGGTGAAGAAT
>NZ_JAWRWU010001503.1:0-242 GCF_046535395.1 Cupriavidus sp. SIMBA_020 | reverse complement strand
AAGCGCTGTTGCAAGCCACCGCCGATGGCCTGGCCGCGGTACTGGACGGCGCGGTCGTGGCGGCGGCGCCCGCGGGCGCCGCCGGTGACGCGCAGGCGCAGTTGGCGAAAGCGCGCGACGCGTTGCTGTCGATGGCGCAGGAATAACGCGGCGCGCGCAACGACAAGGGCGGCGCGATTGCGCCGCCCTTGTCGTTTGTAATCCGAAACCGATACCGCTTAACGCGCGCCGGCGCTGTCGGC
>NZ_JAWRWU010001502.1:0-242 GCF_046535395.1 Cupriavidus sp. SIMBA_020 | reverse complement strand
ATGGCGACGTGGCCAACCAGATGCAGGCGCTTGCGGGCGCGGGTGGCGGCCACGTACAGCAGGCGGTCGATTTCGTAGGAAGCGCGGCGCGCTTCGCGCGCCCCCAGGTAGCGCGACACCGGGGCGGCTTCGGTTTCGGCGCGGGCCTTGACCGGGCCGAACAGCACGCGGCCGCCGCTTTGCTCGAAGCGCACCAGCGGCGGCTGGTCGCCGCGCGGGGCGCGGTGCAGACCGTACAGGAT
>NZ_JAWRWU010001501.1:0-242 GCF_046535395.1 Cupriavidus sp. SIMBA_020 | reverse complement strand
TCGATGTGGTCGATCAGATTGCGGCCGACATCCGGCGCGTCGTGCTGCACGGCAATGCCATGTTCTCGCAGATGCGCGGCCGGCCCGATGCCCGAGCACATCAACAGTTGCGGCGAATTGAACGCGCCGGCCGACAGGATCACCTCAGCCCGCGCGCCGAGCGTCTCGACGCGCCCGTCGCGCGACACCACGACGCCGACCGCGCGCTTGCCGTCGAAGCCGACGCGCAGCACCGTCGCATC
>NZ_JAWRWU010001500.1:0-242 GCF_046535395.1 Cupriavidus sp. SIMBA_020 | reverse complement strand
CTCGCGAGGCGCGTGCCGGGATAACTCGGCGGGCAGAGATCGCCGTAAATATCGTCCTCGACGACGATGAAGTCATAGGCTTCGGCGAGGCGCAGGATGCGAAACGCCTGCGCCGCCGTGAGCGACGTGCCGGTCGGGTTCTGCAGCACCGAATTGATCACGAGCATCTTCGGCCGCCACATCTGCACGAGCGTTTCCAGCGCGTCGAGATCGGGGCCGTCGGGCGTATACGGCATGCCGAC
>NZ_JAWRWU010001499.1:0-242 GCF_046535395.1 Cupriavidus sp. SIMBA_020 | reverse complement strand
GCCTTCGCGCCGCGCGCCGCCTGAGAGCCGCCGAGTTCCCGTTGCCGGGCGCGGCGGCTTTTTTGCGCGCCTATAATCGGCGGCATCGCGCGGCGCGGCCCCGCCCCGCACGCGTCGAATACGACGTAGAACGACAGGAGATCGCCGATGGATGCCGTCACGCAGTCCGGCTCCATTGCTTCGTCGCCGCGCGTGTGGCGCGCGGTGGTCGCCGCGTCGATCGGCAATGCGCTCGAGTGGTT
>NZ_JAWRWU010001498.1:0-242 GCF_046535395.1 Cupriavidus sp. SIMBA_020 | reverse complement strand
ATCCTCCGCGACGATTTTTGCCGCTTCGTCCGGATGGGCGGCGATCCACAGGCGTGCTTTCTCGTATGCCTTCAGCACGTGAGCCAGCGTATCCGGATGCGCGGCGATAAAGTCTTGCCGCGCATTCAGAAACCCCCACGTGTTGAAGTCCACGTTGCGGTAAAGCAGGCGGGCGCCGTCGTCGATCTGCGCGGCCGCCATATGCGGATCGAGACCCGCCCATGCGTCCACCTGACCGTTCG
>NZ_JAWRWU010001497.1:0-242 GCF_046535395.1 Cupriavidus sp. SIMBA_020 | reverse complement strand
CAGCGGCTATCGCGCGGGCAAGCTGACGTTCCGGCTCGATGGCGAGAAGCTGCACGGCGGCTGGGCGCTGGTGCGCAGCGGGCGGCAGGAGGGACGCCAGGAGCAGTGGCTGCTGATCAAGGAGCGCGACGAAGCGGCGCGCAGCGCCGATGAATTCGACGTGGTCGGCGAGCGGCCGGGCAGCGTGCACGACGGTGAGGGCGGGGCGTCGTCGGCGACAGGCGGCGCGGGCGCGGACTCGC
>NZ_JAWRWU010001496.1:0-242 GCF_046535395.1 Cupriavidus sp. SIMBA_020 | reverse complement strand
CTGCGATCAGCACCGCAACGAGGACCGTCACGCCAAGCACATCGAGGCGCAGCTTCCACCGCACAATCTTGCGCCCCACCACCGAACACCCAAAGCAATACGTCGCCCCCGCCGCCAACGCCGCGCAGCCCGCGCCCACGCCGCCAAAGCGCGGCGTAAGCACCCAGCTCAGCAGCGCATTCAACGCCAGCACCAGCGCCGCCGCGCCGTCGGAAATAGGCGAGCAATCCGTACGGCGCAAC
>NZ_JAWRWU010001495.1:0-242 GCF_046535395.1 Cupriavidus sp. SIMBA_020 | reverse complement strand
GCGAAAGCCGGTAAACCAGCCAGGAGGGCGTATGGTGGTGGTGTTGATGCTGACGACGGTGCCGGATGCGGCGACGGCCGCAGTGCTCGCCGACGGTGCGCTCGACGCGCGGCTGGCCGCATGCGTGTCGGAGTTCGGTGCGATCAAGTCGCGCTATCACTGGCAGGGGAAGGTCGAAACGGCCGACGAGATCCAGTTGCTGTTCAAGACGAGCCCCGTGCGCTCGCTCGAACTGGAGCGAT
>NZ_JAWRWU010001494.1:0-242 GCF_046535395.1 Cupriavidus sp. SIMBA_020 | reverse complement strand
AGCACGACTTCACGCTGCGCTATCCGTCGCCGTACCGCGACATCGTCGAGCGCTATGCGCAATCGACCGGGCTCGACGTCGAATGGGCGTACGGGCTGATCCGCCAGGAGTCGCGCTTCATCACGAACGCGCGTTCGTCGGTCGGCGCGGGCGGGCTGATGCAGCTGATGCCGGCCACCGCGCAGCTCGTCGCGAAGAAGCTCGGGCTGGGCACGATCACGCGTGCGCAGATGCACGACATC
>NZ_JAWRWU010001493.1:0-242 GCF_046535395.1 Cupriavidus sp. SIMBA_020 | reverse complement strand
CGTCGTTTAGCATTAATGAACTGCTTATTACACGGTATGGAAGGCGACGACGAGGGCGTAATACATTTAGGTAATGCACTGGGCGATGCGGGTAAAGCATTAAAAGGCGCCGATATAATTTTGGCTAACCCGCCGTTTGGTACCAGCAAAGGAGGCGAGGCCAGCAATACCCGAAATTTCACTCACAAAACTAGTAACAAACAGTTAGCGTTTTTACAGCATATTTACCGCAACTTAAAACC
>NZ_JAWRWU010001492.1:0-242 GCF_046535395.1 Cupriavidus sp. SIMBA_020 | reverse complement strand
ATTTACACAAAGCACGAAACCTAAAAACAGCCGATATTCTTATGTGTAATGGCTCTCAAGAAGCGCTTTTTTTAGTATCAAAAGCCTTTATTAATAAAGGCGATTATGTTGCAACCGAAACCTTAGGTTACCCGCCTGCTCGTAAAGCATTTGCAGCATGTGGCGCGCAGCTTATAGATATAAAACAAGATGATGAAGGGTTGTGTGTTGATGATTTTAAAACTCAGCTCGAACGCTATCCC
>NZ_JAWRWU010001491.1:0-242 GCF_046535395.1 Cupriavidus sp. SIMBA_020 | reverse complement strand
CCGACGTCGGCGCGCAGACGCGCGACGGCCTGTACGCGCTGCGCCGCAAGATGGGCATGCTGTTTCAGTTCGGCGCGCTGTTCACCGACATGTCGGTGTTCGAGAACGTCGCGTTCGCGCTGCGCGAACACACCGACCTGCCCGAAGACCTGGTCCGCGACCTCGTGCTGATGAAGCTCAACGCGGTCGGGCTGCGCGGCGCGCGCGACTTGATGCCGTCCGAGGTGTCGGGCGGGATGGCG
>NZ_JAWRWU010001490.1:0-242 GCF_046535395.1 Cupriavidus sp. SIMBA_020 | reverse complement strand
ATCGCGGATTCGCTCCAGTACATCAGCTACTACCATCCGCAGGATTACATCGAAGCGCTCGGCCGCGCCTACGAGCTCGAAGAGAGCCCGGCAGCGAAGGACGCGATCGCGCAGATCCTCACCAACAGCCGCATGTGCGCCGAAGGCCGCCGTCCGATCTGCCAGGACACCGGCATCGTCACGATCTTCGTGAAGGTCGGCATGGACGTGCGCTGGGATGGCGCGACGATGGGCGTCACCGA
>NZ_JAWRWU010001489.1:0-242 GCF_046535395.1 Cupriavidus sp. SIMBA_020 | reverse complement strand
GATGGGCGACGGCACGATGAAAATGGGCGTGCCGGATCTCGGCATGGGCGCGGTCGACGTCCGCGATGTCGCCGACGCGCACCTGCGGGCCGCGTTCCTGCCGGACGCGAACGGCCGCTACATCGTGTCGGGTCACAACACGAGCCTGCCGGCGATGGCGGCGACGCTGCTCGAACGGTATGGCGCCGACTACCCGATCCCGCGGCGTATCCTGCCGAAATGGCTCGTGTGGTCGATCGGCC
>NZ_JAWRWU010001488.1:0-242 GCF_046535395.1 Cupriavidus sp. SIMBA_020 | reverse complement strand
CAAGGATCTGGTCGCGCGCGCCAAGGGCGTGCTGATCTTCCCTGACGTGTTGAGCGGCAGCTTCTTCATCGGCGCGCAACACGGCAAGGGCGTGCTGCGCGTGGGCGGCGCCAACGCCGGCTACTACAGCACCACCGCCGGCTCGATCGGCTTCCAGGCGGGCGCGCAGTCCAAGGCGATGTTCGTGCTGTTCATGACGGACGAGGCGTTGAACAAGTTCCGCAACAGCAATGGCTGGACGG
>NZ_JAWRWU010001487.1:0-242 GCF_046535395.1 Cupriavidus sp. SIMBA_020 | reverse complement strand
CCACTTTAGAACGGATAAAAAATGCCACCGAGCATGCAGAGCCACAAGTAAGAGACTTTGATCCCGAAGCCAAACCAATCAAAAAACAGCGCAAGCCGGTTAATCAGCCTAGCGAACCTGTACCAGCGACTAAAAAAGAAGCACCTATTGCAGCTGAGCCCATTTCGCCTCAACAACCAAAGGCAGACTTACATTCGCCTAAACAACCGCGCTCACCGTTAACGCCATCTACCGACCACGAC
>NZ_JAWRWU010001486.1:0-242 GCF_046535395.1 Cupriavidus sp. SIMBA_020 | reverse complement strand
CGGGGACATCGTCAAGTTCAAGCCGATCAGCCGCGCCGAGTACGACGCCGCGGTGGCGCGGGTCGAGGCCGGCACCTTCCAGCTCGACATCCGTCCCGTGTCGTTCTCGCTGTCCGAATTCATGGCGGCGCCCGAACAGTACAACGCCCGCCTTCTGGAGACGCTCCATGTCGCATGACGAACCGCTCATCGAAGTGATCAAGCCCGGGCTGGCGACGTCGGTCCAGGATCGTGGCCGCCAG
>NZ_JAWRWU010001485.1:0-242 GCF_046535395.1 Cupriavidus sp. SIMBA_020 | reverse complement strand
CGCCAGCCGCCGCGATTGCAGCGTTCCGGCTCGAGACACCCGCCGGGCCTGCGTGACGCGCCGCGCCTCACCGCAGCATGAACGACATGGCCGACAGGCTGTTCAACGTGCGCACCACGTGCTCGACCGACGGCCCGTCGAAGCGCAACGTCACCGCATCGACGCGCTCGAGCGTCGGCAGCATGCAGAACAGATCGGCGAGCGCGGCCGTCTGCACGCGCAGCGTGCAAGCGGCCGGCGCG
>NZ_JAWRWU010001484.1:0-242 GCF_046535395.1 Cupriavidus sp. SIMBA_020 | reverse complement strand
GGCCGATCCAGCGCGCGGCATTGCCGGCGCCGGACGGGTACGCCGCTGGCGAGGGCTTCGTCGCCCGCGACTCGTGGCGCATGCCTGCCAACGCGCCGCGCGGGATTCGCAACAACAACCCTGGCAACATCCAGAAGGGTGCCGGCTTCGACGGCGAGGTCGAGGGCAATGATCCGCGCTTTGCCACCTTTGCCACGCCGGAGGATGGTATCCGCGCGATCGGGATGAACCTGCTGACCTAC
>NZ_JAWRWU010001483.1:0-242 GCF_046535395.1 Cupriavidus sp. SIMBA_020 | reverse complement strand
GGGCGGCGGGTTGTCGATTCCGTATCGCGGCGGCGAGCCGCGCGTCGACGTCGGTCACTACTTCAACCAGTGGGATGCCGCGCGCAAGCGGATCGAACGGCATCTCGGCCACGCGGTGCGCATCGAGATCGAACCGGGCCGCTTCCTCGTCGCCGAGGCCGGCACGCTCGTCACCGAAGTGCAGGCCGTGAACCGCCGGCCGCAGCACGACTTCGTGCTGATCGACGCGGGTTTCAACGACC
>NZ_JAWRWU010001482.1:0-242 GCF_046535395.1 Cupriavidus sp. SIMBA_020 | reverse complement strand
CGGGTGCGACGGCGCCGCACCGCATGCCCGTCGCCCCCACCCGATTTCCCGCTGTGCGCGCCATGCCGGCCCGCACCCGCTTTTCCCGCCGCCGGATTCCTGGCGGCCTGTCCAACATGCGCCGGACTGTTTTCCGGTGGCAAGGAGAATGACGCGATGACCGAAGGTTCATCCCACGATACGCACGCGCCCGTGCAGGCGCGCCCGGCCAACGGGCTCGAATTCGAACTGCTGACGACCGA
>NZ_JAWRWU010001481.1:0-242 GCF_046535395.1 Cupriavidus sp. SIMBA_020 | reverse complement strand
ACCTGCAGATCGCCCACCGAAATGAGCGTGGACTCCTGCGCGCGGGCGCGCCGCGTGAGCGCGCGCAGCCGCTCGACCAGTTCGAGAAACGAAAACGGCTTGGTCAGATAGTCGTCGGCGCCGTCGCGCAGACCGTGCACGCGGTCGTCCACGCGGTCGCGCGCGGTCAGCATGATGACCGGCGTGTCCTTCTTCGCGCGCACCGCGCGCAGCACGCCGAAGCCGTCGAGCTTCGGCAGCAT
>NZ_JAWRWU010001480.1:0-242 GCF_046535395.1 Cupriavidus sp. SIMBA_020 | reverse complement strand
CGGGCTTCGAAGATGTCGTGCGCTTCTTCCAGGCTGGGGCGGGCCACCGCCGCGCCGCGATTGGGGCGCAGGTCGACCAGGCCTTCGCTGAACAGGCGGGTCAGGACGCCGCGGACGATGGTGCGGCTGACACCGAAGCGTTCGCCAATGACGTCTTCGGGCAGCTTGTCGCCGGGCAGCAGCGCCTGTTCGATGATCGCCTGCCGCAAGTTTTTGTATACGATTTCCGTGCGGTTCACGTC
>NZ_JAWRWU010001479.1:0-242 GCF_046535395.1 Cupriavidus sp. SIMBA_020 | reverse complement strand
AGACTATTTAAAAGCACAAGCGAGTTTAATGAAAAGCGCGAACTGCTGATTTTTGTCACACCTAAAATTCAAATAGACTAATTACCTAACCTGAGTGCTGCTTGAGACAGATTGACTCTTCAGGGCTTTGGTTACTCAAACTATCTAGGCTGAACGACAAACTAGATGGAATTGGTATTTAGTTATGTTGGTGTGAACACTCCCTGTAAATGTACAATTAGGCAGTATATAATTTTATATTG
>NZ_JAWRWU010001478.1:0-242 GCF_046535395.1 Cupriavidus sp. SIMBA_020 | reverse complement strand
GATCTCGGCCTGCCCGACGACGCGCGCGAATACGATTCGGCGGCGGCGATCCTGCGCCTGCTGAAGGTCAAGTCGGTGCGCCTGATGAGCAACAATCCGAACAAGTTCGACACGCTCTCGAAGCACGGTATTCCGACGATCGAACGCGTCGCGCTGGCGATTCCGATGCGCGAGGAAAACGAGCGCTATATCCGCACGAAGCAGGTGAAATTCGGGCATTACTTCGAAGAAAACGAGTAAGG
>NZ_JAWRWU010001477.1:0-242 GCF_046535395.1 Cupriavidus sp. SIMBA_020 | reverse complement strand
GCGCGTCGTCTTCCGATTCGAGCAGATCCTCGACTTCGGGGATGTCCTGCATCAGTCGCGACAGGTCGACTTCGCCTTCGACCTCGCCGACGACCTGCGCGGCGCTGCCGTCCTGGCGCGCATACGCCTGATTGATCGCCAGCGCGAGTTCGTCGGCCGGCAAGCGGACCAGCGAAAACGCGCCGAAGTTACGCGCGACTTCGGCGATCGCCGCGCCCGACGTGCGCTCGCTGATCCAAGAT
>NZ_JAWRWU010001476.1:0-242 GCF_046535395.1 Cupriavidus sp. SIMBA_020 | reverse complement strand
AGCGTGATGGGTTTGGCGGGATAGGGGGCCTGGGCCCAGGCAGAGGAAAAGCTCAGGGCGAGTGCGATGGCGGCGCCCAGCCGCAAGCGCCTCGCCATGCATGGCTTGGTCATCTTGATGTCTCCGTATGGTTTTTTTATGTGGAGCCATTATCTGGACCCGGCCATGCGAGTTCCAATGAAAAAATATTATTTTCCATACGATGTCTCGTATGGCCGGGCCGGAGGCATTGGCCACGGCAT
>NZ_JAWRWU010001475.1:0-243 GCF_046535395.1 Cupriavidus sp. SIMBA_020 | reverse complement strand
CGATCTGCCGATCACGCTCGACAAGGTGGCGACGTCGGCGATGGGCTGAGCGTCAGCGGCGCGGGGTTCTGCGCCGCAAGTTGCTGCGCATGGGGCGTTGTCGCGCGCGGTGCGAGCGCGTGCGGCTGCGGCTGCATGTGCCGCGTGTATCGCGTGGCGTGTGCCGCGCGCCGACTCGCCCGCGCGTGAGTCGGCGGGTGGCTTGGTCCGTCGATTAGCTCGTGAGTTAGCGTGCGAACAGCG
>NZ_JAWRWU010001474.1:0-243 GCF_046535395.1 Cupriavidus sp. SIMBA_020 | reverse complement strand
GTCGCGGGCGTGAAGCGCGTCGTCGTGCTGATGGAGCACGTCGCGAAGGGCGACCAGCACAAGATTCTCGACGAATGCAACCTGCCGCTGACGGGTGTCGGCGTGGTCGACCTGATCATCACAGATCTCGGTGTGATCGAAGTGACGCCGCACGGCCTGAAGGTGCTCGAACTCGCCGACGGCGTGAGCGTCGGCGAGATCAAGGCGAAGACCAGCGCGCCGCTCGATGTAAGCGCCGTGTCC
>NZ_JAWRWU010001473.1:0-243 GCF_046535395.1 Cupriavidus sp. SIMBA_020 | reverse complement strand
ACTGCACCAGCAGGCCTCCGCCCACGCGCTTCAGATCGAACGCGTTATGGCCTTCGCCCAGCGCGATTTCGAGCAGACGCACGTTCTGCTTCGCCGCGAACACGGCCTTGGCCGCGTCCGAGAACGACGGCGCGATCAGCACTTCGACGAACTGCTTCGACACGGCTTGCGCCGCGGCTTCGTCCACTTCGCGGTTGAAAGCGATGATGCCGCCGAACGCCGAGGTAGGATCGGTCTGGAACG
>NZ_JAWRWU010001472.1:0-243 GCF_046535395.1 Cupriavidus sp. SIMBA_020 | reverse complement strand
GTACAGCAGGCGGGCACGGCGTCCGATCCGGCGCAGGTGCGCCAGTTCGATGCGTTGATGCAGCCGGGCGCGGCCGCGGCGTCGCCGTCGGCATCGGGCGTCGCGATGTCGCGCGTGGCGGCCGATGCGGCGCCGGCGGTGCAGATGACGCCCGCGACGCCCGCGCAGGCGAACCATTCGTCGCTCGTCGAGCGGTTGCGCACGTACGGCAACGATCTCGACACGCGGTACGCGAACATCGAC
>NZ_JAWRWU010001471.1:0-243 GCF_046535395.1 Cupriavidus sp. SIMBA_020 | reverse complement strand
GCCAGCGCACGCAGATCGAGCTCGTCAACATCCTGAAGAAGGTCGGCGTCACCTGCATCATGGTCACGCACGACCAGGAAGAGGCGATGACGATGGCGAACCGGCTCGCGGTGATGAGCGAAGGGCAGATCGTGCAGATCGGCTCGCCGAACGAAGTCTACGAATATCCGAACAGCCGCTTCTCGGCCGAGTTCATCGGCTCGACCAATCTGTTCGAAGGCAAGGTGGTCGAAGACGAGCCCG
>NZ_JAWRWU010001470.1:0-243 GCF_046535395.1 Cupriavidus sp. SIMBA_020 | reverse complement strand
GCCCACCGCCAGCGTCAGGCCAATGCGTCCACGACGGCCCGCCACCAGCCCGATCTGGTCGGCATAGGCCAGCACGATCGGCATCAGCAGCGCGATGCGGCCCATGTTCGACGGCATCACGAACGCCAGCAGGTAGGTCAGCGCCACCACGCCGGCCACCACCTTCGGATACGAACCCGACAGGCGCCGCGACAGCGCGCCCGCCATGCGGTCGGCCAGGCCGGTGTACTTCAGCGCCAGCCC
>NZ_JAWRWU010001469.1:0-243 GCF_046535395.1 Cupriavidus sp. SIMBA_020 | reverse complement strand
AGGGTGGCGGGCGTGTTCCAGGTGGTGGCGCGGATGGCGCGTTCCAGCTTGGGAATCCAGGCTGGCGGCGCGCTGACCGAGCCGACGCGCAGGCCGGTGGCGACGCTCTTGGACAGGCTGGATACGTAGAGCGTCGCCTCGGGCGCGAGGGCCGCCAGCGGCGGTGGCGCTTGCGCGGCGAGGAAGGCGTAGGCGCCGTCCTCGATCAGCATCAGGCCGTGGCGGCGCGCCAGGTCCACCAGG
>NZ_JAWRWU010001468.1:0-243 GCF_046535395.1 Cupriavidus sp. SIMBA_020 | reverse complement strand
GCATCGGCGCCGGCCGGAATGCGCATCGGGCACGCCGGATCGGTGGCCGCACGCCACACGGCTTCGGCAACGTCCCGCGCATGGGTAATCGGCGCGGATTCGTCGACCATGCGCTTGAAGGCCCCCGCCGCAAACTCCGCATAAGCCTCGTGCTCGAAGCCGTGCATGTGCACGCGCGCGTTGTCGGCGAAACGGGTGTCCGGTGCACGGCCCGGTAGCACGAGACGCGCGCGCACGCCGAAC
>NZ_JAWRWU010001467.1:0-243 GCF_046535395.1 Cupriavidus sp. SIMBA_020 | reverse complement strand
GCGCCACATCTCTGGCAGAAGCTGTCCGACGCGCGCTTTCAGCGAGCGCTCGATAGCCAGACGCACGGTCGCACAGAAGTCTTTCACCTTGGAGAGCAACTGCGACTGGTACTTGCCGACGTCGAGCGCCTTCAACCACTGCGGCGCATCACCGTGCCCCATCCTGTTCAGGAACTGGACCACCTCGTGCAGCAGTTCCGCATCCTTTGCCGCGTCACCCGCCACCCGCAATGCAAGCCGACC
>NZ_JAWRWU010001466.1:0-243 GCF_046535395.1 Cupriavidus sp. SIMBA_020 | reverse complement strand
ATCGTGGGCGGCGACGACACCTCCAGCCCGGCCTCGTGCAACCGCTGCAGCAATGTGAACAACAAGGCGCTGCGCACACCGTACGACGAGCGTGGCGACGACACATAGCCCTTGGCGTTGAACACCAGGTTGCCGCCTTCGATGCCATCCAGGAACACGTTGGGCGCCGGCGTATCAAGGACGTCCTCGTGGTCGGCAAATGCCTGCAGGATCAGTTCACGCACACGCTGTGCATCCGTTGAC
>NZ_JAWRWU010001465.1:0-243 GCF_046535395.1 Cupriavidus sp. SIMBA_020 | reverse complement strand
CGTGCCGCTGCTGGCGGGTGCGCACGAATGGATCGGCGCGGGCACGGAGCTGGGCGCATGAGCGACGCCGTCGAAAAGAATCCGTGGGGCGGGCTGAAGGCGTTCACGAACGCGCGCATCGCGCTCGGTCGCGCGGGCAATGCGCTGCCCACGGCGCCGCTGCTCGCGTTCAATCTCTCGCATGCGCAGGCGCGCGACGCGGTGCATCAGCCGCTCGACGCCGACGCGCTGCGCCGCGAACTC
>NZ_JAWRWU010001464.1:0-243 GCF_046535395.1 Cupriavidus sp. SIMBA_020 | reverse complement strand
CACGACATCAATGCGGCCGAAGCGCTGTTGCACGGCCAGGAAAAGGATGTGTACGCTGACGCCGGATATCAGGGTATTGAGAAGCGCTGTCAGGCAAACCCGGTACGTTGGCATGTCGCGATGCGACCAGGTAAGCGTCGACAACTGGACCTGAACAATCGTCTGGACGCGATATACAACCAGATTGAGCGTCTGAAGGCTGGCGTGCGCGCCAAGGTTGAACATGCGTTTCGCGTGCTCAAG
>NZ_JAWRWU010001463.1:0-243 GCF_046535395.1 Cupriavidus sp. SIMBA_020 | reverse complement strand
GCCACGGCCATGTCCTGCCCTGTGGCCAGTGCGGCCAGGGAGCGCTCGGGCAGGGTGATGTTGGCGTACAGGGTGCGTGCGTCGGTCAGGGACACCACAGGTTCACCGGCTTTCAGGTATTGGCCGAGGTTGACCTTGCGCACGCCGAGTACGCCGTCGAACGGCGCCTTTATGCGCTTTTGCTCGATCAGGGCCTTGACCCGGCGGATGTCCCCCAGCACCTGCTGATAGGCCCAGTGAGCC
>NZ_JAWRWU010001462.1:0-243 GCF_046535395.1 Cupriavidus sp. SIMBA_020 | reverse complement strand
CACCGAAGCGACCGCAGGGTGGCGGGCGATGCATTTGGTATCACGCTGGAACGGGCCGTCGTCCGGGGGTGACGGGCTCCCGGGCAGACGGATGCATGTGCCTGTCTATCGTGTCTTACGAAAACGAAGTTCGAACCGGGAGTACATCAATGAGTGTAAATAATCTGTCGGGAAATGGTGATTCGCAGTCGCTTTCCGCCCCTTCGCGAAGCGATGTTCAGTCGATGGTGGAGGATGCACTGA
>NZ_JAWRWU010001461.1:0-243 GCF_046535395.1 Cupriavidus sp. SIMBA_020 | reverse complement strand
AACCCCGGTGCCTGGTCAAACATACGGCGATCTCGACCCAGCATAATGTGCGACGGTACGGGTTCAAGGGCTGACGACTGTACTTCTTGCCCTTGCACCAGGACACCAACGATGTGCCCCTCAGGGGCTCTCAAAGGACTCAAGCTGAACGCCCACGGCTTTTCTCGATCCAGGCGAACCGGAAACTCCGAATCGGAAAGTAATAACAGGCTTGCCTTCTCCATTACCGCTTCGAGCTGCAGA
>NZ_JAWRWU010001460.1:0-243 GCF_046535395.1 Cupriavidus sp. SIMBA_020 | reverse complement strand
ATGAGCGCGGCCTGTTCTCGACCCAGGCGCGTTACGGCCTGTCGTTCGTCAAGAACGACAAGAGCCCGCAGGAAATGCCCGACGGCATGGTCGAATTCGATGCCAACATCGAGCACGGCCCGTTCCCCAAGAGCGCCCTGGCGCGCGGCGCCATCGCCCCCAAGCTGGCGTTCTTCCATGCTGAACTGGCCAAGACGGACAACGTCAAGCCGATCTTCGAGCTGACCAAGGACGTCTCGCCCC
>NZ_JAWRWU010001459.1:0-243 GCF_046535395.1 Cupriavidus sp. SIMBA_020 | reverse complement strand
CTGGGCACACGGAGACTATGTCTGGCGTCCCGGTCACTGGCAGCCGGTGCGCGCGGGCTACCATTGGGTGCCGGGCCACTGGATCGCTCACGGTCCGAACTGGCGCTGGGTGCCGGGCCACTGGGCCTGAACCCGTCCAGGTGAATGACTCCGACCGAACCGGCGCACGATCATGAAGATCCTCATCCTGCTCACGCTCGCGGCGGCCATCCTGACCGGCTGCGTCGTGGTACCGGCCCGTCC
>NZ_JAWRWU010001458.1:0-243 GCF_046535395.1 Cupriavidus sp. SIMBA_020 | reverse complement strand
AGGTGGTCGCCAAACCATACGAAACCGGCAGTCTCATCCTGACCAGCAATCTGCCGTTCGTTCGGCCAGTGGGACCAGACCTTCGCTGACGATGCAACGCTCACGGCGGCGCTCCTCGACCGGCTTCTTCATCACGCACACGTCGTGCCGATCTCCGGCGACTCGTACAGGTTGAAGGAAAAACGTCAGGCCGGCATGATCAATCGCATGCCACCACCGCACCTAAACGACGCAGACGACATC
>NZ_JAWRWU010001457.1:0-243 GCF_046535395.1 Cupriavidus sp. SIMBA_020 | reverse complement strand
GCCAGCATCGACCAGTTCACCAATGGCCGCATCGCCATCAACGTGGTCTCGGGCTGGTTCAAGGGCGAGTTCCACGCCATTGGTGAGCCGTGGCTGGACCACGACGAACGCTATCGCCGTTCCGAGGAGTTCATCCGCGCGCTCAAGGGCATCTGGACGCAGGACAACTTCACCTTCAACGGCGACTTCTATCGCTTCCGTAACTACAACCTCAAACCCAAGCCGCTGCAGCAGCCGCACCCC
>NZ_JAWRWU010001456.1:0-243 GCF_046535395.1 Cupriavidus sp. SIMBA_020 | reverse complement strand
AACACAGACCCCACCCCACACCGGTGGGGTTTGTGCGTTTACGCGAAGAGGAATTTACCTTATAGGTGAAAGCTGTGGTGTGGGAACGATCAAGCAAGCCTTGACATCGAGCGGTTGTTCCCTCATAATCGTCAGTTCTCTGCGGAGGGGTGCCCGAGTGGCTAAAGGGGGCAGACTGTAAATCTGTTGGCTTACGCCTACGTTGGTTCGAATCCAACCTCCTCCACCAGAAAATGCAAGCTG
>NZ_JAWRWU010001455.1:0-243 GCF_046535395.1 Cupriavidus sp. SIMBA_020 | reverse complement strand
CGGTACTCTACATCTACGACGAGCTTTACAAGCAGGACAAGATTCAGCACGTGCTGGTGCGCCACGAACAGGCGGCCGTGCACGCAGCCGATGCGTATGCGCGTTCCACCGGCAACGTCGGCGTCTGTCTCGTGACGTCCGGCCCCGGTGTCACCAATGCGGTGACCGGCATCGCGACGGCCTACATGGATTCGATCCCGATGGTCGTGATCAGCGGCCAGGTGCCGACTGCCGCGATCGGCC
>NZ_JAWRWU010001454.1:0-243 GCF_046535395.1 Cupriavidus sp. SIMBA_020 | reverse complement strand
GACCAGCGCGGCCGCCGCCCCGACCAGCGGGCCCGGCAGCGCAATGCGGGCTGCCGGCGGGAAGCCCAGCGCGGCGCGATAGCCGCTCAGCATCTCGCGGTATTCGACTTCGTCAGCGCCGACCGCATCGATGACCGAATGGCCGGCCGCCGGCGAAACGACGAGCCGCGCGACGAGTTCGGCGAGGTCGTCGACGTGCACGGGGCGCAGCCGTTGATGGCCGCCCGCCGGCAACGCGTGCAC
>NZ_JAWRWU010001453.1:0-243 GCF_046535395.1 Cupriavidus sp. SIMBA_020 | reverse complement strand
CAGTGCGACGGACGGCAACCACGGCAAAGCGCTGGCCGCGGCCGCACGCGATATCGGCTGCCAATGCGTGATCGTGCTTCATGCCAACGTCAGCCGCGAACGCGAGGACGCCATCGCGCACTACGGCGCACGCATCGTCCGGATTGAAGGCGACTACGACGCGTCCGTCGAACATGCCGCGACACTCGCGGCGGACAATCAATGGCATGTCGTCTCGGACACCTCGTACGAAGGCTACGAAAC
>NZ_JAWRWU010001452.1:0-243 GCF_046535395.1 Cupriavidus sp. SIMBA_020 | reverse complement strand
CGGGCTACTGGTCGCTGCTGATCGTCAACAAGGACAGCGACCTGAAGACGCTGGACGACGTGCTCAAGCGCCGCGGCCAGCTCAGCTACGGCGCGGGCGATCCCAATTCCACGTCCGGCACCGCCGTGCCTGGCTACTACCTGTGGGCCGCCAACAAGATCGAACCCAAGACCTTCTTCAAGACGGTGCGGTCGAGCAACCACGAAGCCAACCTGCTGTCGGTCATCAACAAGCAGGTGGACG
>NZ_JAWRWU010001451.1:0-243 GCF_046535395.1 Cupriavidus sp. SIMBA_020 | reverse complement strand
CTCGGGCGCGGCGATCTTTTCCGGGATCAGGCGCCGCGCGTCCCGCGCCGCCACCACAGCGCCTCGCACAGCCACAGCAAAGGCCAGGCGAGCAACAGTCCGACCAGCAAGGTCGGCAGCCACGGCGCGGCCGCGGGCGGCGTACCACCTTGCAGCCAGGCCGGGCTGTAGAGCAGGAAACCGGAGACGAAGCCGCGCGACCAGATATCGCGAAAGCCCGCGCCACGGCCCAGCGCCGCGGCC
>NZ_JAWRWU010001450.1:0-243 GCF_046535395.1 Cupriavidus sp. SIMBA_020 | reverse complement strand
GAGCACGCCGCCGCGCTGCTCGATGCGGGCGAACTGGTCGCGTTTCCGACCGAGACCGTCTACGGCCTCGGCGGCGACGCGGCGAGCCCGGAAGCCGTCGCGCGTATTTACGCCGCGAAGGGGCGTCCCGCCAACCATCCGGTGATCGTGCATCTGCCGCCGGGCGGCGATCCGCAGTACTGGGCCGCCGAGTGGCCGGAAGCCGCGCAAAAGCTCGTCGACGCCTTCTGGCCGGGTCCGCTC
>NZ_JAWRWU010001449.1:0-243 GCF_046535395.1 Cupriavidus sp. SIMBA_020 | reverse complement strand
CAAGGACAGGCTTCGCCGCAAGCGTTCGGCCTGCCCGGCGGCGACGTGTTGCGCGATCTCGTCGTGTTCGAACCGCGCAGTGTGGGCGTACCCAGTGTGAGCGGAGTAAGCGGCGAAAGCGCGCGCTATTTCGTCGACGAGCGCGAGGCGGCCGTGCCGCACGGTCTGAAGTCGTCCGCGCATCCGCCGTTCGATGTGAACGCCGTGCGCCGCGATTTCCCGATCTTGCAGGAGCGCGTGAAC
>NZ_JAWRWU010001448.1:0-243 GCF_046535395.1 Cupriavidus sp. SIMBA_020 | reverse complement strand
CGTTACCGCCGGCGGCCTGCCCGATGCCGCCCTGCCCGGCGGCTGGAACCTGGTCGTCAACGCCACCGCCAGCGGGCTGCAGGACGCCGCCCCCGAGCTGCCCGCCGGCCTGTACGCCGAAGGCGCCGCCGCCTACGACATGATGTACGGCGCCCAGCCGACGGCGTTCATGCGCCAGGCGCGCCAGGATGGCGCCGCGCTGACGGCCGACGGCCTCGGCATGCTGGTCGGCCAGGCGGCCGA
>NZ_JAWRWU010001447.1:0-243 GCF_046535395.1 Cupriavidus sp. SIMBA_020 | reverse complement strand
GCCAGCAGGCCGAGCCGTTCGATTGCGCCGTTGGTGGAACGCGGCAGGATCGCCACCCCCAGGTCGCGGCTGACCATCACCGCGATGGATTCGATGGCGTTCAGCTCGAAGCGCTCGCGCGGCGTTCGCAGGACAACGGCTTCGACACGGCGTTGAAGCTCGCCGATCTCAGCATCGATTTGCTGTCGCGCAAGGTGACGCGCGCCGGTAAGCCGATCGTCCTCAAGCCGCGCGAGTTCAAGC
>NZ_JAWRWU010001446.1:0-243 GCF_046535395.1 Cupriavidus sp. SIMBA_020 | reverse complement strand
ATATGCAGGTCGAAGAATTCCACCTCTTCGTCCGTGAACTGGTACTGCTCGCGCAGCGTGGGCGTCTGCTTGCGGTAGATCGACGGCACCTGCGATTCCAGCCCGACCACCAGCGCGGCCACCGCCACCACCGGGTCTTCGCGCATCGCCACCGAATAGCACCACGCCTGCAGGCCGCGCGTGGTGGGCGACATGTTGTCGGGGTTGGTGACGCGCTCGCGCGTGGTGCCGCAGGCTTCGGCG
>NZ_JAWRWU010001445.1:0-244 GCF_046535395.1 Cupriavidus sp. SIMBA_020 | reverse complement strand
CCGTGCGCGCGGACGATCTCGCGTTTCTCCAGTACACCTCGGGATCGACGGGATCGCCGAAGGGCGTGATGGTGAGCCACGGCAATCTGCTCGCCAACGAGATCGCGATCCAGGCGGGACTCGGCGTGCGCCCCGACGACGTGTTCGTCAGCTGGCTGCCGCTGTATCACGACATGGGATTGATCGGCAGCCTGTTGCAGCCGGTGTTCAGCGGCATTCCGCTCGTGCTGATGTCGCCGCAATA
>NZ_JAWRWU010001444.1:0-244 GCF_046535395.1 Cupriavidus sp. SIMBA_020 | reverse complement strand
CATCATTTCCCAGGACGACAGGCAGGCCATTCATGCGTGACGCGGACATCGATCTCTTTTTCCCCACCATCGCCGAGCGCGAGGTGCAATACAACGCCCGCGAGTCGGTGGCGGACTTCGACGCCTGCGTGCGCCGTTACGCCGAGTCGGCCGCCGCGGTGAAATCGCGCCGCCCCGGCCTGCTGAACCTGCGTTACGGCATGGGTCAGGACGAGCGGCTGGACCTGTTCCTGCCGGCGGCGAA
>NZ_JAWRWU010001443.1:0-244 GCF_046535395.1 Cupriavidus sp. SIMBA_020 | reverse complement strand
GCATCTGCAAACCAGCCGCCTCGATGCGCTTGCCGAGGTCGATCGCGAAGTCCGGCGCGACCGTCGCGCTCGAAATCACCACGGCGCCTGGCTTCATCGCCGGGACCGCGCCCTGTTCGCCGAACAGCACCGCCTCGGTTTGCGCGGCATTGACCACGAGCGTGACGACCACTTCGCATTGCGCGCCGAGTTCGGCGGGCGTCGCACAGCCCACACCGCCTTCCGCGACGAACGCCTGCAGGAC
>NZ_JAWRWU010001442.1:0-244 GCF_046535395.1 Cupriavidus sp. SIMBA_020 | reverse complement strand
GTATTTAAATGTTTGTCTGGAATCAAACGTTTAATGTTGGGTACCGTTGGATTAAATAGCGGAATAGATGGTCCTATTAGGTATAAAATGTTTGCGGGTATTGATGTAGGAGAGGGTATATCGGAATCCAACAAAATAAATTCTTACAAATCAAATGTATTTGGGCATGGTTATGGAGGAAATGGTAGGGTTAGTATTGGTTGTTCTTATAAAGGGAAAATTTGGTCGAGGTGGGTTGAAAACA
>NZ_JAWRWU010001441.1:0-244 GCF_046535395.1 Cupriavidus sp. SIMBA_020 | reverse complement strand
CACCGGGCCGACGTTCTCCGGCGTGCCCGAATAGATCAGGTCGCCGGGAAACAGCTCGAACGCCTGCGACAGCCGCGAGATCTGCTCGGCCACCGACCAGATCATGTGCGACAGCGTGGCCTGCTGCTTGCGCTCGCCGTTGACGGCAAGCCAGATGTCGCCTTCCTTGTAGTGGCCGGTCCGGGCCACCGGATGGATCGGGCCGATCGGCGCCGCGTGATCGAAGCTCTTGCCGATCTCCCAC
>NZ_JAWRWU010001440.1:0-244 GCF_046535395.1 Cupriavidus sp. SIMBA_020 | reverse complement strand
CGGCGCGGCGCTGATCGGCTGGTACGGCACGGCGATGCTCTGTTACGTGACGCCCAAGGAACACCTGGGGCTGCCGAACAAGAAGGACGTGAAGGACGGCATCATCACGTACAAGATCGCGGCGCATGCGGCGGACCTGGCCAAGGGCCATCCGGGCGCGGCGATCCGCGACAACGCGCTGTCCAAGGCGCGCTTCGAGTTCCGCTGGGACGACCAGTTCAACCTGGGCCTGGATCCGGACACG
>NZ_JAWRWU010001439.1:0-244 GCF_046535395.1 Cupriavidus sp. SIMBA_020 | reverse complement strand
CCCCTTGGGCGCAAGCTCCAGGCTCAGCCCCTGCGACAGAAACAGGGCGAACGCCTTGGTCGCGCCGTAGAGGGTCATGCCGAATTCCGGCGACAGGCCGACCACCGAACCGATGTTGACGATCGCGCCTTCGCCCGCCTGCGCCAGCCGCGGCGCGGCGGCGGCCGCCAGGCGCGTCAACGCGGTCGTGTTCAAGGCCACCAGCCGATCGATGCTGTCGGCCGATTGGTCGAGAAAGCCGCCC
>NZ_JAWRWU010001438.1:0-244 GCF_046535395.1 Cupriavidus sp. SIMBA_020 | reverse complement strand
CGGCCAGCTCGCTGTCGACTGGGGTGAGTTCGCTCTCCACGGGTCTCTCGACGACGAACAGCAATGTCGCGTCACTGTCGACCTCGACGTCGACCACGGCTAGCTCGCTGTCGACTGGCGTGAGCTCGCTCTCGACGGGCCTCTCCACGACGAACAGCAATGTGGCGTCGCTGTCGACCTCGACGTCGACCACGGCCAGCTCGCTGTCGACCGGCGTGAGCTCGCTCTCGACGGGCCTCTCCAC
>NZ_JAWRWU010001437.1:0-244 GCF_046535395.1 Cupriavidus sp. SIMBA_020 | reverse complement strand
CATGGGCGACGACATCATCGACCTGCCGGCAATGCAACGCGCGGGCTTCGCCGCCAGCGTGCCGAATGCGCCGGGCTATGTCAGCCAGGCGGCCCACTGGATCGCCACGCAACCTGGCGGCGGTGGCGCGGTCCGCGAGTGCTGCGACCTGCTGCTGGCTTCCCAGGGCCGGCTGGGCGGATTCCTGGCCGCGCCGGGGCTGCTCGGCCCGGGCGCCATCCAGTAAGCGCGCCCCCAAACCTCG
>NZ_JAWRWU010001436.1:0-244 GCF_046535395.1 Cupriavidus sp. SIMBA_020 | reverse complement strand
GGCTGATTGCCGGCTACATGATGATGGCCGGCCTGGGCATGGGCTTCATCATGCCCAACCTCACCGTCTTCGCCCAGCAGACCGCCGGCCGCACCCACCTGGGCATCGCCACGGCCCTGCTGCAATCCCTGCGCATGATCGGCGGCATGCTCGGCACCGCCGTCGTCGGCACCATGGTCAACCACAGCTACTTCAGCGGCGTCGAATCCACCCTGCGCGGCACATCGGCCCAGTGGCTGCCGCA
>NZ_JAWRWU010001435.1:0-244 GCF_046535395.1 Cupriavidus sp. SIMBA_020 | reverse complement strand
CGCCAGCCACACCAGCCACACGAAGGTGCTGAGGATCGTGAAGCTGAGCACCGCGAACCAGTCGATCGCATTGATCGCGCCGCGCTTGAGCGTGGGCAAAGCGAAAGCCGCGAGCACGCAGACCGCGGGCAGCACCAGCATGAAGAGGCGATTGGTTTCGTGGCTCTGCACGACCACGAGGATCAGCAGCGGCACGATCACCGAAAGCGGAATCGCGATGTGCGGCGCGCGGCGCAGGCCCGCC
>NZ_JAWRWU010001434.1:0-244 GCF_046535395.1 Cupriavidus sp. SIMBA_020 | reverse complement strand
CATCGCGCTGTCCTGCACGCGGCCGTCGAAACGCTTGATCAGGAAGCCCGCCGCGCGGCTCGCGATGTTGATGTACTTGCCGACGAGGTCGCTGTTCACGCGTGCCTGGAAGTCTTCGAGGTTCAGGTCGAGATCTTCCATCGTGCTGTTGAGCTTCGCCGCGAAGTAGTAGCGCAGCCACTCGGGGTTCAGGCCCGTCGTGACGTAGCTTTCCGCGGTGATGAAGGTGCCGCGCGACTTCGAC
>NZ_JAWRWU010001433.1:0-244 GCF_046535395.1 Cupriavidus sp. SIMBA_020 | reverse complement strand
CAGGTATTGCACCTGCTGCTCGGCCGTGCGCAGCAGGTTCTCGCCCTGATAGCGGTAGCCGTCGGCGCCGTGGAATTCGCTGGCGGCCGGATCCAGCGCCAGCGCGACGTCGGCGCCCGGACGCAGCCCGGCGCGTTCGATCGCCGCCATGATGAAGTCCAGCGCCTCGGGCGCGTTGCGCAGCGTCGGCGCGAAGCCGCCTTCGTCGCCGACGTTGACGCTGTGGCCCGCGGCCTTGAGCGCG
>NZ_JAWRWU010001432.1:0-244 GCF_046535395.1 Cupriavidus sp. SIMBA_020 | reverse complement strand
AGATCGACTTCTCACGAGCCGCCGTCGATTCATCATCGATTCGCGCCGTTGGGGCAGGCCAAAAACTGGGCCAAACCCCACCGATCGCGCGCGACCCGGTTCCAAGCACCACATCGTCACCGACGCCAACGGTACGCCGCTCGCCGCGATCCTGACCGGCGCGAACGTCAACGACGTCACGCAATTGCTGCCGCTGATCGACGCGATTCCGCCGATCCGCGGATTGCGTGGCCACCCATTGCAG
>NZ_JAWRWU010001431.1:0-244 GCF_046535395.1 Cupriavidus sp. SIMBA_020 | reverse complement strand
GCGGTTGGGCAGGCCGGTCAGGTAGTCGTGCGTGGCCTGGTACTTGAGCTGGGCGGCGGCTTCGCGTTCGCGCGAGACGTCGCGCAGCAATACCGCCACGCCGCCGGCACTGGGAAAGGCGCGGGCCTCGTACCAGCAGGCCAGCGGCGCGTAGTAGCCGGTATGGCTGGCGGGGCTGTCGGTCTGCAAGGCCGTCCGGCACGCCTCGTAGTAGCCGGTGGCGACCAGGTCGGGGCAGCTGTCC
>NZ_JAWRWU010001430.1:0-244 GCF_046535395.1 Cupriavidus sp. SIMBA_020 | reverse complement strand
GCACGGCGCGCCCGTCTACGTGCGCCATGAAATCGTCCACAACCGGCACGTGGTCGAGAACCTGCGCAACAAGGGCGCGCGTTTCGTGGAAGAGCTCGACGAAGTGCCCGAGGGCGCAGTCGCCATTTTCAGCGCCCACGGCGTTG
Source organism: Cupriavidus sp. SIMBA_020 (assembly GCF_046535395.1). Classification (NCBI taxonomy): domain Bacteria; kingdom Pseudomonadati; phylum Pseudomonadota; class Betaproteobacteria; order Burkholderiales; family Burkholderiaceae; genus Cupriavidus; species Cupriavidus sp. SIMBA_020. The sequence goes on along the minus strand of NZ_JAWRWU010001430.1, from coordinate 98 downwards.
CCAAGACGGTCGAACGCGCCGCCGAAGAACGTGACCTCGACGTGCTGGACGCAACCTGTCCGCTCGTCACCAAGGTCCACGTGCAAGGCCGTCAGTAC
>NZ_JAWRWU010001429.1:0-244 GCF_046535395.1 Cupriavidus sp. SIMBA_020 | reverse complement strand
CGCGGGCGGCGCGCGCGACGTCGAGATCGGCTGGCGGCTCGTGCGCACGGCGTGGGGGCGCGGCATCGCGAGCGAGGCCGCGGCGGCCGTCGTGCGGCACGCATTCGACACCGTGCGGCTGCCGCGTGTGATCGCCGACATCGCGGCGGCCAACACCGGTTCGCTGAACGTCGCACACAAGCTCGGGATGCGCCGCGTGGGCGTCGTGGATGACGGCATCTCTTATGTGCGGCATCGTCTGGAG
>NZ_JAWRWU010001428.1:0-244 GCF_046535395.1 Cupriavidus sp. SIMBA_020 | reverse complement strand
CCAATTCCTTGATGCGTAGCGCAAAGGCCTGCGTCTGTTCCAGGTCCCAGCCGCCATCGACCCAGTCGGTGGCCGACACCCGCACGCCCAGCGCTACCGAGGCGGGCGTGACCTCGCGCACCGCGCGGAAGACTTCCAGCGGAAAGCGCATGCGGTTTTCGAGCGAGCCGCCGTATTCGTCGTCGCGCTGGTTGGCCAGGGGCGACAGGAACTGATGCAGCAGGTAGCCGTGGGCGGCATGCAG
>NZ_JAWRWU010001427.1:0-244 GCF_046535395.1 Cupriavidus sp. SIMBA_020 | reverse complement strand
CAAGGTCAAGCTGCTGATGTCGGCGGCCGTGCCGCCCGAGGATCTCTATCCCGAGGGCCCGATGGCGAACGAATTCACGCGCACGGTCTCGCGGATCGTCGAAATGCAGTCGAAGGAGTATCTCGAAACGCCGCGCCGCATCGTCGACACGACGCTGACCTGAGCGTTTGCCTGGTGATTTGACCTGCGACACGTCGCAGGGTGCGCGCCTAGGTGCGCACCCTGCGGCGTCGCAAAAATAGAG
>NZ_JAWRWU010001426.1:0-244 GCF_046535395.1 Cupriavidus sp. SIMBA_020 | reverse complement strand
ATTGCGCGCCTTGACGATCATGTCCTTGAGGATCTTGTTCACCGCGTGGCCGAGGTGGATGTCGCCGTTCGCATACGGCGGGCCGTCGTGCAGGATGAACTTCTTGCGGCCCTTCGAGGCTGCGCGGATCTTCTTGTAGATACCTTGCTCTTCCCACTCCTTGACCCATTGCGGCTCGCGCTTGGGCAAGTCGCCGCGCATGGGGAACGGCGTGTCGAGCAGGTTGACGGGGTACTTCGATTCG
>NZ_JAWRWU010001425.1:0-244 GCF_046535395.1 Cupriavidus sp. SIMBA_020 | reverse complement strand
CTCAAGGCGACGGCTCTGCGGGCAGACGGAGCGGTAAAACTGAATGCCGGCAACGACGTCGAAATCGGTACGGCCGAAGTGCATCAAACGTCTAGTCAGTCCAAGCAGTCCGGCAAGGTTGGCATGACCGTCACTGGTTGGGTTTCCGCAACTAAGAAAGCCCAGCAAACCGAGCAAAGTGCTTCGCAAAGCATCGGTAGTGATATCAGTGCCGACAGTCTGCAAATCACCAGCGGCCGCGATA
>NZ_JAWRWU010001424.1:0-245 GCF_046535395.1 Cupriavidus sp. SIMBA_020 | reverse complement strand
CGATCTGTTCGCCGCGCAGGGGGTGGCCGCCACCCGCATCGCCCACATCGCCGAGCGCGCCGGGGTCACCTCGGCCATGCTGCATTACTACTTCAAGAGCCGCGACCAGTTGCTGGATGCCGTCGTGCTGGAACGCGTGGTGCCAGTGATCAGCTTTGTCTGGAGCCCCGTGCCGCAGACGGCCCGCCGCGTGGTCGGCCCGGCCGACACCGCGCGCGCCGCCATCACCGAAATCGTCTCGCGCC
>NZ_JAWRWU010001423.1:0-245 GCF_046535395.1 Cupriavidus sp. SIMBA_020 | reverse complement strand
GGGCGGCTACCCGGTCAAGCTCGAAGACGAAACGATCGAACAGGTCAAGTCGCTCGACGGCGTGTTCTCGTTCGAAGTCTATATGTCGCTGTCGTGCCAGAACTGCCCGGAAGTCGTGCAGTCGATCAACGCGATGGCGGCCCTCAACCCGAATGTGAAGATCGTCACGATCGACGGCGCGCTGTTCCAGGGCGAAGTCGAGAAGCGCCAGATCATGGCCGTGCCGACCATCTACCTGAACGGCG
>NZ_JAWRWU010001422.1:0-245 GCF_046535395.1 Cupriavidus sp. SIMBA_020 | reverse complement strand
ATTGGGATGAACTGGCCAGTCTTGTTCCCATATATGGCAATTGGTGCGGGCCCGATTGGTCCGCGGGGCAGCGCGGGGGAGAACTGAGTCGGGACGAGCTTGTTCGAGGAGCGGTGTTCAAACGCCCGGGAGTCGATGGAACCACGCAGGAAAGTCCCCTGGATGCGATGTGCAAGGACCACGATCTGGCCTATTTTGATGCCAAAGGTCAGCCGGACGAAGCCATGCAAAAGCTCAAGGCCGAC
>NZ_JAWRWU010001421.1:0-245 GCF_046535395.1 Cupriavidus sp. SIMBA_020 | reverse complement strand
ATGATGGTGCCGGTGGGCCGCATCATCCTGCTGCGCACGGTGCCCAAGCAGGACCTGCTGAAAGCCATGTCGTCCCTGTCGATCCCGGCGCTGCTGGGGCCGGTGATCGGGCCGCCGCTGGGCGGTTTCATGGTCACCTACATGTCGTGGCACTGGATATTCCTGATCAACATCCCCATCGGCGTGCTGGGCATCGCCCTGGTGCTGCGCTTCGTGGCCGAAATCAAGGAAGAAACCGCGCCGCG
>NZ_JAWRWU010001420.1:0-245 GCF_046535395.1 Cupriavidus sp. SIMBA_020 | reverse complement strand
CAATGCGACGACCTGCGGCTCGAACAGGTGCTCATCAACCTGATCGGCAATGCGCTCGACGCGGTGGCGGGGCTGCCCGATCCACGCATCGTCATCGACATTCAGGCGCTGCCCGCGACGCTCGCGATCTCGGTGCGCGACAGCGGCCCCGGCATTCCCGACGACGTCATGCCGCGCCTCTTCGAGCCCTTTTTCACGACCAAGGAGATGGGGCAGGGTCTGGGGCTCGGATTGGCGATTTCGTC
>NZ_JAWRWU010001419.1:0-245 GCF_046535395.1 Cupriavidus sp. SIMBA_020 | reverse complement strand
CTGGCGGTTGGCCAATCCGGGCTGAGCCGCACCCAAAACAGCTTCTAACGAAAATCCGCCCCCGTGTGCGGATTGCCCCCGTTTTTCGATTTGTTTGCACAATCCGACGACTTGGGTATGCCGATTGGCGCCGACGTTCTATTTCCTGTGTACCAAGGATTTTCATGACTTCGAGCAATACCCAAAGCCCCCTCGACGCGATCGCCAACGACGCCCTCGGCCTCGAGCAGCCTGTCGCCGCCGCC
>NZ_JAWRWU010001418.1:0-245 GCF_046535395.1 Cupriavidus sp. SIMBA_020 | reverse complement strand
CCGGTGCTGATGTCGTACGGCTTCTGCGTGGCGTCGAGTTCGAGCGTGGTGGCGCCGTCGGTGCTCGTGGGCGGCGGCACGTTGGCCTTCACCTTGAGCCCGGGCAGCAGGCCGAGCACGTTGATATAGCGCTGGAACGTGGCCGTGCGCAGCGGCCGGTCCTCGACGATATGCGCGGCGATCGCGCGCATCTTGTCTTCGAGCTTGCCCGGCTTGCCGGTGATCGTCACGGTGCCCACATAGCC
>NZ_JAWRWU010001417.1:0-245 GCF_046535395.1 Cupriavidus sp. SIMBA_020 | reverse complement strand
ACATCAAGGGCGTGCTGACCGTCACATCCGCCAGCGGCGCGAAGAAGGAAACACCGATCGCCGCTGTCTCCGGCAATCAGCTTCGCTCGCAGGATGTCGAGGTGCCGCCTGGGTCGCGCGTCACCGCGTTGCTGACGATGGCCGACGGTACGACGAAGGTGAGCGCGCGATTCAAGGTGCAGTGAAGCCGGGAACGTTCCGCGGCGATCGATCGGCGCTCGGCGATGCTCGTCTTTCTTCAACTC
>NZ_JAWRWU010001416.1:0-245 GCF_046535395.1 Cupriavidus sp. SIMBA_020 | reverse complement strand
GAATGAACTGGTCGGGACCCACCAGGCCGCGGGTCGGGTGGTTCCAGCGCAGCAGCGCCTCGGCGCCCATGATAGGCCCGGCGGGCGCCTCGTACTTGGGTTGGTAGTGCAGCACGAACTGGCCCCGTTCCTGCGCCAGGCGCAGGTCGTGCAGCAGTTCGATCTGCTCGTGCGCGTCGGCGTTCATCGACGGCTCGAAGAAGCTGTAGCCGGTGCCGCCCAGGCGCTTGGCGTGGTACATCGCC
>NZ_JAWRWU010001415.1:0-245 GCF_046535395.1 Cupriavidus sp. SIMBA_020 | reverse complement strand
CAGCCACGGGCCGATATAGGTCTCGCGCTGGTGCCGCGCGGACTTCAGCTGATCGAGGCACATGCGCATCACCATGCGGCGCAGGAACGCCTCGGGCACGCGCACCTCGGTGCGATCGACGTCCATCCAGCGGATGAACGCCTCCTGCACCATGTCCTCGGCGTCCGCGACGGAACCGAGCATTCGATACGCGACGCGGATCAGCGTGCGACGCAGCGGGTCGAAGCTCGCCGCTGCGTCGGCCC
>NZ_JAWRWU010001414.1:0-245 GCF_046535395.1 Cupriavidus sp. SIMBA_020 | reverse complement strand
CGAGCAGCTTGAGGAATGCGCCGGAATTGCCCGGTTGGAGCGAGTAGAGGGTAGTCAGGTGCCACTGGAAACGCTTCTCGTCGACCCAGCAGTTGCCGCCTTGCGCGACGCATCCACTGGCCGGATTCAGCGGAACGGCGTCGCGCGGACGGTACGAGAGCTCGGTGCCGATCGCCCAGTCGCCAACCGGGAAGTTCGCGCTGACACCGATCATGTGGCGGTCTTCAGGAAACCTGAAGACGGTC
>NZ_JAWRWU010001413.1:0-245 GCF_046535395.1 Cupriavidus sp. SIMBA_020 | reverse complement strand
ACCAGGCGTTCCACTGGACCGACATCCCCGGCCGCGCGCTGTGGCGCTGGACGCCCGCGAGCGGCCGGCTCGATCACTGGACGTTGCCGCAGATGGCCGGCTGCATCGCCCCGCGCGGGGACGGCTGGCTGCTGGCGATGGAGGACGGCCTGTATGAATGCGGGCCGCTGGTGGCCGGCCAGGCCTGCCAGCCGCGGCCGCTGGCCCCGGTGCGTCACGACGCGCCCGGCATGCGCTTCAACGAC
>NZ_JAWRWU010001412.1:0-245 GCF_046535395.1 Cupriavidus sp. SIMBA_020 | reverse complement strand
AGTCGCCCTTCAGGCCCTGCGCCATCTGCGCGAGCGTTTCCATCGCGAGGTACGGGTGAACGGCTTCTGCGCCGAAGCCCGCGAGAAGCGCGAAGTGGTGCGTTTCACGCGCCGAACCCGTTTCCACGACGAGACCCGTGCTCGTGCGCAGACCGTGCTGCACGAGGTGCGAGTGGATCGCCGAGGTGGCGAGCAGCGCCGGAATAGCAACGTTGTCGCGGTCCGCGCGGCGGTCCGACACGACC
>NZ_JAWRWU010001411.1:0-245 GCF_046535395.1 Cupriavidus sp. SIMBA_020 | reverse complement strand
GCCGATGGTCAGCGCGCAAGGGGCGCGCTGAGCGGGCGGAGGAAGGGATCGGTAGATACGCAGCGATGGTTTCACGAGCGAGAGTTTACAATTTTGGATTACGGGATTGTTCGACATCCCCAATTTGGATTGGTCATCTTGCCGGAAACTTCTACTACACAGCGCCGCATTGTCATCCTGATCTCAGGGCGCGGCAGCAACATGCAGGCGCTGGTCCAGGCCTGCCGCGAGCAGGGCTGGCCCGC
>NZ_JAWRWU010001410.1:0-245 GCF_046535395.1 Cupriavidus sp. SIMBA_020 | reverse complement strand
CGTATAACACCATCGCGTCACTGTTTTACAAGATTTCCGCAGCGATCGGCGCAATTGTCGTATTCGCTTACCTGTTTGAAATCGGATTCTTCCCGGCAGGCCTGACTGCGGCGGAAGTCATCTTTTTCGTTTTTGTGGCAATGGGCTTCGGCCTCGTCTACCTGATGCTGCTCGGCTTTGGTGCGGTATCGGCAATATGGCTGGTCAACCTGATAGTCTGGTTTCGGAATAGCCTTCGTTTCAGA
>NZ_JAWRWU010001409.1:0-245 GCF_046535395.1 Cupriavidus sp. SIMBA_020 | reverse complement strand
CCATCGTGTACGTGGCACGACCTTGCGTCAGCGAACGCAGGTTCGTGGCGTAACCGAACATCTCGGCCAGCGGAACTTCAGCCTTGATGGTCTTGCCACCACCGACCATGTCGTCCATGCCCTGGACCATGCCGCGACGCGAGGACAGATCGCCCATCACGGTACCGGCGTAGTCTTCGGGCGTTTCGACTTCAACGGCCATCATCGGTTCGAGCAGCACGGGGCTGGCCTTGCGCATGCCTTCC
>NZ_JAWRWU010001408.1:0-245 GCF_046535395.1 Cupriavidus sp. SIMBA_020 | reverse complement strand
CGCGGTGAGGCTCGAAGGCTACTTCAACGTGGGCCTGACTCCTGCTGAAGGCGCCAACGTGATCTTCGGCGTGGTGCATTGACCTGCCGGCGGCGTCCTGCCGCCGTCGTTGCATCAGCGGGATATTACGGTTTGTCAGGATAGGTGGCGCGTGGCACGATGGGGAACCGCACAGGCTCGGTGCCTGTGCGGAGATGCGCCAATCCCGGCGCGGCATTCCTCCCGTGTCGAGACGCTATCCATCC
>NZ_JAWRWU010001407.1:0-245 GCF_046535395.1 Cupriavidus sp. SIMBA_020 | reverse complement strand
CCACGATGGCGGTGCTGTCGGCGAACAGGGCGCGGCCCAGGCGGTTGGGGCGACCCTCCGGCATCAGGCCGGCGCGTTTGGCCACGCCCACCAGCGTGCCGGTGGCGTCGAACACCTCGACCAGCACGAACACCAGGATGACGTGCACGAAGCCGGTGTGCAGCGCGCCCAGGATGTCCATCTTGAACAGCGTTGGCGCCAGGCTCGGCGGGGCCGCGAACACGCCCTTGAATTCGTTGTAGCCC
>NZ_JAWRWU010001406.1:0-245 GCF_046535395.1 Cupriavidus sp. SIMBA_020 | reverse complement strand
CCAGCATCGCCCGCTGCAGCATGTCGCCATTGCCGTAGGGCCACCAGGCGTCCTGGATGTTGTCATTGCCGGTAAATACCCGCACACCGCCGTTACGCAGGCGCAGTACGGGTGGGAAAGCATGTTCGCCGGGGGCGTTGGTCATGATGGAGATGCCGGCGGCGGCCAGCACTTCGGCGGTGCGGTCGACGACAGCGTCGGATACGTCACCCAGGCCATAGGCGTGGCTGACCGCCACCAGGCCG
>NZ_JAWRWU010001405.1:0-245 GCF_046535395.1 Cupriavidus sp. SIMBA_020 | reverse complement strand
AGACGAAACGGGCTGCGTGAACGTGATCGTGCGGCCCGAGCTGCTCGCCCGGCAGCGGCGCGAAACGCTTGACTCGCGGCTGCTCGCTGCGTCGGGCGTGTGGCAGGTCGTCAGCGACGTGAGGCACCTCGTCGCGCAGCATTTCGAGGATCTGACGCCGCTGCTCGGCGGCCTGCGCACGTCGAGCCGGGAATTTCACTGAGGGCGCGACAGAGGGCGGGGCGTGTCGATTGCCGCTCACCGCT
>NZ_JAWRWU010001404.1:0-245 GCF_046535395.1 Cupriavidus sp. SIMBA_020 | reverse complement strand
GCGCATGACGAAGGAAGAAGTGAAGCGCGAGCATCGCGAGAACGAAGGCGATCCGCACGTGAAGGGCCGCATTCGCCAGCAGCAGCGCGCGATGGCGCGCCGCCGCATGATGGCGCAGATTCCGAAGGCCGACGTGGTGGTGACCAACCCGACGCACTTCGCGGTCGCGATCCAGTACACCGACGGCGAAATGCGCGCCCCGAAGGTCATCGCCAAGGGCGTTAACCTCGTGGCCGCGCGCATCC
>NZ_JAWRWU010001403.1:0-245 GCF_046535395.1 Cupriavidus sp. SIMBA_020 | reverse complement strand
GGCCCGCAGGCCAGGCCATGCCGGACATTCGCGTGGGGGCGCAGGCCCTGGCGGACACGGCAGCGGATCAACAGTGCGATTCCGTCATGGCGGCCATCGTGGGTGCCGCGGGCCTGCCCGCCGCCCTGGCGGCCGCCCGTGCAGGCAAGCGGGTGGTGCTGGCCAACAAAGAAGCCCTGGTGGCCGCGGGCTCGCTGTTCATGCGGGCCATACGCGATAACGGCGCTGAATTGCTGCCTATCGAC
>NZ_JAWRWU010001402.1:0-245 GCF_046535395.1 Cupriavidus sp. SIMBA_020 | reverse complement strand
CTGGTTGATGACGAAGAGCCAATCCTCAACAGTCTGCGTCGACTATTAAGGGGTCAGCCCTATGACGTGGTGTTGGCCACCAGCGGTGAACAGGCGCTGGCGCTGATGACCGAACGGCCGGTAGATCTTGTGATGAGCGATGCGCGTATGCCGGGCATGGACGGTGCAACGTTGCTCGCGCAAGTCCACCAACGCTATCCCGCAGTCGTGAGGATCATGCTTACTGGCTATGCAGACCCTGGCGC
>NZ_JAWRWU010001401.1:0-245 GCF_046535395.1 Cupriavidus sp. SIMBA_020 | reverse complement strand
GGTTAGCTCAATGTCATTGAGCTAACCCTTTGATTTTTTTGGTCGGGGCGGTGGGATTCGAACTCACGACCCTCTGCTCCCAAAGCAGATGCGCTACCAGGCTGCGCTACGCCCCGAGGGTCGCAACTATACCAGATACCGGCGCATCACCGTGCAACGGCCCGATGCCCTGCTCGCCACGGCCATGCCCGGCGATCCCCTGATTGACACCTATATAGTTGAAGCATAAATTAATTTGACAAACC
>NZ_JAWRWU010001400.1:0-245 GCF_046535395.1 Cupriavidus sp. SIMBA_020 | reverse complement strand
GGCACGACGAGGATCTGCGCGCGGCATCCGCCGCGGACGCGCACCGGCGCTGGGACGCCTACGTGGCGCAGGACCGGGCGCGCGGCTTCGACTTCACGCAGGCGCCGCTGTTCCGCCTCGCGCTGTTCCGCCTCGGCGATCAGGCATGGCGGTTCCACTGGAGCCATCACCACATCCTGCTCGACGGGTGGAGCTCGGCGCGGCTGCTGAGCGAAGTGGCCGCCGCGTATCAGGCAGCGGCCGAC
>NZ_JAWRWU010001399.1:0-245 GCF_046535395.1 Cupriavidus sp. SIMBA_020 | reverse complement strand
AGGGTCCGCGTAATCGGGTGCAGACCGCCCGAGGTCTGGCCACGGCCCGGCAGAGTGACGTCAATGCACTCGGCGGCGAGCTTGGCGCTGAGTTCCGCCTCCTCGAAAGCCGCTTTGCGAGCATTGAGAACCTCTGTTACACGCTCCTTGGCAACGTTGATCAGCGCACCGACTTGCGGACGCTCTTCGGCAGGCAGGTTGCCCAGGGTCTTCATCACCTGAGTCAGCTCGCCCTTCTTGCCAAG
>NZ_JAWRWU010001398.1:0-245 GCF_046535395.1 Cupriavidus sp. SIMBA_020 | reverse complement strand
CCCACCGCCGCCGGCGCCTGGCTGCTGGCACACCGCGGCGGACGTCGGCCGCCGCGCCGGGTGCTCACCCCGCGCACCCTGGCGCGCCGGCTCGACGCCCTGCCCGTGGCCCTGCTGCCCCAGGCCCGGCCGCGCCTGGACTGGCTCAACGACATCGGCTGCCACACCCTGGCCGACCTGCGCGCCCTGCCGCGCGCCGGCCTGCAACGGCGCAGCGCGCCCGATCTGCTGCAAGCGCTGGACGC
>NZ_JAWRWU010001397.1:0-245 GCF_046535395.1 Cupriavidus sp. SIMBA_020 | reverse complement strand
GCGAACGTCAGATCTTCCAGACGCCTGGCGAGACGCAGCACCGGCTCGTTGGTGTAGCCATTGCCGATGTGCCACAGCTTGCCGCCCTGCTCGTGCAGCACTTTCAGCAGTTCGGGGTGCGCATGACCGAGCGCGGTGACGGCGATGCCGCCGGCGAAGTCGATATAGTCGCGGCCTTGCGTATCCCAGACGCGCGAGCCGAGACCGCGATCCGGCACGAAGGGCGCGGGCGCAAACACCGGCAC
>NZ_JAWRWU010001396.1:0-245 GCF_046535395.1 Cupriavidus sp. SIMBA_020 | reverse complement strand
CGCGGCGGCCACGCAGGGCCAGCAACTGCGTCACGTGCGCAGCCTGAAGGTCGAGAACGAAACGGAATACATCGGGCTCGATCCGGCGACACGCCGCAACCTCGAGCTGACCGAAACGCTGCGCGGCACGGAATCGCCGACGCTGTACTCGCTGCTCGACACGTGCTGCACGACGATGGGCAGCCGCCTGCTGCGTCACTGGCTGCATCACCCGCCGCGCGCGTCGGTCGCCGCGCAATCGCGCC
>NZ_JAWRWU010001395.1:0-245 GCF_046535395.1 Cupriavidus sp. SIMBA_020 | reverse complement strand
CAGGCAAAGCCGGCGGGATCGGCGTCACGGGCATGCAGCGCGGGCTGGGAGCGGTACAGGCGATTGAGGTCGCCGACCAGTCGTTGCATGCCCTTGCGGGCCGGATCGTCCAGCAGGTTCCAGTCGAGCGGAGCGTCATGGTTCCATTCGGCGGCCTGCGCGATCTCGCCGCCCATGAACAGCAGTTTCTTGCCGGGGTGGGCCCACATGTAGCCCAGGTAGGCGCGCAAATTGGCGAAGCGGGC
>NZ_JAWRWU010001394.1:0-245 GCF_046535395.1 Cupriavidus sp. SIMBA_020 | reverse complement strand
CCAATCAATTACCCCCGATACGATTCGACCCCCGGCCGATGGCCGGCCAGGCGACTTGCTCGACGAGCGCGGTGTGACGGCGTCGGCGCGAGCGAAACCTGTTGTCGTCTCTCCGGTGATATCCCGCCTGCGACCGATGAATCTGAGCAGCCACTTCCGCGCCTATTCGTTGCGCGCGGAGGGCGGCAACGGCGAGCCGATCGACCCGATTCTGGGCGTGGACCACGCGTGGATCAGCGCCCCTC
>NZ_JAWRWU010001393.1:0-245 GCF_046535395.1 Cupriavidus sp. SIMBA_020 | reverse complement strand
CGCGAGTTTTCGCCGCCCGCCTGTTCCGACACTTCCAGCACCACGCGCTGCGGTTGCAGCCCGAGCGCCTTGATGCCGGCGAGCAGGGCGTCGCCGTAGCTCGTGTCCATTAGCGCGGCGGGGTGCAGGCTCAGGAAGAGCCATTCGTCGTGCGAGTCGAAGGCGTTGAAGTTGCCCAGATGCAGCGATTCCGCGAGCCGTCCCAGTTCGAGCAGATCGCCGCGGCGCGCGGCCTGCGTGAACAC
>NZ_JAWRWU010001392.1:0-245 GCF_046535395.1 Cupriavidus sp. SIMBA_020 | reverse complement strand
ATCGCCTTGCCGTTGCCGACGAAGGTGAATCTGCCGACGCGGATCTCGCCGCCCGTCGCCTTGGCGTGCTCCTGGGCGCGGGCCTCGGTCATGCCGATGCTGGCGACCTGCGGATGCGAATAGGTGCACGCGGGAATGCGCAGCGGATCGAGCGCGTGCGCCGGCAGGCCGGCGATGGCTTCCACGCACAGCACCGCCTCGTGGCTGGCCTTGTGCGCCAGCCACGGCGCGCCGGCCACGTCGCC
>NZ_JAWRWU010001391.1:0-245 GCF_046535395.1 Cupriavidus sp. SIMBA_020 | reverse complement strand
CCGGCGCCAGCAGATAGAAACGGTAGACCGTAATCGGGCCGTCCTGAAGCGCAAACAGGACCTCTTCGGCGTCCATGCCGGCCACCACGCGCTTGCCCTTGCGCAGGATGCGATAGCTCCCTGGCACTCGATCAAGTTGTGCTCGAAGCTCGGACAGATTCTTGGTGAGCGGCTGACCTTGATCCTGCTCGACTGCATCTCGCATCTTGATCAGGAGCAATGCAGGTCGGCCTGGCATCAGCGCA
>NZ_JAWRWU010001390.1:0-245 GCF_046535395.1 Cupriavidus sp. SIMBA_020 | reverse complement strand
CTACCACGTCAGCGAACAATGGAGCGTGTTCGCCAACGCCGGCCAGTCATTCGGCCCGCTGCAGTACTTCCAGATCGCCTCGACCACCAACGGCCTGCATCCGGAAAAGGCCACCACCTATGAAGTCGGCACGCATTTCAATGGCGGCGGCTGGAAAGGCGAGCTGACGCTGTTCAACATCGACTTCGACGACGAACTGCAGCTGCGCGGCGGCACCAACGGCGGTTCGGACGCCTGGACCAACC
>NZ_JAWRWU010001389.1:0-245 GCF_046535395.1 Cupriavidus sp. SIMBA_020 | reverse complement strand
CTATTTTCTACTGGCGAGCCGGGTCGTCGAAATGTGTCCGGTGCGCGCGCAACTCGTGAGCGCGCCGGAAGACTATCGCTGGTCGAGCTACCGTCATCACATCGGCCTGACGCTCGACAGCCTGATTACCGACCACCCGTTGTACTGGTCGCTCGGCAATACGCCGTTCGAACGGCAGCGCGCTTACCGCGAGCTATGCGAACAGCCGCTCGACGAGCGCGAAGCCAGTCAGCTTCAGCAGGCCA
>NZ_JAWRWU010001388.1:0-245 GCF_046535395.1 Cupriavidus sp. SIMBA_020 | reverse complement strand
TCGCCCGGTTTCGGGTCTATTCCCAGCGACTAGACGCCCTATTAAGACTCGCTTTCGCTACGCCTCCCCTATTCGGTTAAGCTTGCCACTGAAAATAAGTCGCTGACCCATTATACAAAAGGTACGCAGTCACAGAACAAAGTCTGCTCCCACTGCTTGTACGCATACGGTTTCAGGATCTATTTCACTCCCCTCTCCGGGGTTCTTTTCGCCTTTCCCTCACGGTACTAGTTCACTATCGGTCA
>NZ_JAWRWU010001387.1:0-245 GCF_046535395.1 Cupriavidus sp. SIMBA_020 | reverse complement strand
CAGTTGGCCGCCGCCCAGCAGGCCGAGCCAGCCGCCCGGGGCAATGGTGAAAGCAGTCGATTGCGTCATGGGGATCAGGCCTCGGGCGGAACCTTCATGTCGCGCGCGGCCTGCGTCTGGCGCGCGCGGAATGCCACCAGCTTCTTGTGCAGGCCAGCGTCGGTGCCCGCCAGCGTGGCGATCAGGTGCAGCGCGGCGTTGGCGGCGCCGGCCTCGCCGATGGCGAAGGTGGCCACCGGCACGCC
>NZ_JAWRWU010001386.1:0-246 GCF_046535395.1 Cupriavidus sp. SIMBA_020 | reverse complement strand
CGCCGCTGCGGCTGTCGCGCTCGCCAGCCTGTCCGTCCACGCGTATGCCGCCGATGCCACGAGCGATAGCGCCACCACGGACAGCGCGAAGTCGTCGGTGTTGCCCGCCGTGAGTGTGAAAGCGGCTCGCGCCGCGCTGCCCGGCGACCTTGCGCCGGCGTATGCGGGCGGGCAGGTCGCGAGCGGCGCGTCGATCGGCGTGCTCGGCAAGCAGAAGATGCTCGACGTGCCGTTTTCGGTCACGAG
>NZ_JAWRWU010001385.1:0-246 GCF_046535395.1 Cupriavidus sp. SIMBA_020 | reverse complement strand
GCCGACGAGATCACCCGTGCGCTTAAAGCGACTCTGGATATTATTAGCGAGCAAGAGGTGGAGCTAGAGCACTTTGATGTCACTTTACTTCGTGTGTTGGTGGTTGATGACAGTCGCTTTGCACGAAAACATATAATACGAGTGCTAGCGGGAATGGGTATTCCTGAACCTGTAGAGGCTGAAGACGGTAAACAAGCGATTGAAATGCTTAATAATCAATCATTCGATTTAATTGTTACAGATTAC
>NZ_JAWRWU010001384.1:0-246 GCF_046535395.1 Cupriavidus sp. SIMBA_020 | reverse complement strand
CATCGCCCCCATGAAAAAACGCCTCGAACCCGTTTCGCGCGCTACCGCCGTGCCTGTCGACACGGCCGGACCGGCCGACGCCCGGAGCGCGCCCGCGCCCACGCCCGCTGCCGGCGTGCGGCGGAAAAAGGCGCAGGAGCAGGTGCGCGCGCAGCTGCTGGAAGCCGCGTCGGACATCGCGACCGGTCAGGGCGTGGCCGCGCTGACGCTCGATGCGGTCGCCGAGCGTGCGGGCGTGACCAAAGG
>NZ_JAWRWU010001383.1:0-246 GCF_046535395.1 Cupriavidus sp. SIMBA_020 | reverse complement strand
CTCGAACAGGGCGAAGCCGATGGTCTGCTCCATGCGCGCCAGTTCGCGGCTGACGGTGGGCTGCGAGGTGACCAACAGGTCGGCGGCCTTGGTCACGCTGCCGGCGATCATGAGGGCGCGGAAGACTTCGACGTGACGATGGGTCAGCATGCCCTATCCATATCAGGAATGAATCGATGTGGAAAATCTAAGCATTTTACTGGATGACCTGGCGCAGGCATGATGCTGCCCTGATTCCCTACCCCA
>NZ_JAWRWU010001382.1:0-246 GCF_046535395.1 Cupriavidus sp. SIMBA_020 | reverse complement strand
CCCTTGCGTAATCCGACGATTACCGGTTAGCGGCGGAGGGTCCGTCGTGACTGTGCCGGTCGCGTATCTGCACGGTTTCCATACCTGTAATCGAACGAAGGCACGCACATGAGGCGTTATCTGTTGAGGCTAGGCGATAAATCCACGGCGGGAGGTATTGTCCTGGAGGGCGCAGAAAACTGCACGCACCGCGGCATACCGATTACGTTTATCGGAGCAAAGGTCTGGTGCGAAGGCTGTAAATCG
>NZ_JAWRWU010001381.1:0-246 GCF_046535395.1 Cupriavidus sp. SIMBA_020 | reverse complement strand
GGGTACGCAGGATGCGTTCTTCGCGATCGATCAGGTCGATGCGCTGGAGAAGAAGCTGACCGATGCGAAGGTCGACATCGAATTCCACCGCTATCTCGCGCATTACGCGTTCGCAAACGAAACGGCCGTCGGCCCCGGCCGCATCGGCGGCACGCAGTTCGATCCGGTGTGGTCGCAGATCGCGTGGGATCGCACGCTGACGTTCTTCGGGCGCACGCTCTGGGGCCAGCAGCAGTAATACCGCAG
>NZ_JAWRWU010001380.1:0-246 GCF_046535395.1 Cupriavidus sp. SIMBA_020 | reverse complement strand
AACGACTGTCGCGCGATCTCCCGCTCAGATTCACCCTGCTCGTCGTACAGCTCGCGTGCTTCCTTGCGACGGTATGCCGAGTATTCACCAAGCAGTCGGGCTTTGAGGTCGTCGGCCGGCGCAGTCATCGCGGCCTTGCCGCCACCCGACGGCAGTGCCTCGACCGGCGGCGCGTAGCCTTTTTTCAATGCGTCCTTGAACAGTGCGGGCGCACTGCGCACAGGCGGCAAGGACGTGCTGCGCATG
>NZ_JAWRWU010001379.1:0-246 GCF_046535395.1 Cupriavidus sp. SIMBA_020 | reverse complement strand
GTGCAGCACATCGTGAGTTCGGTGGAAGGCAAGCTCAAGCCCGGCGTGAGCAACTTCGACGTGCTGCGCGCGACCTTCCCGGCCGGCACGCTCTCGGGTGCGCCGAAGGTGCGCGCGATGGAACTCATCGACGAACTCGAACCGGGGAAGCGCGGCCTCTACGGCGGCGCGGTCGGCTACCTCTCGTTCAACGGCGAGATGGATCTGGCGATCACGATCCGCACGGGCGTGATCCACTACGGCAAT
>NZ_JAWRWU010001378.1:0-246 GCF_046535395.1 Cupriavidus sp. SIMBA_020 | reverse complement strand
CAATGCAAATACATTGGCTGCCGTTAATCAATTATTTGATTTTAGCGACAGTTACTCGCTCTCAGGGCTCATCCTAGAAACGAGTAACTGCTCAATACGAATGCCTTCTACATCCACCACTTCAAATTTAAAGCCTGAAAATACAATGAATTCTGCACGTTTAGGAATATGCTTCATGGTGTAAATTAAATACCCGGCGACCGTTTCATAATGATTTTGATCAGGAAACTCATCAATTTCTAATAC
>NZ_JAWRWU010001377.1:0-246 GCF_046535395.1 Cupriavidus sp. SIMBA_020 | reverse complement strand
GCAGCCCGGCGACCAGCAGCGTCACGCGCGTGGCGAGCGCGGCGATGCGCTGATTGAGCCGCCCGAGTTCGTCGACGTAGCGGCGGGTGACCGAGCCGAGCGGCACGACGCCGAGCCCGATTTCGTTGCTGACGACGATCACCTTCGTGCGCGTCTCGCACAAGGCGCGCTCGAGCCGCTCGACCTCCGCCGTGTACTGCGCGTCGTCGAGCGGCTCGCCGTCGAGCGGGCACAGCAGATTGGTGA
>NZ_JAWRWU010001376.1:0-246 GCF_046535395.1 Cupriavidus sp. SIMBA_020 | reverse complement strand
CCGTGCGGCTGCCCGCCGGTTCCGTGTAGCCGCCAATCACAAACTCCTGCCGACGCGCACAACGCAGCTTGAGCCACGACGCGCTGCGCGTGGACGTATAGGCGCTTTCGCGTCGCTTCGCGACGAGCCCTTCGAGATTTGCGGCGCACGCGGCTTGCAGTAAGTCGTCGGGATCGCCGTCGAATGCAGCGGAAAAACGCAGCACGTCCTGATCGCCGCGTTCGAGCAAGGCGGCAAGCTGCGCGC
>NZ_JAWRWU010001375.1:0-246 GCF_046535395.1 Cupriavidus sp. SIMBA_020 | reverse complement strand
ATCGGGAAGATACCGCTCGCAGTTGTATACCGGGACGATCAGGCTGATCTGTGGCGTGTCGGGGTCGGCGTGGCGCATGTTCTGTGGAGGCGTAGGCAGGAATATCCTCGCGCCTTGAACCGCAGCTGCTGCCGTGTGTCTTCGAAATTACTTCTCTTGTCCAAGGGGCGCGGACGGATCGGTAAGCTACGCCGGATTCACATGCCACGGAGCCGGGACGCATGAATGTAGGACTGATCCGGGGGA
>NZ_JAWRWU010001374.1:0-246 GCF_046535395.1 Cupriavidus sp. SIMBA_020 | reverse complement strand
CTGGTCAACGGCAACCTGCTGCGTGCGCGTTCGCCGTTCGAGCGCGTCGAAGCGCCGCAGGGCGAGGCTGCGGCCGTTCACGTTCAAGCGGGTGAAGCCGGTCATGGCGAGCACGCGGAATTGAGCGGCGATGCCGGTCAAGGCAGCCGTCTCGATCCGCTCGATCACATCGATCACGACGATCTGCCCGAACTGGTCGATCGCTTCGAGCCGCTCGTGCAGATGACGCCCGCCAGTGCGGCAGCC
>NZ_JAWRWU010001373.1:0-246 GCF_046535395.1 Cupriavidus sp. SIMBA_020 | reverse complement strand
CCGGCAACACGAAATGCTGCCAACTGGCGTTGCCCGCCACCGGCAGCCATTTGAGGCCGACCGCGAAGACCAGGATCAGCGTGAGGCCGAACCAGAAGCTCGGCATGGCCTGGCCGATCACCGCGATCAGCAGCGCGAGGCGGTCGACCCAACTGTCGCGGTAGAGCGCCGCGATCACGCCCAGCGGAATCGCGACCAGCACCGCGATCAGCAGCGCGATGCCGCCAAGCTTCAGCGTGATCGGCA
>NZ_JAWRWU010001372.1:0-246 GCF_046535395.1 Cupriavidus sp. SIMBA_020 | reverse complement strand
GCCACCAGTCCGGTGACGAACACGATCAACCCGTATATCGACACGTCCCTGCCCCCAAGATTCGTTCGCCCGCCGATCACGCGCGCGCGATGTCGCTCATGTCGTCAGGCCTGCTTATGGCAGCGGCTCAAGGCACATTCGAAGCACATTCGAAGCGCGCTCGAACAACCGTCATGCCGACTGCCACCGCCGCACCACTTGTGGCGCATCGGTGAAGCCCTTGCCGGCGTCCATCGCGCGCTCCAC
>NZ_JAWRWU010001371.1:0-246 GCF_046535395.1 Cupriavidus sp. SIMBA_020 | reverse complement strand
GCTATGCGCGTCAGAACATGAGCGCGTTCGTGGAACTCCAGCAGGCCGAGTTCGCCGCGGCCGAGAAGGGCTTCACCGCCGTGAAGCATCAACGCGAAGTGGGCACGGGCTACTTCGACGCCGTGACGCAGACGGTCGAGCGCAACGCGTCGACCACGGCGTTGCACGGTTCGACGGAAGACGAGCAGTTTTTCGATAAAAAGGTGGCGTAAGACCACCGTTGGCGCGGGTTGGGGAACCCTCGCC
>NZ_JAWRWU010001370.1:0-246 GCF_046535395.1 Cupriavidus sp. SIMBA_020 | reverse complement strand
CGGTGCATCTGGGCTCAATGCAATGGCTGCAGGGACGAATGCGATCGCGGCCGGGGCGAGCTCTGTTGCTCTAGGCAACGGAGCGAGTGGAACTGGCGCACAAAGCATTGCGATCGGCAATGCCTCGACAGCCACATCGTTTGGAGGCGTTGCAGTCGGTTCTGGGGCCACGGCAAGCCATGCAAATGACATCGCTCTGGGCACGAATTCAGCGACGGCAATTGCAAACCCGACATCGGGCACCAC
>NZ_JAWRWU010001369.1:0-246 GCF_046535395.1 Cupriavidus sp. SIMBA_020 | reverse complement strand
ATACGCGCTTGCCCACGCTGCTCGCGTGCCTGCCGTTTCTCGCGATTTATCCGCTTGCGCTGGGCCTCGCGGTGTATCGCATCTCGCGCAAGCTCGCCGAGCAATCGCGCATGCTCGAAGGGCTGAGCCGCACCGACGGCCTCACCGGTCTCTTGAATCGCCGCCATTGGGAAAATCTGCTCGTGCGCGAATTCGAACGCTGCCGCGCGACGCGCTATGCATCGTCGCTGCTGCTCATCGACCTCG
>NZ_JAWRWU010001368.1:0-246 GCF_046535395.1 Cupriavidus sp. SIMBA_020 | reverse complement strand
CGGCCGTCGATTGCGGCATGGTCGTGAACCCGACCACGATCGAGGCGCAGGTGCAGGGCGGCATCGTGTTCGGCATCACGGCGGCGCTGTATGGCGAGATCACGATCGAGCGCGGCCGCGTCACGCAGACCAATTTCACCGACTACCGGATTCTGCGCATCGACGAATCGCCCGTGATCGAGGTGCATATCGTGCCGAGCACGGAAGCGCCGGGCGGGATCGGCGAACCGGGCACGGCGGCGCACG
>NZ_JAWRWU010001367.1:0-246 GCF_046535395.1 Cupriavidus sp. SIMBA_020 | reverse complement strand
CGACATGATGATGCCGGACGACCGGTTCGACACGCTGCGCGGCGATTTTCACCCCGTGCGGCATCTACGGCCGCTGGAATCGGGTGTGTGCGCGGCCACGCCGCTGAATGCGTCGCCGTCGCCGTCCGAACCCGCGCTCGCGCGCGGCGTCTTGCCGGTCCAGCGCCTATACGCATGGCGGAAGCTGCGCGGTTCGCTGTAGCCGAGCCGCTCCGCGATCGCGGCCACGCTCAGGTCCGGCTCGTC
>NZ_JAWRWU010001366.1:0-246 GCF_046535395.1 Cupriavidus sp. SIMBA_020 | reverse complement strand
CAGGCCGCTGTGCGGCACCGCCATCAGTTCGGGCAGCGCATCGCGCACCACCAGCGTCACCAGCACCGACAGGAAGGCGATCTTGACGATGGACTTGAGCAGCTCGACCAGGTTCTTCTTCGAGAAGATGTTCTTCAGGTTGCTCATCACGTCCAGCTTCTTGGCCGACGGCTTGAGCTTTTCGAATGCCAGCACCACCCCCACCTGCAGGAATTCCGAGAACATGCCCACCACCAGCATGATCAG
>NZ_JAWRWU010001365.1:0-246 GCF_046535395.1 Cupriavidus sp. SIMBA_020 | reverse complement strand
GCCGGCACGATGATGACGGGCGGTTCATCGAGCATCAACGATCTATGGCTGCCGATGCGCGAAGCGGGCGCGTCGGCGCGCGCGATGCTAATCGGCGCGGCCGCCGCGCAATGGAAAGTGCCGCCCGGCGAATGCCGTACGGAAAGCGGTCAGGTGCTGCACCCGTCGGGGCGTAAGGCGAGTTTTGGCGAATTGTCCGCGCTGGCCGCGCAGCAGCCGCTGCCGCGCAAGATTGCGCTGAAGGAC
>NZ_JAWRWU010001364.1:0-246 GCF_046535395.1 Cupriavidus sp. SIMBA_020 | reverse complement strand
GTCGAATGCGTTGGTGTGCAGCGAGTTGCAGTTGTCGTAGATCGCGATCAACGCCTGCAGCGTGGTGCGAATATCGTTGAAGTCGATTTCCTGCGCGTGCAGGCTGCGGCCCGAGGTTTGCACGTGATACTTGAGCTTCTGGCTGCGCTCGTTCGCGCCGTAGCGCTCGCGCATCGCGATGGCCCAGATGCGTCGCGCGACGCGGCCCAGCACCGTGTACTCCGGGTCCATGCCGTTTGAAAAGAA
>NZ_JAWRWU010001363.1:0-246 GCF_046535395.1 Cupriavidus sp. SIMBA_020 | reverse complement strand
CCAGCATCGGCCACCACAATCACGGGCGGCGCTCCACGTGTGGTTGCGGTGATCAGGTCGGCGATGATGCCTACTGCCCCCAGGGCCAGCGAACCCTGGCCCACTGACATTCCAGCATAGGCGGTCGCGGCTGCTCCAATACCGGCGTCACCGACCACGTCACCCGCAGCTCTCGCAAGGCTGGTGACAGTGCCATCCTTCTCGGTCACGCGAATGTCGACCATGGTTCCCTTGGCAACCACAGGC
>NZ_JAWRWU010001362.1:0-246 GCF_046535395.1 Cupriavidus sp. SIMBA_020 | reverse complement strand
CTGTATCGCGGCATCGCCAGGAAGCTGGCGGCCGGCGTTGCCGCGCTTCCCCGAGACATGGCCGGGAAATTCCCGTCCATCGTCGTGCAGCAGCCGACCTGACGCATGCGGTGGGCGGCCCGGGCCTTTCTGGCTGGACTTTGCGTAGTGGCGGGCGAGGCTGCGGCCAAGCGCCCGGAAATCATCGTGGACCCGGGCGGCGTGCCGCCGGCCGCGCTGCAGGCGATCACCGAGGCGGTGGGCGCC
>NZ_JAWRWU010001361.1:0-246 GCF_046535395.1 Cupriavidus sp. SIMBA_020 | reverse complement strand
GAACGCATCGACGTCGACGGTCCGCCTGGCCGGTTCGTCGGGCGCGAACCCGTTCGCGTGTATCGCTGCCGGTATCGCGTGTCTGTGGGGCCCGGCGCACGGCGGTGCGAACGAAGCCGCACTGAACATGCTTGAGGAAATCGGTTCGGTGGAAAACATCCCCGAATTCATCAAGCAGGTGAAGGACAAGAACTCGGGCGTGAAGCTCATGGGCTTCGGTCACCGCGTGTACAAGAACTACGATCC
>NZ_JAWRWU010001360.1:0-246 GCF_046535395.1 Cupriavidus sp. SIMBA_020 | reverse complement strand
ACCGCCTGGGTGCCGTCGCCCACCGCCGCCACCCTGCACGCGTTGCACTACCACCAGGTGGATGTGCAGGCCGTGCAACAGGAACTCGAACGCACCAAGCTCGACAGCGTGCGCGACGATCTGCTGGCCGGCCTGTTGACGGTACCCGTGGGCGACCGCTCGAAATGGTCCGCCGCCGACATCCAGCAGGAACTCGACAACAACGTCCAGGGCATCCTGGGTTACGTGGTGCGCTGGATCGACCAG
>NZ_JAWRWU010001359.1:0-246 GCF_046535395.1 Cupriavidus sp. SIMBA_020 | reverse complement strand
AGGTCTGTGGGAAAACATCGTTTCTCTGGACTTCCGTTCGCTGTACCCGTCTATCATCATCACCCACAACGTTTCTCCGGACACCCTGAACCGTGAAGGTTGCCGTAACTACGACGTTGCGCCGGAAGTTGGTCACAAATTCTGCAAAGACTTCCCGGGTTTCATCCCGTCTCTGCTGAAACGTCTGCTGGACGAACGTCAGAAAATCAAAACCAAAATGAAAGCGTCTCAGGACCCGATCGAAAA
>NZ_JAWRWU010001358.1:0-247 GCF_046535395.1 Cupriavidus sp. SIMBA_020 | reverse complement strand
GATCTGGGCCATCAGGATCTTGGTCTTGTCCGTGCCGGCTTCGGCCAGCAGGCGGTCGATGGTGGCGAGCACTTGCTCGGTCTGGCCGGTGATGTCCCGCGTGGAATCGTCCGGCACCTGGCCCGCCAGGTACGCGACGCCGTTGTAAACGGCCATGTCCGACAGGCGCTTGGCGACGTGGAAGCGCTTGATGCTGCTCATGAATATTCCCCTAGTGACGAGTTGACGGGTTGGAACAATGCGAATG
>NZ_JAWRWU010001357.1:0-247 GCF_046535395.1 Cupriavidus sp. SIMBA_020 | reverse complement strand
GCAATCGTATGAGTGCTCGCTATGAACGCTCGTTTGAACGCCTGAGAACCCGGCCGCCTGCCGCGCGTGGCGGGAATAATTTCGACGCGCGGCGCGTTAACCCAACTGACCCGTTACGGCACGTTCACGTGAAAACTTCTCTCTCCGCCGATTCCCGTCTCGACAGTGCAGGCGCTTCGTCCAAATACACGCGCGTCGCGGTGCTGCTGCACTGGTCGATCGCGTTGCTGATCCTCGGCAACGTCGC
>NZ_JAWRWU010001356.1:0-247 GCF_046535395.1 Cupriavidus sp. SIMBA_020 | reverse complement strand
CTGGACGATCCCGCGGGGTAGGGCACGCCGCCGGCCGCCGGTGTATCCTCGCAGGCGAGCCCGCCCCGCATCCCGGACGCCGGCCCGCGCAAGAGAACACGGACGGCGGCCACCCGCGCCAGTCCGGCACTGCCCGACCAGGAGACATCGAACATGCTATTGACCGAAGAACAGCTCAGCGTCCAGGACATGGCGCGCCGTTTCGCGCAGGAACGCCTGGCGCCCAATTCCGAGCGCTGGGACCGCG
>NZ_JAWRWU010001355.1:0-247 GCF_046535395.1 Cupriavidus sp. SIMBA_020 | reverse complement strand
AAGGTTCGGCCGCATCGGCGACGCGCGTCGCCCATCGCCGGCGGCCTTGCGACATCACCACCCCTTTGCTGGAGCTACTCATGAGCACGACGTATGCCTATGCAGCGACCGACGCCACCGCGCCGCTCGCCCCATTCGAATTCCAGCGCCGCGCAGTGCGCGCCCACGACGTGCAGATGGAAGTACTGTTTTGCGGCGTGTGCCATTCCGATTTGCACCAGGCGCGCAATGAATGGAAGAACACGGT
>NZ_JAWRWU010001354.1:0-247 GCF_046535395.1 Cupriavidus sp. SIMBA_020 | reverse complement strand
CCTCGATCCGGACGCGCTGCCGGAATCGGATCCCACGGCCATGAATTTCGGCTCTAACCGCGTGAAGCCGTGGAAGGACATCTGGGGTTCGGGCCAGGGCATCGGTGCAGTGAAAGCGATCGTGCCCGCCGCCGATCTGATCGCGCGTCTGAAGCGCGAATACGATGCGGCGCGTGAGCGGATCGGCGTGATGTCGGCGGGCGAAGCCGAAGCGCCCGCCGCGGCCTGATACGCGGCACGCGACAGG
>NZ_JAWRWU010001353.1:0-247 GCF_046535395.1 Cupriavidus sp. SIMBA_020 | reverse complement strand
GGCGAATGGGGATTGGATAGCGCAGGGTTCGCGCTTTTTGCCGCAATCGCAACGAATTACGACAAGCTGTTGCACAGCGCGCCTCTTTGGGCGGTCACCGATGCTAGCGAACGACTCGACCGGTTTGCCGCAGGTATGTCGTATCAGACGCCGGTGCGGAAGCGGGCCTGACGGATTGGATCGGTAAGCGTCATTTCGTGGCCGCATGGACAGAGCTGAAGCCAGTGTCCAAAGTGATGTCCGTTAC
>NZ_JAWRWU010001352.1:0-247 GCF_046535395.1 Cupriavidus sp. SIMBA_020 | reverse complement strand
GATCGTATTCGGCAACAACGATCTGCCGGGCGTGATGCTGGCTTCGGCCGTGTCCACGTATCTGCATCGCTATGCGGTGCTGCCGGGGCGCAACGCGGTGGTGTTCACCAACAACGACGACGGCTATCAATGCGCGCTCGACCTGAAGACGGCCGGCGCGCAGGTGACGGTGGTCGATCCGCGCGCGGGCGAATCGAAGGGCACGCTGCCGGCGCTCGCGCGGCGCTATGGCGTGAAGGTGATGAAC
>NZ_JAWRWU010001351.1:0-247 GCF_046535395.1 Cupriavidus sp. SIMBA_020 | reverse complement strand
GGATGGCGCGTACCCGAACACCATCGACGAGCTCACGTACAACATCCGCAAGAAGCTCTTTCTCGACCTTTCGAAGACCACCGTTTCGATCCGCCATAACGCGGCCGAAACGGCGCTGCCCTACCGCCAGCTCGCCGCGTTTCTGCCCGGCGAGGGCGTGGGCGGCGCGGGCCTGCACTGGTCGGGCGTGCACTTTCGCATCACGCCGGAAGAGCTGCGCCTGAAGAGCCATTACGAAGAACGCTAC
>NZ_JAWRWU010001350.1:0-247 GCF_046535395.1 Cupriavidus sp. SIMBA_020 | reverse complement strand
CACGCCGGCGTAGGCCGCGCGCGCGAGCGCGCTGCGCGCCGACAGCGCGAGGTCGGCGGCCTGGTAGAACAGCAGCGCGCCGAACATCCCGGCCGCGATGTGGTTCTTGAACACCCACGCGCGCGACAGCGGCAGCTCGGTCGAATGCGCGGGCCCGATCGAAGTCAGCCCGAGATAGTTGGTCGTCGACAGCACCAGGATCACGCACAGCGTGCCGAACCACGCACGGCGCACGATCGGCGCCCAG
>NZ_JAWRWU010001349.1:0-247 GCF_046535395.1 Cupriavidus sp. SIMBA_020 | reverse complement strand
GCAAGCGCGGTCGTGGTGGAAGCAGCCAGCGTGAGTGCCGACACGACGTAAGAAATGTGACGGATTCTCTTGTTCATGATGTTTCCATTTCCTTGTTTCGATATAAGGTAAGTTTTACTAATGGTAGTGCTGTCGCGGCTCGAAGACTCTGCTAACAGTGACCATAGATTCAGCTAGCGGGCAAACCAGCGCCGCCGCCGTTAGAAAACCCTGAGACCGACGGTCTCCTCGTCTCCGCACGCGATGC
>NZ_JAWRWU010001348.1:0-247 GCF_046535395.1 Cupriavidus sp. SIMBA_020 | reverse complement strand
CGGCGACTTCCACCTTGATCAGGTCAGACATGCGGATGCTCCTTCCGGGGTTTTGGATATTGGTTTTATATAAGACTGGTCAACCTGGAATGATACGACCAATGCCCGGCCGCCGCAGGGCGCCGGCGGAGCAACGTCCGCCTGGAGCACGCCCCGCCCGATATGTAACCGCGAGGATGTAACCGCCTGGATGCGACCCCAATCCCGGGGTCCCGCCCCGGGGCCGCCCCGGGCCAGTTAAAATGCC
>NZ_JAWRWU010001347.1:0-247 GCF_046535395.1 Cupriavidus sp. SIMBA_020 | reverse complement strand
CTGGCACCTTTCCCTACGCCGGCGCGCACCTGAAGCCAGACATCGAGCGCTATGCGTATTCCTCGCAGGATGGCAATGCCGGCGATTCCCTGCCTCTGCGGCGCCTGCCCGCGCCCGATCTGGACAAGCTGCTGCCGGCATTCGCCTACGGCGAGGCGGCGCTGCTGATCTATCAGTACTTCCATTACGCCGACCACGTCGAGGTCGCGCCGACCATCGAGCGCTTTGCCGGCACGACCGAGGAGGC
>NZ_JAWRWU010001346.1:0-247 GCF_046535395.1 Cupriavidus sp. SIMBA_020 | reverse complement strand
CGGACGAAAAAGCAGGCGAATTCGAAGTCGGACGGAACGCACGGCCGCGTCAGGACTCTCTCATGGACATCGACGTAACGACTTATCGCGCGCCGGCCAACGTCGCGCGCAACATCGGAAAAATCTCATGCTGAGCGGAAATATTCTCACCCCCGAAGGCTGGATCAACGGCACGCTGTCGTTCGAGAACGGCCGCATCGCGTCGATTCAGGGCGAGGCCGCCGATCCGTCGAAGAACGACGCGCCG
>NZ_JAWRWU010001345.1:0-247 GCF_046535395.1 Cupriavidus sp. SIMBA_020 | reverse complement strand
CGTTCGTTCAGGGTGGCGTAAGTGAGGACCTCGTCGGTGCCGGCAAGGCGCAAGGCTTCCTTGCCGGGTGCTGCGGCTGCTAGTTCGCGGACACGCTCCACGGTCTCGTCTCCATATCGTGCGCGGCGCCAGTCATGCTGCCGAGCGCTGCCTCCACGCGCCTGACCAGCGACATCAGCCGCGGGGCGATGTCGTCGGTCAACTGGTTGCCGCTGATGTTGAATACCGCAATGGAACAGCTGAAAAC
>NZ_JAWRWU010001344.1:0-247 GCF_046535395.1 Cupriavidus sp. SIMBA_020 | reverse complement strand
AGCCGGCGCGACCGTCTATGCGGAGCAAGGCGGCAAGGTCGTGCGCGGCACGGTGGCCGACAGCACCGGCAAGTTCGTGCTGTCGCCGCTGATCCAGAGTTCGACGCAGGGCAACTACGACGTCGTGATCGTGCAGAACAGCTTCGCGTCGGGCATCGTGCGCTCGGTGCCGGTCGTGGTGAACACCACCACTTCCGTATCGGCGCAGAGCGCGCCGATCGCGCTGCCGGCATCGACGATGAGTACG
>NZ_JAWRWU010001343.1:0-247 GCF_046535395.1 Cupriavidus sp. SIMBA_020 | reverse complement strand
CAGCCGATCGCCATATCAATTTGGTCAGCGGCCTGAACACGCACATCGGATCTGCTGGAGCATTCATCGTAAATGCCGCCAAGGCAATCGGGATGTTCTCGCAGACGGCGATTAGGTTATTTACCAAGGGGCCCGTGCAGATCCAGTCCCATGACGCGAATGTCGAGGTGATTGCCAAAGAAGTTCTCAAACTATTGGCGCAAGGCGATGTCGAGATCGCCGCGGGCGGGAAGCTGGTGCTCACGGC
>NZ_JAWRWU010001342.1:0-247 GCF_046535395.1 Cupriavidus sp. SIMBA_020 | reverse complement strand
AGCGGATTCTCGATCACGATGGTCACGGCGGGCAGGAAGGCGGGATCGAGGCATGGGCGCGGCTCGGCGAAGCGGTCGGCATCGAGCGCGCGGAACTGTGGTCGCTCGTGCACGTGCTGCCCGGCGTGCGGTTCGCGGTCGACGCGTACGTGAATTTCGCGCGGCGTGCGCCGTGGCAGGAAGCCGTGTGCTCGTCGCTGACCGAGATGTTCGCGCCGCAGATCCATCTCGACCGGCTCGCGGGCTG
>NZ_JAWRWU010001341.1:0-247 GCF_046535395.1 Cupriavidus sp. SIMBA_020 | reverse complement strand
CGCGCCAGACGGCGTGTGACGGCCCGGTTCCGGTTGCCAGCGCCACGCGCCGGCCGGAAGCGCTCCCCTAATCTATAACTGTCTTTAAAAACAGGGGGTTGCGGAGTGTTTCCAGTTTGTAACAACGTAAAGACTTTGAAATGTTCTAGCCGGCTATGGGTGCAAACCCCGATAATGCCGACTCGAACGGCGTAGGGAAATTGACAGCTTTTGTGTCAACGACAGCGACCCCTGCGCGTTTACCGCC
>NZ_JAWRWU010001340.1:0-247 GCF_046535395.1 Cupriavidus sp. SIMBA_020 | reverse complement strand
CGGGGCTGACCGGCTTCGTCGCCGGACTCGCGCGCAAGGTGGCGCCCACCGGCGTCACGATCAACAACCTGCTGCCCGGTCTGTTCGACACCGACCGCATCGCCGTCACGTTCGATGCGCAAGCCAGGGCGCAAAACATCTCCGTCGAGGAAGCGCGCCGGCAGCGCATGAAAACGATCCCCGCCGGCCGTTTCGGCAATCGCGATGAATTCGGCCGCGCCTGCGCGTTCCTGTGCAGCGTGCATGC
>NZ_JAWRWU010001339.1:0-247 GCF_046535395.1 Cupriavidus sp. SIMBA_020 | reverse complement strand
CGTCGGGCCTGGAAGAAAGCGGTGTTCTCCTTGCCGAATGGAACGACGTTTGGCCTGCTGCCACGAGCAGGTGAGTCGAACGCCGGCGGGGGAACGGAGATGGAGCCGCCTAACAAATGGAATATCTCTCCTTCAGGTCAATATGTAATCGTTATGCGAAACGAGCAGGGAACAGTGTTCATGGGGCAAGGGCAACCGGAAACGGTGCTGGACCGGGAGTACTGTTCCATGATTGAGATAAAAACAG
>NZ_JAWRWU010001338.1:0-247 GCF_046535395.1 Cupriavidus sp. SIMBA_020 | reverse complement strand
CTGCCCGGCTACGCCGAACTGCAATGCCAGTCGAACTTCTCGTTCCTGCAGGGCGCCTCGCACCCCGAGGAACTGACCGCCCGCGCCGCCGAACTGGGCTATGCCGCCCTGGCCATCACCGACGAATGCAGCCTGGCCGGCGTGGTGCGCGCCCACGTCGAGGCCAAGACCCAGAAGCTGCCGCTCATCATCGGCGCCACCTTCCGGCTGCGCGCCGGCCCCGAGGCCGCGCCGCTGGACCTGACCC
>NZ_JAWRWU010001337.1:0-247 GCF_046535395.1 Cupriavidus sp. SIMBA_020 | reverse complement strand
CCTGACGCACCTGCTCGACACGCCGGGCGCGATTCCCGCGTTCGCGCTGCAGGTGCTTGGGCCGTTCGGCCGCGTGTGGTTCGGCATCGCGTTCCTGTGCGCGGGCGCCGCGACGATCAACACGCTGATGGCCGGGCTGCCGCGCATCCTGTACGGGATGGCGATCGACGGCGCGCTGCCGCGCTGCTTCGCGTATCTGCATCCGCGCTTCAAGACGCCGGTGGTCGGCATCGTCGCGGCGGCGATC
>NZ_JAWRWU010001336.1:0-247 GCF_046535395.1 Cupriavidus sp. SIMBA_020 | reverse complement strand
CGTCGATTTTGAAAGCCTGAAGGACGAGACGCGGCGCAGCGAAGCGCTGCGGCTGATCAGGCTGGGCAAATATTCAGCGACTGAAATTGCCTATATGGTCGGCTACAGCGATCCCGCGCATTTCACGCGCGCTTTCAAGCGGTGGACGGGGCTTGCGCCGTCTCGCTTCCGCTCCCTCGAGCTCAATCCAGCCTGATCCGACAGGGCGGCGTGGCACAACCGTTGCTGCCTTGATCCTCTTGACGCC
>NZ_JAWRWU010001335.1:0-247 GCF_046535395.1 Cupriavidus sp. SIMBA_020 | reverse complement strand
CTGCTGGACCCCAACGGCAACCAGATCGGCTGGATGACGTCCATGACCGACATCACCGAACCCAAGCGCATCCGCGAAGCCCTGACGGCCGCGCACGAACGCTTCATGACGGTGCTGGAAGGCCTGGACGACGCCATCTCGGTCACGGCCGACACCCACGACGGCCTGGAACTGCTGTTCGCCAACCGTACCTACCGCCGCGTGTTCGGCGCCCAGACGGGCGGCCACGACGAACTGCTGGCCGGCC
>NZ_JAWRWU010001334.1:0-247 GCF_046535395.1 Cupriavidus sp. SIMBA_020 | reverse complement strand
CGAAGTGCGTCAGGCGCTCGACATGGCGATCAACAAGAAGGCGATCATCGAGTCGGTGTATCAGGGCGCGGGCCAGGCGGCCACCAATCCGATGCCGCCGACGCAATGGTCCTACGACAAGTCGCTCAAGGCGCAGCCGTACGATCCGGCGAAGGCCAAGGCGCTGCTCGCGAAGGCCGGTTTCCCGAACGGTTTCGAGATGACGCTGTGGGCGATGCCGGTGCAGCGCCCGTATAACCCGAACGCG
>NZ_JAWRWU010001333.1:0-247 GCF_046535395.1 Cupriavidus sp. SIMBA_020 | reverse complement strand
CGCGCCATTGCAGGTGGGGCAGGGCGTGTAGCTGCGGTATTTCGACAGCAGCACGCGCACGTGCATCTTGTACGACTTGGTTTCGAGCCAATCGAAAAAGCGCTGCACGCCGTACCACTGGTGCTTCCAGGCATCGTTGCCGCCCTTCCAGTCGGGCGTGCCGTAGAGCACCCAGCGCTTGTGCTCCTCGCTCATGCTCTTCCAGGGCACCCCCAGCGGGATGCCGGCGCGCGGCGCGTACTTCTGC
>NZ_JAWRWU010001332.1:0-247 GCF_046535395.1 Cupriavidus sp. SIMBA_020 | reverse complement strand
CGTGCTCGAACACGAGGCACGATCGGCGCATCGATTCGACGGGGAGGATGTATGCATGTACGAGTGATGGTGTGCCGGGCCGCTGTGGCAACGGCACTGACGGTGCTGGCCGCGAGCGCGGCGGCGCAGGAGCGGCAGGCGGAACCGGCGCTTTCTTCAATGCCCGCGGCGGCGCCCACCAAGGCGCAAAAGGCGGCGGATCGCCAATTGAGGAAGCGCGTTGCGCGTGCGCTCGGGCGAGCGAAGC
>NZ_JAWRWU010001331.1:0-247 GCF_046535395.1 Cupriavidus sp. SIMBA_020 | reverse complement strand
AGCCGTCGAAGCGCCCGCAGCGCCGATTACGTCGACAACACAGCCCGAGCATCTGCCGGAAACCGAACCGGCGCCCGCGCCCCTTCCGGTTTTCGCGGCGGAGGTAGAGGCGGAGGCGAAGGCAGAGCCCATCGCTTCCTCCACGACCGCACCGTCGGACAGCGCGCAAGTCAGCGCGCCGCAGCACGTAGAAGCACCGGCAGCGCCGATCATCCCGCCGCTGCCCGCGCTCGCCGACGCGCCGTAC
>NZ_JAWRWU010001330.1:0-247 GCF_046535395.1 Cupriavidus sp. SIMBA_020 | reverse complement strand
ATCGCGCGCAGCCGCGCGGCGGGGCTCAACGTATTCGGCAAGACCAACACGTCGGAAATCGGCCAGATGCCGTACACCGAGCCCGAGCTGTTCGGCGCGTGCCGCAATCCGTGGAACCTCGATCACACGCCCGGCGGCTCGAGCGGCGGCGCAGCAGCCGCCGTCGCGGCCGGCATCGTGCCGCTCGCGCATGCATCCGACGGCGGCGGCTCGATCCGGATCCCCGCGTCATGCTGCGGGCTGTTCG
>NZ_JAWRWU010001329.1:0-247 GCF_046535395.1 Cupriavidus sp. SIMBA_020 | reverse complement strand
AACCACCGGCCAAAAATAGCAGCACCGCGACGACGCCAAATGCCAGCATGAGTTTATTGAATTTTCCGCGGCGCTCGTCCTCAAGAACCTCATGCCGATGTCGCTCTTCATCCAATAGCTCGGGGCTTGAGCACTGGGCCAAGGGCTTGTATTGCTGCGACTCATCATGAACAATCATGTCCCCCAGGACATTAATGTCCCGGCCAACTCGAAAATCTCGCACGTGGAACTCCTTCCTCGAGGATGC
>NZ_JAWRWU010001328.1:0-247 GCF_046535395.1 Cupriavidus sp. SIMBA_020 | reverse complement strand
CGACAGTTCGTAGGGATAGCGCTTGAGGTCGAACTTGACGTCGAACGAGGCCACCAGCTCTTCCACGCGCGCGTCGACCTCGGCCTTGCTGCGGCCTTCGAGGCGCAGCGGGTAGGCGATGTTGTCGATGGTGCGCAGCCAGGGGAACATGGCCTCGCGGTAGTTCTGGAAGACGTAGCCGATCTTGGTCTGGGCCAGCGACTTGCCGTCGAACAGGATCTCGCCGGCATCGATGGGGATGAGACCG
>NZ_JAWRWU010001327.1:0-247 GCF_046535395.1 Cupriavidus sp. SIMBA_020 | reverse complement strand
GTTGCAGAACCTGATGCGGGACCGCGTCCAGGCCCTGGGCGTGCGCCGCGAGATCGCCGCGCGCGAACCCGACGCCGAACGCGACAGCGCCGATTTCCAGTGGCTGCAGGCCGATGCCTATGCGCAGGGAAAGCTGGTCAACGACATGCGTTTTGCCTGGGGCGAAGCGGCGCTGCGCGACAACCTGGCCCGGCATGGCAAGCGGGTGCTGATCGCGTTGCAGACGGAAGAGGGCATGCAACGCAAC
>NZ_JAWRWU010001325.1:0-248 GCF_046535395.1 Cupriavidus sp. SIMBA_020 | reverse complement strand
CTGCCCAGCGGGCCCATGACCTGGATGCCGATCGGCAGGCCGTCGGCCGACAGGCCGAACGGAATGGAAATGGCGGGCATGCCCGTCAGGTTGGCCAACGGCGCGAACGGCGAATAGCCGATCACGCCCTTCTTGCCCAGACGGTAGGCCAGGTAGTCGGCGTTGTCCATGGCGTAGCGGCCGATGGGCGCGGGCAACTGGGCCAGCACGGGTGAGAGGAACAGGTCGTGGCCCTGCGCGCCCTCGCG
>NZ_JAWRWU010001324.1:0-248 GCF_046535395.1 Cupriavidus sp. SIMBA_020 | reverse complement strand
AGTGAAGATACCGTGTTTGTGCCTGTCTCCCCACTCCTTGGTAACGTACAAATTGATTTTGATGCACAAACGCTCAGTGCGACAGGGGATGCAAGCGATAACAGTGCCATTACTATGCTTGGCGAAGTGCATAACCCTGGTAGTTTTTCGTTTAAAGAAAATATGACTCTTCTAGATGCACTAATGCGTGCAGAAGGGGTTACCCGTTATGCGGATGTAACTAAAATTAGAGTGATAGTTGATAAAAC
>NZ_JAWRWU010001323.1:0-248 GCF_046535395.1 Cupriavidus sp. SIMBA_020 | reverse complement strand
CCGGGAACACTGCGGCGTGACACAGGCCCCAGAGCGCGAACGACCACATCATCGGATGGCGCGTCACCGCGTACACGCCGCGCGCCGCGTCAGGGAACGAACCGGGCCGGCCGCCGGTGGGAAACGCCGGGTTGCGGATAAAAGAGCCCATGAGAAGGATCGACGCGATCAGCATGACCACGGTCACGCCCGCCCACAGACCGTCTCCGACCGGCCAAAGCGGCGCCGTGAGCGGCGCCTTTCGATAG
>NZ_JAWRWU010001322.1:0-248 GCF_046535395.1 Cupriavidus sp. SIMBA_020 | reverse complement strand
CTCGAAAGCGGATTGGTTACCTCTCCGCCCGCCCCGAAAAGTTAGGTTCATTGAGCTTCCCCTGAAATTTCGCCTTCCATCGAGTCATGTATAAACTCGACGGAAAGGAAGGGAATCAGGGATGTTCAAGGTACCGAAACAATCGTACACGCCGGAATTCAAGGTTGCAGCCGTGCAGCGGGTCAAGGACGGCCAGGGCTTTGCTATGGTGGCCCGGGAACTGGGCATGTCGGAGCAGACGCTGCGCC
>NZ_JAWRWU010001321.1:0-248 GCF_046535395.1 Cupriavidus sp. SIMBA_020 | reverse complement strand
GAGGCCGAGCACCGCGCGCATCAGCGTCGTCTTGCCCGCGCCGTTCGGGCCGAGCACGCCGACGAATTCGCCGGCTTCGATCGAGAAGCTGACGTCGCGCAGGATCGTGCGTCCGCCGAGTTCGAGCGTGACGCCCTCGAGTGCGAGTGCGGGGGGAGTGGCGTTCATGGCGCGATCGCGATCATTGCTTGCCGGCGGCCAGCGCAGCCGCGAGCGCATCGAGCTGGCCGGCCATCCATTGCTGGAAC
>NZ_JAWRWU010001320.1:0-248 GCF_046535395.1 Cupriavidus sp. SIMBA_020 | reverse complement strand
CCTGTCGCCCCGCGAGCAAACCGCGCACGTCGCCCTGTTCCACCGTGTACGCGAAACCGCGGCTGAAAACACGGTCGATGTAGCCCTTCATCATCGCGGGCATCGCCATCCACCACAGCGGGTAGATGACGGTCAGCACCGCCGCTTCGAGCACGTCTTCCTGCGCGGACAGCACGTCGACCGTCCGGATGTGCGCGGCCGTTCCGTCGATCAGCTCCGCCGCCGACAGCACGGGATCGAAGCCCATC
>NZ_JAWRWU010001319.1:0-248 GCF_046535395.1 Cupriavidus sp. SIMBA_020 | reverse complement strand
CGGCAAGGCGTATGGCCTGCACTACGTGGTGCGCTGCGACGCGCAGTGGCGCACCCGGTATGCGTGGCTCAAGATCGTCGGCGGCGGCGAACTCGAATTGCATGGCGACGGCGCCGGCAATTGGCGCGACGGTCACGGCCTCGTGCTGAGCGCAATCGAGGGCTGCGTCGATATCGACATCGCCGCCACGCCGTTCACGAACACACTGCCGATCCGCCGTTTGCAACTGGCCGAGGGCGAGCGTCAGC
>NZ_JAWRWU010001318.1:0-248 GCF_046535395.1 Cupriavidus sp. SIMBA_020 | reverse complement strand
AGATGAACCACCACCAACACCTCCGCCCATAGGCAAACGTTTAGTTAAATTTATTTTTGCACCTAAATTCACTTTACACTGAGTTTGTAATAATAAAGCTGCTTTATAAATTAAGTTGTCAGTTAGTGCAATGCCATGAGTGTCACCGCTAATACTAATATTTTTATCATTAGTAAGCGTAAAATGGAGCTCGTCGCCATAGTTTAAAAATGTAAACAGGGTTTCTAATTCATGATAGCCATCATCAC
>NZ_JAWRWU010001317.1:0-248 GCF_046535395.1 Cupriavidus sp. SIMBA_020 | reverse complement strand
AGGGCAGGGAGCAGTGAAGCAGGCAGCGGATAAAGCGGACGCGCGGGCAAGGGAAAACCATGCATCACACGCGCGATCCCGATTACTACACTCGAAGGCCGGCCTTAGCGAACCGAATACACGGCGCGGCGCCGGAATATAAATCGACACGCAGACAAAGCGTTTGGAGACGCGCAATGAAAACGAAGTTGGCGATGAAGAAGTGGTCCACGAGAGTCCTCCATGCCGGACTCGCAGCGGCATGGATG
>NZ_JAWRWU010001316.1:0-248 GCF_046535395.1 Cupriavidus sp. SIMBA_020 | reverse complement strand
AGCACGGCGCGCATCTGCCGGCCGTTGGCGGCCAGCGAAACGCGCATGCCGTTCTTCTCCAGATAGCCCGCGAGCAGTTCGCGGATGCCGCGATCGTCGTCGACGATCAGCACGTGGTCGGTGGTTTCCATCGACAGCTCATTGCCTCCTGCGTTTCATCTGCACCCGGCTCGCATTGATCAGTTCGCATTGCACGGGGTGCGCCATTTCCGCCGCGACGCCGCCCGCGAGGAAGGCGAGGATCGCAA
>NZ_JAWRWU010001315.1:0-248 GCF_046535395.1 Cupriavidus sp. SIMBA_020 | reverse complement strand
CGGTGGGTTCGTCCAGGATGATCAGCTTGGGTTCGGCCACCAGCGCGCGGGCGATCGCAAGCTGTTGCTGCTGGCCGCCGGACAGGTCGCCGCCGCGCCGCGCCAGCATGCTCTTGAGCACCGGGAACAGCTCGAACACTTCCTCCTTGATGCGGCGCGCGCGCGCGGCCGGCTTGGTCGCCATGCCCATCAGGATGTTTTCTTCCACCGTGAGCCGGGCGAAGATGTCGCGGCCCTGCGGCACGTAG
>NZ_JAWRWU010001314.1:0-248 GCF_046535395.1 Cupriavidus sp. SIMBA_020 | reverse complement strand
CGACGGCAGCGCGGCCGCGCGCACCCGCTTCCTGGGCGAACGCATCAACAGCCTTACGCCCAAGGAATTCGAAGTGCTGCGGCTCTTCGTGCGCGGCGAATCCATGATGCAGGTCGCCGACAGCCTGAAGCGCAGCGTCAAGACCGTCAGCGGCCAGAAGATATCGGCCATGCGCAAGCTGAACGTGCAGACCGACCAGGAACTGGTGACGTTCTGCGCCGAAAGCGGCATGTTCCAATAGCGCCTTC
>NZ_JAWRWU010001313.1:0-248 GCF_046535395.1 Cupriavidus sp. SIMBA_020 | reverse complement strand
AAATAGATCGAATATGAAATGGAGCCGAGGAACACGAGGGGAGGAAGTTTGAGCACCTTGTTGACGACCGTCCCTCGCATCGACCCGACAATCAATGTCGGGAAGCAAATCAGCGTAACCACGATGTCCAGACCACTCGAAAATCTGGAGCTGGCGAAGTAGTAAAGGAAGCACGCGGTCGACGAAACTGCAAGGAGGTCATAGACGGGTTTCGCAATCGAGATCTTGTCGAACACGTCGTTGATGCG
>NZ_JAWRWU010001312.1:0-248 GCF_046535395.1 Cupriavidus sp. SIMBA_020 | reverse complement strand
CCTGGGCCCGCGCGCACGAGCACGCAGTGAGCGAGGCGCGCGACTACTGCGAGCGTCGCGGCATGCAGAGCCGTGTCATGAACGAAACGGTAAGCGGCGTGGAAGTAATGACCACGCACGCGTCCTCAGTGAATTTCGAATGTCATCCGAAGTTCTAGCGCTGTCGCCCGGCGCTCGTCGTTGGGCGTTCACTTCTTGTCGAACGTGACGAGGTTCTTGTCCTTCGTGTCGGCCACGAAGATCGCCAG
>NZ_JAWRWU010001311.1:0-248 GCF_046535395.1 Cupriavidus sp. SIMBA_020 | reverse complement strand
CAAGTCAGTTCACTTCGCAAGATCTACGCTGGACCTACGAACCCAGTGACAGGTGCACTAGTTTCGTACGGGTACTTGCCCGGCACGGAACTCGACTTCTCTACTGCTGCGACAACACCAACGTCTGCGCCACCCTTTCCGTTCCCTTTTGAATGGGTGTGGGGCACGAACTGGGACTGGAGAAGCTTTAACTGGGCAAGCGACGTCGATGTGATGCACAACACACTGGACTATGCAGTGGATGCATC
>NZ_JAWRWU010001310.1:0-248 GCF_046535395.1 Cupriavidus sp. SIMBA_020 | reverse complement strand
ATCGAACGTTGTGAGCAGCATTGAGGACAACTAAAGTGCAACTCGACAACAAGAAAACGGGGAAGGATAAAAATGAAAACGTTGCTGCCGGTTATCGCCGGTACTGCATCGGGCAGCAGCGCGGGGAATCGCTCTGCCTCTCGTTCGCCCGCTCCGTGCTATGGAGTCGGGCGAACTCTCTCAACGTCAGCAGCCATCGAACAAACGGCATCGATCGCCTCCCTTCTGCTTCCAGCGGCACTCGTGCC
>NZ_JAWRWU010001309.1:0-248 GCF_046535395.1 Cupriavidus sp. SIMBA_020 | reverse complement strand
ACAACGTGATGGCGCGCAAGATGAAACATGCGACCGCCGCCGACACGGTCGGCTACCAGCTGTACCAGGATGCCAACTATGCGACCGTCTGGGGCGATGGGGTGACCGGCGGCACGACGCTCAATGGCACCGGCACGGGCGCCAACCAAACGTTCATGGTCTATGGGCGCGTGCCCGCGCAGGCCACGCCGCGCCCGGGCAACTACAGCGATACCGTCCTGGTCACGATCACGTTTTGAGCGGCTCTC
>NZ_JAWRWU010001308.1:0-248 GCF_046535395.1 Cupriavidus sp. SIMBA_020 | reverse complement strand
CTCAAACTGCTGCAGGACGACGGCCGGATGGCGATGAAGGACCTCGCGGAACAGGTCGGCCTGACCGTGACGCCGTGCATCGAGCGCGTGCGGCGCATGGAGCGCGACGGCGTCATCACCGGCTATCACGCACGCGTCGATCCGGGCCAGCTCGGCGCCGCGCTGCTGGTGTTCGTCGAGATCACGCTCGGCCACAAGGGCGGCAACATGTTCGAGCAGTTCCGTCGCGAAGTGATGAAGATCGACGA
>NZ_JAWRWU010001307.1:0-248 GCF_046535395.1 Cupriavidus sp. SIMBA_020 | reverse complement strand
GCGCTAAGGTCTGCGAATCTGATGCTGGTTCAGCATTCCCGATCTTGACCAGCGCGCCCGCTTCCTGCTGTCGCCAAATT
Organism: Cupriavidus sp. SIMBA_020; assembly: GCF_046535395.1. Lineage (NCBI taxonomy): Bacteria > Pseudomonadati > Pseudomonadota > Betaproteobacteria > Burkholderiales > Burkholderiaceae > Cupriavidus > Cupriavidus sp. SIMBA_020. The sequence continues at coordinate 168 of NZ_JAWRWU010001307.1, read as the reverse complement.
GCGTTGTTGGATGGTGGATCAGTTGTTTCCGGAAAGACAGGAAGTGCAGAATAGTAATCCTCGAGCTCCCGGTTCATTGGGACGTACGCCAATTTCACGGACGCCCATAATTCTCCGCCATAGCGGTCGTGTGGCGGAGCTTTGGAACCATATGGATCAGTCGCAAGC
>NZ_JAWRWU010001306.1:0-248 GCF_046535395.1 Cupriavidus sp. SIMBA_020 | reverse complement strand
CAGGCCGTATTAATGCTGTCATGAACGAAGAACCGAGTTCCGTCGCCACGCCCGACCTGCCCCCGGCCATCCGGCGTGCGTTGGGTATCGCCCCCGACCGCAAGCGCGGCACGCTCGACGACGTGCGGCATGTCGTCATCCTGATGCAGGAAAACCGGTCCTTCGACCACTATTTCGGCGCGCTGCCGGGCGTGCGCGGGCTGGCCGACCCGCATCGGGTGCCCACGGCCAGCGGCAACGTACTGACC
>NZ_JAWRWU010001305.1:0-248 GCF_046535395.1 Cupriavidus sp. SIMBA_020 | reverse complement strand
CCAGATTCTTGATCGATAGCATGTTGTCGTCCTTGGCGTCAGGCGGGCGCGCCGCCCAGATACGCCTCGATAACCTTGGCGTTGCTCTGCACTTCGTTGGGCAGCCCCTCGGCGATCTTCTGGCCGAAGTCCAGCACCGACACGGTGTCGCACACTCCCATCACCACATCCATGTGGTGCTCGATCAGGATCAGCGTGATGCCGTGGTCGCGCACCTTGCGGATGATGGCCAGCAGCTCGACGATGTC
>NZ_JAWRWU010001304.1:0-248 GCF_046535395.1 Cupriavidus sp. SIMBA_020 | reverse complement strand
GTAACCGGCGCGGCGCACGAGCTGGCGCGAGAATTCTTCGGCGCGCGCGCTGAGATTTTCCGCGAGGTAGTACAGCACCTGGGCGCGATTGTGCGTGCTCGCCTGCGTCCACTTCTGCGCGCCGCGTTTGACGTAGTGATGCGAAGAAGCAATCGGCACACGAGCGCCCGATCAATCCCTGTCGAGATAGACGCAGAGGTGCCGAGGACGTCCTGCAGTGCCCAGTGAGTGGATGGTGCGCTCGGCGT
>NZ_JAWRWU010001303.1:0-248 GCF_046535395.1 Cupriavidus sp. SIMBA_020 | reverse complement strand
GGCTAACTCCGTGCCAGCAGCCGCGGTAATACGGAGGGTGCGAGCGTTAATCGGAATTACTGGGCGTAAAGCGTACGCAGGCGGTTTGTTAAGCGAGATGTGAAAGCCCCGGGCTCAACCTGGGAACTGCATTTCGAACTGGCAAACTAGAGTGTGATAGAGGGTGGTAGAATTTCAGGTGTAGCGGTGAAATGCGTAGAGATCTGAAGGAATACCGATGGCGAAGGCAGCCACCTGGGTCAACACTG
>NZ_JAWRWU010001302.1:0-249 GCF_046535395.1 Cupriavidus sp. SIMBA_020 | reverse complement strand
CTGGTGCGCGCATTGCCGCGTCAGCGGGCATCTCTGGCAGTGCACCTGAGCGGGCGTCGGGCGGCTCGGTAAGCACGTTGCCGCCAGGCGTCTCTGCCTGACCCGCTGCCTGACCCTTTGTCAGCCCAGGCTGCTCAGCGCGGCCCGCACCAGTGAGTTGTGCGCGGCAGCACCCGCCATGACGCCCGACGCGCTGGCAAGCGTGGCATTGGCCATGGGCAAGGTGGCGTCGCCCGCCGCGAACACGCT
>NZ_JAWRWU010001301.1:0-249 GCF_046535395.1 Cupriavidus sp. SIMBA_020 | reverse complement strand
GGTCACCGCCCAGCAGAAGGGCGCGGTCACTGCCAGCGCGAACAGCAACAGCGCCAGCGTCACCGGGGTCAGCCCCAGCACTTCCCAATGCCACGAGTCGTAGGGCAGGAACAGCATCAGCAGTTCGCTGTGATCCGGCAACACCAGCAACTGTGGATCCCACCACGATACGCGCAGCGCGTCCGGGTCGGCGGGCACGTCGATGGCGGCGATCAGGCCGTGATCGGGCGAGGCGCGGAAGGCGGCCAG
>NZ_JAWRWU010001300.1:0-249 GCF_046535395.1 Cupriavidus sp. SIMBA_020 | reverse complement strand
CTCAATCTTTGATGGACCTCTGGTATGGCTTCGGCGTCGCGTTCCAGTTCCACAACCTGATGTGGTCGTTCTTCGGCGTGCTGGTGGGCAACCTCATCGGCGTGCTGCCCGGCATGGGCGCGCTGTCGGCCATTTCCATCCTGCTGCCGCTGACCTACGTGATGCAGCCGGTGCCCGCCATCCTGATGCTGGCCGGTATTTTCTACGGCTCGCAGTACGGCGGCGCCATCGGCGCGATCCTGCTGAACC
>NZ_JAWRWU010001299.1:0-249 GCF_046535395.1 Cupriavidus sp. SIMBA_020 | reverse complement strand
GCGCAGCCGCGCCGGCAACGTCGGCATCGACAGCCACCGTGCTCGCGAGCGTGAGCCCGGCCCAAGGCCAAGTGGTCGTCGGCGGCCCGATTGGGCCTGCAACGCAGGTTGTGCCCGCGCCCGAGGCGCCGAAGGCCTGGACGGCAGCGGCTGGATCGACGCTGCGCGAGTCAATTCAGAAATGGGCGGACGAGGCGCAATGGCATCTCGTGTGGAACGCGCCGGACGGCCCGGACAAGCAAGTGAACT
>NZ_JAWRWU010001298.1:0-249 GCF_046535395.1 Cupriavidus sp. SIMBA_020 | reverse complement strand
GCGCGCATACCAGTTGGCGGCCGAGCCCGAGTCGCAGGTGATGATGCTGTGCGGCGGCAGTCGACTGGACAGCTCCAGGAACGGGCGTTGCGGATTGACGGGCTTGGCTTCGACCATGGCACGCGCCGTGACGGTCTCGCGCCAGCGGCGCACGCTTTTCTCTATGCGCTCGCGCCAGGAATTCGACGATTTGGGCTCCAGCCGCGGCAACAAGGCTTCGAGCGTCAGCCGGGCATCGCCCACCAGCCC
>NZ_JAWRWU010001297.1:0-249 GCF_046535395.1 Cupriavidus sp. SIMBA_020 | reverse complement strand
CACTGCACTTCGTAGTCCAGCAGGCTCTGCACGCCGGAGATCGGCGCCGACTTGTTGATGAAGTACGGGAAAGCCGCGGTGATGTCGCCGCGCTCGGCATGCAGCAGCGGCAGCATGTCGGCCGCCATGGCGCGGAACAGCGTCGGCGTCATGGGAGTGCTGCGGTACTTTTCCAGCAGCGCCACGAAGCGGGACATGTGCGTCCCTTTTTCTTCGGGCGGCAGCGCCACCGTCAGGGTCCAGTTGGCC
>NZ_JAWRWU010001296.1:0-249 GCF_046535395.1 Cupriavidus sp. SIMBA_020 | reverse complement strand
CGGTGAATGTGCGAGTGGTCTCCTAACAAGGGGAACCGTCCAACAGGCCGCTTCATCAGCAGCCCGCAGTTATCCGGACTATGAAGTGATGCACCTATACATCAAGGGGAGATTCGCGCGGCCACCCGTCATCCGACCATCTACAATCGGCGAATCTGCTTTATCCCTTAGACGTGACATCACCTCGTCCTCTCCGCTCTACTACGATACTTGAAGACCGTTCAAAAACTGGTCAAATGAATTACAGAC
>NZ_JAWRWU010001295.1:0-249 GCF_046535395.1 Cupriavidus sp. SIMBA_020 | reverse complement strand
GGGCCACGCAGGCAGACCGCGCCCGGCTGGACGAGCGCCTGGCGCAGTTGCTGCAGGCGTATGCGGCGCGCATCGCCGCGGCCAGCGCGGCCAACACCGCCGCCGAAGGGCCGGACGATGCCGCTGCGCCCGACGCCAGCCCCGCGCCGGCCATGGCGGTTCCCAAGCCCGCGCGCGGACCGCTGGCCGAGCTGGCGGCGTATCTCGCCTACCCTGGCGCCCCCGGCGAAGATCCCGACGCCATCGCCG
>NZ_JAWRWU010001294.1:0-249 GCF_046535395.1 Cupriavidus sp. SIMBA_020 | reverse complement strand
CCAGGAAATGCAGGTATTCGTCCGCATCGCCGAACGGCGCAGTTTCTCCAAGGCGTCGGAAGACCTGCGGATTCCCCGCGCGACCGTCACCAACCTGGTCAAGCGCATGGAAAAACGCCTGGGCGCGCGCCTGCTGGAGCGCACCACGCGCCAGGTGCGGCTGACCCATGACGGCGAGGCCTATTACCGGCGCTGCGTGCGCCTGCTGGCCGACCTGGAGGAGGCGGACGGCGCCTTCCTGAACACCGC
>NZ_JAWRWU010001293.1:0-249 GCF_046535395.1 Cupriavidus sp. SIMBA_020 | reverse complement strand
CGGGCAGTTGCTTGGTCTGCGGCTTGCCGGCGTTGATCATCGGTTCGATGGTGAACATCATGCCCGGCTGCAGCACCATGCCTTCGCCCGGGCGGCCATAGTGCAGCACCTGGGGATCGTCGTGGTAGATCTGGCCGATGCCGTGGCCGCAGTATTCGCGCACGATGCTGAAGTGCTCGCGGTGCGCGACGGTCTGGATGGCGTGGCCGATGTCGCCCAGCGTGGCGCCCGGCTTGACCGCCAGGATGC
>NZ_JAWRWU010001292.1:0-249 GCF_046535395.1 Cupriavidus sp. SIMBA_020 | reverse complement strand
CTGTCGGGCGCCGCAAGCTGGTCGTGGTCGCTCGCCGCGATCGCCCTGCTGGCCCGCCTTTGGCTGAAGCTCCGGGCGGACCGGGCCTTGTGCCATCCCCATCGCGAGCTGTGGCTGCTGCCGATATGGGATATTGCGTTGTTCCTGATCTTCCTCGCGAGCTACAGTTCGACCCTGGTCACCTGGCGCGGCTTCACTTTTCACGTGGACCGGAACGGCATGCTACATTCAAAACGCTGAAAGCTGGTA
>NZ_JAWRWU010001291.1:0-249 GCF_046535395.1 Cupriavidus sp. SIMBA_020 | reverse complement strand
CTGAATCCCGCGCGCTGAGCATCGCGCGTTGGATCGGAGGAAACGCCGGCGCATGCCGGCGTCTTTTTGGGTGATACGGGGCGTGTGCGTCGCGTGGCCGCGCGACGGCGTCGCACGCGATGCGGATCGCATCGTCGTCATGGCCGGCGGCCGACAGCTCGCCCAGCGTCGGCGTCGCGCATGCGCGTTCGAGCAGCACCGCGTCGCGATCGTGCAGCCATACCCGCGCGGCGCCGTTGCCGTTCCACC
>NZ_JAWRWU010001290.1:0-249 GCF_046535395.1 Cupriavidus sp. SIMBA_020 | reverse complement strand
CGGCAGCACCGGTTTCGTCGGGTCTTCCTTCGACGGCTGGTACCACACCGGCTTGCCGTTCGGCAGCGGGATCGGGAAGCGGTCGTTGTCGCCGCGCACGCCGCGCAGGTGTCCGAAGTAATGGTCGAACGAGCGGTTCTCCTGCATGAACACGACGATGTGCTGCACATCGCGGATCGCGCCGGTGCCGCGCGCGGCCGGAATCGCGAGCGCGCGGCGGATCGATTCAGGGAACGCGTTGAGCGCGAC
>NZ_JAWRWU010001289.1:0-249 GCF_046535395.1 Cupriavidus sp. SIMBA_020 | reverse complement strand
CTGGCCAAGCGCAGCGGCCTCACCGTCCGCACGCTGCACCACTATCACGCGATCGGCCTCTTGACGCCTTCGGCGCGCGCCGACAACGGCTACCGGCTATACGGCCGCGACGACATTGCCCGACTGCATCAGATTCAGGCCCTGCGTCGCTTCGGACTGCCGCTGGCTGAAATCGGCGCCACCCTGGACCAGCCCGGTACGCCGCTGGACGAGATCATCGCGAAACAGATCACGATGCTCGACCGCCAG
>NZ_JAWRWU010001288.1:0-249 GCF_046535395.1 Cupriavidus sp. SIMBA_020 | reverse complement strand
ACACTCGCAGTTGCGGATCCGCAAGCCCAAGACTGGAGAGCACGGATGCAACACATCTGACGAAGCGCTCGCAGTGATCCGCAGCATGGCAACCCGATGGTCAGATCAGGACATCGCGGCCTCACTAAACCGGATGGGCATACGCACGGGTCAAGGCAAGACCTGGACTGCGCATCGTGTGAGTTCTGTACGTCGCGTGCGCGATATTTACGCGTACAAGTCGGCTGAGAAGGACGGTGATTGGTTGAC
>NZ_JAWRWU010001287.1:0-249 GCF_046535395.1 Cupriavidus sp. SIMBA_020 | reverse complement strand
CGATGAGCCGTTCGCGTTCGCTGCCTCACTCTCTGGTGCGTCGGGCAAAGATCGTCCTGATGGCTGCTGACGGTCATACCAACCAGGAAATTGCCTTGCAGTGCGACGTGACGTCACCGGCGATCACGCACTGGAAGAAGCGGTTCGTCGCGCGGGGGCTTGCGGGCCTGCATGATGAAGCCCGGCCGGGGCGGCCGCGCGCGCACGACGATGAGGCGGAGGCGGAACTGCTGGCGAAGGTGCTGCACG
>NZ_JAWRWU010001286.1:0-249 GCF_046535395.1 Cupriavidus sp. SIMBA_020 | reverse complement strand
CACTTGAGGGGTTGGCTCAATAACGACATCTTCAGTTTTGCTGGTTTTAGATGTTGCTGAACAGCCTGAGAGTATGAGGGCTGCAGCTAGTAAGCTTAAATTTTTCATAGGTACTCCATTAATTATAAAAACTCTAAATATGTAAAATCTTGGCGGAGTGTATGATGATATGAATGCACTCGTCGTCCTTGACTTTGTTATCTGTATTTTGATTTTAGTCTAATAGCTATGTAATCGTTATTCAATCAC
>NZ_JAWRWU010001285.1:0-249 GCF_046535395.1 Cupriavidus sp. SIMBA_020 | reverse complement strand
GTCGAAGTGCAGCGCGTCCGCCATGTGCGCGTTCACCACGCTTGCGCCGATGCTGGGCAGCGCGGCCGCGAAGACGACGATGACCCAGAGTGCTGCGATCAAACGCCACCGGTAGGTGCCACGGCGCTGCGGCTGCATAACCGGTTGCGTAATGGTCTGCGCCCGATTGCCCGGCGAAGACGAACCATCCTGAAGGGAACTCACACATGTCTCCTACGTTGTCGTTTTTTACTGACTGTTTAGTGCAAC
>NZ_JAWRWU010001284.1:0-249 GCF_046535395.1 Cupriavidus sp. SIMBA_020 | reverse complement strand
GGTAGCTTCTGGAATGAATTGCCTGGCTCAGGTAAAGCAAGACCTGATTTGTACCGTGAAAATGTAGATGGCGATAAATTAATTCATATTGCTTGCCGGAGCAAAGAAAAAATAAACTGGATGGAAGATAGGTTAACAACATTTGGTTTTACAAGTTTTTGGCCTTAATTAAACTGGATGGGGTGCTAAGGAATGCAAGAGCTTTTATATCTGCAATCATCACAGTTTGAATTATCTATCTGGACGAAC
>NZ_JAWRWU010001283.1:0-249 GCF_046535395.1 Cupriavidus sp. SIMBA_020 | reverse complement strand
CGACCACACGGCGGATGGGGCGGAAAGTCCGGCCTATTTATGATCGAGACATATTCCTGTCGCGTCCGTGGATTATGTTGGCGGCGTGACTGCCTGATTTTGATGTGAGCAATTGTGTATTTTCAATAAAAGGGCCGGATAGTTCGGCACAATACATCTGCGTTTTACACGCCTCATTCACACATATAACAAGGAGTTGTCCATGACTTCAAGAATGATTGGAGATTTTCGGGTGAGATGCGCTGTGAG
>NZ_JAWRWU010001282.1:0-249 GCF_046535395.1 Cupriavidus sp. SIMBA_020 | reverse complement strand
CAGGGCCTGCTGGTTGTCGCTGGCCAGTTTCTCGTTGGCCAGTTCCTGGCGCACCTGCGCCTCGGTCCAGGCCTGGGTCACGCCGCCGGCCGCCGTTTCCAGGCGGGTCGACAAGTTCTCCAGCAACGCGGCCTGCGCCTGGGTCTGGGCGGTCAGGTCCTGCGCGGTGCGGGCCAGCAACTGTTCCAGTTCCTGGTGGCGGGCGGCGGTCTGCTCGCCGGCCTGGCGCCATTGGCGGCCCAGTTCGGC
>NZ_JAWRWU010001281.1:0-249 GCF_046535395.1 Cupriavidus sp. SIMBA_020 | reverse complement strand
GCGCCGCCGGAAACGTTCGAGCACGCGCGCGAGCACTTCGCGCGGTTCGAAGCCGATGGGGGCCGCCGTGCCGTCAGAGGTGATGAGCATCTGCGCGAGCGGCCGCGATTCCCAACGTACACGCTTGAGTGTGCCGGGCACGAGACGGCGCGGCGCGTCGGGATCGCCGTCGCGAAAACAATAGTCGCCGATCGGATACACGCCGCCCTGCGTGCCTAGCAGGATGCAGTTTTGCGGCAGTTTGAGCAC
>NZ_JAWRWU010001280.1:0-249 GCF_046535395.1 Cupriavidus sp. SIMBA_020 | reverse complement strand
CGATATCGAGGCGCCGAACACGTACACCATCGTGTTCGAAGGTCAGGGCGGCGCGGCGGGCTTCGGCAAGGGCACCACGCGCGTCACGCTCGCGCCCGAGGGCGACGAGGCGACCCGGCTCGAATACACGGCGAGCGCGCAGGTCGGCGGCAAGCTCGCGCAGATCGGCTCGCGTCTGGTCGACGGCGCGGCGCGCAAGCTCGCCGGCGAGTTCTTCAAGCGTCTCGGCGTTCAGCTGGGCGGCGACGC
>NZ_JAWRWU010001279.1:0-249 GCF_046535395.1 Cupriavidus sp. SIMBA_020 | reverse complement strand
CTGCGAAGAAGAACCAGAAGCAGATTCAGGTTAAAGAAATCAAGTTTCGTCCAGGGACGGAGGAAGGGGATTACCAGGTAAAACTGCGCAACCTGGTACGTTTCCTGAGTGACGGGGACAGGGCCAAGGTATCCTTGCGATTCCGCGGCCGTGAGATGGCCCACCAGGAGCTGGGGATGGAACTCCTCAAGCGGGTTGAAGCTGACCTGCAAGAGTACGGTTCGGTCGAACAGCATCCTAAGATGGAAG
>NZ_JAWRWU010001278.1:0-249 GCF_046535395.1 Cupriavidus sp. SIMBA_020 | reverse complement strand
CTAGCGGCGACCAGCGTTTCCCGCCCACCTCGCCAGAACGTGAAGCCCAGCGCGCGGATCTGATCGGGAATCTCGCGCCCGGCGAACTCGCGCGCGAACCACGCCTCGTACTCTTCGCGCTCGGTCATGCGGTCACCAGTTGAGAAATCATCGTTTTGAAGGGGCTCGCCGCGCGCGTGCTGCGTCGCAGCTTGATGATTGCCTTGTGCTTCTCGTACGAGCGTCGGTCTGTCGTCTTCTTGTCCGCCC
>NZ_JAWRWU010001277.1:0-249 GCF_046535395.1 Cupriavidus sp. SIMBA_020 | reverse complement strand
CGGGCTGGTGGTGCGGGCCAAGTCCGAAAACACCAAGTACGACGCCTGGGACATCACCGAAGGCATGGATTTCGAGGTCTTCGGCCGCGTGCTGAAGGTCTGGCGCAGCGAGGACTTCTGACCCCATGGCAACCCGCTCTCCCCTGTCGGCTCCCGAAAGAACCATCCTGGTCCACGGCGCGCTCGGCGCGCTGCTGGCGTTGGCGCTGCATGCCGCGCTGCTGAACCGCGTGTGGCCATGGCACAACC
>NZ_JAWRWU010001276.1:0-249 GCF_046535395.1 Cupriavidus sp. SIMBA_020 | reverse complement strand
AGTTCGATGCTCGCGCGTCTGGATGTGCGCAAGATTGCGCGGCCGATGATGCAGGAACTCTCGGAGTTCTCGGGCGGCACGGTGTCGCTCGGCGTGCGCGACCGGCTCTCGATGCTCTACATCGAAAGCTGCCGCAGCACGGCGGCGCTGGCGCTCACGCTCGACGTGGGTTCGCGCATTCCGTTGGCCACCTCGGCCATCGGGCGCGCGTGGCTCGCGGCCGTGGCGCCGCGCGAACGCGACGACGTC
>NZ_JAWRWU010001275.1:0-249 GCF_046535395.1 Cupriavidus sp. SIMBA_020 | reverse complement strand
AATAATGCCAGCGGGGCGCGCTTGCGCTCGCCCGCGCCGCCTGAACTGAAAACCCGCTGCTTACTGAAACGCCACTTCCGCGAAACTCCGCAGCTTGCGGCTATGCAGACGATGCAGCCCGTTCATCCGCAACAACTCCATCGCTTTCACGCCGATCTGCAAATGCTGATCCACTTGCGCGCGATAAAACTGATCCGCCATGCCGGGCAGTTTCAGCTCGCCATGCAGAGGCTTGTCCGACACGCACAG
>NZ_JAWRWU010001274.1:0-249 GCF_046535395.1 Cupriavidus sp. SIMBA_020 | reverse complement strand
AACGCGAGCCAGGGCTACGACACCGCGAAGAAGCTCGACTATTCGGCGAACCATCTCGTGTGGCTCACGCCGGCGCCGGCGAACAACACGTGGGGCGTCGCCGTGCTCGCGCCGGTCGCGCAGGCGCAGCATCTGAAGACCTTCTCCGATCTCGGCAAATGGGTCGCGGGCGGCGGCAAGCTCAAGCTCGCGGCGTCGGCCGAGTTCGTGAACAGCGCGTCCGCGCTGCCGTCGTTCGAGAAGGCGTAC
>NZ_JAWRWU010001273.1:0-249 GCF_046535395.1 Cupriavidus sp. SIMBA_020 | reverse complement strand
CAGAGCACGATGCTGTTCGAGCGCTTCATCAGCGAGGAGCGCGGCGAGCCGCCCGACATCGACGTCGACTTCGAGCATCAGCGCCGGGAAGAGGTGATCCAGCATATCTACGACAAATACGGACACAATCGCGCCGCGCTCGCGGCGGCCGTCTCGACGTATCGCCCGCGCGGCGTGCTGCGCGAAACCGGCAAGGCGCTCGGTGTCGATCCGATGCTGGTCGATCGCGTCGCGAAGGCGCATCGCTGG
>NZ_JAWRWU010001272.1:0-250 GCF_046535395.1 Cupriavidus sp. SIMBA_020 | reverse complement strand
GCGATCATGCCCGGAATCAGCGGAAGGAAGACTTGAGAGGCATCCAGACGAAGCGCGCTCATGACGCGTGCTGTCGGGCCGCCCCAGGGGGAGATGTTCATGATGCTGTTGCTCAGCATCGCCAGGCAGGGCAGGATCAGCGGATTGATCCCCAATTGGCGGTGCAAGGGCAACATGGCTGTCAGGCACAGCAGGTAGGTTGTTGAGCCATCGCCATCCAGCGACACCAACAGCACGAGCAGGGTAGAGC
>NZ_JAWRWU010001271.1:0-250 GCF_046535395.1 Cupriavidus sp. SIMBA_020 | reverse complement strand
GCTCTGAACATTCGCTTGAAAAGCTCGTGTTCCTCAAGGACAAGAGGGCCAAACCTATGAATGTTGGCGAATGCAGTGAGATACCCACTGATCCCGTGGGAAACAGCCGACAGGATATCGATCATATGTTCTGTGGTCCCATGCTGGAAGTCGTCCACGCGTTGTGAACCGCGAGCATGCATTCCCATGAAATAACTCATTCCATACACTGATCCATGGATGATTTCCGATGAAGCCGCGTAGATGCCAG
>NZ_JAWRWU010001270.1:0-250 GCF_046535395.1 Cupriavidus sp. SIMBA_020 | reverse complement strand
CACCGCGACGTTCATGGCCGCGGGCTTTCTCACCGTTTTCGTCACCCGTCATCTGCTGGGGCTTTGACATGCTGATTCTCAACGCGCTGCTCGCCGGGCTGATATTCGGCGTCGGTCTGATCGTTTCGGGCATGGCGAATCCCGCGAAGGTGCTGGGCTTTCTCGACCTCGCCGGCAACTGGGACCCGTCCTTGGCGTTCGTCATGGGCGGTGCGATCGCTATCGGCGTGGTGGGCTTCGCGCTGTTCGA
>NZ_JAWRWU010001269.1:0-250 GCF_046535395.1 Cupriavidus sp. SIMBA_020 | reverse complement strand
ACGACCGGCATCCGCCGCCCCTTCATGGCCCGCCTCATTCCCGACGACTGGAAAAGCCTCGCCGCCACCGGCGCGGCCGAACGCGAGCGCGAGACGCTCGCCGCCCTCGAACATGCGCTGCCGGACACCTACACCGTCTATCACGGCGTGCACTGGACGCGTGCCGATCAAGGCTTTTCGGTGTTCGGCGAAGCGGCGTTCGTCGTCGTGAGTCCGGCCGGCCGCGTGCTGCTGATCGAGCAGAAGGCCG
>NZ_JAWRWU010001268.1:0-250 GCF_046535395.1 Cupriavidus sp. SIMBA_020 | reverse complement strand
CGTGTGTTCCCGGCTCGCCAGCAGGCAGGGGTTTCGTTACGATGTGAACCTGCAGCATGACAGCATGAAGGGAGTTGCAATGTCGGAAATCAACAAGGAGAAACTGATGTCGGATATCAAAACCGTTCTCGCGGACGCCGAGGATCTGCTCAAGCAAGCTGCGAGCAGCACGGGCGACCGTGCGGCCGAACTGCGCGAGAAAGCCATGTCGCGTCTGAAGCAGGCCAAGGAAAAGGCAACCGACGTTCAG
>NZ_JAWRWU010001267.1:0-250 GCF_046535395.1 Cupriavidus sp. SIMBA_020 | reverse complement strand
GGACCGTGACTGGGACTCGGCGATCAAGCCGATGGCGCTGCGCGTCCAGGCGCACATCAATCGGGACGTGCTTCGCGCGCGCCACGGTCTGGTGAATGTTCGATTCCAGTTCGACGGACTCGATCGCGAAGACGAGATGGCGATCGCCGACATCTTCAAACGGGAATACGAGTCGAACGCCACCACGCCGAACGAGTACCGCGCGAGCAAGGGCCTTGAGCCGCTGAAGTCGCGCTGGGCCGACCTCACC
>NZ_JAWRWU010001266.1:0-250 GCF_046535395.1 Cupriavidus sp. SIMBA_020 | reverse complement strand
CTTTTTTACCTGGTTTCTACTCTTTTATTAGCAATACTCTTATAACTCCGCATGAAGTTAATCATAGTGGTTATTTGTTTTTCTTTACTATAATAACAATTTGTTTAATTATGCTTGCAATTAAGCAAATTAGACACAAAAACTTTTTTTAAAGGGAGAACAATATGTCTTTAACAATAAAGTTAGACCATGTCACTAAAACACTTAATTCCAATAAGGTAGTAAATGATGTTTCGCTACAGTTATTTTC
>NZ_JAWRWU010001265.1:0-250 GCF_046535395.1 Cupriavidus sp. SIMBA_020 | reverse complement strand
CCATGAAAAGAGTAGGATCCATCAGCTCGCGTGCCAGACTGGCTGGAGGATACAATACGCCACTACAACCAGTGGGCATCAGCGAATAATTTGGTTCTGCACCGCTTACTGGTCCGCGCTCGTAAATTCTTTTATAGGAATCGACAGTGCCAGTTCGGTCCAGATTGAGGTCATGACCACGATAGCAAACGATACAACCCGGGTTGTCTTTACTCGCATCGAGGAGATTCTTCAGCCATTTATTAGGGTA
>NZ_JAWRWU010001264.1:0-250 GCF_046535395.1 Cupriavidus sp. SIMBA_020 | reverse complement strand
AAAAAAGGCCACTCGCAAGAGTGGCCTTTGTATTTATTGCGGTGGGCTGGGAGCCCCGCGGCATCAACGGTGCCAGCCGCCGCGGCCGTGATAGTAGCCGCGATCGGGGCCGCGCCAGTGGCCATGCGGACCCCAGTAGCCGCCGCCGCGGATGTAGACCGGGGCCGGATAGACCACCGGGGGCGCCACGTAGACGGGCGCCGGACGGTAGTAGACGGGGGGCGGGGGAGCGTAGACCGGCGCCGGCGCA
>NZ_JAWRWU010001263.1:0-250 GCF_046535395.1 Cupriavidus sp. SIMBA_020 | reverse complement strand
ATGCCGGGATTGAGCGTATGGAATGGCCGCTTGCCCGGCGCGATCACGTTCGGATGCGCGTCCCGATGCGGGCCGCCGCCGGGCGCGCGGAAGGCCGCGCCGCGGTTGTGCCAGAGGATGCCGGTGTCGCCCGCCATCACGCCGCTGCCCCAGTCGTGGAAGATCGTCTGCAATACGCTTACCGCGCGACCTTGCGCGTCGGTGGCGGCGAGATAGACGGTGTCGCCTTCACGGAATCGATGCGGCCACG
>NZ_JAWRWU010001262.1:0-250 GCF_046535395.1 Cupriavidus sp. SIMBA_020 | reverse complement strand
ATAAAACCACCTAGTATAGCCATGTCATTTGATAAGGCGGTCGAAACGATAAACGTTGCTAAAAAGAATCGAATTAGTAGTAATGGCAAGCAAGACAACGATGCCCCTGAAAAGGCTTCTAAAGATGTAAATACAGATGAAACAACTACTACCGGTGAATTACCTAATGCAGATTGTGATAATATAGATGATCAGACTGACGATAGTCATTTGTATTTAAATAAGTTTGATAGCTACTTTAAAATGCTAG
>NZ_JAWRWU010001261.1:0-250 GCF_046535395.1 Cupriavidus sp. SIMBA_020 | reverse complement strand
CTCGGCTTCAGGCGGGATGGGCGGCGGACTGCGAGGACTCGATGCCGAAGTCCTGCGGGAAGTGGTTCAGCGCGGACAGCACCGGATAGGGCGCCATGCCCCCCAGCGCGCACAGCGATCCGCCCAGCATGGTGTCGCACAGGTCGCGCAGCAGGTGCACCTGCTGTTCGCGCCCCGGGCCGCCAGCGGCGATCTTGTCCAGGGTCTCCACCCCACGGGTGGAACCGATGCGACAGGGCGTGCACTTGCC
>NZ_JAWRWU010001260.1:0-250 GCF_046535395.1 Cupriavidus sp. SIMBA_020 | reverse complement strand
CGGCGCGCGAGGAACCCTACCACCAGCCAGTACACCGCGTAAGCGATCAGGTTCATCAGCGCCGGATGCGCACGATAACCCGTGAGCGTCGCGACGAGCGAACCGAAAGTGCTCGAATCGTCGAGGATCGCCGACGAATTCCACACCTGGTCGACGATGGTCGGCAGGATTTCCTTGTCGATCAGCTTGTCGACGCCCGTCTGAAACAGGCCCGCACCGAGGAACAGCAGCATGATCTCGGTGACGCGGA
>NZ_JAWRWU010001259.1:0-250 GCF_046535395.1 Cupriavidus sp. SIMBA_020 | reverse complement strand
CGCGGTGGGGATGCGGGTGAACATCCAGCCCATGGCGATGACGATGGCCAGGTAGACCACCATCAGGCGCTTGGTGCGGCCCAGGCCGCGCGCCACGGTATTGGCGTAGCCATGGCTGCTGCGGTCGAAGGCGCGGTTGAACCAGCCGAAGAAGCCGCGCTTGGTGCCGTGGTGGCCCTTGGGAATCGGCTTGAGCAGCGTGGCGCACAGCGCCGGCGTGAAGACGATGGCGACGATCACCGACAGCACC
>NZ_JAWRWU010001258.1:0-250 GCF_046535395.1 Cupriavidus sp. SIMBA_020 | reverse complement strand
GAGCCGCCCAGGCGCGCGCATGCCGCGCCCCGATCCGCCATAGGATCGGGGCGCGGTTTTCATTCGGGCGCGCCGAATTGCAGCCGCGGCACCGCGTCGAGCAGCCGGCGCGTCATGTCCTGGCGCGGCGCGTGCAGCACCGCGTCGGCCTCGCCCAGTTCGACGATGCGGCCGCCGTCCATGACCGCGATGCGGTCAGCCAGATACTCGACCACGCCGAAATTGTGGGTGATGAACAGGTAGGCGATGC
>NZ_JAWRWU010001257.1:0-250 GCF_046535395.1 Cupriavidus sp. SIMBA_020 | reverse complement strand
CCAAAGTCCGGCATGTCGCAATGTCTCCGTCAGGGATGAGTGTCAGGGGCGACTCTACCGAGCGGCTATTGCGAGATAAAGCGAATAATTTGCAGATCTATGAAACGCTTTTTGGAAAGCTTGATGGCGCACGCCGCCGTCTTGGACCTGTCCGCGCGGGGACGGGATCAATCCGGCCTGTGGCGTCAGACCAGGCCGGTGGGCGCATGGAAATCCAGGGTGGCCTGCGCCAGCGTGCGCAGCGTCTTCA
>NZ_JAWRWU010001256.1:0-250 GCF_046535395.1 Cupriavidus sp. SIMBA_020 | reverse complement strand
GCGCAGGAAGGCCAGCGTGGGCGGGATCGAACAGAGGCCGATGATGACGAACAGCGTGATCTTGGCGTGGAACCAAGGGTTGCCCATGTAGAACGCGGCCCCCTTGACCCCCAGTGTCAGGCGCAGCGCGCCGGTGGCCAGCACCAGGATCGCGCTCAGCAGATACAGGCGGTCATAGACCACCAGGCGCTTGAGCGTGGCCGGTGTCAGGTCGGGGCGCAGCAGCACCGCTTCGGCGGTCAGCACCACC
>NZ_JAWRWU010001255.1:0-250 GCF_046535395.1 Cupriavidus sp. SIMBA_020 | reverse complement strand
CACGCGATGCGCCTCGTGATCCTCCCGCAGGCGTTCCGCGCGATGGTGCCGCTGCTGCTCACGCAGGCGATCGTCCTGTTCCAGGATACGTCGCTCGTGTACGTGATCAGTCTCGCGGACTTCTTCCGCACGGCCGCCAACGTCGGCGATCGCGACGGCACGACCGTCGAGATGGTCCTGTTCGCGGGTGCATGCTATTTCGTGATTTGCTCGGTGGCGTCTGCCCTCGTCAAAGGTCTCCAGAAAAAGG
>NZ_JAWRWU010001254.1:0-250 GCF_046535395.1 Cupriavidus sp. SIMBA_020 | reverse complement strand
AGCAACGGTGGCAGCGCCGATGGCTCTTTCAATACGAACGGTGTGGGGGTTTCGCTCGAAGGCGGACGTCGGTTCGATTTCGACAATCGATGGTTTGTCCAGCCGTATGGGCAGTTGTCCGCCTTGCATATGCAGGGGTCCCGGTTCAGCTTGAACAACGGCATGGATGCCAAGGGGGACAGCATGGACTCCGTTCAGGCGGCCATTGGGACGCAGGTCGGCAGGGCCTTCCACAGCGCCAATGGCGACG
>NZ_JAWRWU010001253.1:0-250 GCF_046535395.1 Cupriavidus sp. SIMBA_020 | reverse complement strand
CCTGGGTGCCAAGCGAAAGGTTACACGGAACAGGCCCGCTCCGCGCAGGGTCGCCGCATGCGTCGCGGAGGGGCCATTCGGTTCGACATGCCCCGGAAATCTCAACAGTTCTCAAATCCGCCGAAAAGCTCAGATTTATTGAAGATGTTCTTTCGCATACGCGGATAGATTGAGCGGTGCGAACGATGGCGACATTCCCAACCATCGTGTTCGCCAAGAGCGTGCGTGCCGGCGGCGGTGACAGCCGTGC
>NZ_JAWRWU010001252.1:0-250 GCF_046535395.1 Cupriavidus sp. SIMBA_020 | reverse complement strand
ATCCGCATTAAATCTGCCACTCCGCATCGAAAAAGCCGCGACCGGAATTCCCGCGGCTCGATCAGCGCGAGTGCAGTTTCGTCGAAAAACGCGGCGGTATCGCTAATATCTGTTAGCGACTGAGCCGCGCTTTTGCGGCGATGTCGACCAGTGCACGCTGCTGTGTGTGGCCGGTCTCGGACGCTACGTCAGGCGCTAGCCGGCCACAAGCCGCCGCTCAGGCACACCGATATCCGGACATTCAGACGTC
>NZ_JAWRWU010001251.1:0-250 GCF_046535395.1 Cupriavidus sp. SIMBA_020 | reverse complement strand
CACGCTTTCAACTACTAAGCGATGGCAAGCCGGTTGGCGAAGGGATTGAAATAAGTATTTTAAAAGGAGATACACGCTATCGTAATACTCGTGGTGAGATTAAAGTAACCACAGATAAAGACGGGTTTTTCACCAGCACTTGGCAACAGCCTGGTTTATACCTAATCGAAACGTCTCAAAAAGTAACCGTCAATGAAGCTGGCGTAGACGTAGGTCGCTATGCACTATTTACAACCCTCGAAGTAGCACC
>NZ_JAWRWU010001250.1:0-250 GCF_046535395.1 Cupriavidus sp. SIMBA_020 | reverse complement strand
AGGATCAGGTCAAGACTCTGTCCGAATGCATCATCTCAGAGGAACTGCCAAGGTTTACGTTTGCGTACCTATTTGCCGCAACCGCATTCTTCGTCAAACATAATCCTGATCTCTTTGATGCCAAAGTAGCCGCCAAGATCCAGAGCGACATGGCAATCTCGCCCAAGGCCGAAAAGGAGGCTGACCGCCTCTGGAATGTCGCCCACGACCTGGCGCTCTTTGCCTACTGCATAGAAACCACACTCCAAGA
>NZ_JAWRWU010001249.1:0-250 GCF_046535395.1 Cupriavidus sp. SIMBA_020 | reverse complement strand
GCACCGTCGTCGGCTATGACCGCAATACCTATACAAACACGCAGTTGCGCAAGGCGGGGGTCGAGGTGATCACGATCGGCTCCAGCGAGCTCGGCCGCGGGCGCGGCGGCGGCCATTGCATGACCTGTCCGGTCCTGCGCGATCCGGTCGATTTCTGAAACGGCGCGCACCGCGACGCACCGCCCCCCTTTTTCACGGAGAAACCCGATGAGCCTCAATCTGCACAACCGCAATCTGCTGAGCCTGATCC
>NZ_JAWRWU010001248.1:0-250 GCF_046535395.1 Cupriavidus sp. SIMBA_020 | reverse complement strand
CGACCGCGCTGCCGACGAGCCCCAAAAACGATCTGCGGATCACCTTCGCTCCTTCTGTGTGCGCCCGACGGCCAATGGCCGTCAGACGACGATGTTCACGAGGCGGCCGGGCACGACGACGATCTTCTTCGCCGGCTTGCCGTCGCTGAACTTCGCGAACGCTTCGTCGGCCACTGCCGCGGCTTCGATCGCGTCGCGGCTCGCGTCCTTCGCGACCTTCAGCGCGCCTCGCACCTTGCCGTTCACCTGC
>NZ_JAWRWU010001247.1:0-250 GCF_046535395.1 Cupriavidus sp. SIMBA_020 | reverse complement strand
CCGGCAAGCGCTGCTCGACGGCCACGAGCGCCATCGGACCGATGCCGGTCTGCGCGGCTTCGCGGGTCATCGTTGCTTCACGGCTGATGGGCGTCGAGCGCGATCAGGCGTCCAACGATGCGGGCGCGCGCCGCCGCCCCTGCACGCGCGTGACGGAATCGAACAGCGCCTCGGCGCGTGCGAGTTCGTCGAGCGCGAAGTCCAGACGCGACTGCGCCGCGCCGTGCGAGCGCGCGGGATCGAGGTCGCC
>NZ_JAWRWU010001246.1:0-250 GCF_046535395.1 Cupriavidus sp. SIMBA_020 | reverse complement strand
CTCGAGTCCCGCTAGCCGTCGAGGCTCGTCGTTGTCGGGCAAAAGTGCACGGACAGCCAAAGCAACTTTTCCCGGTCACATGAGCACGCAACCCGCAGCAGCACCTGCAACCGTCACCCCAATGATGCAGCAGTACCTGCGTCTTGTCTGAAACGGCTCGGCGAACAAACCTACGCCAAGACCTACGCTCAAACTTTTCAGGATCGGCCGCTGACGACCCATTTCAGCCCCTCGACCCGGCGAAACCTCA
>NZ_JAWRWU010001245.1:0-250 GCF_046535395.1 Cupriavidus sp. SIMBA_020 | reverse complement strand
CCGGCTTCGCGCGCCATCAGGGCCGCGCACAGCGCCGCATTGCCCCCTCCCACCACCAGAACGTCGACCATGACAGCATTCCTGAATCAAGGAATGCACTGTAGGTCTACGCCCTGCGCCGCGATATCAGCGCGGCGTCAACGGATCTTCACGATTCGTGAAGGGTCGTCACCGCCCAGGTGCCCGCGCGCGCCAGGCTGCGCGACACGTCCGCCAGCACCAGCCGCGCGGCCAGCGCCGCGGGCGACAG
>NZ_JAWRWU010001244.1:0-250 GCF_046535395.1 Cupriavidus sp. SIMBA_020 | reverse complement strand
CTACTCACCCTTTAATGTAAATGAAAGATATACATAATTAAGGTACACAATGCAGCTGTTTTATTTTTAATCCACTAGTTTAATCATAAGTAACTGTATAGGCGCTGAAATAGCGCTATTTTATGCGGCTTATTAAATCTCTATTAAAGCAATTAATATAACCAACTGATATAATTTATTTTTATTACAGGAGTTGTTATGCGCTTATTAAAAACCTACATTCATCCCTCAATCAATATTGAGCAAGGTC
>NZ_JAWRWU010001243.1:0-250 GCF_046535395.1 Cupriavidus sp. SIMBA_020 | reverse complement strand
ACGACGCGAGCGCCGCGCAATGAACGGGGCGCTGAAAGAAACCGGGCGGCCGAAGCCGCCCGATCGAGCATGCGTTACGCCATCTTCACAGGGGCGCGCCAGGATTCCGGGTTGGTCCAGAAGGCGCCGCGCAGCCGGTCGCGGCTCGGCGGTGCAGGCGGGCTCGTACCACGGCGTCGTCACGAACACGTCGGCCGCGCTGTAGTACAGGTGCAGCACGTCGCGCTCGCGCCGGCCGACGAAGATCACG
>NZ_JAWRWU010001242.1:0-250 GCF_046535395.1 Cupriavidus sp. SIMBA_020 | reverse complement strand
GCATTGTACACGATTGCCTTAAAACCGATGAACGTATGATTTCCAAGATAACAAGGGCCATGAATGAGAGCGTCATGCCCGACACTTACATTGTTTCCGATATAAATGGAATATGCCTTATCTTTGACTGAAACAAATTGTTTTAACAAACCATGTAAAATGACTCCGTCTTAATTTGAACCAATCGCACGAATAGCTGCATTTGGCGCTACTTAAACATTGTCCTTTATTCTCACGTCTCCTATCACGC
>NZ_JAWRWU010001241.1:0-250 GCF_046535395.1 Cupriavidus sp. SIMBA_020 | reverse complement strand
CTCGGCCTGAAGGTCAATGTGTTCATCCAGATCTCGCTGGACAAGCAGCGCAAGGCGGCGCTCGATGTGTTCGAACGCGAGATCGCCGTGCTGCCGGAAATCATGGAGTGTTACCTGATGTCCGGCGACGCCGACTACCTGATCCGCGCCCTGGTGCCCGACGTCGACGCGCTCGAGCGCCTGATCGTCGAACACATCACGCGCATTCCCGGCGTGGCCAGCATCCGTTCCAGCTTCGCGCTCAAGCAGG
>NZ_JAWRWU010001240.1:0-251 GCF_046535395.1 Cupriavidus sp. SIMBA_020 | reverse complement strand
ATTTCGCACCAGGGCGGCCGCATCGATGCGCTCAATTCGGCGTTGCTGACGATGCTGCATCTGGCCAAGGGCTCACCCGGCCTGCGCGAAGCCATCGAGGCGCAACTGGAAAAGAACTACTCCAGCCTGCTGGCCCGATCGGAAAACCCCCAGTACGTGGCGGGCTTCGAGAGCGTGCGCGACCAGATCATCGCCGCACTGAAGTAAGCCACGGCGCCAGGCCGCCGGCCGGCGCATCCGGCAAAGTTACC
>NZ_JAWRWU010001239.1:0-251 GCF_046535395.1 Cupriavidus sp. SIMBA_020 | reverse complement strand
CCTGGCCGCGTATCCGGCAACGATCGGCTCGCAGCCGCTGCGCGAGTCGGTCGCGCAATGGGTCACGCAGCGCTACAATCTGCCGCCGGTCGACGCCGCCACCCAGGTGCTGCCGGTGTCGGGCTCGCGCGGGGCGCTGTTCGCCCTGGCGCAGACCGTGATCGACCCGCAACGCAATGCCGAAGGCGAGCCTGCGATCGTACTCTGTCCGAACCCGTTCTACCAAATCTACGAAGGCGCGGCGATTCTGG
>NZ_JAWRWU010001238.1:0-251 GCF_046535395.1 Cupriavidus sp. SIMBA_020 | reverse complement strand
ATAGCGGCAGACCGGACATGGCTCGCACGTTCGCCTTTGCTCCTGCTTCGGATCTCCTGCGCCCATTCCACCGGAATCCTTCTTCATGCAACGAAACGACACCGCCTGCAACGTCCCCTAGCCAGCGCTAGCATGAAGCACCGGCCGTTCACACGCATCTGCTGGCGAACGCCGGCATCGCGTTCAACGGTGACCATCCGCTGAATATCTGGGTATCCGATCCTGACGTCTAGGCGCCTAATCGAAGCCAG
>NZ_JAWRWU010001237.1:0-251 GCF_046535395.1 Cupriavidus sp. SIMBA_020 | reverse complement strand
GTGGTGCGCCAGCTGATCGAGGCGGCGCGCAGCGGCCTGGGCTCGCAGGCCATTGCCACCAATTTCGCCACCATGGGCGCGCGGCCCGGCACGCTGTTCGGCGCCGACCTGGCCGCGTTCGAAAGACAGGAACGCGCCAAATGGGGCGGCCTCATCAAGGACAAGGGAATCACGGCGCAATGACGACCCCCATCGCATTGGTCACCGGCGGCAGCCGGGGCATCGGACGCGCCATCGTCGCGCGCCTGTTG
>NZ_JAWRWU010001236.1:0-251 GCF_046535395.1 Cupriavidus sp. SIMBA_020 | reverse complement strand
GGCATCGCCGGCGTGGTGATGGATGGCGCGGCGCGCGATAGCGTGGAGATCATCGAAATGGACTATCCGGTGTTCGCCGCCGGCACCAACCCGAACGGCCCCACCAAGAACGTGCCCGGCCGCATCGGCCATCCCGTGTCGGTCGGCGGCGTGACCGTGCATCCCGGCGACTTCGTCATCGGCGACGCCGACGGCGTGGTGGTGGTCGAACGCGAGAAAATCGAAGGCCTGCTGCCGGCCGCCGAAAAGAA
>NZ_JAWRWU010001235.1:0-251 GCF_046535395.1 Cupriavidus sp. SIMBA_020 | reverse complement strand
CCGGGCGTTGCAGGCATTGATGACGAATTCGCCGTGAGCATCGCGCCCGACGACAGCGAAGCTGACCATCTCGCCGTCCACGTAATCTTGTGATCTGTTACTCAAATCCGACATAGCCTTACCTTGCGACACTTTGATTCGGCACTAACTCAGGTAGTGAATGATTTTGCTGAAACCGCCGCATCGACTATTGATATCGGCAAGGCGCCGGGAGTCTTGTGAACCGCCCCGAGTTTTGTGGAGGCTCCAAC
>NZ_JAWRWU010001234.1:0-251 GCF_046535395.1 Cupriavidus sp. SIMBA_020 | reverse complement strand
ATTGAGGCGCTAGTACCAAGCTTAAAATTAAAGCAAATGTTCACCCGAAAAGAATGCTGCATTAGCTTAGAACGCTTTTGGGATACCGCATCAGAAATTGCTGATGTAAATATGATTATTGGGCAACGTATAAAAAACAATGTTCCCGTTGAGTACTTGTATACGCTGGGTTTATTTCATGATTGTGGCATTGTGCCGATGGCAATTAAATTTGATAATTACGTGAGTGCTTTACATACTTCAAATAATAC
>NZ_JAWRWU010001233.1:0-251 GCF_046535395.1 Cupriavidus sp. SIMBA_020 | reverse complement strand
ATGGAGAGCAACATGCGGGACACACTCTGGCCGGCCGCCGTCCTGGCGGCGACCCTCTGCACCAGCGTCTATGCGGGCAACGCCGATTTCAACTCACCGGGCGACGCCGCCGACGCATTCGCGTCGTCCGCCGCGCAGCGACGCGCCGACCTCCTCGTGCGCAAGATGACGCTCGACGAGAAACTGCAGTTCATTCATTCGCAATACGAAATGTCCAAGGTGCCGGGCGGTGGCGCCGGCTACATCCAGGG
>NZ_JAWRWU010001232.1:0-251 GCF_046535395.1 Cupriavidus sp. SIMBA_020 | reverse complement strand
AGCGCGGTTTGATATCGCGCGCCGCATGCACGCGTACCGGAACGCATCCGCCATGCGCTACGGCAGGCGCGCGCCGCCCCGGCTGAATCCGTAAAACGGCGCGGCCAGATCCTCCACAAACTGCGAGCGGCGTTCGACGCCGCTCCTGTCACGCACCGCATCGGTATCGAACCGGCCGCCGCCTTTTCGTCGCAAGCCTGCATTTTTCCGCTCGGCTCGGTCGCCACCCGCGCCGGTTGTGCGGCTTCGCG
>NZ_JAWRWU010001231.1:0-251 GCF_046535395.1 Cupriavidus sp. SIMBA_020 | reverse complement strand
GCGGTTGCGGCGGCCTCGGCCGCGCGCAGGTCGGCGACGCGCAGCAGCGCGAGCGGGGCGGAGGCGGGAAGCGGGCGGGTATTCGTCATCGCGGAGTCATGGCGGCGAAGAGGAAGCCGCCCCGGGGGCGAGCCCGCGGCGGTCAGGTCGTGAAGCGCGCGGCGCTCAGCGCGGCGAGCGTGTCGGCCGGCCACTGCTGCGCTGCGCCGCCCACGCAGTCGGTCACCACTTTAGCAGACCCGCACGCGAGC
>NZ_JAWRWU010001230.1:0-251 GCF_046535395.1 Cupriavidus sp. SIMBA_020 | reverse complement strand
CGCATCCGCAACACTTTGATTCAAAAGGAGCAAGGAGCAGGCAGCGCTACTCCATGTCGGATACTTCTGTGGGAGCGCATTGTATCAGAACTCAGAGGGCCGGTTCGTGATTGAACCAGAGCAGGTGGTTGCTGCTTTCGCTTCCCATGGTAGTGTTCATGACATATCAATGCCGAAACGAAAAAACGATGACAGGCATAAACCATCCGCCGCTGGCCTTTTCCGCGTGGCAATTCGATCCCGAACGGCCG
>NZ_JAWRWU010001229.1:0-251 GCF_046535395.1 Cupriavidus sp. SIMBA_020 | reverse complement strand
CCCGCATCGTGCAGACCGACGATCACGCGCTGCGCATCGAAAACGCGAATCCCGCGCAGCGGCTCGATATCGACGCGTACTGCGGCACGCACGCGCTCGACTTCGGCTTCGTCGATGCCGGGCGCACGCTCGGCGATTTCGGGCTCGTCGTGATGGACATGGATTCGACGCTGATCACGATCGAATGCATCGACGAGATCGCCGACTTCTGCGGGCTGAAAACGCAGGTCGCGGAGATCACCGAAGCGTCG
>NZ_JAWRWU010001228.1:0-251 GCF_046535395.1 Cupriavidus sp. SIMBA_020 | reverse complement strand
CCTGATCTGAATTCCAATCGGTATATCTCTACGGGGGCAATCCACACATGAAGAAACAAATCTCGTCGATCGCCGCGGGGCAGACCGCGAAGGCGCTGATCCTCGTCTACCTGACGTTCAGCGTGCCGATCGTGCTGCTCGGCATCCTGGTCGCATACATCCGCTACGGGATGGTCGAGCTCAGCACGATCCTCAGCGCGCTGCTGCTGAACGCGATCCTCGGCTTCGTGCTGCTGTGGATCGCATGCCAC
>NZ_JAWRWU010001227.1:0-251 GCF_046535395.1 Cupriavidus sp. SIMBA_020 | reverse complement strand
CGTGAAGTTGCCGGTCGCGTTTTCGGGCGGCAGCAGCGCGAATTGCGCGCCGGTGCCCGGTGCGAAGCTGTCGACGGTGCCGCTGAGCGTGTCGTCTGGCAGCGCGTCGACGTGCAGCTCGACAGGCTGGCCGATACGCATCCGGCCGATCTGCGTTTCCTTGAAGTTCGCGACGAGGTAGATCGCGTTCACCGGCACGACGGTCAGCAGGCGCGTGCCGGGCTGCACGTACTGGCCGACGCGCACCGTGC
>NZ_JAWRWU010001226.1:0-251 GCF_046535395.1 Cupriavidus sp. SIMBA_020 | reverse complement strand
CTGCTTCGGCCAGTCCCAGTAATGACCGGCCATAATCTCGTCGGTCGAGCGGATCGACGTGACGAGCACCGCGAGCAGCGGCACGAGCCACAGCGCAAGCGCGCACGGCAGCGACAGCCGGTACAGCCAGCGGGCGGGACGTCCCCAGCGGGATATTGGCATCGGATACATGTTCGACATCCTTAAGATTCGACGCGCACCAGCTTGCGCAGCTGCCACACGATATAGACGAGCATGATCGCGAACAGCAC
>NZ_JAWRWU010001225.1:0-251 GCF_046535395.1 Cupriavidus sp. SIMBA_020 | reverse complement strand
CGGGTTGGCAAATGCAGCTGTCGTACGCCTATGTCGACCGCCGGTTGCCCCAGGGCTTCATCACGCAGGTCGGATTGCCGCGTCACATCGCCAAGCTGTACACCACCTACCGCCTGCCCGGCGACTGGAGCGCCCTGACGGTGGGCGGCGGTGTGCGCTGGGAAAGCCAGAGCGGCTATTCCATGCGCGGGCCCGGCGGCAGCCAGGCCGAGTCGTCGCAAGGCGCCTATGCACTGCTGGATCTGATGGCC
>NZ_JAWRWU010001224.1:0-251 GCF_046535395.1 Cupriavidus sp. SIMBA_020 | reverse complement strand
ACTGCGGCCAAAGGCCAAGAAGGTTGGGGCGCAAGGTGCGTTCGGCCAGCGTAGCGAGAGGATCTCGCTACGGCGCATCGGAGTTTGGATCGCCAAGACGACTACCGGCAGGACGTGTTTGCTTCGACATCCACCAGGCCGGTAGACGCCGGGGTTGGCACCAGACACCTCGAAGAAGAAGTGTGACAAGAATGTGCCGACAATCCGGTTGGGCGAGAGGACACTTAACGAACAATTCGCCAAGTGCTGAC
>NZ_JAWRWU010001223.1:0-251 GCF_046535395.1 Cupriavidus sp. SIMBA_020 | reverse complement strand
GCCGCCAGGATGGCGATGCCCTGGCGCCGGTTGCCGACCATCTCACCGAAGGTGAAGCACAGCGCCGCGGGAATCACCAGGATCGCCAGCATCTCCAGGAAGTTCGACAGCGCCGTCGAATTCTCGAACGGATGAGCGGAGTTGGCGTTGAAGAAACCGCCGCCGTTGGTGCCCAGCAGCTTGATCGCCTCCTGCGAAGCCACCGGACCCATCGCCAGCGTTTGCGTCTGGGTCACGGCCGGGTCGGTCAC
>NZ_JAWRWU010001222.1:0-251 GCF_046535395.1 Cupriavidus sp. SIMBA_020 | reverse complement strand
ACCATTAAACCGACAAGAGCTACAAAACCAGCTAGGGTTAAAAGATCGAAAACATTTTAGAGAGCGCTATTTAAAACCTGCAATTGATGCAGGCATAATCGAAATGACTATTCCCGAAAAACCGAATAGTAAAATGCAGCAATATAGACTTAAAAGTTAGAAATAAAAAATGCCACTTAAGAGCTTAAGTGGCAGGTTTAATAAGCCGCGCTGAGCGACTTTTTACGCGTATTGCCCAGCGGCAAATCCAC
>NZ_JAWRWU010001221.1:0-251 GCF_046535395.1 Cupriavidus sp. SIMBA_020 | reverse complement strand
ATGCAGCGTCTTGAAGATGAACGACATCCGCTCGCTGAACACGTCGGTCTGCTGCTTGAGCGGCTCCTTGAAGCTGAGCGGGCCGACTTGCCGGCACGCGATCGACGCTTCGCTCGGATCCTCCGCGACGCCGAGCGAGCCCTTGATCCCGCCGGTGCGCGCCCGCGACACGTAGCAGGTGACGCCGGCCACGAGCGGATCGTCGTACGCTTCGACGACCACGCGGTCGGAGCCCGTCACGCGGAAATGGG
>NZ_JAWRWU010001220.1:0-251 GCF_046535395.1 Cupriavidus sp. SIMBA_020 | reverse complement strand
CATCCTCGACCAGTACGAGCGCCATCGCCACTACCTGCACATGGTTCGTACCTAGAAGCCATCTCCGCGCCGGCCCGCGCCCGGCGCCCGTCCTTTTCCCGCAGACCGCCGGCCGTTGCCGGCGGTTTTTTTACGCTTTTTTTCGCCGATAGGATTCTTCAATCCTCAACATTACTTTAGGTTTTTTGACTTCGTCTGATTTTTCAGGGATTATCCAAGCCATTCCTTTGATAAATAGCGAGAGAATCATG
>NZ_JAWRWU010001219.1:0-251 GCF_046535395.1 Cupriavidus sp. SIMBA_020 | reverse complement strand
CTATCGGCAATCGGTGCTGGATGCCGCGGTAGGACGAGAGTTGCGCTTTGTGCAGGATAACCAGTCCGAATCTCATCGCCATGTGTTGCGTGGCCTGCATTACCAGACCTCGGAACCTCAGGGAAAATTGCTGCACGTGACCGAAGGCGAGATCTACGACGTCGCCGTGGATATGCGCCAGGATTCGCCCACCTTCGGCCGCTGGGCCGCGCAGCGGCTTTCCAGTGACAACCACCTGCAGCTCTGGATAC
>NZ_JAWRWU010001218.1:0-251 GCF_046535395.1 Cupriavidus sp. SIMBA_020 | reverse complement strand
CAAGCTGAGCCAGGAGGCCGACGTCAGGCTGCTGGCGGAACTGAAGGCCCAGGGCGTGCTGGTCACGACGCCTGACACGGCGGGCTTCGCCAAGGCCACCGCCTCGGTGGACGAGAAATGGCTGGCCAGTCCCATCGGCCCCTACGTCAAGAAGGTTCTGGCCGCGGCGCGCGGCAACTGACACGTCCTTCGGCCGCCCGCGTCCCGCCCCGGCGGGCACGCCGGCGGACCGCGCACAAGGCAGGAGACAA
>NZ_JAWRWU010001217.1:0-251 GCF_046535395.1 Cupriavidus sp. SIMBA_020 | reverse complement strand
AGCGCGAGGTAGCGCTTCAGTGCGCTTGCGCGTCGCTCGATTGACCGGAACTCGCCGCGTGTTGGGCGAAGAGCCGCGCGTGGCGCGCTTCCGTCGCTTCGTCCACGGGAAACAGACACTCGATGCGCAACTCCTGCGCGGCCACATGCTGCGGCGTGCCGAGCGTGCTCACCAGCGAGAAGTAGCGCAGCACCTCGCCCGCGTGTTTCAGCCCGATCGGCACCATCGGCAGATCCGGCGAGGCGAGGCGC
>NZ_JAWRWU010001216.1:0-251 GCF_046535395.1 Cupriavidus sp. SIMBA_020 | reverse complement strand
CGTGTGCGCCGACAGGCGGCGCACGTGCTCGAGCTCGGCAAGGTAGTCGGCGATCGGATCGGGCGCGTTCACGGCTTCAGTGCGAATTCAGTGCGGCTGCGTCAGTGCGGCAGCAGGCGCGAGAGCGCCGCGCTCGCGAGCGTGCCGATCTGGCGCAGGAAATCGGTGGCCATGCCGTCGTGGAAGCGGCGCGGATCGGGCGAGCCGAGCACGATCAGACCGAACGCTTCGCCGCTCGGGTCGCCTTCCTC
>NZ_JAWRWU010001215.1:0-251 GCF_046535395.1 Cupriavidus sp. SIMBA_020 | reverse complement strand
CACGCTCGAATCGGGCCGCGCGGCCGCCTACATGATGGACGACGTGCTGCTCGCCGGCGTGCGCCAGCTCGCGGCGAAACCGGCCGACTGGGCGATCGTCGGCACGCCGCAGTCGTCGGAAGCGTACGGATTCATGCTGCGCAAGGACGATCCGCAGTTCAAGGCGCTCGTCGACGGCGTGCTCGTGCAGTTGATGAAGAGCGGCGAGATCAATGCGCTGTACGACAAGTGGTTCATGAAGCCGGTGCCGC
>NZ_JAWRWU010001214.1:0-252 GCF_046535395.1 Cupriavidus sp. SIMBA_020 | reverse complement strand
TGCGCGGCATTCCTGGATCTGATTTTTAGGCCTTGGGGGCTGCTTTGCAGCCCATCGCGGCACAAGGCCGGTCCTACGCGGGATCGCGTACCGACATGGGATCGCGCATTCCTGTAGGAGCGGCCTTGTGCCGCGAAAGGGCTGCAAAGCAGCCCCAGGAGATTACGGGTTTACCGATAAGTCAGTGCTCGTCACCTTCCTCGTCATCCCCACCCGCCACATTCATGCCCAGCTCCTTGATCTTGCGCGTCA
>NZ_JAWRWU010001213.1:0-252 GCF_046535395.1 Cupriavidus sp. SIMBA_020 | reverse complement strand
AGGTTAGATACCAATAATCAGAAATGAAATAAAGAGGCAAGCTTTACACGTGTAGTGTAAAGCTTAAGCAAGTATTGTTAATTACAACAATAGCGGGGCTTTAGCGGTTGCTAAAAAGCCAATAGCTAAGATAACCGCAGTGTTAAACACTAAAAACATAACTTTAGGTAATGTTGTGGTTTGCTTCGCACTAATAATCCCAACGGCGATATAAACAACCACCAGTATAATTTTTTCTAATAGCCAAAGTTG
>NZ_JAWRWU010001212.1:0-252 GCF_046535395.1 Cupriavidus sp. SIMBA_020 | reverse complement strand
AGCATGGCATCTCGGGCCTGCCGGTGGTGGAAGGGCGCAAGCTGGTGGGCATCGTCACCAACCGCGACCTGCGCTTCGAAGAGAACCTGGACCAGCCCCTGCGCAACATCATGACGCCGCAGGAACGCCTGGTCACCATGAAAGAAGGCGCCACGCTCGATGAAGCGCAGGCCCTGATGCACAAGCACCGCCTCGAGCGCGTGCTGATCGTCAACGACGGCTTCGAGCTGCGTGGCCTGGCCACCGTCAAAG
>NZ_JAWRWU010001211.1:0-252 GCF_046535395.1 Cupriavidus sp. SIMBA_020 | reverse complement strand
CCTGGAGCATCGCCCGGTCATGATCCCGTACTGGAAGACCGCGCGCTGGAGAATCCGCTTCGCTGTCTCGCGCACCCCGCGCGCTTCAACCTCGCGAACGATGCTGAGCATCTGCGGCGAATCGATCTCCGCGATCGGGCGAGGGCCGATCTTCGGAAACACGTGGACCTCAAGCGTATTCAGCACCTTCTCCGCGTAGCCGTCGCTCCAGCCCGGACGCTGGGAGTTGAACCACTCGCGGGCTACCGCTTC
>NZ_JAWRWU010001210.1:0-252 GCF_046535395.1 Cupriavidus sp. SIMBA_020 | reverse complement strand
CCAGCCGTAAGCCGGAATCAGCCAGAGCGCCGCGATGGCCGCCACCAGATTGCCGAGTGCGAACGTGGATTGCAGCACGAAGATCACGCGGCCGCGAATGCGCGCGGGGCACACTTCGTTCATATACGTGGCCGACACCGGCGATTCGCCGCCGAGCCCGATGCCCTGAAACAGACGCAGCGCGATAAACACCGCGTAACCCGGCGCATAAGCCGACGCCACGCTGCCGAGCGCCAGCAGCACGAGCAGCCA
>NZ_JAWRWU010001209.1:0-252 GCF_046535395.1 Cupriavidus sp. SIMBA_020 | reverse complement strand
CGATGGCCGTGTTGCCGTGGTGGCTGCTCATGCCGCTGTGGTGCGTGGGCCAGGTGCAGGACGTCGCGCTGAAGGCCGCCTACATCTACAACTTCGCGCTCTTCACGACGTGGCCCGCGAGCGCCGCGCCCGCGGCCTCGTTCAATGTCTGCGCGACGCGCGGCAAGCCGTTGTGGAACAGCTTGCAGAAGCTCGACGGCAAGATCATCGACGGCCGGCCGTGGACGACGGTCGACAGCGCCGCGTCGCCCA
>NZ_JAWRWU010001208.1:0-252 GCF_046535395.1 Cupriavidus sp. SIMBA_020 | reverse complement strand
CTAGGTTCCGACGAGCCGCGATAGTTAGCAGAGCCGCAGACTGGTGTGCAATAGGATATACCCGATTTGCACGTCGCAGCACTTGAAACTGCACCCGGAAGTCCAAATCCTAGAGGGCATAAAAGGTCACTTATGGACGTGCGTAGGTGGCAGAGCACGTCGAATAGTTATCTGTTTTGAAGTGCGTGGGTTGAACCTTAAAGCACGCATTGGTAATTTAGCCAATGTCCTAAGTGTGAACCGCTAAAATGC
>NZ_JAWRWU010001207.1:0-252 GCF_046535395.1 Cupriavidus sp. SIMBA_020 | reverse complement strand
CTACAGCTGCCGCAACGGCGCCTGCTCCACCTGCAAGGGCAAAGTGGTGTCCGGGGAGTTCGACGCCGGCCAGTACCCCGCGCAGATCCTCTCGCCCGAGGAGCTGGCCGACGGTTACACCCTGTTCTGTCAGGCCCGGCCCGCCTCCGACATGGTGGTCGAGTCCACCGAAGTGCGCCTGGCCAGCGACATCCAGATCCGCAAGCTGCCCTCGCGCGTGCAGACGATGGAAAAGGCGGCGCCGGACGTGAC
>NZ_JAWRWU010001206.1:0-252 GCF_046535395.1 Cupriavidus sp. SIMBA_020 | reverse complement strand
AGCGCCGCCAGCATCAGCAGGGCGCGGCGGGTCCATCGGTCGGGCATCATGGTATTCTCGTTGCAGTAGTGCCAGTGGTGGGAAAAGCGCAGTCGTGGGGACCGCGTGCTTCACCTGTTTGCGTTACGAATCAGCCGCCTCGCTTATTCCCTGTCTGATGCAGTTTCGCGAGCTGCGCGCCGGTACGTCGAAAGCCGACTGAAATCGGGGTCGCGCTCGTTTTGCGGCAGCACGATCATACTGACTCGCGCG
>NZ_JAWRWU010001205.1:0-252 GCF_046535395.1 Cupriavidus sp. SIMBA_020 | reverse complement strand
CCATAGCAATGTAAAACCATGGATAAAATAAAACATAACAATGAAGTTAGCCCATGCATAGGTGTAGGTTTTATCTTGTAGTATGCCTTTTAAAGGTAATAATAGCGGTAGCACATAGACTAAAAATAGAAAGGCGTCACTGTGACCCTCTCTCGGTGCTAACACAAACATCCATAGTGGCATTAAAATAAGCAGGCCAAAATAACCAAATAGGGCTAGGCGCTGAAATTTTACGGTCACTGGCTTTTTAGC
>NZ_JAWRWU010001204.1:0-252 GCF_046535395.1 Cupriavidus sp. SIMBA_020 | reverse complement strand
CCTGCGCGTGTGCGCCGACTGCCGGCAGAAGCGCGCTCACGCCCACTACGCCGATGGCGAGCACCGCGAGGCCGCGGCCGAACCCATAGCAGTACTGATGAAAAAATCTGTTTTTCATGATTTCCTCCCGGGAAGCGATAGCGCGTTCGCGCTTCGCTCCTCGTGCCTTTGTGTCTGACGCCGCGCCGCTGTGCATGCTGTCTCGACGACCGCTGCGCGCGCCGACCCCCGCCATTCCCACGCCGCCTCGCG
>NZ_JAWRWU010001203.1:0-252 GCF_046535395.1 Cupriavidus sp. SIMBA_020 | reverse complement strand
CCTATTCCTCTCATTTATATGCACTACATGCCGATGAACCACTCATTTGGCCGAAGTGGCGTATTCAGTACACTAGGCAGTGGTGGTACCTGCTATTTCACTGCGAAGAGCGACCTTTCTGAGTTGTTCAATGACATCCAGCGTGTGCGGCCAACTGTCATGGCCATCGTGCCGCGGATCTGCGAGATGGTCTATCAACACTATCAGACTCAGCTGGAGCGCCGCAGTGCCGGGTGCAATGAGACCGAGACC
>NZ_JAWRWU010001202.1:0-252 GCF_046535395.1 Cupriavidus sp. SIMBA_020 | reverse complement strand
CGAGGTGCCTTCGAAGATGCGGAAGAGGCGCACGTCACGGTAGAAGCGTTCCACGGCGTATTCGGACATGTAGCCGGCGCCGCCGTGGATCTGGACGGCGCGGTCGGCGACGCGGCCGACCATTTCGGTGGCGTAGAGCTTGCAGCAGGCGGCCTGCATGGTGGTGTTCTCGCCGCGGTCGCGCAGGCGGGCGGCGTCCAGCACCATGCAGCGGGCGGCGTAGAGTTCGGCCTGGCTGTCGGCGATCATGGC
>NZ_JAWRWU010001201.1:0-252 GCF_046535395.1 Cupriavidus sp. SIMBA_020 | reverse complement strand
ATTTAATAGCGACAATATTAATATCGCTGTATGTAATTTATCATGGCGTGCTATTACTGAAAGCAAGCTGTAGTATTTTGATGCAAGCAGCCCCCATTGGTTTTGATCAGCAACTTATAAGCAAGAAATTACTGCAACAGTTTGCTATTACGCAAATAAAATCCATAAAAGCGTGGCAACTGGACGATACTACCACTCACTGTGAAATTGTGATGCAAATAGATACCCCTATTGAGCTTTATGCCATAAAAC
>NZ_JAWRWU010001200.1:0-252 GCF_046535395.1 Cupriavidus sp. SIMBA_020 | reverse complement strand
ACAGCGGTGCTGAAGGATCTGGAAGCGCTCAAGGGGCTGGTGGAACGCAAGATGGACGGCGTCGTCGCCATGGCCATGACCAACCCGTTGTCCCGACGGGCCGTGTTGGAAAGCAACCTGCAATGGGCCAGCATCGGCGCCCGCATCATGGCGTCCACGTCGCAGGCGGAACCGAATCCGTCCATTTACGCGCGAGCGTCGGACATCCCGAAATCCCAGACTGGCGAATCCCGCCAGGGCGCGCTCATAGGC
>NZ_JAWRWU010001199.1:0-252 GCF_046535395.1 Cupriavidus sp. SIMBA_020 | reverse complement strand
ATCCTTCTTGGCGTGGCGCGGGTGGCGGCCTTCATCGGCGTCGGCGTGCTGAGCGCGCTGGTGGTGGCCGCCATCCGCGACGGCCGCGACACCTCCGCGCTGATCGTCGGCCTGCTGATCGCCGCGCCGCTGGCCGCGCTGTTCCACTGGCTCGAATCGTGGCTGGCGCACGCCATGGCCTACCAGCTGCTGGCCGACATGCGCGTCAAGCTCTACGACAAGCTGGAGCGGCTGGCGCCCGCCTACCTGCTG
>NZ_JAWRWU010001198.1:0-252 GCF_046535395.1 Cupriavidus sp. SIMBA_020 | reverse complement strand
CACCGACCGCAGCATGCCCAGGTCGGGCAACCCATACGGCGCCTGGCTGGCGCGCCGGCCCAACGCGGGATGCAGCGACAGCATGTCCGGCGTCGCCCCCGTGACGGCGATCCGGGAAAGATCGCCCAGCAGGCCCAGCCGCAACCCGCCTGGCACCGCGATGTCCAGATGCCCCGCCACCGCATCGAGCCGGATCTGCAGCGTCTGGATATCGGCCGCGCGGGCGTCGATGCGGCGCGTGTCGGCAAACGC
>NZ_JAWRWU010001197.1:0-252 GCF_046535395.1 Cupriavidus sp. SIMBA_020 | reverse complement strand
ATGGCGCCCGCGCGGTAGAGGGACGACCAGACCGGCGTCCAGGGCAGGTGGCCTTCGCCAATGGCGTCCAGGTGCGTCTGCACGAAGCGTTGAATCTGCTCGGGCTGCATGGCCTGGGCGGCGTCCACGCTGCCCGCCAGCTGGAAGTCGATGCGCCAGATGTCATCGGGCTGGCGGTGCATGAGGATGGTGGTGCCGCGGGCCCAGGGCGGATCGAACCAGGCGCGGCGCTCGGTAGGGTGGCGGCTGGCC
>NZ_JAWRWU010001196.1:0-252 GCF_046535395.1 Cupriavidus sp. SIMBA_020 | reverse complement strand
GCGGGATCGCAAGGCCAAGCCCGCCTGCTTCGCTCGAATAACGGCTGCCTTTGGGGTGAACCGCATACCCCACCTTGTCGCTGATTCTGGAGCGCGTCTTGTCCCGCACCGGACCGAAAATAGCGGTCGCGTCGAGGTACATCGCCGCCTGCCCTTCCAGGAAAGCGGTCATCATTTCCCCCTGACCGTAGCTCGGGATGCCCACCGGTCCTGTTTGCACGACATCCTGCAGAAACCTCAACGCCTTCAAGC
>NZ_JAWRWU010001195.1:0-252 GCF_046535395.1 Cupriavidus sp. SIMBA_020 | reverse complement strand
ACTCGAGCCGCTCAGGAAAACTTGCAATCTCCTCGCCGGGATGTCCAGACTTCTTGAGGAACCAGGATACCTTGTATCGACGGCCAACGCCATGGAAAGACAAGGTTCTGGCTGGAGTCACCTGAACATTGATGCTGTATCCACGGTACGAAGCAAAGATCTGGAAAGCCATCGGTGCCCCCTCGTCCCGCGATTGCGCGAATAACGAGTAGCGCGCAACCCGCATACCATCCGGAATATGGCCAGGGACAG
>NZ_JAWRWU010001194.1:0-252 GCF_046535395.1 Cupriavidus sp. SIMBA_020 | reverse complement strand
GCCCGGCGGCGGTGCTTGACGGCGTGACCGTGGCCACGGCACCGGCCGGCGCCCAGGGCGATGCCCAGGCCTTGCTGGCCAAGGCCCGCGAGGCGCTGGTGTCGATGTCGCAGGAATGATCGCGGCGCAGGCAGCGCGCATTGCGCCGCTTGCAGAGGTCCGCCGCCAGGGTCAGGGCGCCGCGTCAGCGGCGCCTTTTTCTTGGGACCGGGTGGCGCTGGTTCAGCGCGTGACGCTGCTCACGATGCGGCC
>NZ_JAWRWU010001193.1:0-252 GCF_046535395.1 Cupriavidus sp. SIMBA_020 | reverse complement strand
CGACATGCTCGACCTGTGGGCGACGCACTTGCCGGAACTCGACGGCGATGCGCTCGATGCCAAATACGCGGACTTGAGCGGCACGCCGCTCAGCGAAGGCCAGCAGCAAGCGTGGGCAGGTTTTCGGCAGCTGGCGCAGCGGATGCACGACGCGGATACGCTGTTGTTCTCCGTGCCGCTGTGGAATTTTTCCATCCCCTACAAGCTCAAGCATTTCATCGATGCCGTGTCCCACCGCGGCATCCTGTTCTC
>NZ_JAWRWU010001192.1:0-252 GCF_046535395.1 Cupriavidus sp. SIMBA_020 | reverse complement strand
CTGCCATTGCGCGAGCGCGTCGCCGGGCAAGCCCTCGCCGCCCACGGTGATCTGGCGCAGCGCGGCCAGATCCTCGCGCGGCGGCGGCGTGCGCAGCCATTGCTGCCAGTAGGCCGTCGGAATGCGCGCGAAGCTCACGCGGCCCTCTTTCAGATGGCGGCTCGTCGCGGGCGCGTCCCACAACTGCGGGCCGCGCATTTCGACCTGGCCGCCTTGCATCAGCGCCGGCAGCATCTCGTGCAGCGCGACGTC
>NZ_JAWRWU010001191.1:0-252 GCF_046535395.1 Cupriavidus sp. SIMBA_020 | reverse complement strand
CCGGCTGATTTTCCAGTGCGACGGCAATGCCGAATGCCTGGAACGTCGCCAGCAGGACCGTGAAGATACGTGTGTACTGCGTGATCTTCCGCTGTCCCGCCTGCCCCTCTTTCTTCAGCGCCTCGAGCTGCGGCGAGACAATCGCCAGCAACTGCATGATGATCGATGCCGAAATATAAGGCATGATCCCCAACGCGAAAATCGTGAACCGCGAAAGTGCGCCACCCGAGAACATGTTGAACATGCCAAGGA
>NZ_JAWRWU010001190.1:0-252 GCF_046535395.1 Cupriavidus sp. SIMBA_020 | reverse complement strand
CCTGTAACTTTTTACCTAAATGTTGGTATTTAGCGGTTAACTCATCACTTGCTTGCGCAGCAAAATAAGCTAAAAACACTTGCTGCCATTGGGTATCATTCAAGGCATTTTTGCGTAATAAACGCGGTAAAAAGTCTTCAAGCAATTTAAAATGCTGTTGTTGCACTAAAACTTCGGTGTACAACTTCAAATCAAGTACCGTGGCTTTTTTAGATTCTGCAGCCACCCGTATTTGCGGCTCAATTACACTAC
>NZ_JAWRWU010001189.1:0-252 GCF_046535395.1 Cupriavidus sp. SIMBA_020 | reverse complement strand
GGCGCGCATCAACACGCCCCAGCCGCCCGGACCGGGATTGCCCTTGCAGGCGCCGTCGGTCCACATTTCCACTTTCTGGTCGTTCGCGTTGTTGTCCTGCATGGCGCTGCTTGTATGTCCTTGTTCTTTCGATATGAATCCGGCCCGCCGCTCAGGAGCGGTCGAAGCCGTCGCCTGCCTGGCGGTTGACCACCACCGACGCGGCGCGGGCGCGCTTGGGCTTGGTTTTCCAGGCGGGGCCGATGATACGCA
>NZ_JAWRWU010001188.1:0-252 GCF_046535395.1 Cupriavidus sp. SIMBA_020 | reverse complement strand
CACGATTCTCGCGCGCCTCGCCGGACGCGCTCACGAAGTGCTGACGGCCGTTGCCGTGGTGGACGCGCAAGGCGCGCTGCTGCCCGCCGCGCTATCGGTGTCGAAGGTGCGTTTTGCTGCAATGCACGCAGACGCGATCCGTCGCTATGCGGCGAGCGGCGAGCCGCTCGGCAAGGCGGGCGCCTACGGCGTGCAGGGACGCGCCGCCGAGTTCATCGAGCATATCGACGGGTCCTATTCAGGTATCATGGG
>NZ_JAWRWU010001187.1:0-252 GCF_046535395.1 Cupriavidus sp. SIMBA_020 | reverse complement strand
ATGATAGAGCTGGGAAACATGTAATTAACCAATAGCAAAAACTAAAAAACCGCCTTGATGGCGGTTTTTTTATAACAACTAAATGTTATTGAAAATTAACGTCTGGTAAGCACTCAAACCCAGGTTTTGCAAACAAGTAGCCTTGCATTAATTCAATGCCGACACTTTTTAACCAGTGATATTCTTCAACTGTTTCAATACCCTCAGCTAACGCCATTATGTTCAGTTCTTCAAACATATTTAAGCAGTTAC
>NZ_JAWRWU010001186.1:0-252 GCF_046535395.1 Cupriavidus sp. SIMBA_020 | reverse complement strand
CCACGTCGATACGCTCGCGATTCTCGCCGCGCTGCCGCCGGACCTGCGTGCGAGCGTGCGTCCGGCCGCCGCGCGCGACTACTGGGACGCCACGCCCACGCGCCGTTTCATCGCCAATCGCGTGCTCGGCGTGGTCTACGTGACGCGCCAGGGCGCGGCGGGCGAAGATCCGCTGCAGGCCGTGCGCGACGCGCTGGCCGCGGGCTGGTCGATCATCATCTTTCCGGAAGGTACGCGCAGCGCGACGGGCGA
>NZ_JAWRWU010001185.1:0-252 GCF_046535395.1 Cupriavidus sp. SIMBA_020 | reverse complement strand
CATGGGCGAGGGGCTGTACTCGGCAACTTCGTAGTAGCCCTCAACGCCCAAAGGCGGCGTCCACAGGAATGAGCGGATACCGGCATGCCTATCCAGGAAGTCGACGATTTCCTGCATCTGCGCGCGCGTGCCGGCGAACTGCACCGGCCACGACTGGACCTTGTGGTTGATGCCGTCGCCGACCACCTGCCGGTAGCCGTCGCCGAACTGCGCGACGTGCCGCCGGAAGGTGACCGTGCCGGCTGGTTGCCC
>NZ_JAWRWU010001184.1:0-252 GCF_046535395.1 Cupriavidus sp. SIMBA_020 | reverse complement strand
CCTTTGATTATTGAACGCGGAACCCTGTCGTACGGGAATGTCCTGGGGTTCGGCGACTGCTTTGCATAACCGAAGGTAGGGCAAAGCATGAACAAAGCGTGATGGGATAGGGCGGTTTGGTTTCGCCATAAACCATTGCCCGGCTTATGCCGGGCAATTCGACAGCAGCGGAGCGGGTTACTCCGGCTTCCTGGCGGCCTCGGCCAGCATGGCATCGCCGATCTGAAAGTTCTCGCGCGCCCTGAGCGCTTC
>NZ_JAWRWU010001183.1:0-252 GCF_046535395.1 Cupriavidus sp. SIMBA_020 | reverse complement strand
CTCTGCAAAGCTTGCTTGCGCTGCTAAGCCTATAGATGGCCAGTGTTCCCGATAAATCTTTAATAGGTAAGCTTGCTGCGCTGTATGGACAAGGAAATTATCGTTACTTAAACCACTATACAAACGCTCACTACTGAGAACATTAAGTTGCGGGTCAAAAGCGCTAAATATAGCGCTTATATTGTCAAAGGTCATTGTGGCTCTTATAGCTGTGCTAGAGGCTTAGCTTGCTCTTGCTCGTACTCTTCATAC
>NZ_JAWRWU010001182.1:0-252 GCF_046535395.1 Cupriavidus sp. SIMBA_020 | reverse complement strand
ACATCGTTTTCGATGGTGCGCGCGAACAGCGCGATGGTCGCCAGCGGCGTGTTCAGTTCATGCGCGAGAAACGCCAGTGTTTCATCCATTGCCAGCAGCCGCTGCTGACGCGTTTCGCGTTCGGTATAGCGCGCCACCGCCTGTTGCAGCACGTCGCGCACCGCCTCCATGCGCAGCGGCTTTTCGAGGATGCGGAACACATTGCCCGTGTTGACCGTGTTCAGCAGCATGTCCTTGTCGGCATACGCCGTC
>NZ_JAWRWU010001181.1:0-252 GCF_046535395.1 Cupriavidus sp. SIMBA_020 | reverse complement strand
GCATCGCCCGGGCCGATCCCGTGCTCGACCGCGTCTATCCCAGCCTGGTTGAATTAAGGGACGCAACCCGGGAAACCGTCGTGTTCGCCAAGCTGACGCAGGACGGCCGGGTGGTCTACCTGGATGTGCTGGACTCGCCCCATACGATCCGATACGCGCCGGTTGCCGGCGAGTTCAAGGACGTACACGCCAATTCGCTGGGAAAAGCGCTCATGTCGCTGATGGACGAGCCGGCCCGCGACGCGCTCCTGG
>NZ_JAWRWU010001180.1:0-252 GCF_046535395.1 Cupriavidus sp. SIMBA_020 | reverse complement strand
AGCGCCGCCTTTCCTAAACTTGGCAAGACATGGCGCGGACTCGAATTCGCGCCGTCGATACACGGCATGGCGTTTTATCTGCGCTACCGCGCATGACGAAAACCTCGTTTTGCGTCGTTTATGTCGAAAATTCAGTCCAATAATGGAGGAGCAAATCATGAAGCCCATTACCAGCACGCTGTTCGCAGCCGCTGCCGCCACTGCTTTGTTGATGTCGGGCGCGGCATTCGCGCAAAACAACACGCTCGCGAC
>NZ_JAWRWU010001179.1:0-252 GCF_046535395.1 Cupriavidus sp. SIMBA_020 | reverse complement strand
CGTGGCGAGCAGGCACGACACGGCCCGCGCGCCGGCTCGATGGAACCGGTGCGGCGAAGCGGTGCTGGGAGCGTCGACTGACTAAGGATGACTAAGCGTCAGGTCGAAACGAATCGGGAAGGAGCGGCGGCGGGGAAGCGAACGGAAGGCAGGTGCGGCGACGGCGAAGCGAGCATCGTCATGTCATACCCCTCGGATCGGCATTGAGATCGGTTTGGCAGCCTGCGTGGCGCGATGTGCGCGGCCCCGGGC
>NZ_JAWRWU010001178.1:0-252 GCF_046535395.1 Cupriavidus sp. SIMBA_020 | reverse complement strand
AAAATCCCCAAAATTCCTGCCACCATTTCTATTGATCTTTCCAACATAATCCCAACTATATCCTCAGACTGAATCCCTCTACTCCTTAATGTCCTCGCAAAAGCGTTAGATTTATCATTCAATTCTTTATAAGTAACTTTATTATCTTCATATATTAAAGCTGTTTGATCGGGTGTTTTTTCAGCTTGGAATTCAAATAGTTCATGGATAGGCTTATTAATTTCTTTATACTCTATATTTGTATTATTAAAC
>NZ_JAWRWU010001177.1:0-253 GCF_046535395.1 Cupriavidus sp. SIMBA_020 | reverse complement strand
GTCGAAGCGCAAACCCGCGAGAATCTTCCAGTGCTCGGTCAGCGAGATCAGGTCCTGCGCATAGACGCCCACCAGTCCGAGCACCGTCGCCGCATTGGTTTTCGCCGCGGTGCCGGGCTTCACGCCGGGCAAGTTGACCAGTTGCGGATTGTAAAGATCGTAGGTGGCGACCTTGTTGGTCGAGTAGATCGTGTCGAACTTCTGCTGTTGCGATAACTCGACGCCGTACAGCAACTCATGCTTCATGCCGAAC
>NZ_JAWRWU010001176.1:0-253 GCF_046535395.1 Cupriavidus sp. SIMBA_020 | reverse complement strand
GGCGAGCGTTCGAACCGCTGTTCAGCGTGTTCGACATGCTCGTTGTTCACGGCCAG
Organism: Cupriavidus sp. SIMBA_020; assembly: GCF_046535395.1. Classification (NCBI taxonomy): domain Bacteria; kingdom Pseudomonadati; phylum Pseudomonadota; class Betaproteobacteria; order Burkholderiales; family Burkholderiaceae; genus Cupriavidus; species Cupriavidus sp. SIMBA_020. Next base: position 197 of record NZ_JAWRWU010001176.1, on the reverse strand, counting down.
GGTGACATCCTGATTAGTACCATGCTCGGCGGCAGCTTCGTGATCGCGTTGGCGCTGGTCCTGCTGGGCGCTCGAATTCTCGCTCGTGGGACGCGAAAGCCCGCGCGCCGATAGCCCTTTGGCGACACACTTCGCAACGTTTATTGAGCCACCAGCCGCGGCACGCATGCCGCGGCCGCCCCGTCACGCCTTCTTGC
>NZ_JAWRWU010001175.1:0-253 GCF_046535395.1 Cupriavidus sp. SIMBA_020 | reverse complement strand
GACCGAGATGACACCGGGAAATACGCCGTCCTCCCACGGACCGTTCTGATCCGCGCGAAGCGGATGTCCGTGTCGGCTGAGCGACTCGATCACGGCACGCACGAACGGGGAGAACCTGTCGTGCGAGGTACGTCGCACGCGAAGCGGCCCGTTCTTGCCGTGCAGCGGGCCGGCGAAGTCGGCGTCGTGTTCGAGCTTCAGGAAGTATGGCAGGCAATTCGCCCAGTTCCATCCGGTCGCACCGAGCGCGTCC
>NZ_JAWRWU010001174.1:0-253 GCF_046535395.1 Cupriavidus sp. SIMBA_020 | reverse complement strand
CAGCAATTGGCACTCAATTGCAGTCACCTTAAGGTGGCTGATGAAAACTTGGTCAAGCAGGGAATTGAAAAGCAAAAATTAGCGATTTTATTTCAACCTGTATACGAGTTGGATAGTGGCATTATTATTAAACATCATGTTTTAATTAAAAGTAGCGATAAGACAAATAAACAACTATTTAATCAAGATTATATAAGTCAGTTTTACAATGAGGATGAGGCGCTATTACTAGACCAAGCAGTTGTTATGCAAG
>NZ_JAWRWU010001173.1:0-253 GCF_046535395.1 Cupriavidus sp. SIMBA_020 | reverse complement strand
CCTGGAGGCACAGCACGTCGGTGTGACTCGTTTCGAGCCAGTCGATGACGTGTTGCTGGCGGACTTTGAGGGCGTTGACGTTCCAGGTGGCGATTTTCATGAAATTCTCACGTTCTTGCTGGGCCATTCGGGTTATTCCGGTAGCCCGCATCTTATCGTGCGCGATGGGCGTCCGTGAAAATTGCCGTCGCCGCTGTCGAGCCTAACGGCGGAAAATAAAAGCGTGGAGCGGGCAGGGCGCAGCGTATAGTGG
>NZ_JAWRWU010001172.1:0-253 GCF_046535395.1 Cupriavidus sp. SIMBA_020 | reverse complement strand
CACGTCACTTGCGCCGTCAATATTAGTGGCAAGCGCAGTGACTTTTTCTGCAAGCGATGACAAGGTCGCAATGTCGTTACCAAACACTTTGATTGAAATATCGCCAGTGCCACCGGTTAGCATTTCTGATACGCGCATTTGAATTGGTTGAGTAAAACCAATATTAACACCTGGAAATTGCGCAAGCGTTTGGCGAATATGCTCTATTAGTTGTGCTTTAGTAGCAAAGCGCCACTGCTCCTTTGGTGCCAGC
>NZ_JAWRWU010001171.1:0-253 GCF_046535395.1 Cupriavidus sp. SIMBA_020 | reverse complement strand
ATGCGCAACGTGATCATTAAGTTCGTGGCTAGTCAGCCATCATTAGATCGAGAGCCATACCCTAGCTACAGCTTGGAGCGGACCAACGTCATTCAACTGCGCATGGCCCCGCAGTATTGGGTGGGTAATGCGGAAGGAGAACTACTGAGTGCTGGGCGAAGCAAGCTTGAGGGGTTTCTAGAGCAATTGGTTCCTTGCCAGTTGGGTGAGGAGGGAGCGGTGCTTACAGACCTGCGCCCGGTCCTGAATGCAG
>NZ_JAWRWU010001170.1:0-253 GCF_046535395.1 Cupriavidus sp. SIMBA_020 | reverse complement strand
CGGCGAACGCCACCTTGACCGTCTGGCCCGTGGCCTGCTGAACCTGACGCGCCAGTTCACCGACCTGCGCGCGTTCCTGTTCGTTGGCCGGCGTAACATGCACAGCAAGCAATTGCCCCAAAGTATCAACCGCCATGTGGACCTTGCTGCCGCGTTTGCGTTTGTAGCCGTCGTAACCGGCGCGAGGTCCACTCTCGCAGGTCGACTGCAGGGTCCGCCCGTCGAGAATGACCGCGCTGGGTTGACCACGACG
>NZ_JAWRWU010001169.1:0-253 GCF_046535395.1 Cupriavidus sp. SIMBA_020 | reverse complement strand
GCCTCGGCTGGCGCGAGGGCCGCTACCGGTTCGGCGCGGACGGGTCGCTCGACGCGCGCTGGGAGGGGCGTCCATGCGCGGCCCGATGAAGCGCACCGCACCGCGTGTCGCCGGGTTCGCGTGGCTCGCGTCGTCGGTCTGCGCGGCGGCGCCGGCCGCGGCTGCTGGCGCCACCGCCTCCGCGGTTGCTCCGCCACCGAAAACCGTCGCGCCGAAAGCCGCGCCGGCGGCAGCCACGATCGATCGGGCCGAC
>NZ_JAWRWU010001168.1:0-253 GCF_046535395.1 Cupriavidus sp. SIMBA_020 | reverse complement strand
GGGTTCGGGCCGCTTCTCCGGCATCGCGCGCGACGCCGCGTTTCTGGCCGATCGTATTGTCGAGCTGGCGAGGCCCGATGCGCGCGCGGCGTGACGTTGCGCCCGCGAAGCCGCCCGCGCCAGGCCGCACGCACTATCTCGCGGGCATGCCCGAGCTGGCTTTTTCCGGGCTGTCCGAGCAATGGCTGTTGCGCACCTGCGGGCAATTGCACTGGAACGGTCTCGCGGATCAGGTGCGCCTCGCCGCGCCCGA
>NZ_JAWRWU010001167.1:0-253 GCF_046535395.1 Cupriavidus sp. SIMBA_020 | reverse complement strand
CATGCCGTCCGGCGGCTTGGGTCAAGGTGGACTGATGTGGGGTCGCCAGATCTTCATCGGCCTGCGGAGCGAACGGTATGGTCAAGTGACGGTCGGTCGTCAGTATGATTCGGTGAACAACTTCACGATGATGCTCGACGCAGGTGCGCTGGCCTCGAACGGCGCCGCCATGCACGCGGGCGATCTGGACAATGCCGCAATCAACCTGCGCCAGAATAATTCGATCCGCTACCTGAGCCCAAAAATCAAGGGC
>NZ_JAWRWU010001166.1:0-253 GCF_046535395.1 Cupriavidus sp. SIMBA_020 | reverse complement strand
CGGAACTGGACCTGGACCTGACGGTGCTGGACGTGCCGGGGCATACCGCGGGCCACATCGCGTACACCGGCCGGGCCGCGGGAAAACAGCCTGTGCTGTTCTGTGGAGACACCCTGTTTGCCGGGGGCTGTGGCCGGCTTTTCGAGGGCACCCCCGCGCAAATGTCTGATTCCTTGGAAAAATTTTCTGTTTTACCGCCAGATACACAGGTTTTTTGCGCACACGAGTACACTCTAGCGAACTTGCGCTGGGC
>NZ_JAWRWU010001165.1:0-253 GCF_046535395.1 Cupriavidus sp. SIMBA_020 | reverse complement strand
CGGTGTACGCCGACGTGTCGGACGAAGACAGCGTGGCCGCGCTGTTCACCGCCGTGCGCCAGACGCTGGGCGGGCTGGACATCCTGGTCAACAACGCCGGCGTGGCCGGCCCCACGGGCTTTGTCGAAACCCTGTCCAAGGCCGACTGGGACCGCACGCTGGCCGTCAACATCACCGGCCAGTTCCTGTGCGCGCGCCAGGCCATCCCGCTGCTCAAGGAATCGCCTGCCGGCGTGATGATCAACCTGTCGTC
>NZ_JAWRWU010001164.1:0-253 GCF_046535395.1 Cupriavidus sp. SIMBA_020 | reverse complement strand
CGAGCGAAGCCAGCTGTTCGGCCTGATGCTCGGACAACAGTGCGCCGATCAGTTCCTCGAGATCGCCGTCCATGATCGCTTCCAGCCGATACAGCGTCAGATTGATCCGGTGATCCGTCAGACGTCCCTGCGGGAAGTTGTAGGTGCGAATTCGTTCCGAGCGGTCGCCCGAGCCGACGAGACTCTTGCGCGTGGCCGCTTCCTTCGCGTGCTGCTCCTGATACTGCTTGTCCTTGATGCGCGCGGCCAGCAC
>NZ_JAWRWU010001163.1:0-253 GCF_046535395.1 Cupriavidus sp. SIMBA_020 | reverse complement strand
CTGGCCGAGAAGGGCGCGCTGGCGCTGCTCAAGAGCCAGTTCGCCGGCACGCCGGACCTGGAAGAAAAGTAGGCTGCGGCTGGCCGCCGCCTGCGGCCCGCGCAACGCGCGCGGGCTTGCGCTGGAGACGGCGGCGGCGCGCCATTCAGCGCAGCGGCAGGCGGCGTCCTCCGACGATGAGGTCGCGGTCCTGGCGTGGCTCGGTATGCACCTGCCCCTGTGCCAGCGCCCCGCCCATGTCGACTTCCGGACC
>NZ_JAWRWU010001162.1:0-253 GCF_046535395.1 Cupriavidus sp. SIMBA_020 | reverse complement strand
GGCCTTGGCCAGGGCGCGCAATGCGCGGCGGATGCCCGCCTCGTACATCCAGGCGCTCGGCAGCCAGCCGCAGCCGGGCCGCAGCGCGTCGGGCGCGGCCTCCAGCGACTGCCGCGACACCCACAGCGGATCGATCTCGCGGTCGAGCCGCGGGCCGATCTCGGTCAGCGCCAGCGGCGCCACCGGGCCGGCGACGTAAAAGCCCGAGCCGGGCCGCGACGTGATGCTGCCTTCCGCCGCCAGGCGTTCATAC
>NZ_JAWRWU010001161.1:0-253 GCF_046535395.1 Cupriavidus sp. SIMBA_020 | reverse complement strand
CTACGCGCCGGGCACGTATCGCGAGTACGCCAAGCTGTCGTCCATCGCCGAGCCGGAATCCGTGCCCGAAGCGCTGGAAATGGTGCGCCTGCTGGTCAACGCCAATGAGTCGGTCGCCAAGACCGCCCGCGCCGCCTTCGAGAAGGCCGACGCCGCCAACGACCAGTCGACCGCCGACCTGCTGACCCAGCGCCTGGACGTGCACGAAAAGAACGCCTGGATGCTGCGCAGCCTGCTGCAGTAAGCATGGAGA
>NZ_JAWRWU010001160.1:0-253 GCF_046535395.1 Cupriavidus sp. SIMBA_020 | reverse complement strand
ATCTTGCAAAATCAATACACTTGATAAAGCCTGACGATTATAGCCGATTCGCTAGAATTACCCCAGTGAGACCGCCGGCCCGCCGCCGGGCGTCGGGCCGCCGCCCTCGCGGAAGGCACCAGGAGCCATAATATGTCAAATTATTACAGACTTGCCCGCACCACTCTGGCCGCCGCGGCCCTGGCCGGCCTGGCCGCCTGTGCCAATCTTGCCCAGGTCGCCCCCGGCACCCCGCTGGCCGACGTCCAGGCTC
>NZ_JAWRWU010001159.1:0-253 GCF_046535395.1 Cupriavidus sp. SIMBA_020 | reverse complement strand
CGGTCGTGCCGTCGGTCAAGACGACCTCGAAGGCGCTCGGCACGCAGCCGTGGGCGAAGCCGGTGACGACCGACGCGCTGAACCTGAACGCGCGCTTCGACTACCAGTTCAGCGACGACTGGAAAGCCTACGTCGCGGCCGGCCGCAGCCGCACGATGATCGACGACAACAGCGCGTTCCCGTACGGCTGCTCTTACGCGGCGAGCTGCGCGGGCGGCGCGACCTCGCCGTTCTTCTTCGGCGCGAACGGCGA
>NZ_JAWRWU010001158.1:0-253 GCF_046535395.1 Cupriavidus sp. SIMBA_020 | reverse complement strand
CGGCCTGCACCTGGGCGCGGGTCGGGCCTTCATAAGGGGTGCCGTAGACGCCCTGGAAGGGCACGTTGTTCGGTTCGATGTTCTGCGAGGCGTAGGCACCGGCGCTCAGGGCGGCCAGGGACATCAGCAGGGCGGAAGCAAGGGTCTTTTTCATGGTGAATCTCCGATTTCAGAAGCCTGGGAGCGAATCCGGCGGCCTATCCGTCGTGGTTCGTTGTTGTTTCCCGATGGCTCCATAGTGCGCGCAAACGGC
>NZ_JAWRWU010001157.1:0-253 GCF_046535395.1 Cupriavidus sp. SIMBA_020 | reverse complement strand
CGTGAAACGTGTTCACGTACACCGGAAAGAACACGCCCAGCGCGACGAGAAACACCTTCGCTTCCTCTTCGATGCCGAACCAGAGGATCACGAGCGGAATCATCGCGAGCGCGGGAATGTTGCGGATCATCTGGATGGTCGAATCGAGCGCGGTTTCGACCGGCTTGAACAGGCCCGTGGCGAGTCCGAGCGCGAGACCGATGCCGCCGCCGATCGCGAAACCCGAGACCGCGCGCCACGTACTCACGCGCAC
>NZ_JAWRWU010001156.1:0-253 GCF_046535395.1 Cupriavidus sp. SIMBA_020 | reverse complement strand
ATCCCTTGCATTTGAGAATCCAGCCCGGCTGGCCGCCGCCCGATGCGTTGCCCGCACGCGGCACCGCTTCACCGAACGTACTGTTCGGATATTGCGGATACTCCTTCATGACCCCGGTGCGTTCGAGCCGCTGCTGGTCGCGCAGCTTCACGCGGCACAGGTTGAGCACGCTGTCCTGCATCGCTGCAAGCACCTTTTGGCCGCGCCCGGTGTGCGTGCGCTGGTAGAGCGCGGTGACAATGCCCAGCGCCAG
>NZ_JAWRWU010001155.1:0-253 GCF_046535395.1 Cupriavidus sp. SIMBA_020 | reverse complement strand
CGCTGGTCTGGTGAAACGTCAGCCCTGCCGCCTGCCCGGCTCTGGACAGGACCAGCATACGATCTGCCGTCAGTCCCGCCTGATTGCCGGAAAGGACCAGCGTTTTGTTGAAATCGGACAGGGTTGAGTTGCCCTGATACCAGGCATACGCCAGCGCACCGGTCGCCACCGCCAGCGAGGTGGTCCCCACCATCGGCAGGGTGATCGCACCGGCAAGCCCCCTGAACATGGGGATCATCCCGCCGAAGGAGTC
>NZ_JAWRWU010001154.1:0-253 GCF_046535395.1 Cupriavidus sp. SIMBA_020 | reverse complement strand
CGGATCTCGTGGGCGTGGTGCAGGTGCCGACGCCGCCAATGGGCCTCTATTCGACGCGCCATAACGCGCTATCGGATGTGAAGCGCGGCGCCACGGTGGCGGTGCCGAACGACCCCGTCAATCTCGAACGCGCGCTGAAGATATTGCAGGCGGTGGGATGGGTCCGCATCCGCGAGAATCCCAATCCCGTGGATGTGTCCGAACATGATGTGATCGCCAATCCCGCCGGGATTCGCATCGTACCGCTCGATAC
>NZ_JAWRWU010001153.1:0-253 GCF_046535395.1 Cupriavidus sp. SIMBA_020 | reverse complement strand
CCGCTCGGCCTGGCCGTTGCCAGCTACGGCCAGCAGGCGCGGCTGTCGCTGACCGGCAGCCTGGGACAATGCGCGTATGAAGACGTGGTCAATGCAACGCCCTGCCTGGACGCCATCGCCCCGGCCAACCTGCATCAGGCGGTGCGCCTGTACGCCGCCCAGGCCGCCCGCGACTCGATCAGCGGGCGCGAATCGCTGCGCCTGATCGCCGACTGGGCGCTGGCCTCGGCGGCGCGAGCCGGCCGCCTGATCG
>NZ_JAWRWU010001152.1:0-253 GCF_046535395.1 Cupriavidus sp. SIMBA_020 | reverse complement strand
CACACCGCCTCCGGCGCCGGCAGGAACAGCGGCGGCAGCCATTGCCGATGCGTCGCGATCCACCACAGTGCGGCCAGCGCAGCGAGCGTCGCAGCGCTCAGCGCCGACGTGTTGCCTTGCCCCGGCAGCCGGTAGCGATGCGACGCGCGCACGCGCCGCTGCGGCGCCGGCCGGTTCCCGTCGAAGTCGGCGGCCGCTCGATCGGCCGCTCGATCGGCCGCCCACGAATCCTGCATACTCATGTCGTCCTGCC
>NZ_JAWRWU010001151.1:0-253 GCF_046535395.1 Cupriavidus sp. SIMBA_020 | reverse complement strand
CGATAATTCAGGTCGATGCGCAGACCGCGGCCCTTCAGGGGTCGACGCGCCTGCGCACTGCCTCGCTGACCCGCTGACCGTATGCCCCCTCCGTCACCCGCCACGCCCTTACCACCCGCCGCACGCGTGCGCGCGATCATGATTCTCGTGACCGGCGCGCTTTTCATGGAGATTCTCGACGGCACCGTGATCGCCACGGCGCTGCCCGCGATGGCGCGTTCATTCGGCACCACGGCGGTCGCGCTGAACATCG
>NZ_JAWRWU010001150.1:0-253 GCF_046535395.1 Cupriavidus sp. SIMBA_020 | reverse complement strand
CTTGGCTCAATACGTTGCACAAACAGGTAAATGGGAGAATCGCTGTTGCGCTGGAGTTAAAAAAAGGCCCAATAGTGTATGCACTACAAAAATACCCCTTTATTACAGTTTTCCCCGTTCATGCGTTGTCACTAGCACGTTACCGCCAAGCATTTTCACCTAGTGGTGCCAAAGATGACCCTCAAGATGCAGAGTTAGCACTTGACCTTATGTTACGCTATCCAGAAAAAATAAAACCAATTGAACCAAGTAC
>NZ_JAWRWU010001149.1:0-253 GCF_046535395.1 Cupriavidus sp. SIMBA_020 | reverse complement strand
CCGCGATTCGCCCGCGCAAACTTATCCACGCACCGCTGTGGATAACTGCGCGGAATCCGTACGCAGTCCGTGTGCAATCACAGTGGACGTAAACTGGGTAACTCGCACAGCCGCGATGCGGCCCGAAAGTTGCTCAACTCGAACCGCTGTGAGCAAACAACGTGTGCAACGGGTTACGCGCACGCCAATGCCTTGATCTTTCTACACAAACCTGCGTTATCCACAGAACTGTGCGTGCCTTGTTAACTTCTAC
>NZ_JAWRWU010001148.1:0-253 GCF_046535395.1 Cupriavidus sp. SIMBA_020 | reverse complement strand
AAGATCACGGATTGGCCACGCTCGAGGGTGGCGATGTCATGCCGATCGGCAACAAGACGGTACTCATCGGCATGAGCGAACGCACGTCTCGCCAGGCCATCAGCCAGCTCGCGGCGACCTTGTTCAACCGCGGCGCCGCCGAGCGGGTCATCGTGGCGGCCATGCCGAAGATCCGCGCGGCCATGCATCTCGACACCGTATTCACGTTCGCCGACCGCGACTGCGTCCTGATTGCACCGGATTTCATGGCACG
>NZ_JAWRWU010001147.1:0-253 GCF_046535395.1 Cupriavidus sp. SIMBA_020 | reverse complement strand
GACGACGAGCGCTCGAAGATCTCGATGTTCTCGAACGTGCCCGAAGACGCCGTCATTTCGGTGTGGGACGCCGACAGCATCTACAAGATTCCGCAGATGCTGCACGACCAGGGTCTCGACTCGATCGTCTGCGACGAACTCAAGCTGTCCGCCAAGCCCGCCGACCTGTCGATGTGGGCCGAAATGGTCGAGAAGCTCGAGCATCCGCAGCACGAAGTCACGATCGGCATGGTCGGCAAGTACGTCGACCTGA
>NZ_JAWRWU010001146.1:0-253 GCF_046535395.1 Cupriavidus sp. SIMBA_020 | reverse complement strand
CCGCTGGTCGCTGCACGCGATGCTGGAAGCCGAGGAATACGGCATCACGTCCAAGATCGTCGATGAAATGACCAAGAGCACCAATCCCAACATCCAGCGCATCCTGGGCGTGACCCCGGGCATGGGCAAGAACCTGGGCGTGGACGACAAGTGGGCCTACAACATCATCAAGCAGGTCGGCAACTACGGTGAAAGCTTCGAAGCCACGCTCGGCAAGAGCAGCGCGATGAAGCTGGAGCGCGGCCTGAACGCC
>NZ_JAWRWU010001145.1:0-253 GCF_046535395.1 Cupriavidus sp. SIMBA_020 | reverse complement strand
GGCCCGAGCCGCTCGACCCCGGCGAGAAGACCCGCCTGGGCAAGGGCCTGATCTGGCGCCGCATGGACAAGGCCACGCCGATCTACGACCGCAAGCTGTCGCTGGCCGAAGTGCGCCACCGCATCCAGGCGTACTACGAGCCGTATCACGCGGCGCTGGCGCAGGCCATCGAAACCGCGCAACGCGATTTCGGCGCGGTCTGGCACCTGAACCTGCACTCGATGCCGAACGACGCCTACGAACGCCTGGGCCG
>NZ_JAWRWU010001144.1:0-253 GCF_046535395.1 Cupriavidus sp. SIMBA_020 | reverse complement strand
AACCGGCGCAGTCAGTGCCGACGACGCAGCCCCTTCGGCCAATGCATCGAAGTCAGCGAAACAAGTGAAAGAAGCGAAGCCCGCACTGACGCTCGCCGCCAGCGACGGCACGGTCAAGCAGGCGTCCACGGATCGGCCGTCGGTGCAGCAGGGCATTCCGTCGACCAATCAACTCGGCGTTTCGCACATCGGCGACGCGGCGCCCGCGCCGGCGTCGAGCCCGCGTCAGGGACCGCTCGCCGGCATCGGCCAG
>NZ_JAWRWU010001143.1:0-253 GCF_046535395.1 Cupriavidus sp. SIMBA_020 | reverse complement strand
TCGATCAGAATGATGAAGCCCGACACATAGTTGCTGGCGATCTTCTGCAGCCCGAACCCCAAGCCGACGCCGAGCGCGCCGCCGAACACGCCCAGCACCGTGATGTCGATGCCGACCAGCGACAGGCTGATCAGCACTGCCGCCAGCACGAACGCCGCGCGGCCGACCCGCGCCACCACCACCTTCAAATTGGCGTCGAGCGTCTTCGCGCGCATCAGGCGGTCTTCGAACGCGGCGCCGAGCCACATCGCGA
>NZ_JAWRWU010001142.1:0-253 GCF_046535395.1 Cupriavidus sp. SIMBA_020 | reverse complement strand
CCAGATTCTCACCACCGACGGAAACCTGAATCTGACGTGGCGGGGCCGCTATCTGAGCGCAGAGATTGACGATATCTGGGGGAACATCAACGCGCGCGCCAGTGCTGGCGCGCGCGTGCAGTGGGATTCCGGCGTGAACAACTTCGGCACCGTGGATCGCCTCAATGGCGCACTGCCGGCGCCGTGGGTCGTTTGCGGATTGAGCGGCCCGGGCAACGGGACGGCAAATGCGATCGTGGTCTACGGCGTAGTA
>NZ_JAWRWU010001141.1:0-254 GCF_046535395.1 Cupriavidus sp. SIMBA_020 | reverse complement strand
AAGACAATCTCTGGAGGTAGGAATCATGAAGTCCCTGATCGAAGCTGTTGCTATCGCTGCTCTCATTACCGCGCCGCTCGCCGCTTTTGCTCAATCCGACCAGCCGGTCACGCGCGCTCAGGTCCGCGCCGAACTGGTCCAACTGGAAAAGGCCGGTTACAACCCCGCGATTGCGAACGACGACGACTATCCGGCGAACATTCAGGCAGCCGAAGCGCGGGTCGCCGCGCAGAACGGCAAGGCTCAAACCAGCG
>NZ_JAWRWU010001140.1:0-254 GCF_046535395.1 Cupriavidus sp. SIMBA_020 | reverse complement strand
GCGGTGAGCCGCTCGGTGGCACGGCTCGAAAAGCGCCTCGGCGCGCGGCTGTTCGTGCGCACGACGCCGCAGATTCGCCTCACCGATCTCGGCAAGCGCTACTTCGAGCAATGCCGCGAAGCGCTTCGGCAACTCGCGGATGCGGAGCGGGAAGCGACCGGGCAACAGGCGACGCCCGCCGGCGTGCTCAGAATCAGCATGCCGACGCCCTACGGCCATTACCGGGTTCTGCCGTTGCTAGCTGAGTTTCGCGC
>NZ_JAWRWU010001139.1:0-254 GCF_046535395.1 Cupriavidus sp. SIMBA_020 | reverse complement strand
AGGCAAGCAGGTGAGATGCGCTTCGCCCGTGGCGACGAGAAAATCTCAGTACCGGTCAAGGGCACAGCAGCCGTCAACGAGACTGGGCTCTACATCAAAATGTGCCTTGAAGGCTTTGGGCTCGTGCAACTCGCCGAGAATGTTGTTTCCGAACATCTACGAGAAGGGCGGCTGGTCGAAGTGCTTGCTGACTGGCAGCCTGACCGGGTTCCTGTGCACTTGTTATATCCACATCAGCGCTTTCTATCACCAGC
>NZ_JAWRWU010001138.1:0-254 GCF_046535395.1 Cupriavidus sp. SIMBA_020 | reverse complement strand
ATCTCGAAGAGGATTCAAGGCCTTCATCGTAGCGCAAAGCGCGGGCGCCTCGAGCGCCGAAAAATGCTGCAATGCACACCGTTTCAATGCTGCAACCTGCGCGGCGAAAACGCCACATCATCGGCCGGAACCTGGAAAACCCTAGCGCGATCCCCTCGAAACCAGGCGCACAATCAGATCAAACGTACTAGACCGCGATAGCGGCGCCGCATCCCTTTAATCAGGCGAAGACGGAGACAACATGACTTACGTAG
>NZ_JAWRWU010001137.1:0-254 GCF_046535395.1 Cupriavidus sp. SIMBA_020 | reverse complement strand
CGCTGCACCAGCTCCTGCACGTTCACGCGCTGACGCCGGTACTCCACGCGCCCCACGCGCGCGAGTCGCAGCAGCGCGTCGATGATGTGCGAGGCGCGCAGCACGGCTGTCTGCAAATAGCGCAGCGCCTCGCCAATATCCTCGTTGATGATGCGCTCGACGCGTTCGCGCGCTTCGGCCGTCAGCGACGAATGCGCGACGCGGTCGCGCAGATCGTCGCAGGCGTGATGCAGCTCGCGCGAAAAGCCTTGCAG
>NZ_JAWRWU010001136.1:0-254 GCF_046535395.1 Cupriavidus sp. SIMBA_020 | reverse complement strand
CGGCCTGAGCACGCGCACGCTGGCCGCCAACCTGGACGGCCTGGCGGCGTTCTACACCGCCGGTGGCTATGTGCTGCCCAAGGGCGGTGAATGGATGGCGGGATCGGTGCTGGGTGAACTGGCCCGCGCGGCCGCGACATTGCGCGACGTGCCCGCGCCGCTGGAGCAGGCGTTGGCCGACGCCGAGGGGCGCCGGCAACTGGCGCTGGCGGCGCTGACCTTGAAGAACGCCAAGGCCATCGTCGACCAGGACC
>NZ_JAWRWU010001135.1:0-254 GCF_046535395.1 Cupriavidus sp. SIMBA_020 | reverse complement strand
CGCGGCGCGAAAAAATCGACCGCCGCATGGGCGATTTTTCGTCAACGTTTGTCATGCGGCGCGCGCGGCATGTCCGTACATTTGGCAGCCATCCAGGGACCAGGACGGACGGGAGACGATGGCTGAAGCGATCCTCATCGGCGTGAACCTCGACGGCGTGCTCGAACACGACGGCCTGCCTCTGCCCACGCCCGCCGAGCGGTTCCGGATGATCGCCGGCGCCGGCGTGTTCGACTATGTCGAAAAGAACCCCG
>NZ_JAWRWU010001134.1:0-254 GCF_046535395.1 Cupriavidus sp. SIMBA_020 | reverse complement strand
CGGTAGATCAGGTCCGACAGGCCGAAGTGCGCGCCCGACTCGTAGCTGCCCGGGATGTGGGGGGCCCAGGTCTTGAGCAGCGGATTGGCGGTGTCGCCCGCGATCACCAGCAGGTCCTTGCCGGCCTGCGCGCCGGCCTGCTGCGCCCGCGTCACGGTCACGCCGATGGCCGGATAGCCCGTGGCGTCTCCCAGGCGGCCCAGCACGTTCAGGTAGGCCGAATAGGCCGCCGCGCTGGCGCGGTCATCCAGCAC
>NZ_JAWRWU010001133.1:0-254 GCF_046535395.1 Cupriavidus sp. SIMBA_020 | reverse complement strand
AGCGAACAGACCGAGCACGACGCCAATCACGGCAATCGCGCCGAACACGATGACCGACACCTGGAAGCGCTCGGCGGCGATCTCGCCGTCGCGCTGTTCGCGGGCGGTCTGCCATTGTTCGAGCGCGTCGATCGCTTTCGCGTAGATGGCGTAATAGCGGTCGGCCGTCTCGCCCTGGATGGTGCGGAAGGTGTTGAAGTCGTTGTCGACGAGCGCCTTGTACTCCGGCTCCAGCGCCTGCTCGACGAGCGCCG
>NZ_JAWRWU010001132.1:0-254 GCF_046535395.1 Cupriavidus sp. SIMBA_020 | reverse complement strand
CAGCGCCGCCGCCGGCCGCCATCCGGTGGACGTCAGCGACAACGTGCTGCAGGTGCTCAACGCCACCCTGCGGCGCGACATGCTGCCGTTCGGCTCGGCGTTTCCCAGCCCGTCGCTGCTGCCGTACGGCAGGCTGGCGAAATTCATGGCCGCCACCGTGCAGCAGCTGGACCCGTGGGGTTCCATCGACGACCTCAGCCCGGGCGACGCAGCCTTGCGCCGCGCCATCGCCCTGCGCTACCTGGCCGACGGGC
>NZ_JAWRWU010001131.1:0-254 GCF_046535395.1 Cupriavidus sp. SIMBA_020 | reverse complement strand
GACGGCGTGATCATCGGAATGCCGGCCTTCGCGTAGATCTTCGAAGCCGGCAGCGTCGTGCCCGAATTGAAATGGCCGATCACGACCGCGACCTGCGCGTCGGTCAGCTGCTGCGCCGCCTGGACGCCGATGCGCGGATCGCTCTGGTCGTCCTGCGACGCGACGACGAACTTCACCGGCTTGCCGCCGAGTGTGGGCCGCGCCGCGTTCGCCTCGTCGACGGCCATCCGCACGCCGTTCTCGATGTCCTTGCC
>NZ_JAWRWU010001130.1:0-254 GCF_046535395.1 Cupriavidus sp. SIMBA_020 | reverse complement strand
CGAAGAACGGCGCGATCGCGAGCAGCCGCGCGATGCCCTGCCCGTAGAACTTGCGGTCGAACAGCACGGCCATCAGCACGCCGCCGACCACCGTGATCGCGAGCACCGCGCCGATCAGCACGAGCGTGTGCCAGATCGCGGGCAGGAACGACGGATCGGTCGCGAGGAAGCGGTAGTTGTCGAGCCCCGCGAAGCCCTTCACGTCCGGGTTCAGCAGGTTGTAGCGCGAGAACGAATACCAGATCGTCATCGCG
>NZ_JAWRWU010001129.1:0-254 GCF_046535395.1 Cupriavidus sp. SIMBA_020 | reverse complement strand
CATCGCCCGCGCGCTGGTGATGGACCCCGAGATCCTGGTGGCCGACGAAGCCGTGTCGGCGCTGGACGTGTCGGTGCAGGCGCAGGTGCTGGAACTGCTCGAGCAGGTGCGCGAACGCACCGGCGTGGGCGTGCTGTTCATCACGCATGACCTGCGCGTGGCCGCGCAGATCTGCGACACCATCATGGTCATGCAGCGCGGCAAGGTCGTCGAGACCGGCGCCGCCCAGGCCGTGCTGACCGATCCCCGCCACG
>NZ_JAWRWU010001128.1:0-254 GCF_046535395.1 Cupriavidus sp. SIMBA_020 | reverse complement strand
AAAAGAGCACGCTCGACGCATGCCGAGCCCGCAACGACGGGCCGCGCGCAGCAAGCCGCCGAATCAGCCCGCGCGGCGGTGCTGCGCCATCGACACCGCCGTATCGATCGCGGCGATCAGGCTGCCCGCGTCGGCGCGACCGGTGCCGGCCAGATCGAGCGCGGTGCCGTGATCGACCGAGGTGCGGATGATCGGCAAGCCGAGCGTGATGTTGATGCCTTCGCCGAAAGTCGCGTATTTCAGCACCGGCAGGC
>NZ_JAWRWU010001127.1:0-254 GCF_046535395.1 Cupriavidus sp. SIMBA_020 | reverse complement strand
CTAACTTACCCTCTAAAACCTCATCAACAGCGAGTAACCCAGCACCTACTGCACGCTCAATTGCTTTCAATGAATCGGGGCATAACCAGGTATCGCCGTCCAAATCGCTAAGCCCTTCGGTTGGGATCATACTTTCTACATGCTTGATGTGTTGTTCACTATGCGCCAATAAATAGTGCTCACGCGAGGCCTTAGGCGCTTGTTTTTGCTCGATAGCGACATCCAGCCCACTTGCAAGTAGACGGTCGTTAATC
>NZ_JAWRWU010001126.1:0-254 GCF_046535395.1 Cupriavidus sp. SIMBA_020 | reverse complement strand
AGGAACGGCACGCCGCACCCCATCTTCGTGTCGCAGACGATGATGCGCGGCTGCGGCTTGGCATGCCGGCGCGCATTGTCGAACGCGCGCTTCACCGCATCGATGTCGTTGCCGTCGACGCGTTGCGTGTACCAGCCGAACGCCTCGAGCTTGTCGACCAGCGGCTCGAACGCCATGACTTGCGTCGACGGGCCATCGGCCTGCTGGTTGTTCACATCGACGATCGCGATCAAATTGTCGAGCTTCCAGTGCTC
>NZ_JAWRWU010001125.1:0-254 GCF_046535395.1 Cupriavidus sp. SIMBA_020 | reverse complement strand
GGAACAGGTTGCCTGACCACACCGGGCCCGTGCCGTCGACGAACTTCGTCAGCGCGGGCATCTTCAGTTCCGGTGCGACGACCAGGATGCCGATCGCGAGGCCGAGGATCGTGCCGATCTTCAGGAACGTCGACAGGTAGTCGCGCGGCGCGAGCAGCAGCCACACCGGCAGCACCGATGCGACGAAGCCGTAGCCGATCAGGATCCACGTGAGCTGCGTGCCGTTGAACGTGAACCACGCGGCGAGCGTCGCC
>NZ_JAWRWU010001124.1:0-254 GCF_046535395.1 Cupriavidus sp. SIMBA_020 | reverse complement strand
CCCGTCAAGGGCAGCCGGGCCGGCTGGTCTCCGAACCAGCGCAATCATCGCAAGATCCTGGTGGTCGATGGCAAGGTGGGTTATCTCGGAGGGATCAACGTCAGCGACGTGTACGCATCTTCGCCGGCCAGCGGGAGTGGCGGCTCCGGGGGCGTGGGCAGTGGCGCCGATGCCCAGCGCGCCGACGCCCGTGCCGCGCCCTGGCGCGATACGCACCTGCGTATCGAGGGTCCGGCCGTGGCGCAATTGGAAGC
>NZ_JAWRWU010001123.1:0-254 GCF_046535395.1 Cupriavidus sp. SIMBA_020 | reverse complement strand
CCACGTAGACACCGTAGCGCATCCGCGTCAGCCGGCGCTGCACGATGTCCTGCCCGGTGAATGGAACGATCCGGAACGCGACGTCCGCTTCACGCTGGGCGAGATTGAACAGGCGCGTGCCGGTCAGCACGTCGATTTCAACCAGCGGATAGTCGCGCGAATACTCGGCGATCACGGGCGGCAACACGTACGCGCCGAACCAGTCGGACGACGATATCTTCAGCGTGCCTTCGAGCTTCTGCTGCTCGCCGGTC
>NZ_JAWRWU010001122.1:0-254 GCF_046535395.1 Cupriavidus sp. SIMBA_020 | reverse complement strand
CCTGGGGCAATCATCCGAACGCCTGGCGCCCGCAGCACATTCACTTCTCGCTGTTCGGCGACTACTTCGGCTCGCGCCTCGTGACGCCGATGTACTTCCCCGGCGACCCGCTGCTCGCGTTCGACCCGATCTATCAAGGCACGCCCGAGCAGGCGCGCGAGCGCATGATTTCGCGCTTCTCGCTCGACACCACCGAAGACAGCTACGCACTCGGCTACGAATTCGACATCGTGCTGCGCGGCCCCAACGAAACC
>NZ_JAWRWU010001121.1:0-254 GCF_046535395.1 Cupriavidus sp. SIMBA_020 | reverse complement strand
CGCGTGTCCGCCGGCGGCGCCGGATTCTGCGCCACCGGCGGGCTGGTGGCCTCGTCGTCATCGTCGTCGCCGCCGCCGTTGCAGGCGGCCAGCAGCAGCGGCAGCGCGGCCAGGGCCAGGGTCCGCAGCGCGGGGCGCCAGCGAGCGGTGAACGGACGGAGCAGGTCGGAAGAAGGCATGCGGGACATGGATTTGGAGGATTGGTCCGAGAAGTATCCAATGATGACAGCGCCGTGTTTCGCGTTCATTGCATC
>NZ_JAWRWU010001120.1:0-254 GCF_046535395.1 Cupriavidus sp. SIMBA_020 | reverse complement strand
CCACGCTGCCGCCAGCGGTGGCGGAAGAAGTCGCCGACGTCGCCGTGCGCGCCTACCGCGCGCTGGGCTGCGAAGGCTGGGGTCGCGCCGACTTCATCCTGGATGCCGACAACCGCCCCTGGCTGCTGGAAATGAATACTTCGCCCGGCATGACGAGCCATTCGCTGGTTCCCATGGCCGCCCGCGCCACGGGGATGAGCTACGCCGATCTGTGCGTGGCGATCCTGGCCGACGCTTCGTGCAAAGTGCACAGC
>NZ_JAWRWU010001119.1:0-255 GCF_046535395.1 Cupriavidus sp. SIMBA_020 | reverse complement strand
GGTGGGAGGGGCAAAAAGGGGCGTCAGCCGTTGAGCAATGGGGTCAGGCCGCCCGAGCGGTCCAGCGCCATCAGGTCGTCGCAACCGCCGACATGGGTATCGCCGATGAAGATCTGCGGTACCGTGCGCCGGCCGGTGCGTTCGATCATGAGATCGCGCTGGCCGGGTTCCCGGTCGATCTGGATGATTTCCAGGTCGGTCACGCCGCGCTGCTCGAGCAGCGCCTTGGCGCGGGCGCAATAGGGACAATAGTCC
>NZ_JAWRWU010001118.1:0-255 GCF_046535395.1 Cupriavidus sp. SIMBA_020 | reverse complement strand
CGACCACATCGGCGGCAGCATCCTGTCGCGCGTGACGCTGCATGCGTACGCGCTGTGCGATGCGGCCGAGGTGTTCGTGTTCCTCGGCGGCTTCGCCACCGCCATCGCGTACAACTCGCTCGCCGCGCGGCACGACGAGGCCGCCGCGCGCCAGCGTTTCATCCGCCGCGCGTTCGAGATCTACCGTGCCTTCCTCGTGACAGCGGGCCTGATGCTGCTGATCACCGCCGTGCTCAACGCATTCTCGATCGACGG
>NZ_JAWRWU010001117.1:0-255 GCF_046535395.1 Cupriavidus sp. SIMBA_020 | reverse complement strand
AAAAACGGCTATAAAAAAAATCACCGCGATTAAGCGCGTTTCCGGCGAACCGGAAACACCGCTTAACCGCGGCACGTGTTGCTTCGACAGGTAACTGAACGCTTAGTTTAGGCGAGCGTGAAGACCTTGTAAATCATAGACTTCCAGATCCTTCAGGTAGCGCAGGCCTTCCACCGCCGCGCGCGCGCCCGACATCGTCGTGTAGTACGTGACCTTGTGCGCCTGCGCGCTCATGCGGATCGAGCGCGAATCGGC
>NZ_JAWRWU010001116.1:0-255 GCF_046535395.1 Cupriavidus sp. SIMBA_020 | reverse complement strand
CGGGGTGGGTGAGAGCCTGTCTGGGCGGCTGCTGTGGCTGGACGTGCGCACCATGCAATGGCGCAGCGTCAACGTCCAGCGGGATCCGGAATGCGCTGTCTGTGGCGCGCACGCGCACTGATGCGCCGGACAGGCGATTATTCCGTCCCCGTAAAATCTGCCTGTCATTCTCCGCGTAAATAATATTAAAGGTTTGAAATACCTGCTATAACGCCAGCCAGCCTTCCTTTCATGGCAGGCAGCATTGGACGTATC
>NZ_JAWRWU010001115.1:0-255 GCF_046535395.1 Cupriavidus sp. SIMBA_020 | reverse complement strand
ACCACCGGCAGCAGCGCCGGGCACAGCCACAGCGCCTGCCTGGGCCGTCGCAGGCCATAGCGGAACAGCATTTCCTCGACCAGTGGGGCCCAGATCACCGCCGTCAGCCAGGGGATGTTGGCCGGGTCCAGCCGATGCGTCACCCCGCCCGCCCCGGCCGCGGCGACCGCCAGCGGCCCCAGCACGAGCAGGTTGACCAGCCACAGCACGCTGGCCCAGGCGAGAATGCGCCCGGGGCCGACACCCGGCCACCAG
>NZ_JAWRWU010001114.1:0-255 GCF_046535395.1 Cupriavidus sp. SIMBA_020 | reverse complement strand
GCGTTGCAGCGCCGCCAGCATCGGCAGGGTTTCGCCGATCTCGACCGACGTCTTGCAGCCGTAGCCATGTTCCATCACATAGCGTTCGATGTTGGCCAGCACCAGGTTGGATTCCCAGTTCAGGCCGCTGAAACGGACCGGGCGGTCGACCTCGCAGACCGGCTTGGCGGCGTGGGCCGCGGCGGGGGCGAGCAGGGCGGCGGACAGCGCCAGGGCGCCGGCGAGCAACGGCTTCATGCGCATGATGGAGCACCT
>NZ_JAWRWU010001113.1:0-255 GCF_046535395.1 Cupriavidus sp. SIMBA_020 | reverse complement strand
GCCGTGGGTGGTGGGCGGCTTTCTGCTGCTGCTGATCCAGGTGACTCTGGGCGGCTGGGTCAGCACCAACTACGCCGCGCTGGCCTGCATGGACTTTCCCATGTGCCACGGCAAATGGGTGCCGGACATGGATTTCCATGGCGGCTATTCCATCATCCGCGGCCTGGGCGAGCTGCCCTCCGGCGAAATGATCTCGCAGCCGGCGCTGACGGCCATCCATTGGGTGCACCGTAATTTCGCTTTCGTGGTGTTCGC
>NZ_JAWRWU010001112.1:0-255 GCF_046535395.1 Cupriavidus sp. SIMBA_020 | reverse complement strand
CACGCAGCCGGCCGTCGAACAGTTCGTCCCGCAAATGGTCAACTTCGACGTGATCGGCGCCGTTAACTTCAGGAAGGGGTGCTACCCGGGCCAGGAAGTCGTCGCGCGCAGCCAGTACCGCGGCACGATCAAGCGCCGCACCGCGCTCGCGCACGTCGCCGGCGAGACCGACACCGTGCATGCCGGCGTCGAGCTGTTCCACAGCGACGACCCGGGCCAGCCGTGCGGAATGATCGTCAATGCGGCCGCCGCACC
>NZ_JAWRWU010001111.1:0-255 GCF_046535395.1 Cupriavidus sp. SIMBA_020 | reverse complement strand
ACACCTGGGCTTTTATCGCCTTCAGCGTCCTGATCGTGTTCTGCGTGCTGATGCTGTCGGTGGATCGCAAATGGGGCGACAACATGCTCAAGCGGCCGGTGTCGGCGCTGGGCGTAATCATCATGGCCCTGTTTTTCATCATGGTGCTCGCCAACCTGGGCAGCACCACGCTGCAATGCGGTTTCGGGCCCTGCCCGCACAATCCCACCGGCTATCTCTGGCTGGGTTCGGGCAATACGCCCTAGGGGTGGCGCC
>NZ_JAWRWU010001110.1:0-255 GCF_046535395.1 Cupriavidus sp. SIMBA_020 | reverse complement strand
CGTTAATGAAAGAATCCCATGCTCCTGATTGGCGCCGCTCACCACGTAACCGGCAAGCGGCGTGCCATTCAGCAAACACGGCTGGCCGTAGCCGAAATCGTGCGATTGCCTCGACGTGCCGCGATCGCGGCTCATCGCCATCCAGCCCGCGTCGAGAATCGCCCAGCCTTTATCCGCCTGGTGGCCGATCACGGTGGCGAGCACGCTGAGCGCGATGTCTTCGAGCGCGCACACGCCCACGTTGTGCATGACCAG
>NZ_JAWRWU010001109.1:0-255 GCF_046535395.1 Cupriavidus sp. SIMBA_020 | reverse complement strand
CTACGCCTGCGGCAACCCGGCCATGGTGCGCGCGGCGCGGGATCGGTTGTGCGCGGCCGGCCTGCCGCCGGACCGCTTCGTGTCCGAGGCCTTCATGCCGGCGCGGGATCGGCCCGCCACGCGCGTCGCGCCGGCCCCGGCCCACCCGTGGGAACAGGTCGGCCAGCGTTTCAGCCTGGACGGCATCCTCGACGCCCGCCGCCGCTCGCGCGAGGCGGTGCGCGAGATTGCCGCGCTGCTGCGGCCCGGCATGAC
>NZ_JAWRWU010001108.1:0-255 GCF_046535395.1 Cupriavidus sp. SIMBA_020 | reverse complement strand
ATACCACGGCAGGAAACGCGCGGCGCCGGCGGGCCAGAAGCGGCGCAGCAACAGCAGCACGCACGCGATCGAACCCACCACGCGCATCGGCAGATTCTCGTTGGGCTGCGGGTCGACGAACGTCCACCAGAACCAGTACAACGGATGACCGAGCGCGCCAATCACGCCAACGGCCAGCACGCTGTAATCGGACACGTGGTAGGCGTCAATCACCCGCTGCTTCAACACGCGGATGCCTCCTGCAATGGCTCTCAT
>NZ_JAWRWU010001107.1:0-255 GCF_046535395.1 Cupriavidus sp. SIMBA_020 | reverse complement strand
CAGGCCGCCCAGGGCGGCCACGTGAAGTCCATCGGCGTCGTGGGCCGCTTCTATGAAGCCGGCGATGTCGTACCCCAAGACCTGGAGCGTGCCTTCGATTGCTACCAGCGTTGCGCCGAAGGCGGCGACTTTCGCGGCATGTTCCACTTGGGCCGCATGCTGCTGCTACGCGGTCGCAAGGAAGAAGCCGTGCAATGGCTGGTGCGAGTGCCCGAAACCGCCACCCCGGCGTTTCTGCGCGAAGCCGATGCCATG
>NZ_JAWRWU010001106.1:0-255 GCF_046535395.1 Cupriavidus sp. SIMBA_020 | reverse complement strand
GACAGCGCGCCCACCGACGCCACCGCCAGCACGCACAGCCCGCCGCCCACGTAAGCCGCGCTGATCACCGGCGCGGGACGCGTCTTGTCCATCAGCCAGCCGACGATCACCGCACCGATCGTGCCGCCGATCTGGAACATCGCCGTCACATTGGCCGCGACCGTCACCGAAAGGCCCGCGTCCTTGATCAGCGTCGGCAGCCAGCCCGTCAGCAGATAAATCACCAGCAGGCCCATGAAATACGTCACCCACAAC
>NZ_JAWRWU010001105.1:0-255 GCF_046535395.1 Cupriavidus sp. SIMBA_020 | reverse complement strand
CTCGCACAGTGAAAGGTAATGTGCTTTGTAATCCCCGCTCTGAGCATCCACTGTGTTAGTGCAACATTTGTATAGCTTGAGTATCTTAAGCCTTTAAAAACACGTTCATGGGCTTCTCCTGGCGAATCTAAGAGCATAGTGGCATCAGGTGGAAGGTATAAGTACTGAAGTTGCCCTGTTTTAATGTGATTAAAAGTTGCTCGTGGATCTATCATTGTGAGTTTTTCCCACGTTAGCTTTTGAATATCACTCCAG
>NZ_JAWRWU010001104.1:0-255 GCF_046535395.1 Cupriavidus sp. SIMBA_020 | reverse complement strand
CGGGCGAACAGGGGGTCGTTGATGTGGCACGGCACGCGCACCAGGCGCCGGTCTGCGGTCTGCACCAGGCGCGACTCCAGGGCCTCGAACAGCGCGGCGTCGGCCTGCGGATCCCAGAACGCCTGGCCCGGCGCGTCCAGCGCCGAGACGCCGCCTTCAGGGATCAGGAAGCGCACGGGGCCGTCGCAGCGGTTCAGCCGCTCAGCGATCCATTCGCCCTGGCGGCGGTTCTCTTCCGCCGTGGTGCGCATCAGC
>NZ_JAWRWU010001103.1:0-255 GCF_046535395.1 Cupriavidus sp. SIMBA_020 | reverse complement strand
AGGTGCAGTTCGCCGCGGCCCGACACTTCGAACACGGTGTCGTCGCCGGTGTCGCGCACGCGCAGCGCCACGTTCGACTTCAGCTCGCGGTCCAGGCGGTCGCGCAGTTGGCGGCTGGTGACGAACTTGCCTTCACGGCCCGCCAGCGGCGAGGTGTTGACCATGAAGTTCATGGGCAGCGTCGGCTCGTCGATGCGCAGCATCGGCAGCACGTCCTGCGTCACGGGGTCGGTCACGGTGCAGCCGATGCCCAGG
>NZ_JAWRWU010001102.1:0-255 GCF_046535395.1 Cupriavidus sp. SIMBA_020 | reverse complement strand
GCAGGCGATCGCGGTCGCGCGCGGTGGCCCCGGCATGATAGGCGCGGCCATCGCATTCGATGCCCAGCAGGTAGCGCCCCGGCGCGCGCGGATCGACTACGCCCATGTCGATGCGGTAGCCCGAGCAGCCGACCTGCGGATGCACCACCCAGCCGCGCTCGCGCAGCACCTTGATCACCTGCGTCTCGAACGGGCTATCGGGCTCGCGCCCCGTGGGCAGCGACTGCGCCACCAGCGCGCGCGGCCCCTTCAAGG
>NZ_JAWRWU010001101.1:0-255 GCF_046535395.1 Cupriavidus sp. SIMBA_020 | reverse complement strand
AGGCGTAGCCATCCGGTCGAGTTCGACGCGACGGCCTTGGGGGTCATAGCCATACGCGGCATTGAGGCCCGGCGTCACCCGGCCACCGGTCGCCAAGTCACCCACACCGACGATGCCTTCGGCTGCGCCGATCATGCCCCTGGACAGGCTCAAGCCGTAGTCGTCGATTGCTCGGCCGATACCCTGCAGGCTTTCCGGCAACATGTCATTCGCGTTCCATGGCCGACCAGATGCGGGTGGCACAGTTGTGGCGGG
>NZ_JAWRWU010001100.1:0-255 GCF_046535395.1 Cupriavidus sp. SIMBA_020 | reverse complement strand
CCAGCGCTTTTTGCAATAGGAATGAGGCGACTGTAGGCGAATGTCCGGCGCGGCGGAAATACCGATTGAATGTGCCGGTCATAAGGGTATCCTATGACCCTCGCTTGAACCGGCAGGAAGGGCAGCACCTCATGGACGTTCGTCAGCTTCGCTATTTCGTGCACATCGTCGATTACGGCAGTCTGGGCAAGGCCGCCGAAAAGCTCTTCGTGGCGCAGCCTTCGCTGAGCCAGCAGATCGCGAAGCTCGAAGACG
>NZ_JAWRWU010001099.1:0-255 GCF_046535395.1 Cupriavidus sp. SIMBA_020 | reverse complement strand
CTATGATCTAGTTGAAAACCCCTGGGATGAAAGCACCACTCCCGGGGGTTTTCCATCCGGTTTTCGCATTGTTTTTTTCCATACGGGCGCAGCGGGGCGGGCCCGTCATCAACGGTAGGCCAGGGGGTACCGCCCGGCAACATCCCTGGCTGCGCGACCTGGCGCGATTTCGCCATGCGAGCGTCGCGTCGCAAGCTTGGGAGGGTGTTATGGCGAAGGTACCCACAGTGAAACTGAACGACGGCGGCAAGATTC
>NZ_JAWRWU010001098.1:0-255 GCF_046535395.1 Cupriavidus sp. SIMBA_020 | reverse complement strand
AGCGCAGGCGCACGCCGCCGGTATCGGTGGATTCCAGCGCCGGAATCGCCGACAGCAGGCTGCGGGTGTATTCCTCGCGCGGATGGTCAAAGACCTCGTCGCGGGTGCCCTGCTCGACGATGCCGCCGTCGCGCATGACCACCACCCGGTCGGCCACCTGCTCGACCACGCCCAGGTCGTGGCTGATGAACAGGCACGAAAAGCCGTGGCGTTCCTGCAGATCGGCAAACAGGTCCAGCACCTGGGCGCGCACCG
>NZ_JAWRWU010001097.1:0-255 GCF_046535395.1 Cupriavidus sp. SIMBA_020 | reverse complement strand
CCACCGGCACCACCGACATCACGCGCGTCGTGCCGGTCGGCACGCTCAGCGACCTGCAGCGACGCGATTTCACGATCGTGCTCAGGTCGATGATGGCGCTGTCGCGCGCACGCTTTCCGCGCGGCATCCGCTCGCCGATGCTCGATGCGATCGCGCGCGCGCCGATGTGGGCGGCCGGGCTCGACTACGGCCACGGCACCGGCCACGGCGTCGGCTACTTCCTGAACGTGCACGAGGGCCCGCAGGTCATCTCGC
>NZ_JAWRWU010001096.1:0-255 GCF_046535395.1 Cupriavidus sp. SIMBA_020 | reverse complement strand
CTGACTGCAGGGGGAGCAACTATTATAAGTTCTTTTGTAAATAGTGTGTGGCTTTATATGATATGTACAGCCGGAGTGGCATTGGCAATACCTATGATTAATGTAGCTATAGGAGGATGGATCCCAAAAATTATTGATCCAAAGATGATGGGAAGGGTCCAAGGATGTATTAACCCATTAATGATGTTTTCCCAGTCCTTAACACTTCTTTTCATTGCTTCACTTTATCCGGTTGTTTTAACAGTTGAGTCACTA
>NZ_JAWRWU010001095.1:0-255 GCF_046535395.1 Cupriavidus sp. SIMBA_020 | reverse complement strand
GGTGCGGTACGGAAACAGCAGCGCTTTCGCGCCGCCCGGCAGTTCCATCACGCTCGTCGACGTGCCCGCGACAACGTCCTCGCGGTAGGCGTAGAGCTTGCCGAGCGTGAGCAGGATCGCCGCGCGAATGACGTCGTCCGCAACGATCGGATCGACGCCTGCCGTCTCGGCGTCGATTGCTGCCTGCATGTCTTCGTCGTTGCCGTAGACGCTGCGATTCAGAAACGTGGCAGCCGACTTCGTCGCAGCGTTGAC
>NZ_JAWRWU010001094.1:0-255 GCF_046535395.1 Cupriavidus sp. SIMBA_020 | reverse complement strand
CCAGACTATTATCGGTGAGTTTGATGTGTTCGATCGACAGCCGCCACAAATCGGTGGGACGCAGGCGCGCAACCGGGTGCCGGATGAGATAGCGATCCATCGCGGCTTCGAGTTCCGCACCGGAAAGCCGCGTCGCGAACGCCGAGAACTGTACGCCGCGTATATCGCGAAGGCGCTCGGGTTGTTCGGAAACCGTTGCCGAAACCATCGGTCGGCTTTGCATCGCGTGACCGTGGCGCGTTTTCAGGCTGGTCA
>NZ_JAWRWU010001093.1:0-255 GCF_046535395.1 Cupriavidus sp. SIMBA_020 | reverse complement strand
CGTGAGCGTGAGCAGCGGCAGCGTCGCGCCGAACACGGTCATCGGAATGCGCGCGAGGCCCCAGTCCTTCGCGATCGGTCCGATCTGCGCCGTGGCCATCAGGCCGCCCGCCGCCACCGCCACGAACGAGACGTAGATGAGCCAGAACACCGGCTGCCGGACCATCTGCCCCGGCGTGTAGTCGACACGCGTGACGAGACGTCGGCCCGCCGCGGCGCCGGCGCGCGTCACGGGCTTCACGAGCACGAGCGCGAG
>NZ_JAWRWU010001092.1:0-255 GCF_046535395.1 Cupriavidus sp. SIMBA_020 | reverse complement strand
CAATCGATAGAATTATCGAGCACTAATTTTAAGTGCGCGCTTAATCGCGATAGTAACAGATTTGCTGTATATCGCTTAAGCGGCTTGCTGTAAGGGGGTAACATAAGTTATTGCCCTTACAGCAAATATATTATAAAAATAAATTTCAACTTACAATGCAGTCCATATAGGAGCCAGCCTAAGTGGCATTACCTAACAAAGTAAAAAAGTTGCTCAATGATGCTGAGCAATTAAGCGATTACCGTGATTGCTCCG
>NZ_JAWRWU010001091.1:0-255 GCF_046535395.1 Cupriavidus sp. SIMBA_020 | reverse complement strand
CAGCAGGCGTTCCGCGAGGTCGCGGACGCGCTGGCGGGCGAAGCCACCTACGGCGCCCAGCTGGACGCCCAGCGCGCGCTGCAGGATTCGTCGGCGCGCACCCTGGAGCTGTCGAACCTGCGCTATACCAATGGTATCGACAGCTACCTGCAGGTGCAGACCGCGCAAGTGGACTTTTTCAATGCCCAGCTGGCGCTGGTGCAAACCGGCCTGGCCGCGCTGATCAACCGTGTGGAACTCTACAAGGCACTGGGC
>NZ_JAWRWU010001090.1:0-255 GCF_046535395.1 Cupriavidus sp. SIMBA_020 | reverse complement strand
CATTGACGCTTGCCAGATATTCCCGCAATTGATCCGACGCCGGCTTGAGCAGCGACGAGTGGAACGGCGCCGACACCGCCAGCGGCAATGCGCGCTTTGCGCCCTTCGCCTTCGCGATCTCACAAGCTTTTTCGATCGCGGCCTTGTGACCGGCGATCACGACTTGCGCCGGCGCATTGAAATTGACCGCCTCGACGACGCCCGCCACCGACGCTTCCGCGCACACCGCGCGCACCGCGTCGTCGTCGAGGCCGA
>NZ_JAWRWU010001089.1:0-255 GCF_046535395.1 Cupriavidus sp. SIMBA_020 | reverse complement strand
AGCAGCAGGTGCCGGGTAATCGGCATATCCCAGGTGGAGTTATTGCCACCTGTCAGGCGTATCCAGAAGCTCATCCTCTTTGAGGCAAATGCCGGATCTACCGCGGAAAGAAACGCGTCACCCAATTCTCCGATCAGGTGTTCCTGGAACGCTTTCGCCTGTATCTGCGATCCCCATCCAAAACCCAATTCACGCATACGGTTCTGATACACCACACGCAGGCGAAGGCGACCTACCTGACCCAATGGGTAGTTA
>NZ_JAWRWU010001088.1:0-255 GCF_046535395.1 Cupriavidus sp. SIMBA_020 | reverse complement strand
CTGAACGTCAGCGGCCTGATGAACGTGCAGTTCGCCATCCAGGGCGGCGACGTCTACGTGCTGGAAGTGAACCCGCGCGCCTCGCGCACGGTGCCCTACGTGTCCAAGGCCACCGGCCTGCAACTGGCCAAGATCGCCGCGCGCGCCATGGCCGGCCAGACGCTGGCGGCCCAGGGCATCACCCGCGAAGTCGTGCCGCCTTACTTCTCGGTCAAGGAGGCCGTGTTCCCGTTCGTGAAGTTCCCGGGCGTGGAC
>NZ_JAWRWU010001087.1:0-255 GCF_046535395.1 Cupriavidus sp. SIMBA_020 | reverse complement strand
CAGGTGCAGCAGGCGAGGACTATGCCAGCCGCAACTGCCATCGGAAGCGGGAGCAGCGCTGCGCAAACTTCGCACATCGCCTCGATCCCACCTCACCAGAGGGCCACGGACTCTCACGATTACACTCGACTGGTTTGTTGAAAGTATTGAACACCTGATCGTTTCGGCGCGCGGGGCGTTTAAAATAATCGAGGTGTCGGGCCTGCGTCATTTGCATCGGTCGGCATCGTTTTTTACGTTGCGATAACGTGTTTC
>NZ_JAWRWU010001086.1:0-255 GCF_046535395.1 Cupriavidus sp. SIMBA_020 | reverse complement strand
CCTGCGTCGAGCGCGCGCCCTCGCGGGCGTTGGCCGACAGCAGCATGCCCTGGCCCGAGCGCACGACGGTCCAGGCGTCCGAGCGCAGCTCGAAACCGCTGCCGCGCCATTCGCCGCGCGATGCGTCATCGGCGGCCTGCTTGACCAGATAGCCCAATCCCAGCTGCGAGGCGGCGATGGAACTAGACAGGCGCGTGCGCACCTGGCCGGCGGTGTCGTCGAACAGCCACTGGCTGTGGCCCTGGCCGTCCAGGC
>NZ_JAWRWU010001085.1:0-255 GCF_046535395.1 Cupriavidus sp. SIMBA_020 | reverse complement strand
CACGGCGGTGGAGTCGCCTGCCGACAGCTCCACCACCGGGTCGTAGGCCTTTTCCGGCAGGCGGTAGCGCACCTGGTTGACCTTGGCCATGGTCTCGGCCAGCGCCTGGGTCGAATCGCGGTTGAGCACCATGCGCAAGGTGATCAGGCTGCGCCCCTGCTGCGACGACGAGGACAGGTAGTCGATGCCCTCCACCGACGACACCGCCTGGGTGATCGGCTGGGTCACGAAGCCCTGCATCAGCTCGGCCGAGGC
>NZ_JAWRWU010001084.1:0-255 GCF_046535395.1 Cupriavidus sp. SIMBA_020 | reverse complement strand
GTCTCGCAGTCAAGCTCCCTTGTGCCTTTACACTCTGCGAATGATTTCCAACCATTCTGAGGGAACCTTTGGGCGCCTCCGTTACCTTTTAGGAGGCGACCGCCCCAGTCAAACTGCCCACCTGACACTGTCTCCCCGCCCGATAAGGGCGGCGGGTTAGAAGGTCAATACAGCCAGGGTAGTATCCCACCGATGCCTCCACCGAAGCTGGCGCTCCGGTTTCCAAGGCTCCTACCTATCCTGTACAAGCTGTAC
>NZ_JAWRWU010001083.1:0-256 GCF_046535395.1 Cupriavidus sp. SIMBA_020 | reverse complement strand
CACCTGAAGTTCGATTGTGGCAACCCGGCAATCGCACGCAAATAGATCACCTGGCCCAAAAGCCCAGTTATAACAAAGCCACATCCGACATACCGGAGGATTCCAATGAAGTTTCGCACCACTTTGAAGCTTGTCGCCGCCAGCATCGCCGCCGTCGGCATGGCCGCGGCCGCGCAGGCCGCCGACGTCAAGTTCGGCTTTGCCGCGCCCCTGACCGGTCCCCAGTCGCACTATGGCGAGGACATGCAGAACGGCC
>NZ_JAWRWU010001082.1:0-256 GCF_046535395.1 Cupriavidus sp. SIMBA_020 | reverse complement strand
AGACGGCACTGCCTACAACATCAACGCCGACGTCGTCGCCGGCAAGATGGCCGAAGTCCTGGGCGCCGAAAAGCTGCTGATGCTGACCAACACCCCGGGCGTGCTGGACAAGGGCGGCAAGCTGCTGCGCCGCCTGTCGGCCCAGACCATCGACTAGCTGTTCGCCGACGGCACCATCTCGGGCGGCATGCTGCCCAAGATCTCGTCGGCGCTGGATGCCGCCAAGAACGGCGTCAACTCGGTGCACATCGTCGAC
>NZ_JAWRWU010001081.1:0-256 GCF_046535395.1 Cupriavidus sp. SIMBA_020 | reverse complement strand
CGGGCGAGACGGTCACCGCGAGCGGGATGCGCCGAACACAGCGGCGCGGCAATGCCGCACACACTCGTGGTCGCGACGATGGGTCGGCGGTGCGATGGATCATGCAGGCTCCTGATTCGATGGGGCGACCGCGCGCGCCGCAGCGGCGTTCGTCGATCGCGAAACGCGCGCATTGTCGAAGGGATGCCGCGATACCGGAACATTCTTTAGCCAAACTTTGACTGGCTAAATTTTATTTAGGAAAGGCCGATGCACG
>NZ_JAWRWU010001080.1:0-256 GCF_046535395.1 Cupriavidus sp. SIMBA_020 | reverse complement strand
GTACAAGCTGAACTTCGGTCCGTTCCCGGGCGACGTGTTCCACGCACCGTACCCGAACCCGCTGCACGGCGTGACGACGGCCGACTCGATCAAGGCGATCGAGATGCTGTTCAAGGCCGACATCGATCCGAAGCGCGTCGCCGCGATCATCTTCGAACCGGTCCAGGGCGAAGGCGGCTTCAACCCGGCGCCGCCCGACTTCGTGCGCGCACTGCGCCAGATCTGTAACGAGCACGGCATCATGCTGATCGCCGAC
>NZ_JAWRWU010001079.1:0-256 GCF_046535395.1 Cupriavidus sp. SIMBA_020 | reverse complement strand
CCTAATTAGACCAAGGTTTAATTCTTTAACTAAATAAAAACCAAGATCTGACTTTGCATTTATACTTCCTTTAGAGTCTCTATAAAGGTGCTCATCATAATTTTCATCACAAGGATCAATAAAGCCTAACATGCCGTTATTAGGGATATTCGCATAGTCCGAAATCCATTTGTTTGACTTAGCAATGTTACAAAAACGACAACTGTATACTAAATTTTTGTATTCCAATTCTAGATCAGGAAATTTAGATTTTGGC
>NZ_JAWRWU010001078.1:0-256 GCF_046535395.1 Cupriavidus sp. SIMBA_020 | reverse complement strand
GGCGGCATCATGACCTCGGCCGAACTGGCCGCGGCCGCCAGGCTCGACCTGGCGCGCACCTCGCGCACCCTTGGTTCCCTGTGCGAGAAAGGCTGGCTGCGGCGCCTGCCCGACAGCGCCGACCGGCGCGTGGTGCGCGTCGAGGCCACCGCCGAAGGCCTGGACCGCTACCGCGCCCTGCTGCCGGAGGTCGTGCGCCTGAACGAACTGCTGGTGCAGGACCTGGATGCCGCCGAGGTCGCCCTGCTGCGCGACC
>NZ_JAWRWU010001077.1:0-256 GCF_046535395.1 Cupriavidus sp. SIMBA_020 | reverse complement strand
GCGCAGGCGGCGCTGCCCGCGGTGCAGCACCAGGGCAGCGTGGAATACGTCAGCGGCGGCATCGGCCTGGACGAATCCGAAGCCATGAAGGCCGCCGCCAAGGACTACCCGCTCTCGCTGACCTTCGCCGCGCAGCGCGACGGCAAGGCCGACTATGTGGCCAACGTCGCCGTCGTCATCAAGGACGGCCACGGCAAGCAGGTGCTGCAGGCCGAGTCCCAGGGCCCCTACATGCTGGTCAAGCTGCCCGCCGGCA
>NZ_JAWRWU010001076.1:0-256 GCF_046535395.1 Cupriavidus sp. SIMBA_020 | reverse complement strand
CTATTCGGCGTCTTCGTTGAGGTTTTTTCCTCAGCGCCACGATGAGAGTCGCGCCTGACGATCCTAAAAAAACACATCGGCTTTTGGAGCCTTCGTGACTATCGGGTTGTTCGTTCAGGCCGGTATGCCGTTCACGTCATCAATTTCCAGCGATCGCAAAACCAGATGGTTGGTAAAACGCTATTGAGTTTGTTCAACCCTTCTTTAATTGGTATCCAGCCATTTCGAAAACCGTGTGTCGTGCAGCTATCGCCCA
>NZ_JAWRWU010001075.1:0-256 GCF_046535395.1 Cupriavidus sp. SIMBA_020 | reverse complement strand
GCCGGGCCGCGGCGCCGCAGCGCCGTTTCCGGCGGCCGGTCTCGAGAAAAATTTTTGTCCCACTTAACTTTGTTTGATGCGTCGACAGAATCTAGAGCACGCTCAAATTGAGGTCAAGCCAAAATTTTCGTAGGGCTAAAATTACCGGCACGGCGCGAGGGTGGCCCGGCCAGACGCGGTGGCGCCGTGCGGGCGCCACCGCGCGGTACAATGCGCCGGCATCGCCGTCCCGACGGCCGTGCGTCGTGCGCTTCGC
>NZ_JAWRWU010001074.1:0-256 GCF_046535395.1 Cupriavidus sp. SIMBA_020 | reverse complement strand
CGCGCAGTGGTACGCGTCGCAGATCGTGAACGCGTCGGCGAGCTGATAGTGGAACGGGATGTCGTCGCGCTTCAGGTACGCCATCGTCGTGGTGCCCTTGTTCGGCACCCACTGGTCGTAGCGGCCTTTGTTCCACGCGGCATGCATGTCCTGCCAGCCGTGCGGCAGATCCTGCAGGAACTGCAGGCCGAGGTTGTCGGCGCCCGGATGGAACGGCAGCCCCTCGGCCGGGCCGGCCGGCTGGTGGAACACGGAC
>NZ_JAWRWU010001073.1:0-256 GCF_046535395.1 Cupriavidus sp. SIMBA_020 | reverse complement strand
CAAGCAGGTGGAAGTGATTACCTCGACCGGGGCGCGCGTGCCGATGGCGGCGTTTGCGCGTTTCGAGAACGCCAACGCGCCGCTCAGCGTGCAGCACCAGGGGCTGTTCGTGGCGGACACGGTGTCGTTCAGCCTGGCGCCCGGCGTGTCGCTGGGGCAGGCCACGGCGGCCATCGATGCGGCGGTGGCGCGCATCGGCCTGCCGTCGGACCAGATCCAGGCGGGATTCCAGGGCACGGCGGCCGCGTTGCAGCAG
>NZ_JAWRWU010001072.1:0-256 GCF_046535395.1 Cupriavidus sp. SIMBA_020 | reverse complement strand
GGTCGCGGCCCGTCACCGCCGATCTCATTGCCGCTGCCCGCCACGGCGATTGGGCCGTGCATCTCACGCCCGGCCCCTTGCCGGCCGGCTGGCTCGACAACGTCACCGGCCTGTCCATCCTGTGCCTGGCGTCCGCCGGCGGCCAGCAGGCGCCGGTGCTGGCCGCGTCCGGCGCCCAGGTCACGGTGTTCGACCTGTCCGAACGCCAGCTGGAACAGGACCGCGCCGTGGCCCGCCGCGACGGCCTGGCGCTGAC
>NZ_JAWRWU010001071.1:0-256 GCF_046535395.1 Cupriavidus sp. SIMBA_020 | reverse complement strand
AGCCGAGAATGAACGGCACGCGCCAGCCCCAGGACTTCAACGCCTCGGGCGACAGGCCGCGCGTGACCAACGCGCCCACCAGGGCGCCGAGCAGGAGCGCCGCCGCCTGGCTCGACATCTGCCAACTGCCGTAAAAGCCGCGCCTGGAGAACGGCGCCGCTTCGATCAGCAAGGCGGTCGAACTGCCGAACTCACCGCCGGCGGAAAAGCCTTGCAGCAAACGCCCGAGCACGATCATCAAGGGCGCGCCGATGCC
>NZ_JAWRWU010001070.1:0-256 GCF_046535395.1 Cupriavidus sp. SIMBA_020 | reverse complement strand
CTGCGAAACGCTCGCCGATCTGCAGCGCTTGCCGCGCGCTGGGTTGAAGAAACGATGCGGCACGCAACTGCTCGACTGGCTCGACCAGGTCGCCGGCACCGCGCCGGCCGCCTACGACTGGCTAGAAACGCCGCCGTCGTTCGACACGCGCGTCGAACTGATGGACCGCGTCGAGCACGCCGAGGCGCTGCTGTTCGTCGCGCGCCGGCTGATCCTGCAGCTGACCGGCTGGCTCACCGCAACCTGACAGTTGTCC
>NZ_JAWRWU010001069.1:0-256 GCF_046535395.1 Cupriavidus sp. SIMBA_020 | reverse complement strand
CGTCGAGGCGCTGCGCGACGACGCGCAGAGCTTCTCGTGCGATCTGACGCCGCACGGCAAGGCGCGTCGCGTGTTCTCGCAGCGGCAGCCGCTCGACGGCGTGATCGTCGCGATCACGCCGTTCAATCACCCGATGAACCAGGTCGCGCACAAGATCGCGCCGGCGATCGCCACCAACAACCGCGTGATCGTGAAGCCGTCGGAGAAGGTGCCGCTGTCGGCGTTCTATCTGGCCGATCTGCTTTACGAAGCCGGC
>NZ_JAWRWU010001068.1:0-256 GCF_046535395.1 Cupriavidus sp. SIMBA_020 | reverse complement strand
CCGCGACATCACCGTCGGCAACATCGACGCCGGCTACAGCGGCAGCATCACGCTGAACGCCGCGGGCGACCTGCGCGACGACGGCAACAAGCAGACCCGCCTGTTGGCCAATTCCGTCAGCCTGATCGCCGGCAAGGCGGTCGGCGCGACCGGCACGGGCTATCTGGACGTGCTGACCGGCTACCTTAGCGGCACGGCGAGCAATGGCGGCTTCTATGTGCAGCTGCCCAATCCGACCGGCTACGCCAATTACACC
>NZ_JAWRWU010001067.1:0-256 GCF_046535395.1 Cupriavidus sp. SIMBA_020 | reverse complement strand
CCGCAAGGCCCTGCAATGCATGGCGTTCGGCGGACTCGGCACGCTGTTTACGTTGTCGGGCGGCATCCTGACGCCGTTCGATCTCGCGCTCGCGCAAAACGGCGCCGTCGTCCCCGCGAAGGCGGGCCGGCCACTGTTCGTCCAGATCAGCGACACGCATATCGGCTTCAACAAGGACGCGAATCCGGACGTCGCGGCCACGCTGCGGCAGACCATCGATCTCGTCAACGCAATGTCCACCGCGCCCGCGCTCACG
>NZ_JAWRWU010001066.1:0-256 GCF_046535395.1 Cupriavidus sp. SIMBA_020 | reverse complement strand
AATGTCGACTGGATCTGTATCGGTGTATTGATTGGGTGCGCTGCAAAAATACGGCGAACGTCGTTATGGTGGACAGCGTACAGCCGGATGGATCAGTCGCGGCGGGAGCAACAGTCGGCAATCGCCAAGACTGATGCCCCCCCTCAAATCCCCGGCACCATCTCCGGCGGATGCTGCTTCAACTGTTTCCTTGCCTCGCGAAACTCCGGAAAGATCGACTCCACTGTCTGCCAGAACCGCGGACTATGATTCATCT
>NZ_JAWRWU010001065.1:0-256 GCF_046535395.1 Cupriavidus sp. SIMBA_020 | reverse complement strand
GCACGCCGAACAGCAGATGCTGCGCCGCTTGCGCCGACAACGCCTGCGATGCCGGACGCGCGGCGACAAACGCGTCGCGCTCGCGTGCCAGCACGCGCCGCGCGCGTTCCCGGTTCACGCCGTGATTCTGCGAGGTTGGCCTGTCCTGCATGGGCGCTCCTGAGTCCTGTTGGGTTCGGAGCCATCCTCGCATGGCCGGCGTACGTTCGACAATTCGGTCAAATAGCCTATGCCGTCCGGCCGATGGGCACGCTCC
>NZ_JAWRWU010001064.1:0-256 GCF_046535395.1 Cupriavidus sp. SIMBA_020 | reverse complement strand
CGGCTTCAAGCGACGCGCGTTGGCCTGCGTCTAGCGGGGCATTCATTAACAGTCTCCTCCACCCAGTTTGGGATCACCAAAGCTTCGATTGCGTCGACGTCTTGTGAACGTGTCGGCAGTGGCCGGCATATTGGCCGGTTTTAAGTGATGGTAGCACTGGGATAAACCCGCCGCCCAGCGCCGGCCGTGCCGCCGCAAGGCAATGAAGTTGCACGCGGCATTGCGTTACATCATGTAAAAGCATGTAAAGCCGTCC
>NZ_JAWRWU010001063.1:0-256 GCF_046535395.1 Cupriavidus sp. SIMBA_020 | reverse complement strand
ACCAGCGACAGCGGCCGGTCCGCGCGCGCCGCCTGCTCGACCTCGCGGCGGAACTGCTCGTCGAAAAAGCTGCGGTTGTAGATGCGCGTGAGCGCGTCGTGCGCCGAGCTGTGCACGAGCGAGGCGTGCTCCTGCGCGAGCCGCCGGTAGAGCGCGGTCACTTCCCAGACGAGCACGCACACCAGCACGCCCGGCGCGAACATGCTGAACACACGCGCGACGTACCAGCCCAGCGTGAAGCGCTCGACGCTCAGCG
>NZ_JAWRWU010001062.1:0-256 GCF_046535395.1 Cupriavidus sp. SIMBA_020 | reverse complement strand
CGTTGCGTGCGGCAGAATTCAAGGAATCACTCGCTTTAATACAATTGTGCCCGGGATTGTACCGGCTACGCGCTGCAGCGCGGCGCCCGCCCCCGTCCTTCAGCCCTAATTGCGCGTCGCGCCCGTCCATGTCCGAAATCAGTTGCCTTTCCGTCCGCCTGCCCAATTGGGTGGGTGATGTCTGCATGAGCCTGCCCAGCCTGCGCATCCTTCAGGCCACCGGCGTGCCCCTGGTGATCTGCGCCCGCCCCTGGGC
>NZ_JAWRWU010001061.1:0-256 GCF_046535395.1 Cupriavidus sp. SIMBA_020 | reverse complement strand
CAAGAATTGCCAATGGACTGGAGTAAGAGCATCACAACAGCTGCCGCCTTCATCGGTGTCATCCTCAGCATCTACAACACCGTAGAGGCTCGGCGGCGGGGAAAGAGTCGCATCCGCGTAAGCGTCGGGCCGGGCGATCACGGCTACAACACGATCACTGTCAGCAACCTCAGCCCTCACCCTGTCACGGTGACACGCCTCGAATCGCTCGACTTGCGCGGGGCGAGCCACCCGTGGAGCGTTCCGGCGAACTTCC
>NZ_JAWRWU010001060.1:0-256 GCF_046535395.1 Cupriavidus sp. SIMBA_020 | reverse complement strand
GTCGGCTTCAGTGACTGTATATTCACCGTGAAGAGTACTAGACAACTTCCTAATTTTTTCTATTGCACAAGTATCAAGATCGATAGCATCGATGCATATATTTTTATCAAGGAAATGTCTACTTATAGCTTTCAGAAAAGCTCCATCACCACAGCTAGGCTCAAGAATATCTAAGTGATTTTTTCTATCTACGCATTTATTACGTATATACCTAGCCATAAAACATGCAAGGTTATCAGGCGTATAATACGAGCCA
>NZ_JAWRWU010001059.1:0-256 GCF_046535395.1 Cupriavidus sp. SIMBA_020 | reverse complement strand
CTATACGCCATCAGTGGTGGACCGCATCCAGCATTACAGCGGCGAGCGCCCCCTGTTCGACACGGCCAATGTGGACGAAGAGATCGCTCGGGCGCTGTCGCGCCGGGTGGACCTGAAGTCGGGGGGCTACCTGATCATCGACCAGACCGAGGCGTTGACGACGGTGGATGTGAACACCGGCGGCTTCGTGGGCGGCCGCAATTTCGACGACACCATCTTCAAGACCAACCTGGAAGCGGCGCAGGCGATAGCCCGC
>NZ_JAWRWU010001058.1:0-256 GCF_046535395.1 Cupriavidus sp. SIMBA_020 | reverse complement strand
CTGTCGATGCCACCACTCAGGCCGATCATGACGTCGTACGGCTTGCCTTTGCCGGCGGCCCGCAGAGTATCGACCATGGCCTGCATGCGCTTGGCACCCGACGCATCCGGCCACCATTCATGGGAACGGCGCTGCAATGCGCTGCTGCAGCAATTGCATTGTCCCGCCGCATCGAAGAGGATGGCCGGATTGCTGCTGTCCATGACGCAGAAGGAGCATACGCGATATGCCTTATTGTCTTCGGGCTTCATGCATA
>NZ_JAWRWU010001057.1:0-256 GCF_046535395.1 Cupriavidus sp. SIMBA_020 | reverse complement strand
AAGGACGTCACCACGGGCGATACGCTGACCGATCCGGCGCACGTCATCGTGCTGGAGCGCATGGTGTTCCCCGAGCCGGTCATCTCGCAGGCGGTCGAGCCCAAGACCAAGGCCGACCAGGAAAAGATGGGCATCGCCCTGGGCCGGCTGGCGCAGGAAGATCCCTCGTTCCGCGTGCGCACCGACGAGGAGTCCGGCCAGACCATCATTTCCGGCATGGGCGAGCTGCACCTGGAAATCCTGGTCGACCGCATGA
>NZ_JAWRWU010001056.1:0-256 GCF_046535395.1 Cupriavidus sp. SIMBA_020 | reverse complement strand
CCGAGCAAGGCGCGGACTATTCCGTGCTGTTTCCCAACGACGTGCTGGCGCCGCTGGGCGCCGGCGATGAGTTCCGCCAGCCGCTGCACCGCGCCATCAACCACTTCCATGCCGACCAGTACCGCAAGTACAGCGACCGCCTGACGCCGGTGGCCGGCATTCCGCTGAACACGCCGCAGGAAGGCATCGAGGAACTGGAATTCGCGGTCAAGACGCTGGGGCTGAAGGTCATCAACATCGCCGGCGGCGTCAAGCG
>NZ_JAWRWU010001055.1:0-256 GCF_046535395.1 Cupriavidus sp. SIMBA_020 | reverse complement strand
AGTCGATGAAGCCCGGCAGCGTGATCGTCGACATGGCCGCCGAACAGGGCGGCAACTGCGAACTCACGGTGCCCGGCGAGGCGGTCGTGCGCCACGGCGTGACCATCGTCGGCTATACCGATCTCGCGTCGCGCCTGTCGCGGCAGTCGTCCACGCTGTACGGGACCAACCTGCTGCGCGTGATCGAGGAGCTGTGCAAGGCCAAGGACGGCACGATCAACGTCGACTTCGACGACGACGCGATCCGCGGCCTCAC
>NZ_JAWRWU010001054.1:0-256 GCF_046535395.1 Cupriavidus sp. SIMBA_020 | reverse complement strand
CCGCAAAATAGGCCGCGATGTCCGCCACCCATACCAGGGCCAGCAGCGACACCACGAAAACGGCGCCACGCGCCATGAACAGCTGCGCCAGCACCACCCAGGCGACGAAGGCGGCGGGCACCGAAAACACGGACCATCCCAGGCTGGCGGGCGGCGCATCGGCACGCCCCCGAACCACCGCCACCACCGCCCCGATCAGCCAGACCACGGCGACAGCGGGCGTCAGGTAACGCAAGATCCAGGCGGGATCGGTCAG
>NZ_JAWRWU010001053.1:0-256 GCF_046535395.1 Cupriavidus sp. SIMBA_020 | reverse complement strand
GAAGATCGAGCGGCTGCCGGACGAGGCGATCGCGCGCTGCACGGGCGGCCTGTTCTGCCCGGCACAGCGCAAGCAGGCGCTGTGGCACTTCGCGCAGCGTCGCGCGCTCGACATCGACGGGCTCGGCGAGAAGATCATCGATCAGCTCGTCGAACTGAATCTCGTGCGCACGCCGGCCGACTTGTTCAATCTCGGTTTCGCGACGCTCGCGGAACTCGACCGGTTCGCCGAGAAGTCCGCGCAGAATTTGCTCGAC
>NZ_JAWRWU010001052.1:0-256 GCF_046535395.1 Cupriavidus sp. SIMBA_020 | reverse complement strand
GTCAACGAAGTGGTTTTCATGGCCTCTTCCCTCTGCGGATGATTCCGTTGTTTCTGCCAGAAAGGAAAGTAGATCGGTGCGAATCCGCCGTCAAACGTTATTTCTCTCTAAAGCGTCAACCGCGGTGCAATCCGCGTAGCGGAGCACATCGACGCATAAATTGGGAGCGTGGTATACGAGCGCGCCAACGACGTCACTTTTCTAGCGGCAAGTCCATTCGACGCACTTCTGCTCGGAAGAATTGGCCAGGGTGGAC
>NZ_JAWRWU010001051.1:0-256 GCF_046535395.1 Cupriavidus sp. SIMBA_020 | reverse complement strand
CAATGCCGCCCGGACAAGCCTGCAGGCCAGGTACACCAGGTAGGTGATGCCGATCCAGCGGATCGCTTCGAATAGCGTCGGTGACGCGGCCACGACCGCGGCCAGCCCCAACGCGACCAGCAGCGAGTGAACGCAATAGCCCAGCACCACGCCGGCCGTGGCGCGAAACCCCGCCGCGGTGCCGCCGGAAACAGCTTGCGAAGCGATGAAAAGGATATCCGGACCAGGCGTGCAGACTAGCGGGATGACCGTTGCC
>NZ_JAWRWU010001050.1:0-256 GCF_046535395.1 Cupriavidus sp. SIMBA_020 | reverse complement strand
GCTTCCTCTTCCTGCTGCTTCAGCTGCTGCTCGCGGCGCTGCTGCTCGAGCTGCGCTTCGCGTGCGGCCGCCTCTTGTTGCTGGCGCTTCTTCTGCTGCAACGCGATGTCCGCCTGTTCGTCTCTCACCGGGGGAGGGGGCGGCGCGACCTTCACGGGCGGCGTCGGTGCGACGACGGGCCGCGGTGCGGGAACGTCGGGGACCTCGGTCCACAGTTCGGCTTCGGCGCCGGCCGGCGTGCTGTTCTGCCACTGCA
>NZ_JAWRWU010001049.1:0-256 GCF_046535395.1 Cupriavidus sp. SIMBA_020 | reverse complement strand
CTTCATGACCGGGGCGATGGTTTCGCTTGCGGCGTCGTGCGCCTGCGCGGTGTTCATCGACGCGAGCGCGATCATCAGCGACGCAAGCGACGCCAGCGCGGTTTGCAGAATCGTCTTCATGGCGCGCCTCTCAGGCGGGCATTTTGCGGAACGCGATTGCGAGGCGATTCCAGCTATTGATCGCGTTGATCAGCAGGGTCAGGTCGACGATTTCGGCGTCGCTGAAATGCGGCTTGACGGCTTCCCAGACCGCGTC
>NZ_JAWRWU010001048.1:0-256 GCF_046535395.1 Cupriavidus sp. SIMBA_020 | reverse complement strand
GCTGGGTTTAGAACGTCGTGAGACAGTTCGGTCCCTATCTGCCGTGGACGTTTGAGATTTGAGAGGGGCTGCTCCTAGTACGAGAGGACCGGAGTGGACGAACCTCTGGTGTTCCGGTTGTCACGCCAGTGGCATTGCCGGGTAGCTATGTTCGGAAAAGATAACCGCTGAAAGCATCTAAGCGGGAAACTTGCCTCAAGATGAGATCTCACTGGGATCTTGAATCCCCTAAAGGGCCGTCGAAGACTACGACGTT
>NZ_JAWRWU010001047.1:0-256 GCF_046535395.1 Cupriavidus sp. SIMBA_020 | reverse complement strand
AGTCGTGCGCCTCGCATTGCCGCACCAGTTCGAGCTGCGTGTCGGTCAGCAGCCTGACGACGGCCTGCGCGACGGGTTCGAGAAAGCTGGCAGCATCGTCGCGACGGCGCTGACGCACCACCTTGAACGACGCGCTGGCGTCATCCCACCGCAGTTCCTTGGACGCGCGCCCCGCCTGGAGCACCTGGTTGACGACGCTGGCATCCGAGGCCCCTTCCTGCTTGGCGGCATGCACCAGCGACCTGGCGTTGTCGCG
>NZ_JAWRWU010001046.1:0-257 GCF_046535395.1 Cupriavidus sp. SIMBA_020 | reverse complement strand
CGGCGCCCAAACCCGCACGCCCGTTCTGCGTCGCAGCGGTAGAATCCGCAGCAGCCGCTTTTTGCCCACCAAAAGGCCAAACCATAAGCGCCACCATCAAGAAGAAAAACAACAAAACAGATCGGCAGTCGAACGCACGTCCACCACATGTGGCAAGCGGCATCATCGCGCGAGGCCGCTGAAATCCATATTAAACGGGGGAGTCACCGGCTTTTCGGGATTCTCATTCTGGTCCATCGTCTGGCTAACTACGAGCG
>NZ_JAWRWU010001045.1:0-257 GCF_046535395.1 Cupriavidus sp. SIMBA_020 | reverse complement strand
GCGGCGCGCGGGGCTGGTCTCGCTCGGCGGCGTGGCGCTCGGCTACGTGTTCTACATGTTCTGCGCGGCGTTCGGCATTACCGCGTTGCTGTTGACGGTGCCCTACGCCTACGACGCATTGCGTTTCGGCGGCGCGCTCTACCTGCTGTACCTGGCCGTGCGCACCTTCCGCTCGCGACCGGTGTCGCACATGCCCGATGCGGGCCGGGCCCGCTCGCCCGTGCGCGAAGTCTCCCTGCAAGGCCTGCTGACCAACC
>NZ_JAWRWU010001044.1:0-257 GCF_046535395.1 Cupriavidus sp. SIMBA_020 | reverse complement strand
CGAGCGCTACTCGCCGACCGAGTGGAACATCTACGGCGCGCAGGCGTCGGACGGCGACAACTGGACCGACGATTCGCCGAAGTGTCGCAAAATCCTCGAAGAGGATATCCTCACCAAGACGCGTTATTTCGCCTACATCCAGGTCGCTCCGGAAGAGCAGAATCTGTGGCTGGAGTATGCGCAACTGGCGCTGTCGCAACCGCATCTCGCGATGAAGAAAGTCGAATCGGCTGCCGACATCTACCCGGTATTTCGCG
>NZ_JAWRWU010001043.1:0-257 GCF_046535395.1 Cupriavidus sp. SIMBA_020 | reverse complement strand
CTGCGCCCGTGCAGGCGCTGCAGTTCGGCGAGCTGACGATTTCGCCGCCGAACCGCACGGTCGCGTGGCGCGGCGAGCTCGTCGACCTGAAGACCACCGAGTTCAACCTGCTGCTGATCCTTGCGCGCGCAGCCGGTACCGTACTGAGTCGCGACGCGATCCTGAAGCAATTGCGCGGCATCGAGTTCGATGGCATCGACCGGTCGGTCGACGCGGGCATCTCGAAGCTGCGCCGACGCTTCGAGGACGATTCGTCC
>NZ_JAWRWU010001042.1:0-257 GCF_046535395.1 Cupriavidus sp. SIMBA_020 | reverse complement strand
CTTGATGCCTTTTTTCACGAGCAGCGCGTTCGATACCGGGCTGAATTCCCACCACGGCGCGACGTAGCCGGTCGGACGGCGGCCCGAGAGTTGCGTGACGAGTTCGATGCTGCGGTCGAGCACGGCCTCTTCCTGTTCGGGCGTCATCGCGATCGGGTTTTCGTGGCTGTAGCCGTGAATGCCGATTTCGTGGCCTGCGTCCGCGACCGCTTTCATCTGTTCGGGAAACGTTTCGATCGAGTGGCCGGGGATGAACC
>NZ_JAWRWU010001041.1:0-257 GCF_046535395.1 Cupriavidus sp. SIMBA_020 | reverse complement strand
GGGTAATCCGAAGGGCGCGACGCTGACGCACAGCAACGTCGTCAACAACGCGCGCTATATCGCGATGGCAATGCGGCTGACCGAGCAGGATAGCCTGTGCATCCCCGTCCCGCTTTATCTCTGTTTCGGCATGGTGCTCGCGGTGCTGGCGTGCGTGTCGGTCGGGGCGAACATGGTGTTTCCGGGCGAAGCTTTCGATCCGGCCGCAACGCTGGCCGCCGTCGCGGAAGAAAAGTGCACCGCGCTGCACGGTGTGC
>NZ_JAWRWU010001040.1:0-257 GCF_046535395.1 Cupriavidus sp. SIMBA_020 | reverse complement strand
CTACGGGCTGGACTTTATTGAAGCTCTGCCTTTTTTGCGAGCGTTATAAACTTTCAAATTTGGGGAGTTATTATTGAACACTATCATTGGATTTATCTCGGGTGTGATCGTTTGCGCTCTAAGTGTTTATTTCACTCTAGACTGGCAAGAGGAGAAATTGGAATATTCAATCTCTTCTCCAGCACTATTTGGTGCAACTAACTATCAAACTTTAACTATTCAAAATTCTGGCTGGAACCCTGCAGAAAATTTAGACA
>NZ_JAWRWU010001039.1:0-257 GCF_046535395.1 Cupriavidus sp. SIMBA_020 | reverse complement strand
ACTTCCTGACTGGCAATAGGCCTCTGACCAACCATTGGGGCAAGAGAAGATCAGTACTTGACTGCCTGTTTCGTTTCGCCCTCTCGCGTGGATATGTCACGGCTTCTCCGCTTCCTCGCTACAGTCCGAAATTGCCGCCACCGCTGACACCCTATATTTATTCGCAGCAGGAATTAAAGCGCCTGCTCGAAGTGGCGTCGGCGGCATGCAGTCCATACGGTCTGCTGGATGCATACGTTTTGCGTGCACTCATTCTG
>NZ_JAWRWU010001038.1:0-257 GCF_046535395.1 Cupriavidus sp. SIMBA_020 | reverse complement strand
GCTGCTTTGTCTCTGCACTTAGCCGTGGGTCGTCTCTGAGGGCTCGCCCCACCGTCGATACCGATATCTGCAACATCGCCGCGATGTCTTTCGCTATTGCCATGAGGGAATCGAGTCTGTTTGGTTGCTAACGATGGCACGAAGTATACAACTGGATGAATTTTCCACCTGGATAATCATCAATGCTATCGATTGCACTATTTTTAAAAAAATGCCATGCTTGGACCGTCATTGATCTGGAGACCGCATATGGACCA
>NZ_JAWRWU010001037.1:0-257 GCF_046535395.1 Cupriavidus sp. SIMBA_020 | reverse complement strand
GAAGCGCACTGGAACGAATCCGTGGCGATGCATGAAGCCGCCGACGCGGCCGCGATGAGCGAACGCAATTTTCTGCGCCGCTTCAAGATTGAAACCGGACAAACGCCCAACGCGTTTTTGCAGCGGCTGCGTTTCGACGCGATCTGTCGACTGCTTGTGCAAACCGATCTGCCCGTCGAGCACATCGCGCGCCGCTGCGGCATCGGCAATGGCGTGCGGCTTGCGCGTCTGCTGCGCAGTCGGCTCGGCGTCACGCC
>NZ_JAWRWU010001036.1:0-257 GCF_046535395.1 Cupriavidus sp. SIMBA_020 | reverse complement strand
CGCTCGGCCGCGCCGATTTCCTGCGCTGCGCGCGCTTCGTGTCGGTGCAGCCGCGCTACAACCTGCTGTTCCGCCAGATCGAGCGCGAACTGCTGCCGCTCGCGAACGAGGAAGGGCTCGCGGTGATTCCGTACAACCCGCTGGCGGGCGGCCTGCTGACCGGCAAGTACCAGCAGGGCAGTGCGCCGTCCGAAGGCCGCTTCACGCAGAGCGTGGGCGTGGCCGGTTCGATGTATCAGGACCGCTACTGGCACGAG
>NZ_JAWRWU010001035.1:0-257 GCF_046535395.1 Cupriavidus sp. SIMBA_020 | reverse complement strand
CGATTGATCGGCGGGACCGGGTTCGCGCGCAAGCTCGCGGCGAGCCTGTTGGCGGGGTTGATCGTTCTCGCCGCCGCATCGTATGCATTGCTGGAGATACGGTTGTTTCCGGTGCATTCGCTCGGCGGCCGGGCCAGTCAGTTTGCGTTCGTGTTCGCCGTGCTGCTGGGCGCCTGCCTCGTGTTTCTCTGCAGGATCCTGTCGCTGTGGCTATATGCGCGGAGCCGACGCGCGTTCGTGAAGATGGCGTCGTTCGA
>NZ_JAWRWU010001034.1:0-257 GCF_046535395.1 Cupriavidus sp. SIMBA_020 | reverse complement strand
CGAATACCTCATCCGCTACGGCGGCGACACTTTCCCGAACCTGTTCAAGTCGGCCAAGGGCACGGTGCTGCGCGACGACACCGGCCGCGAGATCCTGGACTTCACCTCGGGCCAGATGTGCGCCACCATCGGCCACAACCACCCGGCCATCGTCGACGCGGTGCGCCGCGCCGGAGAAACCGCCTTCCACTTTTTCAGCGGCATGATCCCGGAATCCGTCGCGCAACTGGCCGCGACGATGGCGCGCGACTGGATGC
>NZ_JAWRWU010001033.1:0-257 GCF_046535395.1 Cupriavidus sp. SIMBA_020 | reverse complement strand
GACCGACACGCTGCTGCAATTCTTCGGAACGCAAGCCAACCGATCGGAACCCGTTCAATGAACCACTCGACCATCGACGGCCGCTTCGCCGAGCAGGTGCGCCGCACGCCGGAGCGCATCGCACTGGAGGGAACGGCGCACGTGCCGCCACTCACCTACCGCGAACTCGACCGGTGCGCGAACCGGCTTGCCGCGGTGCTTGCCCGGCATGGCGTCACGCAGGGGGCGCCCGTGCTGCTGATGCTGCCGCGCTGCGC
>NZ_JAWRWU010001032.1:0-257 GCF_046535395.1 Cupriavidus sp. SIMBA_020 | reverse complement strand
AGCCGAAATGCTTCGCGAACCGCACGACGGCCGACGGCTGGACGCCGCAGGCCTCCGCGAGCGACTGGATGCCTTCCAGGCCAAGCTGATCGCGATGCGTTTCCACGTGACGCGCAATCACCTTCAGGCGATTGCTGAGGCCGTCGTACTCCTGCGTCAGATGCTGCAGGAACTGCTCGACGGTGGCGGGAGGTTTCTCGGATGAGCTCATCGGATAGCGCGAAGTTGACGGCCCCGATGCGCGCGCGGCCTGTGGG
>NZ_JAWRWU010001031.1:0-257 GCF_046535395.1 Cupriavidus sp. SIMBA_020 | reverse complement strand
CGAGCATCCGGTACGGATAGCCGCACGTCTGGGACAGCAGCAGGTCGTTGCGGCGCCACAGCGCATTCAGATCGTCGAACGGCTCGCCGGGCAGCGCGACGTCGACCGGCCCGCCGGCGCGCGCGAACGCATCGAGCGCGTCACGCAGCAACGCGCGCCACAGCGCGCCGTGGCGCGGCGTCACGTTGTACATCGGCAGTGCGGCGATCCATTGGTTCATGCGCGCATTCTACGCAGCGGCGCTGCACCGCGGGAAG
>NZ_JAWRWU010001030.1:0-257 GCF_046535395.1 Cupriavidus sp. SIMBA_020 | reverse complement strand
CACAGAACCAAAAAACATAGTCTTCATCCTGATCTTCGGAATTGGCTTTAGGCTTGGGATAGGTTTTCTTTACAATTTCTCCAATTTCAAAATCAATAGGATTCTTGAAAATAGGACCATCAAAGGTGAAAGTATGGAACTCACCATTTTCTCCACAAGGATCTACATTATCGGGAAGATCATCAAGAAATTGCTGATCAATAATACGTCCTGCAAAGCTTTGATCCAGATAGGTTCCGTTTACACAGGTTACTATG
>NZ_JAWRWU010001029.1:0-257 GCF_046535395.1 Cupriavidus sp. SIMBA_020 | reverse complement strand
CTTCCACGCCGACGACGTCGTCGCCGGTATAGATGCGCATCGCACGGTGATGGAATGCGGCGAGCGTGCGCTCGCGGCAGTCGGCCGACGCACTCGCGACCGTGAGCGCGACGGGCAGACCCTCGCCCACTTCGCGCGCGAAACTCGGGCCGGACAGCACGCCATTGCTCGCGTGGTCGGGCAATTCCGCCGCGACGACCTGATGCGGCATCAACTGCGAGTCGGCTTCGAAGCCTTTGCAAAGCCACACGAAATGC
>NZ_JAWRWU010001028.1:0-257 GCF_046535395.1 Cupriavidus sp. SIMBA_020 | reverse complement strand
GGATCCGCCGGATCGATGCAGTCCATGTTGAAAGTCGCCCCCTCAAACGGCACCAGGCCATCCGCTGCCAGCTCGGCCCAGGTTTCGCCAAGCTCTTGGGGAAGGTTGCGGCCAAGCTGGAAGGACGCGACGAAGGTCATCTGATACACGACCCGAGCGCGGCTGATGTGGAGCAAGGCGCCCTTGCCGTACTCCAGGGGCGTGTACTCGGGCGCTGGCTTCCAGCCAATCAGCGCACTGGCGCAACCTGCGCACCC
>NZ_JAWRWU010001027.1:0-257 GCF_046535395.1 Cupriavidus sp. SIMBA_020 | reverse complement strand
GCGAACCAGTCCCAGCGCTTCGGCCTTCGACGACACGATTTCATCGAGGATCACGTCGGCGATCCGCGTCTGCGCGGCATCCAGTTCCGAATCGCCCCAACTCGCCGCGCGCTGCACGGCCTCGCGCAACAGCGGCGTCGTGCGGATCGCGCGCGGCGTGTCGGGCAATGCCGCGCAGCGCGCTTCGGCGACGAACGCCGACCAGCCGGAAATAGGCCCGAACGAGTGCAGCGAATGCCGGCAATACGGCGGAATCC
>NZ_JAWRWU010001026.1:0-257 GCF_046535395.1 Cupriavidus sp. SIMBA_020 | reverse complement strand
CGGCGAGTCCTGCCGCGATGCCCGCGACGGTCGCCTCGCGATGTTCGGGAAACGCGTTGTTGGTGCCGGTGGACAGCGCGACGAGCGGTGTCGCGCCGCAGTGCGCGGCGACCGCGCGATGAGTGCCGTCGCCGCCGAGCACGACGATCAGCGCGACTTCCCTCCGGCGCATGTAGGCCGCGCCGGCGTGCGTGTCGGCAACCGTGTCGGAGATCGGCAGGTCGACGAATTCGACGTCGGGCCAGCGTTCGTGCGGC
>NZ_JAWRWU010001025.1:0-257 GCF_046535395.1 Cupriavidus sp. SIMBA_020 | reverse complement strand
AGTGACCGAGATCACGGCGCCGGGCGTCGTGTCGGTCGCCTTGATCACGTTGATCGGATCGGTCGGCAGCAATTGCGGGAACGGCAGCGGGTTGCGCGACCAGATGATCATCGCGGCCGTCTGCAGCAGGATCGACACGCCGATCGCGGTGATCAGCGGCGCGAGGCGCGGCGCGCGGCGCAGCGGCCGGTACGCGACCCGCTCGATCGCGAAACCGACGAACGCACATACGACCGCCGCAATGCCCAGGCCGATCG
>NZ_JAWRWU010001024.1:0-257 GCF_046535395.1 Cupriavidus sp. SIMBA_020 | reverse complement strand
AGCGCGACCGCGACGATGTAGCCGCGCTTGGACGACACCTTCACGCGGTCGCCGTGCGCGACGCCGACTTCCTTCGCGAGGTCCTCGCCGATCTCGACGAATTGCTCGGGCTGGATGATCGAGTTCAGCCGCGCATGCTTGGTCCAGTAGTGGAAATGCTCGGTCAGCCGGTACGTCGTCGCGACGTGCGGGAACTCGGACACCTTGCCGAACGACGCGCGGTCGCCCGGGAACACGCGGGCGGCCGGATTGTTCAG
>NZ_JAWRWU010001023.1:0-257 GCF_046535395.1 Cupriavidus sp. SIMBA_020 | reverse complement strand
CCTGCGCACCGTCAAGTACGAGGAATCGGTCGCCTTCGGCGAGCGCCTGCTGGGCCAGGCCCTGCAGGAGCTGCATATGCCGCTGCCGGCCACCGACGATCCGGCCTGGCAGAAGCTGGCGCGCAGCACCGGCGCCAGCTCGCGCGAGGAAATCCTGGCCGACATCGGCCTGGGTAAGCGCCTGGCGGCCGTGGTGGCGCGCCGCTTCGCGCCGGAGCACCAACTGGTGGCCACCACCGCCGCCGCCGTGGACGAAC
>NZ_JAWRWU010001022.1:0-257 GCF_046535395.1 Cupriavidus sp. SIMBA_020 | reverse complement strand
GCGCTGGACCGTAACCGACGGCTCATGGCCAAACCCTAAAACGTGTATTTCGCCGTCAACAAGAACGACCGCGGCGCGCCGAAGTGATTGTTGTCCTGGGTGCTTCCGATCGCCTGGTAGTAATACTTGTCGAACAGGTTGTACACGTTCAGGCGCAGATCCAGGTTCGGCGTGGCCCGATACGCCACCACGGCATCCCAGATGCTATACCCGGGCTGGCGCACGTTATACGCGGGCAAGCTGATCGCGCTTTGCAC
>NZ_JAWRWU010001021.1:0-257 GCF_046535395.1 Cupriavidus sp. SIMBA_020 | reverse complement strand
CCGCGAACGGACACGATAGCAACCACTTCGACGTAATCATCCTCGGTTCGGGCATGTCCGGTACCCAGATGGGGGCCATCCTGGCCAAACAACAGTTTCGCGTGCTGATCATCGAGCAGTCGTCGCACCCGCGGTTCACGATCGGCGAATCGTCGATCCCCGAAACGTCTCTCATGAACCGCATCATCGCTGATCGCTACGACATTCCGGAGCTCGGCCACATCACCTCGTTCTACTCGACGCAGCGTTACGTTTCG
>NZ_JAWRWU010001020.1:0-258 GCF_046535395.1 Cupriavidus sp. SIMBA_020 | reverse complement strand
GCAATAACTGCATATATTACGCAAAACTCCTTGGAGGAATTTAATGGCTTTCAAGATCGCCGGGAGCAATCAGAAAGGTGGTACTGGAAAGACGACCATCTCCGTCAATATCGCGGCAGCCTTCGAGGCAGGCGGCAACAAGGTCGCCTTGATAGATGCCGACCCTCAAGGCACGTCGGTCAGATGGGTGACGAGCGGCGAAAATACGCTCCCGATGACAGTGCTGTCGCTGGCCCCCGCCGGGCGTGGGATCGGCGG
>NZ_JAWRWU010001019.1:0-258 GCF_046535395.1 Cupriavidus sp. SIMBA_020 | reverse complement strand
CGGCGAATCGCAACTGTCTTCCTGGCTGTACGGCATCGCGCTGAACCTGGTGCGCAACTACCTGTCGCGGGCGCCCGAGCGACGTCACGACTTCGTCAGCGACAGCGTACTGGCCGAGCATGCCTCCAACGACCTGCCCCCGGATCGCATCCTGGAGCAGAACCAGACTATGGCGCTGTTGCAGGAATCGCTGGACGAGCTGCCGGCCAACATGCGCGACATCCTGCTCATGGTCGGGCTGGACGACATTTCCTATGA
>NZ_JAWRWU010001018.1:0-258 GCF_046535395.1 Cupriavidus sp. SIMBA_020 | reverse complement strand
ACCAGCGGCACGGTCAGCGGGGCGCCTTCGAGCCACTGCATACCGGCGCCTTGCCCGCTTTCGCGGTAGCCGGTCAGGTGCGACACGATGCCGGCCAGCCGTGCCGACGGCGGGACCTGGATCAACGCGCAGGACGTCTGGCTGGCCATGCGTGCCCCTTGTGGAAAGACACGCCATCGCCGCGGAGGCCGGCGATGGCGCGCGCGTTCAGGCGCCGATCGCCACCAGTTCGGCGCCTTCCGTCACTTGGTCGCCCAC
>NZ_JAWRWU010001017.1:0-258 GCF_046535395.1 Cupriavidus sp. SIMBA_020 | reverse complement strand
CGGATGTTGCCGACGCTCAGCGTCCACTGCGGCTCGTCCGGCTGGCGCGCGAGATTGACGCGGTGCAGATACCACGCCTGGTGCGCGCGGTGAAACGATCCGGCGCCGATGTGCAGGATCACGTTCGCGTCGCTGCGTTCGCTGGCCATAAGGTGTCTCCGTGTTCGCCTGTCTAGGGCGATGTGCGCGCATTGAGCGTGCGCGTCTGGCTGGTTTGGGTGTTCGAATCGACGGGCGGGAAAGGCAGAGCATTTGCCC
>NZ_JAWRWU010001016.1:0-258 GCF_046535395.1 Cupriavidus sp. SIMBA_020 | reverse complement strand
CCCGGATCGCACGCTTCACGTTTTTTCGTTTCGTCTCGTATGGCATCACACAATGCGCATCATGCGTCGGGATTCGCAGCCGGCGTCGCCGCCGCCGTTCTCGTCGTGCAAACCGGCGCGAGCGGCCCTTGGCATGCGGGCCTGTTCGCCCCATTCGCGGCCGGCGTCGTCGGCGGCACCGCGCCCGACTGGCTCGAAGTCGCGTGGTGGACGCGCAAGCGCCGCCTGTGGATCACGCACCGCACCATCACGCACTGG
>NZ_JAWRWU010001015.1:0-258 GCF_046535395.1 Cupriavidus sp. SIMBA_020 | reverse complement strand
CAGCGAGAAGTCCGGCAACTGGTCGATGTGTAGCGCATAGGCCAGCAACGGAATGCCGCCCAGCGTGAGAATGCTGACGGAGGCGACAAAGGTGGGATTCGCCTTGGCGAATTCGCCAAACCATGTGAGCAGTTTTTGTGGTGTCATCGTGCCTGCGAAAATCGACGGTGCGAAGAATGTCCCTGAAGCAGGACAGCCACTGAAGTAACGGCTGAAATCTCCAAACCTTGAACGCGGCATTCACCTGCCACGGCACTG
>NZ_JAWRWU010001014.1:0-258 GCF_046535395.1 Cupriavidus sp. SIMBA_020 | reverse complement strand
AAGCGGGCATACGAAATCCGGGGATAATGCAAAAGGCTTGGACGTCATCCATGATAAAAAGCCGCGCGAGACAGTTGGTCGAACCACTGTCGCCAGGTTCCGTATGCAGTTCCAAGGAGCCGCCTATGCAGCGCTAGAGATCCTGAGCGGCAAAGAGATCGACCGGGTCTACTGCGACTATCACGACGATTTTGTCGTGCGCAGAACCGTAGCGGGTGTTGTCGACTACCACTTCTCCCAAGTGAAGACCAAGGGCAA
>NZ_JAWRWU010001013.1:0-258 GCF_046535395.1 Cupriavidus sp. SIMBA_020 | reverse complement strand
AGCCACGGCTCGCCCGCGGGCAGCGTGAAGTCGTAACGGGCGGTGCGCGCGTCGAGCGCGCTTTCGATGATCGGCATGGCGGCTCCTCAGGCGAACAGGCGGTCGGTGTTGGTGAAAGCGCGGCCGTTTTCGGCGCACGCGTTGCGGCACGGATCGTCGGCGGGCGCGGAGGACTCCGCGGGATAGGCGCGCCATGCAATCAGCTTCACCGGTTTCGGCGTGTACTCGCGTTGCGGATCGAGCGGATGCGGCGCCGTG
>NZ_JAWRWU010001012.1:0-258 GCF_046535395.1 Cupriavidus sp. SIMBA_020 | reverse complement strand
CATCCCAGTCAAAGTTCTTCCAGGCGCGGTTGTCGTCATGCACGGTCAAAAAGAGGAGTGCGAGGACGGCATCGTCAATCGCGGCAGTGTTGATGTCCATGGCGTTCATCCCAAGACCGACCAACTGATGGCACCAGGCGCGCCAAGTGCCGCGGATTCTTGCCCTTTTGTAACGGCGTGCTGAGTCGGCCAGTTCGCGGCTCGCTCGCCAGGACCCCAAAGTGCTGAACGTCAGCAATAGTTCGCGATACCTGTTCG
>NZ_JAWRWU010001011.1:0-258 GCF_046535395.1 Cupriavidus sp. SIMBA_020 | reverse complement strand
CCCCGCGGGCGGCAGCACCGACGTGCTCGGCCGCGCCATTGCCCAGCAACTGGACGCCGAACTGGCCACCCGCGTGATCATCGACAACCGTCCCGGCGCCACCGGCACCATCGGCGCGGCCCGCGTTGCGCGCGCCAATGCCGACGGCTTGACGCTCCTGGGCACCTCCATCGGGCCCCAGGCCATCGCGCCGCACGTGATAGGCAAGCTGACCTACGACCCGGTCGCCGCGTTCGACCCCGTCATCCTGATCGGCAC
>NZ_JAWRWU010001010.1:0-258 GCF_046535395.1 Cupriavidus sp. SIMBA_020 | reverse complement strand
CGGCCACCGTGCCGACGTTGTCCACGTTGACGCTGGAAAACCGCGACGGCGCGCACTACACGCTCGACACCGGTCTTTGAGCCTGAGCGCGGCCGGTCGGCCGCGCGCCCCTTCCCCGTTCTTCGTGTGGCCCTGTCGAAACAGGGCCAGGCTCGACCTGCGCGCTTTCCGGGCAAACCCGAGTTGCAGGGCAAAGTGTATGCACTTTAGTATGCACTTCATCCCTGCTTGGAGCGCCCTGGCGGCCGACCCTTCCGA
>NZ_JAWRWU010001009.1:0-258 GCF_046535395.1 Cupriavidus sp. SIMBA_020 | reverse complement strand
AACGCCTGTTGGTGGCGTATGGCCTGGCCCGTATCGGCGATATCGTCGACGGCAAGCCGGACAGCGCCCGCGACCCGTTCGCCAACTTCGAACAGACCGGCCGCCTGAGCCTGGCCGATGCCGCCGGCGGCGCGCCCAACGTCGTGCCCAACCCGGCGCTGCAATCGCTCGTGGCCGCGTTGCAGACCCAGGCCCCGCAACGCATCGCCGGTGCCGATCGGGTCGCGGCGCTGGCCTATCGCGTGGGCCGCTACGATC
>NZ_JAWRWU010001008.1:0-258 GCF_046535395.1 Cupriavidus sp. SIMBA_020 | reverse complement strand
GTCGCGAATATTCATGTGCGGGAACAGCGCGTAGTCCTGGAACACGGTGTTCACGTCGCGCTGATAGGGCGGCAGGCCGGTCGCGTCGCGAGCATGCAGGACGACGCGGCCCGCGCTCGGCTGCTCGAAGCCCGCGATCAGACGCAGACAGGTCGTCTTGCCCGACCCCGACGGTCCGAGCATCGAGAAGAATTCGCCGTCGTGGACGACGAGCGAAACGTCATCCACGGCGCGCACGCCGTCGTAGTGACGCGAAAC
>NZ_JAWRWU010001007.1:0-258 GCF_046535395.1 Cupriavidus sp. SIMBA_020 | reverse complement strand
ACCGGCAAGGAGCTTCATCGGGTGCGTCGAGGCTCGATCGCGGACGGCTATGCCGAGCTACGGCGAATGGCGAAGGCCGGTGCTCATCCGATGGCAATGCTGCCGCTCCAGTATCTGCTGCCGATGATGTCGGGCGAAGGCACCTTGCGCGACATCGCAAATGACCAATATCCGACCGTGCGGCCGACATCGCTCCTGGACTTCATGAAACGTCACTACGAAGGCGCACGCACGAAATTCGACAGCTAAACTTGCAAG
>NZ_JAWRWU010001006.1:0-258 GCF_046535395.1 Cupriavidus sp. SIMBA_020 | reverse complement strand
CTGGGTTTCCGGGCCGAAGCGCGTGCGGATGTGCTGCGCCACGCGCTGCCAGTAATCGTCGTCGGGAAGGGCCTCGGCGAAGTCGGTGACCTCGCGCGGATAGACCTGGATGCCTTCGTTGGTGGCCAGGTCGAGCAGGAGCTTGCTGCGTTCGCCGTTATGGGAATAGATCAGCGCGGTGCGCGTGATATTGACGGCCGTGATCACCCGCTGCGCCATCCGATTGGCGCGCGGCCCCAGCTCCATGCTGAAGAAGAC
>NZ_JAWRWU010001005.1:0-258 GCF_046535395.1 Cupriavidus sp. SIMBA_020 | reverse complement strand
CCAGCGGCCAGACGCCGCAGTTGCAGGTCTACCTGTCGCAGTTCGAGCAGGTGTTCACGCCGGATGGTTCCGCCAGCGAAGGCCGCGTGCTGCTGCAGGCGGTATTGCTGAATGGCCGCAACGTGA
Organism: Cupriavidus sp. SIMBA_020; assembly: GCF_046535395.1. NCBI lineage: Bacteria > Pseudomonadati > Pseudomonadota > Betaproteobacteria > Burkholderiales > Burkholderiaceae > Cupriavidus > Cupriavidus sp. SIMBA_020. The sequence goes on along the minus strand of NZ_JAWRWU010001005.1, from coordinate 132 downwards.
TCGGCCAGGTGCGCATCGCGACACAGGTGCCGGCGCCCACGCAGGACGCCGCTGGCGGCGTGGCCGCGTTGCGCCAGGCCACCGACGATGCCGCCGACCAGCTGGCGCAATGGCTGGCCGGCCAGCCCAAGG
>NZ_JAWRWU010001004.1:0-258 GCF_046535395.1 Cupriavidus sp. SIMBA_020 | reverse complement strand
CGAGCACCAGCGCGAAGCCCATCGAGATTTCATACGACACCATCTGCGCCGCCGCGCGCATCGCGCCGAGGAACGCGTACTTCGAGTTCGACGCCCAGCCGGCGAGAATCACCGCGTACACGCCGATCGACGAGATCGCCATCGCATACAGCAGGCCGGCGTTCACGTTCGCGAGCACGGCTTCGGCCTGGAACGGGATCACCGCCCAGACGGCGAACGCCGGCACGACGGTCATGACCGGCGCGATCAGGTACAGCC
>NZ_JAWRWU010001003.1:0-258 GCF_046535395.1 Cupriavidus sp. SIMBA_020 | reverse complement strand
ACACATGCCATCACCGGCCGCGCGGCCAGCGCCTGGTGCGCGGCGCTGCTCGCGGCGCTGGCGCTGCACTCCTCAGGCCGGGCCGAAGCCAACAATGCCCTGTCGGCCTATGCCACGCCGGTGCAGAAGTATGCGCTGGCGCTGGAGGCCCAGACCCAGGGCGACTACCCCGCCATGCTGGCCTGGTTGCGGGCGGCGGCGCGCGAAGGCCACGCACCGGCCCAGCGCATGCTCGGCATTGCATTGATCGGCGGTCCG
>NZ_JAWRWU010001002.1:0-258 GCF_046535395.1 Cupriavidus sp. SIMBA_020 | reverse complement strand
CGTCGTGGACAAAACGTTGAGTTCCGTAAAAAAGCGAATCGAAACAACGGTGTGCTCGGACTGCTCCGAAAGCGGGCGCGACATGCGCGGCCCGGGACGCGCGGTATTTTACTGGTTCCGCGCGACGGCCCGGTTGCGATGACGGCGGCCGGCCGCTGCCGGCCGCGGCGCGCCGCGGCGGCCCGTCACACCGGCTTGCGCTTCGCCTCGAGCGTTTCCCACCGCTCGAGCGCGGCGAGGAGTTCATCGTCGATCGCC
>NZ_JAWRWU010001001.1:0-258 GCF_046535395.1 Cupriavidus sp. SIMBA_020 | reverse complement strand
CTGCTGCCGCCGGATGCGATCGCGGTCAATGCAGAGCTTGCGCGCGCGTCGATCGCCGGCAACGTCGAGGACGCGCAGGCGCGCTTCAACCTGCTGAACCTCGTGTCGCGCGTCGCGCCGGGCAAGCCGTGGCAGGCCAACGCGGAAGGCGTGCTCGCGTATCGGCGCCTGCTCGGCGCACTCGGGCTCGACGCCGCGCTCGCGCAAGCGACGGCCGACTACATGCTGCGCTCGCTGCGCGACACGAACGGCCCCGAC
>NZ_JAWRWU010001000.1:0-258 GCF_046535395.1 Cupriavidus sp. SIMBA_020 | reverse complement strand
ACGCTACTTGTTCCGGCGCTCGCAGCAACGGGAGGTTCAGGGTTCGCTTCCGCCAGGGGACGGCGACCGATGCTGGTCGACGCGAAGATCAGGCGCACACAGCTGATCGCCGCCAACGGCATTCTGGTGCTCATGCCCGCGGCCTTTTTCCTCGCGACCAAGGCGAAGGGGGGCGAGTTCGATGCTGTCTTCTATAGCGTTCAGGCTCTCGAGCTTTTTGCGGGAGCTGCAAATATCGCATTGCTCGGCTTGAACATG
>NZ_JAWRWU010000999.1:0-258 GCF_046535395.1 Cupriavidus sp. SIMBA_020 | reverse complement strand
CGCATCTATACCGCCGACAAGGTCCTGATCGGCGAATACGGCGAAGAACACCGCAACGTGCTGCGCTTCGACGAGATCCCGGCGGTGATGCGCCAGGCGGTGCTGGCGGCCGAGGACGACCGCTTCTACCAGCATGGCGGCGTCGACTGGATGGGCATGGTGCGCGCCGTGCTCGTGAACCTCGTCAAGCAATCCAAGACCCAGGGCGGCAGCACGATCACCATGCAGGTGGCGCGCAACTTCTACCTGTCGTCCGAA
>NZ_JAWRWU010000998.1:0-258 GCF_046535395.1 Cupriavidus sp. SIMBA_020 | reverse complement strand
ACGCGCACGCTGCCGTCGGGTAGCACGCAGAGCAGATCGGTGGCGCGCTCCGGTTCGTCTGCATAGAGATTGAAGCCGAAATTGCCCACATAGGCGCGCCCGGCCGGATCGACGAGCATGTCGTTGCACGGGCCCGGCACGTACTTCGAGAGATTGGCGTAGACGCGCGTCGCGCCGTTATCGTTGCCGTTTTCTATCGCCAGTACGGTGCAATCGTGCATCGATACGGCCAGCATCGTGCCATCCGGCAGCCAGCCG
>NZ_JAWRWU010000997.1:0-258 GCF_046535395.1 Cupriavidus sp. SIMBA_020 | reverse complement strand
CGGCGACGAGCGGCGAGAGCGGGAACGTGAGGCATCGGCGCAAAAGGGCGTAGTGGATCGATTCGAGTTCGATCGTGGACGGGCCGCGCGACTGGCTGCGTCGAGTCTGCTTCGCTGCGCGCGGGCTGGCCTTGCTGCGGGGAGTGTAGCGGAAGCGTGTGTCGGGCGTGTGCGCGGATGCGTGTGTCGATTTAATCGCCCTCGCGAAACAACCCATAAAAACACGGCATAAAACGCAGCGGCCCGCCGAATTACTCC
>NZ_JAWRWU010000996.1:0-258 GCF_046535395.1 Cupriavidus sp. SIMBA_020 | reverse complement strand
CTCCGCGCGACGCGCTTCGAGACCCTGCAGGCCTATTACTCGATCGCCGGACGCGACGTCGAGCGCGAGCTGGTGCCGCTCGCGCGCGACGAGCAACTGTCGCTGCTGGTCTGGTCGCCCCTCGCCGGCGGCCTGCTGTCGGGGAAGTTCGGGCCCGGCGCGCCGGCCGACGCCGGTGCGCGCCGTGCGCATTTCGATTTCCCGCCGGTCGATCTCGAGCGCGCGTGGCCGTGCGTGGCGGCGATGCGCACGCTCGCC
>NZ_JAWRWU010000995.1:0-258 GCF_046535395.1 Cupriavidus sp. SIMBA_020 | reverse complement strand
CGAGCAGCCCGCGAGCGCGAGCACGGCGGCCAGCGCGAGCGGAAGCCTCGGTGCGGCCCATGCATTCAATGCAAACATCACTGCGAACCCTCCATCGTCGCCGGCTGCGCGCCGCCGCGCCGGCGCGGGCCGACGTCGAACAGGCGGCCGACGATCACGAAAAACAGCGGGACGAGAAACACCGCGAGCACCGTCGCCGTGATCATGCCGCCGAGCACGCCGGTGCCGATCGCCATCTGCGCGCCGGATGCGGCGCCC
>NZ_JAWRWU010000994.1:0-258 GCF_046535395.1 Cupriavidus sp. SIMBA_020 | reverse complement strand
AGCGCTGGCGAAATTCCCCCAGCAACGGCAGCACGCGATGGTGGGCATAAGGGGTAGGCAGGCTGATGCGCAGCTTGCCGGCCGGTTCGGCCTGCTGGCCGGTGACCTCGCGTTCGGCCTCGGTCAGTAGCGACAGCGCCGAGCGGCACTGCTCCATGTAACGCTGTCCAGCGGCCGTCAGGCCGATCTGGCGGGTAGTGCGCACGAACAGGCGCACGCCCAGCCGCTCTTCCAGCCGCGACACCGAGCGGCTCACCG
>NZ_JAWRWU010000993.1:0-258 GCF_046535395.1 Cupriavidus sp. SIMBA_020 | reverse complement strand
CCTGGGCCGCGATGAAATACGCGGCGTCGATGAAACGCCGCGACGACAGGCCGAGCCCGTTGATCGCTACAAAAACGTTATTGCGCTGAAAGCCGATTTCCCGCGTGCTCTCGCTGATGGGCTGTCCGGACATTTCCTCAAACAGCCCCAGCGACATTTGCTGGGTCGTCGTCCTTCGACCGATGTCCTCCGACATTCGCGTGCTCTCTCCGTCGATATTGGCCGCGACTCTATCACTCCTCAAACACAAGTCAACAC
>NZ_JAWRWU010000992.1:0-258 GCF_046535395.1 Cupriavidus sp. SIMBA_020 | reverse complement strand
ATCGTGTCGGCTGGCGCTTGCCACGCGAATTGGCATCGCTAAAATGGCGCCCGCCATGAGACCAGCCGCCATTCTTCTCGCCGCGCTCGGCTGCGCGGCGAGCGCCCACGCCAGCCCCATTCCGTCCGACGCCGCGTCGGTCGGCACATACTTCTCCTATGACAATTTGGCCGCCGACGCGACCGTCGACCTGATCGACAACGCGCAGCGGCGCGTGCTGCTGGCCGGCTATGCGCATGTGCCGCCCGCGGTCGCGGC
>NZ_JAWRWU010000991.1:0-258 GCF_046535395.1 Cupriavidus sp. SIMBA_020 | reverse complement strand
TGCGGCGTGGACATGAGCTTCACGCCGGTGCTGGACCTGGACTACGGCGTCAGCAAGGTGATCGGCAATCGCGCCTTCCACCAAGACGCGCGGGTGGTGACGATGCTGTCGCGCGCGCTGATCCAGGGCCTGGCGCTGGCCGGCATGTCGGCCTGCGGCAAGCATTTCCCGGGGCACGGTTTCGTCGGCGCGGATTCGCACCACGAGATCCCGGTCGATCCGCGCCCGCTGGAACGCATCCTGAAGGACGACGCCGCG
>NZ_JAWRWU010000990.1:0-259 GCF_046535395.1 Cupriavidus sp. SIMBA_020 | reverse complement strand
AGGCGCTGCGTACCGGTGCACGCGGCCTCACGCACGGCCAGGCCGCCGACCGGCTGCAGCACCACGGCCCCAACGAAATCGCGCACGACAAGCCGCCGCACTGGACGCGCCAGTTGCTGCACGCGTTTCACAAACCGTTCGTCTACGTGCTGCTGGTGCTCGCCGCGATCAGCTTCTGCACCGACGTCTGGTTCGCGGCGCCCGACGATCGCGACTACGTCGGCATGACGATCCTGCTCGCGATGGTGACGATCAGCGC
>NZ_JAWRWU010000989.1:0-259 GCF_046535395.1 Cupriavidus sp. SIMBA_020 | reverse complement strand
ACATGATCTCCTTGGGGGTGCTTCGAATAGGTGCGGGCATGCGCTGTTTTGGGGCGGCTTCTGCCCGTTTTGGTGCGCTTGGCACCGGCTTGGTGCGGAATTGTAGGGCTAATTTGTTGCCCTGCGCAAAGCCGCGGGCTGCTCCATCACCTTGATATCAAAGCGCTTTTTTCTTTAATTATTGGGGTCGCATCATGTTTTGACGGGCTGGGAGATCACCCTGGGTTCCATAGGGAGAAGGGGGAGGCCTTGAATTCAC
>NZ_JAWRWU010000988.1:0-259 GCF_046535395.1 Cupriavidus sp. SIMBA_020 | reverse complement strand
TCGTGAGTTTTGAATTTCCACATCACCTATTTCTTATCGGTTCAACCGCGTGAGCAGTGCCGCGCGAGTTCGACGGTCTGATCATAATCGCTATTTAAACGTGTCGATGCGCCGATTGCCACGCGTCGCGTATGAAACTCGTTTTTAAATATTCAGCTATGCTCGCCTCAAATCGGATCGCGTACTTTTCGCACTCGATTCATTCAGCGACGTTCACGAACGTTTCTGCGTCGCTGATCATGTGTTGAATAGGTATTGG
>NZ_JAWRWU010000987.1:0-259 GCF_046535395.1 Cupriavidus sp. SIMBA_020 | reverse complement strand
CATCTCGCCGGTGAACGACAGGTAGCCGACCGCACCGCCGTACAGGCCGCGCTTCACGGGTTCGAGTTCGTCGATCAGTTCCATCGCGCGGACCTTCGGCGCACCCGACAGCGTGCCGGCCGGGAAGGTGGCGCGCAGCACGTCGAAATTGGTGGTGCCGGGTTTCAGCTTGCCTTCCACCGAGCTTACGATGTGCTGCACGTGCGAGTACTTTTCGATCACCATCTTGTCGGTGACGACCACCGAGCCGATCTGCGCG
>NZ_JAWRWU010000986.1:0-259 GCF_046535395.1 Cupriavidus sp. SIMBA_020 | reverse complement strand
AGGCGTTGAGCCCTTTCTTGCAGGACTTCGCGGACCAGATGAGGGCCTCCACGGTCGCGCTCAATATTCAGGCCGGCTCGGAAGTGATCTATGTCGCCCGCGTATCGGGACCTGCCCAGGTGCAGATGAGAACCGGCATCGGGACTCGGCTCAAGCTCTGGCAGGCGGCGGCCGGAAGAGTCTTCTGGTCGATATCCGATGAAACCAGGAAGCACGAGGTCCTGCAGGAATTGCAGAGCCAGCCGAGCGACATTCGGGA
>NZ_JAWRWU010000985.1:0-259 GCF_046535395.1 Cupriavidus sp. SIMBA_020 | reverse complement strand
GGCATGACGCCGCACGCGTATCAGATCAATCGGCGTATTCAGTACAGCCGCGCGCAACTCAGGCGCGGTCGTCTGATCGCGGAGGTCGCGCTCGACGCGGGTTTCGCCGACCAGGCGCATTTGCAGCGCACCTTCAAGCGGTTGGTCGCGGCCACGCCGGGGCAATATCGCAGTTGAGGCACGCGCCCGCATGCGGGCGCCCTGGCTGGCGCATCACGCGGCCAGCAGGTACAACGCGCTGGCCGCAAGCAATGCCGCC
>NZ_JAWRWU010000984.1:0-259 GCF_046535395.1 Cupriavidus sp. SIMBA_020 | reverse complement strand
GCTCGCGCATCGCATCGTGCACCACGTGCACTCCGAGCGCGGGCTCGCGATGCTGCTGGTGATATTCGCGGCGGCGCTGGCGCTGTGGCTCACCAACGATGTCGCGCTGTTCGTCGTCGTGCCGCTGATGGTATCGCTGCGTGCGTTGACGCCGCTGCCGTTTCGACGGCTGGTGATCGTCGTCGCGCTGGCGGTCAACGCCGGGTCCGTCGCGACGCCGCTCGGCAATCCCCAGAATCTGTTTCTGTGGCAATTGAGC
>NZ_JAWRWU010000983.1:0-259 GCF_046535395.1 Cupriavidus sp. SIMBA_020 | reverse complement strand
CGAGCAGGCCGAGCGCGAAGATGATCACGCCGAGCAGGAAGAACGTGATCGCGAACAGCGTGAATACGCCTTGCACTTCCGCGCCGACGATGAAGCGGCGCACGAGCAGCAGCACGAACAGCGCGGCGGAGCCGAGCGACAGGATCACGCCGATGAACGACAGCCACTGCAGCGGCACGACCGAGAAGCCCGTCACGAGGTCGAAGTTCAGCCGGATCAGGCTGTACAGCGAGTACTTCGACTCGCCCGCGAAGCGCTC
>NZ_JAWRWU010000982.1:0-259 GCF_046535395.1 Cupriavidus sp. SIMBA_020 | reverse complement strand
CGATCGGCGGGCGCGACCGTCACGCCCGCGATGGCGCTGGAACCGATCGTGCCGTTATTGACGATGTTGCTCACGCCGCCCGCGCCGTTCTGCACGGCGAGCGCCAGCCCGGTGAGATTCGACAGATTGACGGTGACGAGCTGCGCGGTGCCGTTCATCGTGCCGTTGTTGGTCACGTTGATGGTGCTCGCGCTGCTGTTGCCGATCACCGTGCCGCTCGACAGGATGCTCAGTATGCCTAAAAGAGAAGGATCAATCG
>NZ_JAWRWU010000981.1:0-259 GCF_046535395.1 Cupriavidus sp. SIMBA_020 | reverse complement strand
CGGCATCCTTAACGAAGCTGTTGAGCGCGCCGGCCTCTCGGAGAAGCTCGGCACAATCGGCTGCCACTCGTTGCGTAAGACTTTCGGCTACCACGCGTACAAGAACGGCACAGATCTTACGCTACTTCAATCAATTTTCAACCACTCGAAGCAGTCGGTCACGTTGAGATATATCGGAATCAATCAGGACCGGATCGACGAAGTATACGCGAATGTTAATCTATAAGACGACGGGCGCCCCAACGTTTGAGCCGCATCC
>NZ_JAWRWU010000980.1:0-259 GCF_046535395.1 Cupriavidus sp. SIMBA_020 | reverse complement strand
CGCGCTGCTCGACGAGAAACACCTCGACGAACTGGTGGCGCTCGATTTGCTGGATCAAACCTTCGTCAACGGCATCGAACAGATTCGCCTGCTGGTGGCGCGGCTTGCCACGAGCGCCGCGGCCCACGATCTCAAATCGACACACGAAGCCTTGCATCTTCTTCTTGGCGTCAGCGGCAATATCGGCGCAAAGGCGCTGCACCAATTCGCGCGGCAGATTTATCCGAGGATGATTGAAGGCGAATGGCCTGTGGAGGCC
>NZ_JAWRWU010000979.1:0-259 GCF_046535395.1 Cupriavidus sp. SIMBA_020 | reverse complement strand
CTTGATGTCACGGGTCATGGCGTTAGCGTTTCTTGGGAGGTTTCGGTGTGGATTTGGATTTGGTTTCCGACGCGGGCAACGGAGCCAGCGCCAGGGCGAAACCATTGGGATAGCGCAGGTCGGCCTGCGTGATGGTGCGCCCTTCCAGGCGCCCCGACACGGCGGGCCACGCTTGCACAAAGCGTTGAATGCGAGCTGCGAACGGCAGCGCGCCGGGCAGGCCATGCGGATCCGGCGCATCGGCGCCCGGATCGCGGCC
>NZ_JAWRWU010000978.1:0-259 GCF_046535395.1 Cupriavidus sp. SIMBA_020 | reverse complement strand
CCTGAATTTCACGCAGGTCGGCGCGGCACATCATCCCGATCCGACGCTGGTGGCGTTTTGTGCGGCACTGGCGCTCTCGGTGTTTCCGGCTTGCGGCACTTACGGCTCGCGCGGCAGCCGCTCGATTTTCAGCGTCGCGGGACGCACGGCGCTCGCGTGGCTCGCCGTGCAGCTCTGCGGCCTCGTGCTGCTTTACGCGATTCATCACGATCATCTGCTGCAACTGCCGTGGTTCATCTACTGGACGCTGACGACCGGC
>NZ_JAWRWU010000977.1:0-259 GCF_046535395.1 Cupriavidus sp. SIMBA_020 | reverse complement strand
CAGCCAGTACATGATGGGGCAGCCCGGCGACGGCGGCAGCGTGGATATCGCCGTGACGCCGACGTTTGCGACGCGCTGGCTGATTCCACGGCTCAAGGATTTCCAGACGCGGCATCCGAACATCACCGTGCATTTCGCCGATCGCGCCGAGCCGTTCGTACTGGCCGGCAGCGGATTCGATGCGGCGATTCATTTCGAGCATCCGGCATGGGCCGGCATGCATACGTACCGGTTGTGCGAGGAAGTGCTGGTGCCGGTC
>NZ_JAWRWU010000976.1:0-259 GCF_046535395.1 Cupriavidus sp. SIMBA_020 | reverse complement strand
GGCTATTCGGACGAGGTCGGCCTATCCGGCCCTGTTAATTTGAACGGCACGCAGCAACCACGGTGCGCGCGGGCGCACGTTCGGGGCGGGTCCCGCAGGCGGCGACCCGGACGACAGGGCGGCTTGCCTAGTGCTTGCGCCGCCAGTCGAGCAGATGGTGTTCGGCCATCCAATGATGGACCATCCCTGCGCCGCCGTGGCTGCGCTTGTATTCGCGCGATTCGAAGTACGACAGGGCGACGAGCACCATCAGGCCGAC
>NZ_JAWRWU010000975.1:0-259 GCF_046535395.1 Cupriavidus sp. SIMBA_020 | reverse complement strand
CCGAGCGCGACGCCGGGCAGCGTGCCGCAACTGCTGCTGCAAACGCATTCGACCGGCGCGGCCGGTCTGCTCGCGTCGGTGCGCTACGTGCAGCGCATCAACACGGTCGGCGGCGCGAAGCCGCCCGCGCCGTGCACGAGCGAGCACGAATCGGGCAGCTCGCCGTATCTCGCGACCTACGTGTTCTACCAGTAAAGGCGCTTACTGGTAGTCCGTGAATCGGGACAGCGGCGTGATGTTGTTCGAGACCGGCGTGTAG
>NZ_JAWRWU010000974.1:0-259 GCF_046535395.1 Cupriavidus sp. SIMBA_020 | reverse complement strand
CTCGTCACGAGCACGTGCAGTGTTTGCATGGCGATTGCCGCCGACGCGAGCCCGGCGTCGGCCGCATGACCGAGCGATGCCTTGCCCGCCGCGATCGCGACCACCGCGAGCCACAGCAGCGCATTGCGCAGCATGCCCGTATGACTCGCCATCGCCGTGCCGAGCAATACGAGGGCACCCGCGAACGCAACACTCCAGCCATATCCGACATGCGTTTGCGTGAGCACCGTCGGCACCACGCCGATCGCGGCAGCCAGCC
>NZ_JAWRWU010000973.1:0-259 GCF_046535395.1 Cupriavidus sp. SIMBA_020 | reverse complement strand
CTCTGAATTCACGACGCGGCATTGCGACAGCGTTACGTTCCGCACGCGCGACATGCGTTGCGGATACTTGACCATGGATAGGCCGCAGTTGTCGAAGGCGCAGTTGTGCAAGTGCAGGTCGTGGAAGTGCGCGTTGCCCTTGTCCAGGGCCATGCGGAATTCGTGGCCTTCGATCTTTTGCATGGAGCGTGCGTGTCAGTTGCGGCTGGCGGTGGCCAGGCGCAGCGCCAGCGCCAGGAACACCGATCCCAGCACGTAC
>NZ_JAWRWU010000972.1:0-259 GCF_046535395.1 Cupriavidus sp. SIMBA_020 | reverse complement strand
AGCCTGAAAGAGCTGGCGAGCTTCACAGATAGTAGCCAAAACAAGCAGCGAAGACATTAGCTAGCACAGCCAGTCACTGCTGCTTTTACTATTTATGATTGATCAGTGCTCTTACATGCGCAAATAAGTCACTGGCTAACATTCCTCTTTGCCCTGATTGTTCACAGGCTCTATCACCCGCCTTTGCATGTAACACAACGCCATAACATGCTGCCTCACTGGTATTTAATCCTTGAGCCATTAACGCCCCAATTATACC
>NZ_JAWRWU010000971.1:0-259 GCF_046535395.1 Cupriavidus sp. SIMBA_020 | reverse complement strand
CCATTTTTTTTACGGGAATCCAATCGTGACCGAAACGACGACGCTCCCGAAAAAGACCGGGGGCCGCACCGCGGGCAGCAAGTCGCTGACCGAGAAGCAGAAGGCTGAAGCCTGCGCGCTCTATCAGGCAGGCGAACTGACGCTCGACCAGCTCGCGAAGCGCTACGGGCGCACGCCGCGCGCGATGAGTGCGCTGTTTGCGAAGGAGGGCGTCAAGAAGGGCGAGAAGCGCGCGGAAGTGCACGCCGCGATCACCCAG
>NZ_JAWRWU010000970.1:0-259 GCF_046535395.1 Cupriavidus sp. SIMBA_020 | reverse complement strand
CGAAGGCTTTCTGCGTGAGCTGCAGGTTGCCGGCCACGTCGACTATGTTCAGGGAAACGGGATCCGCCTTCGCCGCGCTCATGCCGAGCGCCGCCGCGGCCGCCACACATACGGCCAGCACGCTGGCCTTCAAGCGTCCATCGAACATCGCATCTCCTCACATCTGATTATGGGTTTTGAATACACGGCTGTTGTCGTTCTGATGCCTGTATTTCCGGCTGGACGCCTGTTTGCCGCCAGCCTGTTGCCAACTTATTGC
>NZ_JAWRWU010000969.1:0-259 GCF_046535395.1 Cupriavidus sp. SIMBA_020 | reverse complement strand
GCAGCGTGTAATCGGCCCAAAGATTGGCCATGTTGCGCGGCGCCATCGTCAGGCGCTTGCCCACCTGCGCCGCCGTGTTCGATTCCAGCACGACCTGGTTCAGATACGTGTACGAGCCGAGCACCGTGAGATTGTCGGTGAGCTGGATATGGCCTTCGAGTTCGAGACCGCGCGAGCGCACTTCGCCCGTCTGCACCGACGAGCCCGGATGATTCAGATCGGTCGTGGTGACGTTGTGCTGCGTGAGATCGAAAATCGC
>NZ_JAWRWU010000968.1:0-259 GCF_046535395.1 Cupriavidus sp. SIMBA_020 | reverse complement strand
CCGTCGTTCTCGTCGTACATGATAAAGAGGACGGTCTTGCTCCACACTTCGGGATTCGAGGTCAGCGCGTCGAGAATCTGCGAGGTGTATTCCGCGCCGTAGGCGGGCGTGTATTTCGGATGCTCCGAGAACGCGGCGGGCGGCAGCAGCCACGACACTTGCGGCAACTTGTTCGCCAGCACGTCCTGCTTGAGATCGGCGATCGTGCGCGCGGTCTGCGCGCGCTGATAGAGCGCCGAACCCGGTTGCGCGTTGATGA
>NZ_JAWRWU010000967.1:0-259 GCF_046535395.1 Cupriavidus sp. SIMBA_020 | reverse complement strand
GCGCGTTCGGCGTACCGGGCGCGAGCCTGTTGCGATTGGCTTTCCACTTGGCGCGCACGTACGGCTGATTGTGCCCCGATACCGTGAGCGCCAGATTCGTCACCCAACGGTGCGTGGGCACGCGCACGTCGTGCACGGCGAATGCGAGCACGGCCAGACTCAGCGTGACCACGGCGGCCGAAATGCGCGTGGACGGCGTCTTCCACCAATAGACCACGAAGGCAAGCGCGGTAAGCGCGCCGACGATGCAGCCCGTCAC
>NZ_JAWRWU010000966.1:0-259 GCF_046535395.1 Cupriavidus sp. SIMBA_020 | reverse complement strand
CCGGCGGAAGATCCGCACGAACGCGAGGCCGTGCTGCGCCCAGAAGCCGTCGCCGTAGGACACGCCCTCCATCTGCTCGCGGATGCCGGTCGGCTCGACCGTGCGGTTCCACGACGCGGTGCCGAACATCATGTCCCACCACGGAAACAGCACGCCGAAGTTGCAGCCGTACTTGGTGCCTTCGTGACCGTAGCCGACCGCATGATGACGCCGGTGGAACGTCGGGCTCACGATCAGGCGCTCGCCGAGCCAGCCGAGG
>NZ_JAWRWU010000965.1:0-259 GCF_046535395.1 Cupriavidus sp. SIMBA_020 | reverse complement strand
ATACGCGTCCGTGCGGGGCGAGAACGCATAGCCGGCTTGCGTGACCACGTGGTTCCATTTCGGGCGCGTCTGGCCGGTGCGCGTGTCGAACCGGCCCATCGTGTACGTGTACGCGGCGGACAGGCTGAACGCCGGCGTGACGAAGAGGCGGCCGTCGACCGTGAAATTGTCGAAGACCAGCGATTCGCCCTTCAGCGGCGTGATGCCGCCGCCCTGGAGCACGCCGCTCACGCCGTCGGTGGCCGAGTGCGACCACGCG
>NZ_JAWRWU010000964.1:0-259 GCF_046535395.1 Cupriavidus sp. SIMBA_020 | reverse complement strand
ACGCCCACGTCGAGTTCGCGCGTGAGCAGCGCGTTGAACAGCTCATTGGTGTGGCGCGTCTGGATCTGCAGCGAGACTTCCGGATAGCTGGCGCGAAACGCCTGCACGGCCTGCGGAATCAGGCTCAAACCCAGACTCGGCAGACAGCCGATGCGCAGCAGCCCCTGCGGTTGCAGCGCGAGATTGCGCGCGAGGTCGCGGATGCTGTCGAGGCTCGTTTGCAGCTTCTGGGTTTCGGCGAACAGCAGTTCGGCTTCGC
>NZ_JAWRWU010000963.1:0-259 GCF_046535395.1 Cupriavidus sp. SIMBA_020 | reverse complement strand
CGGCGCGGTGCCGCTCGACGACAGGATCGTCGCGGCGCAGCAGCGGGTTGCCGATGCGTTCCACACGGCGAAGTTGATTCCGCAAAAGCTGAGCGTCGCGGAGAATGCGTGGATCGACACGAACGTCGCGAGTGCGCTCGCCGCGAAGTAACGTCAACGCACTCGAACGAGGCCGACGGACACCCTGCCCGTCGGCCTTTTTTTGTCTTCTCGAATTGGCGGGAAACGCCGCCGCTCCCGTCGCGACTAATCCAGATAG
>NZ_JAWRWU010000962.1:0-260 GCF_046535395.1 Cupriavidus sp. SIMBA_020 | reverse complement strand
CCTCGCCGAGCGACAGGAACGCGTCGCCTTCCGGATGGCGCAGCTCGACGTATTCGGCGCCCTTGACCGCATGCACTTCGCCGATGCGCAGCCCGGCGTACAGCGCGCGTTTGGTCAGCCGTTCGAGATCGTCGCCGTCGGCGCGATAGCGACGCAGTTCGAGTTGCGCATGCCGTGCGCCGCGATACGCGAACGCAGCGTCGACCAGTCGAGCGACTCCGACGTGTCGACTTCGACGTAGCCGCCGCGCGCTTCGGCGA
>NZ_JAWRWU010000961.1:0-260 GCF_046535395.1 Cupriavidus sp. SIMBA_020 | reverse complement strand
ACCGGTTGCGTGTGTTGCGGCGCGGCGCCTCGCGGCAGCATCGCGCGGCGGATGATCAGATCCATGTATCGCTCCCTGTTGACCGCTCGTTGACTGATAGCGATTCTATCGGCGTCAGAAACCGTTTGCGCGCGTTTTAGCGAGACCGCCGTACCGGCGCGCGGCGGCGAATCCGTACCGGCTGCGCGCCCGGTGCCCGCCTATACTCCGCTTTTCGAACGGCCGATGCATCGCGTCCACGCATACGTGATGCATCCAAT
>NZ_JAWRWU010000960.1:0-260 GCF_046535395.1 Cupriavidus sp. SIMBA_020 | reverse complement strand
GTCTCGATATCCCGTTCGAGGAAGTCGCGGCGCTGTCGGATGTCGATGCACGCATTGCCGCGCCGGCGCGCCACGCGCCCCCGCGCAGCGAGCGGCGACGCGTGACGGACAGCGAAAAGCGGGCGTTGCGTACGCTAGTGATGCATCCGCGGATCGCGTCGCAGCTCGACCACGACCAACTTGCGACCCTGCGCGCGCTGCCGCGCATCGGCGAGCTGTTCGCCGAAGTCGTCGAGCATGCGCGTGCGCTGGGCGACGGC
>NZ_JAWRWU010000959.1:0-260 GCF_046535395.1 Cupriavidus sp. SIMBA_020 | reverse complement strand
GGTCGTCTCCATCGCCAATCTGACCGCGGCGCTTTCCGGTTACCTCACCCCTGAGGAAATCAAGGAAGTCAAAGCGGCGTTTCACTTCAGCGACGAAGCCCACCTCGGGCAATATCGTCAGAGTGGCGAACCCTACATCACGCATCCCGTCGCCGTCGCGGAAATCTGCGCCGGCTGGAAGCTCGACGCCCAGGCTATTCAGGCGGCGCTGCTTCACGACGTGATCGAAGACCAGGGCGTGACCAAGGCGGAGATCGCCG
>NZ_JAWRWU010000958.1:0-260 GCF_046535395.1 Cupriavidus sp. SIMBA_020 | reverse complement strand
CGATTAAAAGTTTGCCGTGAAATATTGGGGATTACACGCAGTGACAGTATGTCTGCTTGCTTCCAGAATACCGCCCACACTGTGTTTTTTCCCAAGAAGCCGGCGACGGGCGATGCGGATTTCGGGGTATCCACCTGATAAGCCGGGTCGAACAGAGCCGCTCACAACCTTGCTGGAGAACTCCGCATGATGTTTCTGCATCGCCTTACCCCGGTAGCTATGGCATTTGGGGCGCTTGCCCTGGCAGGTTCCGTGCACGC
>NZ_JAWRWU010000957.1:0-260 GCF_046535395.1 Cupriavidus sp. SIMBA_020 | reverse complement strand
CCGCCCGAACCGCCCACACTGGAGAATTCGCCGATACCGCAACCGTCGCCGATCTCGATGTACGCGCCAGGCCGCGCGATATCGGTGCCCACGACGAGCCGCACATACGCGCCGATCGTCGCGCGCGCGCCGATACGCAATCCGTCGCGCCCGAGGCCGCTGAGGATCGCGCCGTCGCCGACGGTCGCGTAACGGCCGATGCGCACCTTGCGGCCAAAGCGCAGTCGCACGCCGCGTCCCACGAAGCACGGCGTCGCGCG
>NZ_JAWRWU010000956.1:0-260 GCF_046535395.1 Cupriavidus sp. SIMBA_020 | reverse complement strand
CGGAGCCGTCGCCGCAGCGCACGCCGGTGCTGTTTCAGGCCGGCAGTTCAGGACGCGGCCAGCGCTTTGCCGCGCGCCACGCGGAATGCGTGTTCATTTCGCCGCCCAATCGCGCGGTCGGTCGCGAAACGGTGCGCGCGCTGCGCGAGCAGCTCGTGCGCGCGGGGCGCCGTCCCGACGACGTGAAGGTGTTCGTCGGCGCGGCGGTGGTGCCGGGCGCGACCGAACGCGAAGCGCGCGAGAAGTACGCGGATTACCGC
>NZ_JAWRWU010000955.1:0-260 GCF_046535395.1 Cupriavidus sp. SIMBA_020 | reverse complement strand
GCCGCCCCGCCTCGACCGACCCGATACCAACCCGGCAGCGTCCGCGCACGCTGCCTCACCAGGAGACATCCGTCATGACATCCCGACTTTCCGTGTCGAGCGCCCGCCCGCGCGTGCTCGCCCTGTTCGCGACGCTCGTCGCGACCGCCGCCGCGTTGAGCGCGTGCGGCGGCGACGACGCGAGCACCGGCAGCAGCGCGGCCGCCTCCACGCCGCCCGCCGCCAGCGTGTTCCAGGTCGGCACGACCACCGTCGACGCC
>NZ_JAWRWU010000954.1:0-260 GCF_046535395.1 Cupriavidus sp. SIMBA_020 | reverse complement strand
CAATAATACGATAGGCCACTACCCGCTGGCGCGCTAACGAATTATGTGAATCTAAAGAATTCATGAAATCAATTCCCGGACGACTTGGGCCCGCGTCGGCAGCCCGCTCGCCATCGCTTCCACCTATGCGCGCGACGTCCGGACTGGAGCTCTTCGGCAGGACCTTGGCGAGCCTCGGATGAATAGCCGATGTCGGCGGCGCTGATGTGGGGGCACCCGCGAGCTTCGCCTCCCTTACTCGGGCCACTGCTATGCTAAGC
>NZ_JAWRWU010000953.1:0-260 GCF_046535395.1 Cupriavidus sp. SIMBA_020 | reverse complement strand
CTGCCGCGGCCGCGTCGTGGTCAGCGGCATCGGCAAGACCGGCCATGTGGCCCGCAAGATCGCGGCGACGCTGGCCTCCACCGGCACGCCCGCCTTCTTCGTGCACGCCGCCGAGGCGGTGCACGGCGACCTGGGCATGATCACCCGCGACGACGTCCTGATCGCCATTTCGTATTCCGGGTCGGGCCAGGAGCTGCTCACCATCCTGCCGGTGGTGCGCCGCATGGGCGCCAGCCTGGTGGCCATTACCGGCAATCCGC
>NZ_JAWRWU010000952.1:0-260 GCF_046535395.1 Cupriavidus sp. SIMBA_020 | reverse complement strand
CGACGGCCAGCGCCGACGCCGCCAGCGGCGAACGCGCGCGGCGCGCGGTGCCTCGTGGGCTCGGTTGGGTCGGCATCATGTCAGTCCTTGAGGCGGCGCGCGGCGATGCCGCGCAGCACGCGATAGAACAGCGCCGCGATCACGATCGCCGCGAGCACGCCCGCGAGCAGCAGCAACAGCGGATGCGACGACAGCACCCAGCGCGCGTATTCGAGCGGCGAGAGCTTGCCGACGTAGTAGGTGTCGCCGTTCGACGTCAC
>NZ_JAWRWU010000951.1:0-260 GCF_046535395.1 Cupriavidus sp. SIMBA_020 | reverse complement strand
GATCGGAATCGTCCGGGTGCCCTTCTCCTTCTTCGCGCTGAACAGGCTCGCCGACGAGCGGCCGTCGGAACAGCCGTTGCCGAACGAGAAGCCGCACGACGCGCGCAGGTCGTACGCGTTCTCCGCATATTCTCGATGCGTGGTCGGGATCACGAAGCGATCCTCGTAGTTCGCGATCGCGAGATAGCGGTACATCTCCTCGACCTGCGCGAGCGACAGCCCGACCTGATCGAGCACGCCGCGCGCGTCGATGCCGTCGA
>NZ_JAWRWU010000950.1:0-260 GCF_046535395.1 Cupriavidus sp. SIMBA_020 | reverse complement strand
CTGGTGATCGATCATCACGAGACGCTTGGCGTAATGCGCAAGCGGCAACTCCCACGTCATGCCGATGCCGCCGTGCAACTGGATCGCTTCTTCGGCCACGCGCGCGCCAATGCGCCCGATCGTGACCTTCGCCGCCGACAGCGCGCGCTCGCGTTCGACGCGCGCCGCGCCGATGGCCGCCGCCGCGTTGATCACCGACGAACGCGCCTGCTCGATTTCGAGCAGCAGATCGGCCATGCGATGCTGCAGCGCCTGAAAGC
>NZ_JAWRWU010000949.1:0-260 GCF_046535395.1 Cupriavidus sp. SIMBA_020 | reverse complement strand
CTCGACGGCCTGCCGGTGCTGCGCGTGATCGTCACGCATTGCCACCCGGATCACATCGGTCTCGCGCACTGGGTGTGCGCTGGCGGCGACAAGCAACGCTGGGACGCCCGGCTATGGATGACGCTCGGCGAGTACATGCAAGCGCGCGTGATGGCGGCCGGCGACGGCTCGAATGCGGGCGGCGAGGGCGCGGCGCGTCACTTCGCGCGGCACGGCGTGACCGACGAAGCGTCGCTGGACAAGCTGCGCGCCCGCAAGAG
>NZ_JAWRWU010000948.1:0-260 GCF_046535395.1 Cupriavidus sp. SIMBA_020 | reverse complement strand
ATCGGCGCCGGCGCCATCATCCCGGAAGACCGGGTGATTCCGGACAATTCCCTGGTCATCGGCATCGGCAAGATCGTGCGCGAACTGTCGGACGAGGAAATCGCCAACCTGCACAAGAACACCGCCCATTACGTGGCGCGCGGCCAACACTACAAGACGGCCCTGAAACGTCTGGCCTGAGCCCGCCGCCGGGGACGCCCCGGCAACCGCCGACACCCCTGCCGCCGACAGGGGGAATCGGCCGTCCGATCGGCTAACAT
>NZ_JAWRWU010000947.1:0-260 GCF_046535395.1 Cupriavidus sp. SIMBA_020 | reverse complement strand
ATAGGCCGCGGGCAGGATATGGCTGTATGCGTTCTGCCAGCTCAGCGTGTGCAAGCGCGCGACGTGCTCTGCATCGTGTGACGTCGCGCTGCGCAGCGTGATGGTTGGGGTTCCGGCATGCTGGAGTCTGTTCATCCCGGCCCTCCTCACAACACCAACGGATGTCTTCTGCGGTACGTTAGCCATCGAGCAATGCCCTCTTCCCTTTGTGTTTGATCACGTAGTACGTCTGCCGGACAATGTACGCGATCGGAGTGACG
>NZ_JAWRWU010000946.1:0-260 GCF_046535395.1 Cupriavidus sp. SIMBA_020 | reverse complement strand
CCGGCGTTGAAGATCTGCACGTGGCCCGGGCAGTTCATGGGCTTGAGGCCATAGACGCGGTTCTCGGACTCCGTCGTGAACATGTTTTCACGGTAGTTGTCCCAGTGGCCCGTCTTCTTCCAGAGCGAGATGTCGAGGATCTGCGGCGCCTTCACTTCCTGGTAGCCGTTGTCGCGGTAGACGGAGCGCATGTACTGCTCCACCTGCTGCCACAGGGCCCAGCCCTTGGGGTGCCAGAAAATCAGACCCGGCGCTTCGTC
>NZ_JAWRWU010000945.1:0-260 GCF_046535395.1 Cupriavidus sp. SIMBA_020 | reverse complement strand
CCCACGCCCGTGACGAAGCGCAGCCAGGTCAGATGGTCGATGCTGGTGGCGAACGCCGAGCCGAGGCACGCGACGCCGAACACCAGCACCGAGCCGAGCAGCATCGCGCGGCGGCCGAGCCGGTCGGAGAGCGGGCCCGAGGCGAGCGCGCCGAACGCGAGGCCGAACAGCGCGGCGCTGAGTACCGGCGCGAGCGCGGGTTTGGCGATGCCCCATTCGCCGAGCAGCGACGGCGCGATGAAACCGATCGCCGCCGTGTC
>NZ_JAWRWU010000944.1:0-260 GCF_046535395.1 Cupriavidus sp. SIMBA_020 | reverse complement strand
CGTGCAGACGCTCGCCCGCGCGACGGCGCGGCACGCGCTCTATCGCAATGCTGCCGACGAACACCGCGCGCTGCGCGAACCACTCGCGCAGCGAGAGCGCGGGCGGGCTGTTGCAGCATTGGCCGCAGGCGGTGCAGGCGAGCGAGCCGGTGTCGATCACCACGGCCGCCGCACCGAATCCGCGTAGCGCGTGAGCAGGAAATGCGCGATGTCGTCGGAGTGATACGCGGCGATCAGCGTGCGCACCCACGGTTGCGCGC
>NZ_JAWRWU010000943.1:0-260 GCF_046535395.1 Cupriavidus sp. SIMBA_020 | reverse complement strand
CTGGGCGAGATCTACCTGTGGACAGTGGAGGCCGAGCCAGGCGCGAAGAAGGACGACGGCAGCCCCTACACTCCCACGGACCTGCGCGAAATCCAGGACTGGGTCATCAAGCCGCAGCTGCGCAACATCACCGGCGTCACCGAGATCAACTCGATCGGCGGCTTCGCCAAGGAATACCAGGTGGCGCCCAACACCGAGCGGCTCGCGTCCTATGGCCTGTCCCTGACCGACATCATGGCGGCGCTGGACCGCAACAACGC
>NZ_JAWRWU010000942.1:0-260 GCF_046535395.1 Cupriavidus sp. SIMBA_020 | reverse complement strand
CAGCATATCGGCCTGCCGCTCGTGTGCATCTATGCGCTGACGACGATCGGCAGCATCGGCGGCGGCTGGCTGTCGTCGGCGTTGCTGCGCGCGGGCTGGAGCGTGAACGGCGCGCGCAAGACGGCGATGCTGATCTGCGCATGCTGCGTGCTGCCGATCGCGTTCGTGTCGCAGGTGCAGAACCTGTGGATCGCGGTGCTGATCGTCGGCCTCGCCGCGGCCGCGCACCAGGGCTGGTCGGCGAATCTGTTCACGACGGC
>NZ_JAWRWU010000941.1:0-260 GCF_046535395.1 Cupriavidus sp. SIMBA_020 | reverse complement strand
ACGTCCTTCGGGCTCGTCTGCGCGATCGGCAGCGAACTGATGTGATCGCCGTCGCGCAGCACCGTGCAGGTATCGGCGATATCGAAGATCTCGTTCATGCGGTGCGTGATGTACAGCATCGTCACGCCGTGCGAGCGCAGGCGTCGCACCAGCATGAAGAGTCGCTCGACTTCGCGATGACTGAGCGCCGAGGTCGGCTCGTCGAGCAGCAGCACGGCGGGCGAAGTCGCGTAAGCCTTGACGATCTCGATCATCTGCTG
>NZ_JAWRWU010000940.1:0-260 GCF_046535395.1 Cupriavidus sp. SIMBA_020 | reverse complement strand
CGCCCCGCGCACCTTGATGGACGATCTGGGCAAGCTGGTCGAGTACAACACCTCGTGCGCGCCGTCGTTCGTGCAGCAGGCGGGCATCGTCGCCGTCGAGCAGGGCGAGGCCTCGACGCGCGCGCTGGTCGCCGATCTGCGTGCGTCGCGCGACCATCTCGCGGCGGCGCTCGCGCGGCTGCCCGGCGTCGACGTGAAGGTGCCGCATGGCGCGATGTACCTGTTTTTCCGGCTCGCGGGCGCCGAGCGCAGTCTCGATC
>NZ_JAWRWU010000939.1:0-260 GCF_046535395.1 Cupriavidus sp. SIMBA_020 | reverse complement strand
CGAATACGAAGGCGAGGGCGGCCGGTGCTCCAACCGGCTGAATTTGTTTTCTTGTTAAGGAATAAAAATTCCTGTGCAAGAAGTTAAGTTTTCATATGTGAAAGGTCAATGGGTGGATTGCCTAGGTGGGGGCGTGCGCGGGCCGCTTGCCGGGCGCGAACACGGCAGGCCAAAGAAAGGAAGGCGGATGCGGCGGGCGGAAGACGTGCGCGACGGCAGTCTTCAAAGGCTGGCGGCCCGCGCCGCCCGCCCTTGAGAAC
>NZ_JAWRWU010000938.1:0-260 GCF_046535395.1 Cupriavidus sp. SIMBA_020 | reverse complement strand
CCACGACCGGCATCAAGGGCCAGGTGGGCGACAAGCGCTTCACGCGCGTGACCGGCATCGGCAAGGACAGCAGCGGCAATCTCTACGTGCTCAACAATCCGTGGGGCGGCGGCTGGGATCTCGGCCGCAACGGCGGCACCGATATCCACGCGTACAACGCGGCGGGCACGCTGCTCTGGAAGCTTCAGGGCCTGAATTTCGAAGGCGTCGCCGCGCCCGATCCGGTCACCGACGGCGCGCTGTTCTACAGCGGCACCGCG
>NZ_JAWRWU010000937.1:0-260 GCF_046535395.1 Cupriavidus sp. SIMBA_020 | reverse complement strand
CGACGCCAGCGCCGCCCCGCGCCGCGCGGCCTCGGCGCTGTCGCAACGCGAGTTGGACGTGCTGCGCCAGATCAGCCTGGGCGCCAGCAACAAGGAAGCCGCGCGCGCCCTGAACATCAGCCCCAGCACCGTGCGCACCCACGTGGAAAGCGTGTTCCGCAAGCTGGAGTGTTCCACCCGCGCGGCGGCCACGCTCAAGGCATTGACGGCCGGCATCCTGTAGGCGGCTGCCGCCGTCACCCCCCGGCAATCGCCCGCAG
>NZ_JAWRWU010000936.1:0-260 GCF_046535395.1 Cupriavidus sp. SIMBA_020 | reverse complement strand
GCCGTATTCGGCGAGCACGCGGCCGTCGTCGGTGGCCGTGACGTTGCGCGTGTCGCGGATGAACAGCGGCTTGCCGAGCGCATCCTCCAGCGCCTTGATCTGCATGCTCACCGCCGACGGCGACCGGTGCACGGCCTGCGCGCCCTGCGCGAACGATCCGGATTCCGCGACGGCCACCACCATCGCGAGCACATCGAGGTCGAGCTTTTTCATATCGATTCAGAAAAACTGATTAATCGATTCAGTTTATCCCGTTTTAC
>NZ_JAWRWU010000935.1:0-260 GCF_046535395.1 Cupriavidus sp. SIMBA_020 | reverse complement strand
CGCGTCGCCGCCGCCAGTTTGTCCCATAGCCCGATGGCTGCGCGCGGATCGAAGCCGGCGCGCGATGCGATATCGCTGCCGATCACGTCGGCTTCCGTCTCGTCGGTGTTTTCGTACTTCATTTCGAGCAACTGCGAACCGATGCCGAGCGGCGCCACGCCGATGAATGCCGGCCTGCTGATCGAAGCCTCGGTGCGGCGCCACGCGATCATTTCGCCGACGCGGCTTCCGATCCACCCGGCGACAGCGCCGCGCTGTCC
>NZ_JAWRWU010000934.1:0-260 GCF_046535395.1 Cupriavidus sp. SIMBA_020 | reverse complement strand
AGGAACGAGCGCACCGTGACGTGGTCGCAATCGAACACCGCGATGAATTCGCCGTCGGTCTTGGTCAGCGCGGCGTTGATGTTGCCTGCCTTGGCGTGCTTGTTGTCCGGGCGCGTCAGGTAACCCACGCCAGCCAGCTCGCTGAACTCGCGGAACTCCTGCCGACGGCCGTCATCGAGCACGTAGACACGCAGCTTTTCCGCCGGCCAGTCCAGCGACTGCGCAGCCAGCACCGACTGGCGCACCACGTCCAGCGGTTC
>NZ_JAWRWU010000933.1:0-260 GCF_046535395.1 Cupriavidus sp. SIMBA_020 | reverse complement strand
GGACGACCGCTACACCCGATACACCATCTACCTCCTGATTGGCGCGGCTTCCGCCATACTGGGCGAAACGATCGCACGCCGACCCAAACCGTTTCTGTTCCTGTTCCCCGGGCTGTTGGCTTACTGGTTCATCACCGCCTACTTTCCCGCCTTCGACACCTGGACCGAAGCGCAGCGGTTCCGGCCGCGCTACCTGCTGACCGGCGGCGTATGGAACAACATCAACGACATGGCCACCGCGCTGGTATTCGCCAACCTCA
>NZ_JAWRWU010000932.1:0-260 GCF_046535395.1 Cupriavidus sp. SIMBA_020 | reverse complement strand
CGCGCGTTCGATGCGACCGGCGACGGCTACGTGCGCGCCGAAGGCGGCGCGTTCGTGCTGCTCAAGCCGCTTGACCAGGCGCTGGCCGATGGCGACACGATCCATGCGGTCATCGCCGGATCGGGCGTGAACTCGGATGGCCATTCGCACGGCGGCATCAACGTGCCGGCGGCGGCGACGCAGGCCGACCTGCTGCGCGCCGTCTATCGACGCGCAGGCGTCGACCCGCGCACGCTCGCCTATCTCGAGGCGCATGGCAC
>NZ_JAWRWU010000931.1:0-260 GCF_046535395.1 Cupriavidus sp. SIMBA_020 | reverse complement strand
AGGTCGTGCGCCGCAGCGATTTCGCGGTCGACGACATGGACATTCCTGGCAATGGGCGCGCGCTGGATCTGGTCATCAGCCGCCTCAAGCGCAAGGGTGAGGCGGCGGGGCTGTCGATCCCGATCCGCAGCATGCGCGGATCGGGCTATTCGTTTTCGGGCGCGCTGGTGCAGGACGCGGAAGACGGTCGTGCGCCGATCAGCCTCGCGTCCGCGCGATGAATCGACTGCGCAGGATCAGCGCCGCGGCCAATATGGCAG
>NZ_JAWRWU010000930.1:0-260 GCF_046535395.1 Cupriavidus sp. SIMBA_020 | reverse complement strand
CGATCAAGGTGCGACAAGGCTTGCGGCGGCCCCCCGCCGCAAGCGGCTCAACGCGGCGTCACGCGTACCGCGGTGAGCAAGCCTATCACGCAAAGCGTGGCCTGTTCGCCCTCGTAGGCATGCACTTCGACCTGGCAGATCGACAGGCGCTTGCCCGGCTTGACGACGCGGCCGCTGGCCACGTAGCGCTCGCCCTTGGCCGCCGCCCCCTGGCATGTGCAGGACGCCGCCCTCGCCGCCGACCATGACTGGACCCGCAC
>NZ_JAWRWU010000929.1:0-260 GCF_046535395.1 Cupriavidus sp. SIMBA_020 | reverse complement strand
GCCCTTGTCCGAGATGCGAGCGGCGAGCCGTGCCTACTATCGCTGCGCGGAATGCATCGGTGAGCCGCCCTCGTTCGACGCGACCCTCGCGTTGGCGGATTACCGTCCACCGCTCGACGCGTTGGCGCTCGGCCTGAAATTTCGCGCCCGGTTGATGCTGGCGCGCGAGTTCGCGCTACGCCTCGCTCGGCTCGCGCAAGACTCGTGGCAGGACAGATCGGCGCGGCCCGATGTGATCGCGCCCGTGCCGCTCGCCCGCC
>NZ_JAWRWU010000928.1:0-260 GCF_046535395.1 Cupriavidus sp. SIMBA_020 | reverse complement strand
CCAACGACAAGGAGACACACCGTGGTCGACAAAGCCGTATCCGAATTCTGGCAAAACATCGCGCCGATTGCCAATCCGTTCAAGCCCGATGCGCTGCCGGAAGCTTACATCCCGAACGCGGCCAGCGACGACGAGCGCCTTTACGTTCCGTTCACCGAAACGGTTTCATCGCGGCCGCTATGGATCTCGCCGTCGCAGAACAAGTGGTGCGACATCCTGATGGCGAAGGAAGCCGGGCTCGTGAACCGCCACTATCACCC
>NZ_JAWRWU010000927.1:0-260 GCF_046535395.1 Cupriavidus sp. SIMBA_020 | reverse complement strand
ATACTCAGGCAGCCCGAAGGCCAGCAGATGCCCGGCATTCGACGCGAGCACGCGGCACAGATCGCCGTGCCCGTCGAGCGCGATGCCGTAGAACTCCGACTCCGGCATCCAGTACTTCTCTTCCACGCAGCGGCGGATTTTCGCGGCGCGGCCCGCGTAGCGCGCGGCGTCCTCGATCAGACCGCGTTGCGTCGCGAAACGCGACATCGTCTCGAACGCCGCGCTCGCATAAGCCTGCACCTCGACGAGCGCGATCGGCC
>NZ_JAWRWU010000926.1:0-260 GCF_046535395.1 Cupriavidus sp. SIMBA_020 | reverse complement strand
CCACGGCGTGAAGGACGGCCCTTACAGGTCCGCGTGGGGAAAGACAGACCTTACAGGTCCGTCGTGTCCAGCGTGAACGCCGCCGCCGCGCGGCCGATGCGGTCGTTGACCGCGTGCCAGTCGTCGTTGGCAGGCGGGGCCTGCACGATGATGCGGGCAAAGCCCTGGCCGTCCAGGTCGCGCAGCAACGCATACAGCGCCTGGGCGTAGCGCGCCGGGTCCGCCGGCACCTGCTGCCATTGCATTCGGGCATCCAGGCC
>NZ_JAWRWU010000925.1:0-260 GCF_046535395.1 Cupriavidus sp. SIMBA_020 | reverse complement strand
GCCAACCGCGAACCGACATTAGTCAGCGCAATCGTGGTCGCCCCACGCTCTTTGGCGATCTGAATGCTTTCATTCACCTCGACGCTGCGCCCCGAATGCGAAATCGCAAAAGCCACATCGCCCGGCTCCATCAGCCCCGCATAAAGCCGCTGCAAATGACCATCGGTAAAAGCCGTCGACGCGATATCGAGCCGCAAGAACCTCAACGCCGCATCCTGCGCAACGAGCCCCGAGCCCGAGCCGACGCCAAAGAAAAACAC
>NZ_JAWRWU010000924.1:0-260 GCF_046535395.1 Cupriavidus sp. SIMBA_020 | reverse complement strand
CGTGCAGGGCCTGCCGCATGCGGACGAAGCCGGCGGCCTGTCGGGCCGCCCGGTGTTCGACGCGTCGAACGAAGTGATCCGCAAGCTGCATGCGGAAGTCGGCAGCGCGGTGCCGATCATCGGCGTCGGCGGCATTTTCTCGGGCGAAGACGCACGCGTGAAGCTCGCGGCCGGCGCATCGCTCGTCCAGCTGTATACGGGCTTCATCTATCGCGGCCCGGCGCTCGTGGCCGAATGCGTAAAGGCCATCGCGCGCGAAC
>NZ_JAWRWU010000923.1:0-260 GCF_046535395.1 Cupriavidus sp. SIMBA_020 | reverse complement strand
AGCTCGCAGCGCCCGGAACGGTCACGCCGCTCTCGACCTCGTCGTCGGTCTCGGTGCAGGGTGGCGCGGGGCAGATCGTCGCCGGTCATGACGTCAATCTCTCGGGCGGCGATCTGACGAACGCCGGATCGATTGCCGCGACGAACAACGTCAACATCACGTCGAACAGCTTCACGAACCAGGGCACCAACGTCGGCACGATGACGACGACGGCGGGCTGCGCGGCAGGTTACAGCGCGGGCTGCGCGACGCTCTCGACC
>NZ_JAWRWU010000922.1:0-260 GCF_046535395.1 Cupriavidus sp. SIMBA_020 | reverse complement strand
CCACGGGCCACGCCGTCATCGACCTGATGTTCGAACTGAACCGTGCGAATGGCGCGACGCTCGTGCTCGTCACGCACGACATCGAGCTGGCGAAGCGTTGCGATGCGATCGTCACGATCGAGGCCGGGCATCGCGTGATCGACGGCGCGCAGGCCGCGCACGCAGCGAGCCGCGTCGAAGCCGGGCGCTGAAACGAAAAGGCGTGCCGGTTTGCACCGTGCACGCCTTTTTCCTGACATCAACTCAACCTGTGCAGCCAG
>NZ_JAWRWU010000921.1:0-261 GCF_046535395.1 Cupriavidus sp. SIMBA_020 | reverse complement strand
CTCGTTCTGCGGAGTGTCGAAGAACTCGTCCGGGCTGTTCTGTTCGATGATCTCGCCGCGGTCCATGAAGATGACGCGGTTGGCGACCTTGCGCGCAAAGCCCATTTCATGGGTCACGCACAGCATCGTCATGCCGCTCTCCTGGGCCAGGTTGACCATCACGTCCAGCACTTCCTTGACCATTTCCGGGTCCAGCGCCGAGGTCGGCTCATCGAACAGCATGATCTTGGGGCTCATGCACAGCGAACGGGCGATGGCCAC
>NZ_JAWRWU010000920.1:0-261 GCF_046535395.1 Cupriavidus sp. SIMBA_020 | reverse complement strand
CCCTTGACCATCTCCTGGTAATACGCGTCGATCCGGATGAACGTGAAGCCCGACGTCATCACGCCGAGAATCAGCACGCCGATCACGGTGCCCGTCACGCGCCCGAGGCCGCCCGACAGCGACGTACCGCCGATCACGACGGCCGCGATCGCGTCGAGCTCGTACATCACGCCCATGCCCGACTGGCCGGAGATCGCACGCGCGGCCGTCACGGTGCCGGCGATCCCGCTCAACAGGCCCGCGATCGCATAGACGAACACC
>NZ_JAWRWU010000919.1:0-261 GCF_046535395.1 Cupriavidus sp. SIMBA_020 | reverse complement strand
GTTCGACGTCGCGGGCGTAACCACGCTGGCCGGCGGCCACGTCAATGCCGGCAACCCGCCCGCGACGCACGACGCGACGTTGGTGGCGCGCCTGCGCGACGCCGGCGCCGTGCTGGTGGGCGCGCTGGACATGGACGAACACGCCTACGGCTTCACCACCGAAAACACCTTCTACGGCGCCTGCCGCAATCCGCACGACACCACCCGCATCGCGGGCGGATCGTCGGGCGGCAGCGCCGCCGCGGTCGCGGGCGGTCTGGT
>NZ_JAWRWU010000918.1:0-261 GCF_046535395.1 Cupriavidus sp. SIMBA_020 | reverse complement strand
CTCGCGATGCCACAGCAGGAATACGTCGACGTCGATCAGCCCGTCGTCGGGCGGCAGGCGCCACAGGCGCTGCTGCGCGACGTCGTCGCGCACGATGTGCTCGGGCAGGCAGCCGATCCCGTAGCCGGCGAAGATCAGCCGCCGCACTTCATCGAGGCTCGGCGACGACGCGACGATGCGTCCGGTGAAGCCTTTCTGATCGCGGAACACGGTGAGCGGCGACAGGCTGTCGCCGATCTGGTCGCTGGTGAAACTGACGAA
>NZ_JAWRWU010000917.1:0-261 GCF_046535395.1 Cupriavidus sp. SIMBA_020 | reverse complement strand
CTCCCCGCCCGGACATCAGGGCCGGCGCGGCGTGCGCGCCACCACCAGCACCGTCACGCTGGCCGCGCCCGCGGCCAGCAAGGCGCGCGCGGCCGCATCGGCGGTGCTGCCCGTGGTCATGACGTCATCCACCAAGCCGACATGGCGGCCGGCCAGATCGCGCGCGCAATCGAACACGCCCCGGGCGCCGCTCAGCCTGGCCTGGCGCCCCAGGGCCGTCTGCCTGGGCGTTTCGCGCCGCCGCCGCAACGCCCCGCGCAG
>NZ_JAWRWU010000916.1:0-261 GCF_046535395.1 Cupriavidus sp. SIMBA_020 | reverse complement strand
GAGAACAAATCGGGCGCCAATGGCTCGATCGGGCATGCCCAGGCGGTGCGCGCCGCGCCCGATGGCTACACCGCTCTGCTGGCCACCAACAGCACCTTCGTGATCGGCCCGCACCTGTACAAGCAGTTGCCGTACCAGCATGAGCGCGACCTGGCCCCGGTGTCGCTGCTGGCCGCCAGTCCGCTGGTGCTGGCCGTCAATCCCGCGCTGAAGGTCAAGACCTTGACACAACTGCTGGCCCTGGCGCGCGAAAAACCCGGC
>NZ_JAWRWU010000915.1:0-261 GCF_046535395.1 Cupriavidus sp. SIMBA_020 | reverse complement strand
ATAGCTCTAAATATCATCAAAACTTTTAGTTCGAGGTCATTCAACTGCATATCTCGTAACACTTCAGCTTTAGCTGCTCCGTTATCCTCTGGCATGCGACTACTCCATTCACACGTAACAGGTGCCGGGCACCAAGATGGCGCCGCCCATTTCACCCGGAGAACAGCCGATTTTCAGCGCGTTGGAGCGTGCCACCAGCCCAACTATTCACAATTTTCCGCGAGATACTGCTCGTGGGTCAGCGAAATGTCAGCGTGCAGG
>NZ_JAWRWU010000914.1:0-261 GCF_046535395.1 Cupriavidus sp. SIMBA_020 | reverse complement strand
CCATTCCACGGACTCAACACCAGCACGCCCGGATAGGGCTCACGCTCATCGCCGCGGCCGCGCCGCACCGTCTTGACCTGCGTGCCCGCGGCGTAGCTCACGCCGCCCAGGCGCGTCAGGCAGGCCAGCTCCGCATCGCTCACGCGCAGCAGCCGCCGCTCGCCATCCAGATAGAGGCGCGGCTCGCTCAACGGCAGCCCGAACACCTTGACCGCGACCGGGTCCTTGACCTCGATGCGCCATTGATCCGCATCGCGCGAG
>NZ_JAWRWU010000913.1:0-261 GCF_046535395.1 Cupriavidus sp. SIMBA_020 | reverse complement strand
CATCGGTTTCGCGGACGGCTACGGCGAAAGCTGGCTCAACGAGTTCAGCAAGTTCGCCGCGCTGCGCCACATCCAACTGGTCGCCACCGAGCGCTATAACCGCACCGACGCGAGCGTCACCGGCCAGATCCTCAAGCTGATGGCCGCCAAGCCCGACGCGATCCTGATCGCCGGCGCGGGCACGCCGACCGTGCTGCCGCAGCGCACGCTGATCGAGCGCGGCTTCAAGGGGCCGATCTATCAGACGCACGGCATCGCCAC
>NZ_JAWRWU010000912.1:0-261 GCF_046535395.1 Cupriavidus sp. SIMBA_020 | reverse complement strand
CCGCTCGGTCTCGGCCTGTCGGCCGAACCGACCGTGCACCTGAAATGACCGGCCGCCGCGCGGCGGCCCGCTTTCACCGGAGCGATCCGATGCCCGACATCCGCACGTCCGCCATGTTGACGGGGGCCCGTCGATGAACCGGCCGTCCGACAAGCCGCCCGACGGCTCCGCTTCGTCCGGCGGCGCGTGGCGGCCCGCCGCGAACCCGTGGGTCATCGCGATCGTCGTCACGCTCGCCGCGTTCATGGAGGTGCTCGACAC
>NZ_JAWRWU010000911.1:0-261 GCF_046535395.1 Cupriavidus sp. SIMBA_020 | reverse complement strand
CCGGCGCCGTGCGCGCCAGATGTTCGAGCAACGCGGGCAGGAACACGACTTCGCCGATATCGGTCATGCCGATCGTCATCGTGCGCGACGCGCACAGCGGATCGAAACCGGTCTCCGGATTGAGCGCGGCATGCAGCGTCGACAGCGCCTGCGCAACCGGTTCGGCCAGCCGCAACGCGAAGGGTGTCGGGACGACGCCGCCCGGCCCGCGCACGAACAGCGGATCGCCGAGCCGGCGGCGCAGCTTCGCGAGCGCGTTGC
>NZ_JAWRWU010000910.1:0-261 GCF_046535395.1 Cupriavidus sp. SIMBA_020 | reverse complement strand
GCAATGGCAATCGCCGGAAGGCATCGTGCACTGCATTTACCCGTCGCGCCGCGGCATGATGCCCGCGGTGCGCACCTTGCTGGACTTTCTGTCGCAGCGCCTGCCCGCCACCTACCAAAGGCTGGAAAAGCAAGGCACTGCGTTGCCGGCTCAGTAACCGCGCGATCGATCGACGACGCCCGTGATGGGCTCGCCACGCATCAGCTGCGCGACCTTGGCCGCGATCTGCTCGATGCTTTCGTCGCGCAAGGTACGGGCGGC
>NZ_JAWRWU010000909.1:0-261 GCF_046535395.1 Cupriavidus sp. SIMBA_020 | reverse complement strand
GCACATCATCGAGATCGTCGCCGTCATCCTGTTCGGCATCGCGGTGATTACGGGCGCGGTACGCGCACGTACCCGCGACCGGACGTAGCGCACGCGCGCCGCCGCGGTATCGCGAACCCCGCACCGCGCGCGGCGCGGTGTCACGGTTGCGCGTCGATATAGGCAGCCAGTTCTTGCGGGGTGCCCGACGGAAACGCGCTCTTGAGGTGATCGAGAAACGCGGACACGCGCGCGCTCAACAATCGCCTGGAAGGATACAGC
>NZ_JAWRWU010000908.1:0-261 GCF_046535395.1 Cupriavidus sp. SIMBA_020 | reverse complement strand
CCAGGTCTTGCGCGCGTCGTGAATGCGGCCTTCGAGGCGGCGCGTCTGTTCGTCGGAACTGACTTCGAGCCAGTACTTGATGAGTATGATGCCCGACGCAATGATGGCTTTCTCGACCAGCGGCACCGCTGCGAGGAATTCTTCGGCCTGCTTTTGCGAGCAGAAGCCCATGACGCGCTCGACACCCGCGCGGTTGTACCAGCTTCGATCGAAGATCACGACCTCGCCCGCCGCGGGCAGGTGAGGGAGATAGCGTTGCAC
>NZ_JAWRWU010000907.1:0-261 GCF_046535395.1 Cupriavidus sp. SIMBA_020 | reverse complement strand
CACCAGACCTGCAAGGCCGCGCTCGACCCGTTCGGCGCCGAGCTCTACCCGCGCTTCAAGACCTGGTGCGACGAGTACTTCTTCCTGAAGCACCGCAACGAGACGCGCGGCATCGGCGGGATCTTCTTCGACGATTTCTCGGAACCCGGTTTCGAACGCTCGTTTGAGATGATGCAAAGCGTCGGCGACGCGTTCCTGAACGCGTATCTGCCGATCGTCGAGCGCCGCGCGGCGCTGCCGTACGGCGAGCACGAGCGCGAG
>NZ_JAWRWU010000906.1:0-261 GCF_046535395.1 Cupriavidus sp. SIMBA_020 | reverse complement strand
CGATCTCGGTGCGGTCGAGCACGGCGGCCGAGCAGCTCTCGTGGATCTGCGCGGACAATTGCTCCATCACCGGATCGGCGAGATTCCAGAACGGCATCGACGTGAGATACGCGAAGCCGAGTTCGAGGATCTTCGGCGTGAGCCGGAACAGCCGGCCGTCCGCTTCGACGTAGCCGAGCGTCTGCAGCGTCAGCAGGATCCGGCGCGCGCCCGCGCGGGTCAGCCCGGTGGCCGAGGCGACCTCGGTGAGCGTCTGCTCCG
>NZ_JAWRWU010000905.1:0-261 GCF_046535395.1 Cupriavidus sp. SIMBA_020 | reverse complement strand
AGTGGTCGGAGGGCGACGCCAAGCTGCTGCCGCTGCTGCCTGCGCCGGAGCGCACCATCCTGGCCGTCAGCAAGATCGACGCGCTCAAGAACCGCGATGAACTGTTCGCCTTCGTCTCGAAGATCATGGCGTTGCATCCGTTCGGCGCCGTGGTGCCGGTCAGCGCCACCAAGAACCAGCAGCTCGACCAGCTGCTGCAGGAAATCGCCGCGCGCCTGCCGGAAGGCGAGCCGATGTTCGAGGAAGACACCCTGACCGACC
>NZ_JAWRWU010000904.1:0-261 GCF_046535395.1 Cupriavidus sp. SIMBA_020 | reverse complement strand
ATTCGCTACACGCCGGACGGCGGCGCAATCAGGGTGAACTGGCAGGCGAGCGGCGGCGGCGCGGTGTTCTCCGTCACCGATAGCGGCTTGGGCATTCCGGCGGCGGACATTCCGCGGCTGACCGAGCGCTTCTATCGCGTCGATCGCAGCCGCTCACGCGACACGGGCGGCACGGGCCTGGGCCTCGCGATCGTCAAGCACGTGCTGCAACGGCACGATGCACAACTCGAAGTGAAGAGCGAGGAAGGCCGCGGCAGTACC
>NZ_JAWRWU010000903.1:0-261 GCF_046535395.1 Cupriavidus sp. SIMBA_020 | reverse complement strand
GAGCCGGTCGAGCCCGCCGAACTGGTCGCGAACGTGCGCGCGCTGTTGCGCCTGTACGCCGCCGAAAAGGCACTGCGCGACGCCGACCGCCGCAAGGACCGCTTCCTCGCCACGCTCGCGCACGAACTGCGCAACCCGCTCGCGCCGATCCGCAACGCCATCGAACTGCTCGATCCGCGCCACGGCGCGAGCGATACCGGACGCGCCGACGCGCGTCTGATCGCGAGCCGTCAGGTCGAGCATCTGGGCCGTCTCGTCGAC
>NZ_JAWRWU010000902.1:0-261 GCF_046535395.1 Cupriavidus sp. SIMBA_020 | reverse complement strand
CCCTGCAGTACGCGAGTTGAAGGTGTCCGGCGCCTTCCCGCTGGCCGATACCGATGCCAGCCTGCGGCTGCTGAGCGACACCCTGCCGGTGACAATCCAGGGCCTGACCCGTTACTGGGTAACCGTAGAACCTCTCGGCTAACGCAGTCCCCTGTAGGAGCGGCCTTGCGCCGCGATGGGCCGCAAAGCGGCCCCGGCAGTCTTGCAAGAAGGCAGAGAACCTGGGACCGCTACGCGCTCCATCGCGACGCAAGGTGCTCC
>NZ_JAWRWU010000901.1:0-261 GCF_046535395.1 Cupriavidus sp. SIMBA_020 | reverse complement strand
ACCCCATCGAATGCCGAGACGACGCAGGCAAATGGTTCGCCGTCGAGCCGCCGGTGTGGTGGCCCGGCCATTTCTATCGCGTCCTGCCGAAGCCCGAAGAACTCGTACTGCCGTCGATCGACTGGAGCCACGTCGCGCCGCAGTGGAAATGGTTGGTTCAGGACGAAGGTGGTGTGGTGACGCTTTTCGATCATCGACCGATGCTGTCAGAGCCGGTTGGCCTGTGGGGCTTTGCTGCTGTGGGCGGCAAATTCCTGCGCG
>NZ_JAWRWU010000900.1:0-261 GCF_046535395.1 Cupriavidus sp. SIMBA_020 | reverse complement strand
CGTTTGGATTTCGGCCTCGGCCAAGCGCTAGAGCAGCTCAATGTCTTGGGCCTCGTACCTGGTGAACGAGCGATCGACTTAGCTCTTGTTGCGGCCACCGTGTTGGCTGCGGACACTCGCATTTCCCGCGAAGCCCTCGCTCAGGACGGGTGGACGCGCGAAATCGAGATCTGCGTACCAGTCGCCGATCCTGCGTTGTGGGAGTCGCAATCGTCGCTTCTTCAGAAAACGCTGAACTTCCTCACTGGTGACAAGTGGGCC
>NZ_JAWRWU010000899.1:0-261 GCF_046535395.1 Cupriavidus sp. SIMBA_020 | reverse complement strand
CCTGCCGCGCGCCAGCCCGCGGCGCCCCGCCCTCTTCCCGACGTCAGACCATGTTCAGCTTCTTCAAACGATTCAAGAAAACGCAGGAGTCCGACTCCACGGAATCGCAATCGGCCGACGCGCTGCAACCGGACGAGCCGTCCGACGCGCCCGCCGCCGATGCCCGTCAGCCGATCGAAGCCCCGCCAGCCCCCGCGCAACCTGCCGCGCCGGCCGTCGTGATGACGGTCACGCCGACCAACGACGGCAGCGACGACGTCG
>NZ_JAWRWU010000898.1:0-261 GCF_046535395.1 Cupriavidus sp. SIMBA_020 | reverse complement strand
AGTCGCCACGATGCAATAGCCCGCCGCCTCGGTGTGGCCGGTTTTCAGGCCGTCCACGCTGGGATCCAGCCACAACAGGCGGTTGCGATTGGGCTGGGTAATATTGTTATAGGTAAAGGTCTTGGCCGAGTCATAGGACTTGTACAGCTCGGGATAATCGCGGATGAAGCGCGTGGCCAGGATCGACAGGTCACTGACCGTGGAATACGTGCCCGCGTCCGGCAGGCCATGCGGACTGGCGAAATGCGTGCCGTGCAGGCC
>NZ_JAWRWU010000897.1:0-261 GCF_046535395.1 Cupriavidus sp. SIMBA_020 | reverse complement strand
AGTGGAATTGCTGGTGGTCGGCTGCAGCGGGGTAACCGAGCCCGACATCGGCCTGCTGTCGCAGGCGATGGCGCTGTTCATGCCGCGCCTGGTACTGGCGCTGTACGCGGTGCTGGACCAGAACGTCATGGCCGCCTGCGCGCGGGCCGGCGTGGCGGGTTATCTGCCCAAGGCCTCCAGCCCGGATGCGTTGGCCGCCGCGGTCAGCCTGGTGCTGGCGGGCGGGGAATGCTATCCGCAGCCAGCGGCGCGGCCATTGGG
>NZ_JAWRWU010000896.1:0-261 GCF_046535395.1 Cupriavidus sp. SIMBA_020 | reverse complement strand
CGCTGGGCATGACCAGCACGCATTTCATCGAGCCCACCGGCCTATCCAGCAACAACGTGTCGTCGCCGCACGACCTGGCCCGCCTGCTGCGCGCCGCGTCGCAGCGTCCGCTGATCCACCGCTACTCCACCGACACGGAGTACGACGTGGAGATCAACAACCGCACCCAGACGTTCCGCAACACCAACCTGCTGGTGCGCAAGCCGGACTGGGACATCAAGGTGTCCAAGACCGGCTACATCAACGAAGCCGGCGAATGCC
>NZ_JAWRWU010000895.1:0-261 GCF_046535395.1 Cupriavidus sp. SIMBA_020 | reverse complement strand
CCCATTTCGCCGAAGTGCAGGACGAAACGTTCGTTTTGAGGGGTGAGCACCATGATCCATCCAGGCCAGCAAATGCGATGACGGCATACATAAATAGTTACGCCGTTTTCAGAAATTCCTGAAATTATCGAACAAACTGTGCGAAAACACAAACCACACCGATGACAGGGGTATAGCCGCAAGGGATGACAATTCTGTCGTTCCGCCCCCGAAATCAGTCGCAATCTGTGGTGGACGCGCCACGAAAAAAAGCCACCCGCC
>NZ_JAWRWU010000894.1:0-261 GCF_046535395.1 Cupriavidus sp. SIMBA_020 | reverse complement strand
ATGTGAAGGGCACAATCTTCACGGTCCAGAAGGCGCTGCCGCTGATGGGCCAGGGCGGTTCGATCATCCTGACCGGATCGAGCGCCGGCACCACGGGTGCCCCGTCAATGAGCGCCTACAGCGCGAGCAAGGCGGCAGTGCGCAACCTCGCGCGGAGCTGGGCGGAGGACCTGAAGGGCACCGGCATCCGGGTCAACGTGCTGTCGCCCGGGGCGACGGCGACCGAACTCGCGAAGGAAGCGCTAGGCGAGGAGGGCCAGA
>NZ_JAWRWU010000893.1:0-261 GCF_046535395.1 Cupriavidus sp. SIMBA_020 | reverse complement strand
CCTTGCTCTACAAACTGCGCAAACTTTCGTTTGGCTATTGTTTTATACTTTGCAAATTGCAGTAACATTTTATCTACTGAAAGCCATTGGGGGATCGGCTCTTGACCCATTACATGATGCCAGCTACTCCAAGGCCAATCCGATAGACTGTCGACCATTTTCGCTCTAATTGGGTTTAACACAATATACCTATTTAACTCTAATAAATATGCATCCTTATCAACCAAAATTGCCTTATAACGCCCTTGGAATAAATGCCCC
>NZ_JAWRWU010000892.1:0-261 GCF_046535395.1 Cupriavidus sp. SIMBA_020 | reverse complement strand
CCAGTCGTTGCGGCGCGCGAACCAGTAATGACCGATCCGCGCCGATTCGCCGTGATGCAGCGAATAGAACGGCCGGAACTCGATCACCGATTCCTCATGCGCCTGCTGCCGGACGAGCTTCACCGAATCGATCGAGTACACCTCGTACGCGAACGCCCGGCGCGCTTCGGCGATCACCGGGTACGACACCGCGCGGTGCGTGATGCGGATCGGCTCGCCGTGCTGGCGGAACAGGTTGACGATCGGCGTGCAGAACAGCCG
>NZ_JAWRWU010000891.1:0-261 GCF_046535395.1 Cupriavidus sp. SIMBA_020 | reverse complement strand
AGCGCGATCTCGATCTGCTCTTTCTCGCGGGGCCGGGACATGGCGGCCCGGCCGTGGTCGCCAACACCTGGCTCGAAGGCACTTATAGCGAGACCTGGCCGAACGTGCCGCAGGACGAAGAAGGCATGGGCGTGCTGTTCAAGCAGTTCAGCTTTCCGGGCGGCATTCCGAGTCACGTTGCGCCGCAGACGCCCGGCTCGATCCACGAAGGCGGCGAACTCGGTTACGCGCTGTCGCATGCGTACGGCGCGGTGTTCGACA
>NZ_JAWRWU010000890.1:0-261 GCF_046535395.1 Cupriavidus sp. SIMBA_020 | reverse complement strand
CCCTGATCCCCGGCCGCCGCGGCGAGTACGTCGCCGCGCTGCAGCGCGCCCACGCCAAATGGCTGGCCGGCAACGCCGACGCCAAACGCGACCCGGCGGCCTACAACAAGATGTGGCCGTTCCAGGAAAGCGACAACTTCGCACTCACGCGCGATGGCATCGTGGTCAAGTACGACGCCTACTCCATCGCGCCCTACTCCCACGGCGAACCCGAGCTGAGCATTCCCTACGCCGACCTGCGCGGCATCCTCAAGCCGGAAC
>NZ_JAWRWU010000889.1:0-261 GCF_046535395.1 Cupriavidus sp. SIMBA_020 | reverse complement strand
CTCGACGACGGCGCCGTGCAAACCGGCGTGACCGTGATTCGTCCGCATCGCGGCGATCCGTTTCTGCACAAGGTGCCCGCGGCGGCGTCGGTGGTCAACGGCTTTGGCAAAAGCATCGGACTCGTGCAGGTCGAGGAACTCGGCGTGCTCGAAACGCCGATTGCGTTGACCAATACCTTCGGCGTCGCGGCGCTCGCACAGGCGCAGATTCGCGCGGCGATCAAGGCCAATCCGCGAATCGGGCGCGAGTGGCCGACGGTC
>NZ_JAWRWU010000888.1:0-261 GCF_046535395.1 Cupriavidus sp. SIMBA_020 | reverse complement strand
GTGTTAGGTTTCTTGTTAACGCTATTTTTTTTGTTTCATGTGCCTCATTCCCACGCGACCGGCATACCAGTCACCGTGCAGGATGCAATAGGGGCTCGTACTGATCAAAATCACAAATTACAGCCGCCCGTCGTCGATGCTGGTCCTGCGATGCAGGGCGTGTATATTTATTTCTTAATGAGCGAGGCTAATGTATCGGGTGGAGATAAAATTGACAGCCCCTACATGCTCGACGCGCATCTTCTGTTTTGTGATGAGAAA
>NZ_JAWRWU010000887.1:0-261 GCF_046535395.1 Cupriavidus sp. SIMBA_020 | reverse complement strand
CGGATCGAACGGCACGATATGCGGGCCGACGAATGCGAGCACGACGAGCGCGAGCACGAAGCCGCCGGCCACCAGCGCGACGGTCTGCTTGCGGAACTTGCGCCAGAATTCGCGCCACGGCGTGCGGATCGCGGTCGATGCGGCCGTCGCCGCCGGCTGGACAGTCGCGTTCATGCGCGCCTCACTTGAACCGGATGGTCGGGTTGATGACCGCGTACAGCACGTCGACGGTCAGATTGATCAGGATGAACTCGAGCGAGA
>NZ_JAWRWU010000886.1:0-262 GCF_046535395.1 Cupriavidus sp. SIMBA_020 | reverse complement strand
GCCTGTCCATTCTGACTGAAACCAATAACCGGGAGCAGGCGCGGCTCTATGCCGAAGCAGAACAGACCAGTGCACTGCTGAGACAACGACAACACCGGATCGAGGAACTGAAACGTGAGAACGAGGATTTACGCCGCTGGGCTGATACTCCTTTGCCTGCTGACATTATCCGGCTGCGGGAACGTCCGGCACCCACCGGAGGTACAGCTTACCGTCAGTGGTTGTCCGCGAGTGACGCCGTGTCGGCTGGATCAGGCAACGC
>NZ_JAWRWU010000885.1:0-262 GCF_046535395.1 Cupriavidus sp. SIMBA_020 | reverse complement strand
GCATCGGCGCTCTCGCGGGTTTACCCCTTTGGTAGCAACCCGTATCAGCCCAATGGTGTCATCCGGCCGCCAGGTCAGCTCATCCTTCTGCGCGCCGCACGCCGCAATCGCGCCGATTTGCGCGGGACTACGATGGGGGCGTGCACATAGGGAGGAAACTATGGACACGACCAAAGAGTGGTACGCCGCCGTCAAGGAATGGCAACGCGCGCGGGACGAGCTCACCGCCGCCGTCGCCGCGATCAAGTGGCCCAATCCCACG
>NZ_JAWRWU010000884.1:0-262 GCF_046535395.1 Cupriavidus sp. SIMBA_020 | reverse complement strand
CCCGCTCACCACCTCGACCGTCGTTCCCCTCGGCGTATGCTCGAGCGCGTTCTCGATCACGTTGCGCAGCGCCCGGCCGAGCGCTTCCGTGTGACCGCGGATCGTCGCGCCGCCTGCATCGACGAACGTGATCGAACGGCCGCGCGCCACCGCGAGCGGCAGCAGGTCGGTGGAAACGTCACGCGCCAGCGCACCGAGGTCGACGCGATCGTCCGCGGCAATTTCGACCGTGCTCGCCTGCGCCATGTCGAGCATCTGGTCC
>NZ_JAWRWU010000883.1:0-262 GCF_046535395.1 Cupriavidus sp. SIMBA_020 | reverse complement strand
GCACGCCGTCGGCGCTGCCGGCGACCACGCTGAAGGATCGCGGCTACAAGGGCAAGATTTATCAGACGCACGGTGTCGCGAATAACGACTTCCTGCGGGTCTGCGGCAAGGACTGCGAAGGCGAGTTGCTGCCCGCCGGGCCGATTCTCGTCGCCGATCAATTGCCCGATTCAAATCCGGTCAAGAAGTCGGCGCTCGCCTACAAGGCCGCTTACGAGAAAGCCTACGGCGCGGGTTCGGTCGCGACCTTCGGCGGTCACGC
>NZ_JAWRWU010000882.1:0-262 GCF_046535395.1 Cupriavidus sp. SIMBA_020 | reverse complement strand
CTGGTGTCAGTGCCCGAGTGTCATGGCGGCGCCCCGTTTGGGGCGCGTGAACCACATCATCGTGGCGAGCACGAGGCAGGTTGCGGACGCCATGAAGAACATGTCGCTCGTCGCCATCATGTAGGCCTGCTGCAGGGTCACCTGATGCAGCGCGCCGGCTTCGCGCGCTCCGCTGATCCCCATCGCATGCAGCGTGGCGACGTAGTGTTGCGTGCCGCCCGATTCCTTTGTCAGCGATTGCGCGAGGGTCGCGTAGTGGAAC
>NZ_JAWRWU010000881.1:0-262 GCF_046535395.1 Cupriavidus sp. SIMBA_020 | reverse complement strand
CTCAGACCGCGCGTACCATGTGCCGGATCGAGCCGAGCTGCGCCGGGCGCGGCCCGGTGACGCGATAGCCCATGCGCTGATAAAGGCGGGCGGCCGGGTTGTCGACGAACACGCGCAACTGCAGTTCGTGCAGGCCGCGCGCGCGTGCCCAGCGATGCGACATGTCGAGCATGTAGGTGCCGGCGCCCTGCCCTCGATGACCGGCGGCGATCTGCACGTCGCGGATATGCAGCGAATCGCCCTCCTCGGTCACGCGCAGCAC
>NZ_JAWRWU010000880.1:0-262 GCF_046535395.1 Cupriavidus sp. SIMBA_020 | reverse complement strand
CACGCTGGACGACTTCTATTTCCTCGCCCGCGCCACGCTGGTCAAGGACGAATCGCTCTACGACCGCTACGACAAGGCCTTCGGCGCCTACTACAGAGGCATCGAGGCCGCGTTGCCGGCCGGCAAGGACATCCCGCTGGACTGGCTCATCAAGCAGTTCGAGAAGAGCCTGTCGCCCGAGGAAAAGGCCGCCATCGAAAAGCACGGCTGGGACAAGCTGATGGAGCTCTTCAAAGAACGCATGCAAGAGCAGAAAGAGCGC
>NZ_JAWRWU010000879.1:0-262 GCF_046535395.1 Cupriavidus sp. SIMBA_020 | reverse complement strand
ACCCCCGACCTTCGCATTACGAATGCGCTGCTCTACCGTCTGAGCTATTCCGGCGTCACATCAGAGAAGAAAGATTATAGAAAAGTGCTCGCAGGAACGCAAGCCCTTTTCGCATCTTTTTTTACTTCTTGGCTTCGCGGTGATAACGCGTGACGCGTTCGACCTCGTTCTTCGAGCCGAGGAATACGGCAACGCGCTCGTGCAGGCTGGTCGGCTGGATGTCGAGAATGCGATCCACGCCGTTGGTGGCCATGCCGCCCGC
>NZ_JAWRWU010000878.1:0-262 GCF_046535395.1 Cupriavidus sp. SIMBA_020 | reverse complement strand
CATGTGCAGCGGCTATTACGACTACGACGGCGGCTACCTGCCCGACTGGGCCGGCATGGAATCGTTCGAAGGCCGCATCGTGCACCCGCAGCAATGGCCGAAGGACCTGTCATATGCGAACCGGCGCGTCGTCGTGATCGGCAGCGGCGCGACGGCCGTCACGCTGGTGCCGTCGATGGCCACCGACGCGAAACACGTGACGATGCTGCAGCGCTCGCCGACCTACATCGTGTCGCTGCCCGCACGCGACAGGATCGCAAAC
>NZ_JAWRWU010000877.1:0-262 GCF_046535395.1 Cupriavidus sp. SIMBA_020 | reverse complement strand
GATCGCCTTTCTTCTGTGCAATTTCAACGCCGACGATTTCCTGGGCCAACGTGCCGTCGCGCTGCGCGCGGGCCGCCTTTTGTTGACTTGCCAGGGCAAACGCGTCCTGGTCCGCGCGGCTGATACCGAATTCGACAGCGACGTTTTCCGCGGTTTCAGGCATCGAGTCCACGCCGTACTGGCGTTTCATCAGCGGATTGATGAAGCGCCAGCCGATGGTGGTGTCGTGGATCCCGGCTTGCCGCGAAAACGCGCTGCCGGC
>NZ_JAWRWU010000876.1:0-262 GCF_046535395.1 Cupriavidus sp. SIMBA_020 | reverse complement strand
AATCCGCGCGGCGAGCGCGTGGCGATGGCCGGCGACGACCCGCGTCAGCGCGGTCTGTTCGGCGCGGCGTGGCTGGCCGGTTACGCAACGGCGCTCGAAGGCGCGGCGCTCGAATGCCTGACCCTCGGCGCGCTGACGGGGCCGCGCGGCCTGGTGGATGCCGCGTCCGCTCCAGCGCGCTATCCGATGTTTCATGTCGCCGCCGCGATGGCGCGGATGGCCGGAGCGACCCGCTTGCCATGCCGCGCGGCGAGTCCTCGTG
>NZ_JAWRWU010000875.1:0-262 GCF_046535395.1 Cupriavidus sp. SIMBA_020 | reverse complement strand
ACGAACAGCATCTGCTGCCCGTTGACCGGCACGAGCGCGAAGCTCTGGCCGTTGCCGGCGCGCCAGTACGACACGCGCAGCGGCTGCTTCTCGTTCGCGCATTGGTACACGGTCGGCTGGCGCGCATCGGCGTCGATCTCCTCGACGGTCAGTTGCGCCGCATGCGCGGCCGAAGCAGCGGAAACGGCGGCGCCGGCCAGCGCCAGCGCGACGAAGGTTTGGCGAATCATGCTGGTCCTTGGATGAGACGGTGAGAACGCAC
>NZ_JAWRWU010000874.1:0-262 GCF_046535395.1 Cupriavidus sp. SIMBA_020 | reverse complement strand
GCCGGCATGCCGAAATGCCCGCCGATGAATCCGCCGAGCAAGGGGCCCGCCACCTGGCCCGCGTACTGCGCCGAGATCGACATGCCGAGCACGTTGCCGCCGACGCCGTCGGGCACATTGTGGCGGATCACGCTGGTCACGCACGGCAGCAGCCCGCCCAGCGCCAAACCCATCAGGAAGCGCAGCGCCACCAACTGCCAACCGGCGGTGACGAAGGCCTGCGGCACCAGCAGCAACGCCGCCACCGCCAGCGCGCCGATGA
>NZ_JAWRWU010000873.1:0-262 GCF_046535395.1 Cupriavidus sp. SIMBA_020 | reverse complement strand
GATGACGTCGTGTCGAATCCGTACAATCCGCGCGCGTGCTATAGCGCCGAGACGATCGATGAACTCGCGGAGAGCTTCGCGAGCCAAGGTCAGATCACGCCGATTCTGGTCACGCGCCTGCCGCAGTTCCCCGGCAAATACGTGATCGTCGACGGTGAGCGCCGGATTCGCGCGGCCCGTTCGCGCGGCGACAAGCTCATCGATGCCGATGTGCGTGACGGCCTCGACAACCAGAATCTCTATCTGCGCGCGTATCACGCGA
>NZ_JAWRWU010000872.1:0-262 GCF_046535395.1 Cupriavidus sp. SIMBA_020 | reverse complement strand
CCTGGGAGCGATAGCCGTGTGGCTGATTTTCAGCCTGCTCAATCAGCGGGCGATGGCGAGCTTGTCCGTGCCAGCCCTTGGCGCCTGGACCGGATTGATGATGAGTGGAGGTGCGCTGGCGATGCTGTGTCTGCTGCCCTTGGGCCTGCACCTGGAGTTGTTCCGGTTGCCGACCCTGGGCTTTTCCTGGGCGCAGGCCGGATCGCTGTATCTTTGGGCGCTGATGATTGCCCTGTGCTCCTCGGTGGCCGGCGGCTGGGCC
>NZ_JAWRWU010000871.1:0-262 GCF_046535395.1 Cupriavidus sp. SIMBA_020 | reverse complement strand
CGGTGCGACCACAATGACTCAGGAGACAACCATGAAAAAACTCTCGGCTTCGACGCGCCGACTGGCAACCATCGGAATCGCGGCAGCCGTCGCCATCGCCTTGAATCCCGGCCTCGTGGACGCCGCCGCCGATTATCCGGCCGTCACGTACCAGCGCCTCACGGACGCGCAACGCGATCCGGGCTGGCTCACCTACTACCGCACATACAACGGCCAGTCGCATTCGCCGCTCAAGCAGATCGACCCGTCGAACGTGAAGCAG
>NZ_JAWRWU010000870.1:0-262 GCF_046535395.1 Cupriavidus sp. SIMBA_020 | reverse complement strand
AGCTAGAAATCAACGGAAAATTAACCGACAACTGGAACGCTTATTTTGGCTATACCCATAGTAAAGGCGAAAAACCGGATAATACGGTATTAAATACCACCAACCCAAAAGATCAATTTAAACTTTTTACTAGCTATCAACTCTCAGGTGCATTAGACAATCTAAAATTGGGTGGTGGCTATCGCTGGCAAAGCAATAGCTATGATGAAGTTAACAACCCTGTTTATGGTGCTGTTGAGGTAAACCAGCCTAGTTATGGTAT
>NZ_JAWRWU010000869.1:0-262 GCF_046535395.1 Cupriavidus sp. SIMBA_020 | reverse complement strand
CTGCCAGGTCGTCTACGCGCCCGACGCGATGCGCGGCATGGGCGCGAGCCTCGCGGTCGGTGTCCGCACGACGCCCGAAGCGACCGGCTGGCTGGTCGCGCTCGGCGATATGCCGTGGATCGCGGCGTCCACCTACGAAGTGCTCACTCGCGCGCTCGACGCCGACGACGCGTCGATCGTCGCCCCCATGCATCGTGGCGTGCGCGGCCATCCGGTCGGTTTCGCCGCGCACCATTACGATGCACTCGCCGCGCTCGACGGC
>NZ_JAWRWU010000868.1:0-262 GCF_046535395.1 Cupriavidus sp. SIMBA_020 | reverse complement strand
CCATCTGACGCAGGGGCTGCTGCGCGTGCTCGCGCCGTTCCTGTCGTTCACCGCGGAAGAGGCATGGAAGGTGTTCCAGCCGGCGAGCGACACCGTGTTCACGGAGACGTACTACGCGTATCCGGAAGTCGCCGGCGCGGCCGCGCTGATCGAGAAATGGGCGCTGCTGCGCGACGTGCGCGGCAACGTGACGAAGGCGCTCGAGGAAGCCCGCACCGCCAACCGCATCGGCTCGTCGCTGCAGGCCGAAGTGGCCGTGCAC
>NZ_JAWRWU010000867.1:0-262 GCF_046535395.1 Cupriavidus sp. SIMBA_020 | reverse complement strand
AGGGCTTTCGCGCCGCTGTCGCGAGCCGGTTCCCAAAGTGGGGCGAGCGTCTCGGCGACGATCACATGATCGACCTCTCCGTGCTCGGTTCGATCAGCGACACCGCCATGACGCGCGAAATCGAGATCGAAACGGCCGCGAACGGCCTGCCGAACACCTTCGTGCCGGGCCGCAACCTGATGTTCATGCAGATCGCCGCGGCCATCGCGTATCGGCGCGGGCTCAAGGTGCTGGTCGGCGGCATGTGCGAGACCGATTTTTC
>NZ_JAWRWU010000866.1:0-262 GCF_046535395.1 Cupriavidus sp. SIMBA_020 | reverse complement strand
ACCAGATAATCGGTCGACGGGAACAGGGAGAGCGCCACGTGCTGGACTGCGTCGATGATCTGCTGCGCCGCGCCGCCGGTGCCCCAGATCGGATCGACCGATGCAGCCGTGCCGGTGTCCGCGGTGCTCGCTGCGGTCGTCGAGCCGCCGCAGCCGGGCAGCGTGCCCAGCAGGCTTGCGCCCGCCGTGGCGCCCGCGAAAGCCATGAAACTGCGGCGGGCGGGAGAGGCCGGTGCGCCGGATGCGCGCGCCGGGGCGAGGC
>NZ_JAWRWU010000865.1:0-262 GCF_046535395.1 Cupriavidus sp. SIMBA_020 | reverse complement strand
CGGGGCCATGAAGTACATCCAGGTCAGGGCAATGAAGTACATCGCCGGGATCAGGGTGAACAGCAGGGTGTAGTTGTTGTTGGTCACGGTCAGGATGTGGCCGACGATCTGGGTCATGAACATGCCGCCGATGGCCGCGCACATGCCGCCGAAGCCGAACACTGTGCTCATCATGTGCTTGGGCGTGTAGTCCATCACCAGGCTCCAGATGTTGGCGGTCCAGGCCTGGTGCGCGCCGATCCCCAGGGAGATGGCGAACACG
>NZ_JAWRWU010000864.1:0-262 GCF_046535395.1 Cupriavidus sp. SIMBA_020 | reverse complement strand
CACGAGCGACTGCTCCTCGACCAGCCCGCCGAAATACCGGGCCTTGGGGTCTCTCACGACCTCGCGCGGATCGCCGGCCGCCTTCAGATAGCGGGCGATGATTTCGTTGAACGGCGCTCTTTCCGGGCCGGCGATCTCGACGATATCGTTTCGCGGCGCCGCGAGTGCCACGTCGGCAACGATCGCCGCAACGTCGTCGGCCGCGATGGGCTGGAACAGGCCCGGCGAAACCCTGATTACGTTTCCGTCCGCACTTGACGCG
>NZ_JAWRWU010000863.1:0-262 GCF_046535395.1 Cupriavidus sp. SIMBA_020 | reverse complement strand
CATGACTACCTTGCCAGCAAACGCCAATCTGCTGTCGAGGACCTGCGGCGCTAACAGATCCATTTGGTCGACCACGGCACACCGGCCGTGCCGCTTAATCGTATGTGCACCGCGTTACCATCTCCAAACCGGGCCTCGAGGCCTTCGATGTCGCGGTCGGCATCCAGTACTACTGCAGAACAGAGCGGCGCGGCGATGAAAGATAAACTTGCAAGTTTATCTTTCATCTAATATAGTGCGGCTATGACAGTCGATTCCTCCC
>NZ_JAWRWU010000862.1:0-262 GCF_046535395.1 Cupriavidus sp. SIMBA_020 | reverse complement strand
CCCGTTACCGCAGCGCCCCGTCGACGGGCGCAACACATCAAGAAACGGAGACACACCATGAAGCACGTCAGCGAGCGCCCGGCCGACACGGCCGGCGGCGCGGATCCCCGTCATGCCGATCGCGATGCGATGTTCGCGTCGCACGAAGCCGGCTATGCGAAACAGTTGAAGCCGCGCCACGTGCAGATGATCGCGATGGGCGGTGCGATCGGCACCGGCCTCTTTCTCGGCGCGGGCGGCCGCCTGCAGAGCGCGGGGCCCG
>NZ_JAWRWU010000861.1:0-262 GCF_046535395.1 Cupriavidus sp. SIMBA_020 | reverse complement strand
CGGCCTGCTCATGATCGCCGGGATCGGCGCGTGGCAGACGCGCACGTCGATGACGGCAGACCGCCGCGACCAGTTGTCCACGCTGGTTGCGCAGGCAACCAACGTCGCCGATCACTTCTACAAGCTGTCGCAGCAGAACGCGCTGTCCGAAGCCGACGCGAAACAGAAGGCGCTCGAAGCGATCGCCGCGATGCGCTACGGCACCGACGGCTACATCTCGATCAACGACTCGAAGCCGGCGATCGTCATGCATCCGATCAAG
>NZ_JAWRWU010000860.1:0-262 GCF_046535395.1 Cupriavidus sp. SIMBA_020 | reverse complement strand
GTGATCAGTGCCCAGAAGTGCACGATCGACAGGCGATAGGAGTACACCGGGCGCTCGGCCTGCTTGGGTACGAAGTAGTACATCATCCCCAGGAAGCCCGCGGTCAGGAAGAAGCCCACGGCGTTGTGGCCGTACCACCATTGCACCATCGCGTCCTGCACGCCCGAGTAGGCGGAGTACGACTTCCACAGCGTCACCGGCATCTCGATGTTGTTGAAGATGTGCAGGATGGCGATGGTGAGGATGTACGAGCCGAAGAACC
>NZ_JAWRWU010000859.1:0-262 GCF_046535395.1 Cupriavidus sp. SIMBA_020 | reverse complement strand
ACTCAACGGCGCGAACGGCGGCAGCGGTTACATGACGCTGATCGACTCGACCGACAACGTGCTGATGATTCACGCGTACGGTTGGGCGATGGACGACCCGCAGCGCAAGCTGCTCTATAACGCGAGCATCACGCTGCTGTCGGCGGTCGTCGCGCTGGCCGTCGGCGGGATCGAGGCCGCCGGCCTGCTCGCCGACAAACTGTCGCTGACGGGCCCCGTACGCGATGCGCTCGATACGCTCGGCGAACACTTCGGCGCGATC
>NZ_JAWRWU010000858.1:0-262 GCF_046535395.1 Cupriavidus sp. SIMBA_020 | reverse complement strand
TGATGATGATGTCCGGGTCTTTTTCACGGATGATTTTCAGGAAACGTTTGATCATTTCACGTTCAGAAGAAACAACTTCAACGTACGGCAGGTCGATTTTTTTCCAGGTGATAACTTTCGCTTCTTCTTCGTCCGCGTAAGAGATCATGATGATCGGACCTTTACCGAATTCTTCACCTTCCTTGTACAGGGTTTCGATGTCGAACGCCAGCAGTTTCAGTTCTTCGTCACCTTCCATCGGGATCAGACCTTTGTCGATCAG
>NZ_JAWRWU010000857.1:0-263 GCF_046535395.1 Cupriavidus sp. SIMBA_020 | reverse complement strand
CTGCAGCGCCTTGTTCGCATTCTGCTCAACCAGGAACACCGTCACGCCCTGCTCCCGGATTTCACGAATGATGTCGAAAATCTGCGCAATCACCAGCGGCGCCAACCCCAGCGTCGGCTCATCCAGCAGCAACAACCGCGGCCGCGTCATCAACGCCCGCCCGATCGCCAGCATCTGCTGCTCGCCGCCCGACAGATAGCCCGCCAGGCCGCGGCGGCGTTCGTACAGCCGCGGAAAATATCCGTACACCAGGTCGAAATCGG
>NZ_JAWRWU010000856.1:0-263 GCF_046535395.1 Cupriavidus sp. SIMBA_020 | reverse complement strand
CGGTGATGACCGGCATCAGGCAATTGCGCAGCGCCGGCCGGAAATGCACCACCCGGTCCGGCAGGCCGCGGGCGCGGGCGAATTTGATGAACTCGGTGCGCAGCGTCTCCAGCATCTCGGCCCGCACCAGCCGCATGATCAGCGTGATCTGAAACAGCGCCAGCGTGATCGACGGCAGCACTAGCGCGGCGCGGCCCGAGGGCGTCAGCAGGCCGGTGGTCCAGCCGCCGATGCGCACCGTGTCGCCGCGCCCGAAACCGCAC
>NZ_JAWRWU010000855.1:0-263 GCF_046535395.1 Cupriavidus sp. SIMBA_020 | reverse complement strand
GTTACTCTGAAATTAAGTCAAACCTTTCAGTTAACTACGAGATTAATGATGATATCAGCGTGCTTTACAACGCTCGTTACATTAAAGGTATGGACGGTAAGTACTAGGGCGAATTCTTTAGCACAGACGACACTGTTTACCATGATATCTGTATGAGCTACAACTTAAACGACGGTGTTCGTTTAACAGGTGGTATGAATAATATCTTTGATAAAGAGCCTGAGAGCGTGCTAGGTGGCAATGACATGGGTACTGTTCCTGAG
>NZ_JAWRWU010000854.1:0-263 GCF_046535395.1 Cupriavidus sp. SIMBA_020 | reverse complement strand
CCGAACTGACCCTGCGCCGCGATGCCGACAACCGCCTGTGGGTGGCGGGGCAGGGCATCGACCTGAATGCCAGCGATCACCGCTCGGACCTGGATCATCCGGCGCTGCGCTGGCTGACCGCGCAGCGCGAACTGCTGGTGCGCGGCGCCCGCATCCGCTGGCAGGACGAACTGCGCCGGGCGCCTGAACTGGTCCTGAGCAATGTCGATTTCCTGGTGCGCAACGGCAGCCTGTCGCACCGTTTCGTGCTGCGCGCCGATGCC
>NZ_JAWRWU010000853.1:0-263 GCF_046535395.1 Cupriavidus sp. SIMBA_020 | reverse complement strand
GGGCCGGGCGGGCGACACACCCGCCGGCCCGGCGGCGCTGCAAGCCATTTAAGCAGAGAAAGACACCCGCCAAGGCAGGCGGCAAAGTCAGGTTGGTTTCGACGCGTTACGCGCGTCGCCAGCTTTCAATAAGGCCTCAGGCGCCTGCCGCCGGGCCATCCCGATCGACGCGGGTTTTCATTTCGGAATCAAGCGGTTGCGGCCGGGGACGCGTCAGCACATAAGCGGCGCTTGCAAGGAAAAACAGCCCCACGCCGGATGCA
>NZ_JAWRWU010000852.1:0-263 GCF_046535395.1 Cupriavidus sp. SIMBA_020 | reverse complement strand
CAGGGCAATGCGTCGGCAAGCAAGGCATCGACATACTGAGCAAGGCATTGCAACAGACCGTGCTCAATCGCGGCTACGTGACCACGCGCGTACTCGTGCCGCAGCAGGATTTGACGACCGGCACGCTGTCGTTCGCGCTTGTGCCGGGCCTCGTGCGTCAGGTTCGGCTGGCCGATCCTTCGATGTGGGGGACGTGGAAAAACGCGTTTCGGGTCAGCGGCGGCGACCTGCTGAACATGCGCGATCTGGAGCAAGGTCTGGAG
>NZ_JAWRWU010000851.1:0-263 GCF_046535395.1 Cupriavidus sp. SIMBA_020 | reverse complement strand
GGTGGCGCAGCATTGGCTGCAACGGCCCCTGATCGATGCCGAGAAGGCTCAGGCCACGCTGGACTCGTTTTCCCTGTGGGGACCGACGCCGATCTACGCCGCCGCCACCGCCGTGCTGCTGTGGCTGTCCAGCCTGATCGCGGGCTGGGCCGACAACTGGTTCGCCCTGCATCGCGTGCACGACGTCATGGCCTACGACCGCCGCATCCGCCATCTGTTCGGCGCGCGCGGCGCGGCGCGCTGGGCTGGCTTCTGGCAGCGCA
>NZ_JAWRWU010000850.1:0-263 GCF_046535395.1 Cupriavidus sp. SIMBA_020 | reverse complement strand
ATCTTCCGGCCGGTCGTCACATCGACCGGGTTACCAAACATCCCGCCTATCGCCTTGTTGATCGCAGGGCCGGCGACGTAGCGCCCAAAGGCTTCTCCAAGAACAAACCCGCCGATGAACTTTGCGGCGCACGGTAGAACCGCGCGCGACAGGCCGCCAGCTGCCTTCAAGAGTCCGCCAAGCCCCCCGACCAGTCCCGCCAGCGCAAACGCCCAGTCGGTCCCGGTCCGTAACCAAGGCGGCACTTCGTCATCAACCGGTAG
>NZ_JAWRWU010000849.1:0-263 GCF_046535395.1 Cupriavidus sp. SIMBA_020 | reverse complement strand
GGTTTCAGGCCAAGGGTCTGGCGAGCATAGAGCGCGTCGTGGAAGGACGTAGTCTGGTAGTTGAGCATGATGTCGTCGGACCCGGGGATGCCCATGATGAAGTTGATTCCTGCCACCCCCAGCAGGGTCAGCAGGTTATCCATGTCGTCCTGGTCGGCTTCGGCGTGGTTGGTGTAGCAGATGTCACAGCCCATGGGCACGCCCAGCAGCTTGCCGCAGAAGTGGTCCTCCAGGCCGGCACGGATGATCTGCTTGCCGTTGTA
>NZ_JAWRWU010000848.1:0-263 GCF_046535395.1 Cupriavidus sp. SIMBA_020 | reverse complement strand
ATGCGGGCACGCTCGACCCGATCATCGACCGGATCTTGCGCGCGGTCGGCACGCGGCCCACGCGAATCGTGATGGGCACGACGCTGCTGGCGCTGCTGATTCACCTCGACGGGTCCGGCGCGGTCTGCTTTCTCGTCACCATTCCCGCGATGCTGCCGCTCTACGACCGCCTGAAGATGGGCCGGCGCGTGCTCGCCGCGGCGGTTTCGATGGCGGCCGGCATCAATTTTCTGCCGTGGACCGGACCGATGATCCGCGCGTCC
>NZ_JAWRWU010000847.1:0-263 GCF_046535395.1 Cupriavidus sp. SIMBA_020 | reverse complement strand
ACCCGGCGACGCTGCCCGAGTGCCTGGCCGTGACCGCCACGGCGCCGGACGGCGACATCATGGGCGTGCGCCACAAGACGCTGCCCCTGTACGGAGTACAGTTCCACCCCGAATCCGTGCTCAGCGAACACGGCCACGCCCTGCTGCGCAATTTCCTGAACCTCGCCTAAGAAGGACGCACCGTGACGATCTCCCCCTCCGAAGCGCTGACGCGCTGTATCGAACACCGCGAAATTTTCCACGACGAAATGCTGCATCTGATG
>NZ_JAWRWU010000846.1:0-263 GCF_046535395.1 Cupriavidus sp. SIMBA_020 | reverse complement strand
GCACCGTCATCATCATGCACCAGCGTATCCTGACTCATCTTCCTATCCTTGTTGATGCGCCCGCTCTACGAGTAGCATCACTTCTGCGGCATCGGCTTCGCGGGAATATGTAACAACATAGCAACCGCGTATTATAGCGCCAGCCTACTGGTGGGCGTATCACGAAGGGAGTGCTTTTATGAGCAAAGCGACTGGTTTCGTCAAAGAATTCCGAGATTTCGCTGTCAAAGGCAATGCGGTTGATTTGGCGGTTGGTGTGATCA
>NZ_JAWRWU010000845.1:0-263 GCF_046535395.1 Cupriavidus sp. SIMBA_020 | reverse complement strand
CCAGATCGTCTCTGCCGTCAAGATCGCCCTTGAGCAGACCCCGCCCGAACTCGGCGCCGACATCACCGACAAGGGCATCGCCCTGACCGGCGGCGGCGCCCTGCTGCGTGACCTGGACCGCCTGCTGCAAGAAGAAACCGGCCTGCCGGTGGTGGTCGCCGATGATCCCCTGACCTGCGTCGTGCGCGGTTGCGGCGAGGCGCTGGAACACCTTGAGAAACTGGGCGCGATCTTCATCAACGACTAATCCTGCCCGCCAGCCC
>NZ_JAWRWU010000844.1:0-263 GCF_046535395.1 Cupriavidus sp. SIMBA_020 | reverse complement strand
CAACGTTCGACGAGCTGCGACAGGCTCGCGGCCGACAGCCGCGTGCCGGGCTCGGTCAGGCGCGGCTCGACCAGGCGCGCGAGCGCGAGGTCCATGTTGTCGCCGCCGAGCATCAGGTGATTGCCGACACCCACGCGCGTGAAGGTCGGTTCGCCATCGTCGCCCGGCGCGACGTCGACGAGCGTCAGATCGGTCGTACCGCCGCCGACGTCGCAGATCAGCACGCGCCGCGGCGCGGCGAAGGTATCGCGCAACGTCGCGCG
>NZ_JAWRWU010000843.1:0-263 GCF_046535395.1 Cupriavidus sp. SIMBA_020 | reverse complement strand
CATCGACTTCACTTCGCGCGCGACGAGCCACGCGATCGTCATCAGCAGAAAGCCGATGCAGATCGAGCCGCACGCGTCCCACACGGGATTGCCGGTGATCACCGTCAGCAGCACCGCGACGAACGCAATCGCGAGACCCGCGAGCGCGGCGACGTCCTCGCCCGCCACGACCAGCAGGTCCGAATCGCGCGTTTCGCGGAACCATCGCCACAGCGGCTTGCCCGGATTGCCCGCGCGAATCTCGCGCATCGCGCCATACAGCG
>NZ_JAWRWU010000842.1:0-263 GCF_046535395.1 Cupriavidus sp. SIMBA_020 | reverse complement strand
CGTGACTGCGCCTTTTTCATTTTGCGTGCCGGGAAGCGCTACCGTCCCCATCGCCCCACCGCTTACAGCCGCGACAAAACCGTCGTCCTCGGACGATTCGTGGTCTTTGCCAAAGTGCTTGGCACCGGCGATAACTCGCTATCCAGGAGGCGTGAGAGCGGCTCAGCGCCGTCGAACGCTTCCGGCGGCATGGAGTCCGCCGAATCGAGCGCCCCGGACGTGGCAGGCCGGCCAAGGCCGTCCTTGATCCACTGTTCGCCGAG
>NZ_JAWRWU010000841.1:0-263 GCF_046535395.1 Cupriavidus sp. SIMBA_020 | reverse complement strand
CGAGAATACACCCTCACTCACGATCAATTTATACTTAGCATTGGACTTTTCGAGCCGTGAACGTAAATGATTCATGTTGTTATGGTTAAAGCGCACAAGTGCTGCGTTTGCATGCAATGCGCCGTCGATTAAGCTCGCATGATTAAGTTTATCCTGAAAAATCGCACTTTGCTGAGCAATGGCTTTATCTTGAAATAGCGCTTTTATAACACTG
This sequence comes from Cupriavidus sp. SIMBA_020, assembly GCF_046535395.1. Classification (NCBI taxonomy): domain Bacteria; kingdom Pseudomonadati; phylum Pseudomonadota; class Betaproteobacteria; order Burkholderiales; family Burkholderiaceae; genus Cupriavidus; species Cupriavidus sp. SIMBA_020. The sequence continues at coordinate 49 of NZ_JAWRWU010000841.1, read as the reverse complement.
CTATTAGCACTAAATCCCGAATTAAACAGCATGGCATTGTTATAGCCCA
>NZ_JAWRWU010000840.1:0-263 GCF_046535395.1 Cupriavidus sp. SIMBA_020 | reverse complement strand
GCTGGAGCGCACCTTCGGGCTGCGCGCGCCGCACTGGGAAGAGGGCGTGCTGCATGCGCTGGCCGCCATCGCCGACAGCCGCAACCTGGCCTGAGGGGTTCGGTTGCTCCCTCCTGCGCTCGCCGACGGGCCATGTTCGCGCCATCAGCCGCCCCTTTTGTCGCGCAAATGTCACGAAATAGGCCCAAAGGGTGCTACAATCGGCAACGATAAGCACGCCATTTATCCCGGCGCTGCGCACCGCAAGTCAATCCCGAAGGCCC
>NZ_JAWRWU010000839.1:0-263 GCF_046535395.1 Cupriavidus sp. SIMBA_020 | reverse complement strand
GCCTGCGACGCCCTCCAGGGAGCCGCGCACATCGACGTGGATACCGACGCGCTGCGCATCGGCGCGGCGTTGCCCCCCGGCCCGGCGCTCGATGGCGTGCTCGAACAGACCGCGCAACTGTTGCGCCAAGCCAACTGCCTGAGGGGCTGGCGCGATGAATTGCTCGACGTCCTGGACGGCGACATTGCGCTGGGCGTGATCGAACGCGCGGCGGTGCGGCCGCTGGGTCTGTTGACCAAGGCGGTGCACCTGAACGCCTGGAC
>NZ_JAWRWU010000838.1:0-263 GCF_046535395.1 Cupriavidus sp. SIMBA_020 | reverse complement strand
ACGAGGGAAAATCGAGTTCCGACGAACGAGGCAGTAGTTCTCGGAGCAGATATGGGGCGGTAGTTGGCATCAGTCGTGCGCAACCACATACCGGTCCGTTGGAAGTGCGTTCAACAACCTGAATGGTGTTTTCGCCATCGAAGTGATCCCATTCCATGGTTTCATTTTCCTTAACATCGGGTAGGGACCAGCCGAGGCGGCGCACGAACACGTCGTACCGGAACGCACCGAGTTCATCACGAAGTTCGAGCGGCAAGTCGCAC
>NZ_JAWRWU010000837.1:0-263 GCF_046535395.1 Cupriavidus sp. SIMBA_020 | reverse complement strand
AGCTTGCCGGCGTTGCCCGGGCCGATCGGCAGCGTGCCGTGCTGGAATTGCTCGACGATGCGGTCGACGACCTGGAACACCTTGAGCTCGTCGAACATCGCGGCGACGATCATCGGGCCCATCACGCGCACGTTGTCGGCGACGATATTCGCGTCCTCCAGATCCTCGAGGTTCGGCAGGTCGATGCCGAGATCGGCGATCGCGTTCTCGCCGCCGATGTTCTGGACCGTGTTCAGCTCCTCGTTGATGCGGCGGCGCAATTG
>NZ_JAWRWU010000836.1:0-263 GCF_046535395.1 Cupriavidus sp. SIMBA_020 | reverse complement strand
ACCCCGACAAGGTGGCCTACGCCTCGGCCGGCCAGGGCTCGACCAACCACCTGAGCGCCGCGCTGTTCGAGAAGGCCGCGGGCGTGAAGATGATGCACATTCCCTACCGCGGCGGCGCGCCGGCGGTGCTGGACACGGTGGCCGGCCGCACCCAGGTGCTGTTCAGCGCCGGCACGCAGACCCTGCCGCACGTGCAGACCGGCAAGCTCAAGCTGCTGGCCGTCACCGAGGAACAGCGTTCGCCGCTGCTGCCCGAGGCGCCC
>NZ_JAWRWU010000835.1:0-263 GCF_046535395.1 Cupriavidus sp. SIMBA_020 | reverse complement strand
CCTTCGTTGATATGGGTGAACACCCACACGATCGAGCCGACGAGAAACGTCTGGACGAGGCCAAGCACGATCCCGAGCACCCGCATCGCGCCCCTCGCGGTGTTCTTCATCGCCGCCACCCGGTCGTCGACGCCGCCGATCTGCGCCTCGAGCGCATCGCGTTCCTTCTTCCCCTCATCCACACGCGCCCACAGCAGCTCGATGTCCTTGCGCGCGTTCTGGTTGTGGATCGACATCTGCGCGAGCGCACGGTCGAGCGCGGC
>NZ_JAWRWU010000834.1:0-263 GCF_046535395.1 Cupriavidus sp. SIMBA_020 | reverse complement strand
GAGGCGCGCGATCGACACCTCGGTCGACTTGACGAGCGCAACGACTTCCGCGCCGACCTTCAGTTCGAGTTCGTCGACCGAGCGCGTGGTGATCACCGACGTGACGATGCCGAACGGCGTCTCGACGTCGACTTCCGACACCACCGGCCCGCGGATGATCTCCTTCACCTTGCCTTTGAACTGGTTACGTACGTTGATTGCAGTGATGCTCATCGGGTAATCGCTCCGAATGGAAAGTCCAGGGACGGGCGGCCTCAGCCGCC
>NZ_JAWRWU010000833.1:0-263 GCF_046535395.1 Cupriavidus sp. SIMBA_020 | reverse complement strand
CCGGCAACGCGATGAACTATGCGGATGCCGGCTATGCGGCGAAGCGGATCGGCCTGAACGACGAATCGGTGCAGATGTTCGAGCACAGTCTCGATGCCGACGAAAGCGAGCACGCGTTCGACACGCAGCGCAAGTTCGGCTATCGGCGCGAAGTCGAGCAACTGCAGCGCACGTGGGGTTTCGTGCTGAGCGCGCCGTATCAATCGGCCGCGTTCGGCCCGCAAGGAACGATCAGCGTGCTGCAGCCGGGCGTCGAGGCGTAC
>NZ_JAWRWU010000832.1:0-263 GCF_046535395.1 Cupriavidus sp. SIMBA_020 | reverse complement strand
CGCCCGAAAACGGATAGAACGGATGCTGGAAGATGCTGCACATGAGCACGCGATCGTCGCCGGCGAACGCGGCCTCGGTGCCGTTGCCGTGGTGCACGTCGAAGTCGATGACGGCCACGCGCGACAGCCCATGCACGTCGAGCGCGTGACGCGCGGCCACGGCGACGTTGTTGAAGAAGCAAAAGCCCATCGCGCGCGCGGGTTCGGCATGATGGCCGGGCGGACGCACGCTGCAGAACGCGTTCTCGTAGCGGCCGGCGAGC
>NZ_JAWRWU010000831.1:0-263 GCF_046535395.1 Cupriavidus sp. SIMBA_020 | reverse complement strand
CGCGAAGCCATTCCTGCCCTCGGTCGGTGGTGAGATTGACATAGCAGTTTTTCCGGAAAAAACCTCCTAGCGCATCGGCTATGCTGTCCGTCCAGCCCTCCATCTTCTGATCGTTTTCGGATTTGTCCCACTGGCTGAAAGCTTCCCAGAAAAAGCGGGCACCTTCGCGGGAAAACGCCTTCGAGTCTTCGGCGAAATCTTCACTGATAGCGCCGCCCATGAACCATATATTCTGGGCCGTCGCTGGCGCTGGGGGGCTGTAG
>NZ_JAWRWU010000830.1:0-263 GCF_046535395.1 Cupriavidus sp. SIMBA_020 | reverse complement strand
GCCGACATCACCGTCGGTTCCATCAAGATCCAGAAGTACGCGGACTTCGAACGCAACCTGCCGGTTCCCAGCAACCTGAACATGGTGCAGATGAAGCCGCTGCGCGGCACCGCCCTGTTCACCTACGACCCGAACCTGGTGTTCCTGGTCATCGACAGCCTGTTCGGCGGCGATGGCCGCTACCACACGCGCGTCGAAGGCCGTGATTTCACCACCACCGAGCAGCGCATCATCCGGCGCCTGCTCAACCTGACCCTGGAAAG
>NZ_JAWRWU010000829.1:0-263 GCF_046535395.1 Cupriavidus sp. SIMBA_020 | reverse complement strand
ACCGTTATTGCGTGCTGTATTAATAGCATTTTGAGTCGTTGAGCTACATGCACCTGCACCACCTAAGCTCATGTTTATAACATCAGCAGGGTTAGCATTTGCCGATGTACCCGACACATTTCCACCTGAAGCCCAAATAATACCATCAGCAATGTCAGAGGTTAAACCTCCACATTTACCTAACACACGTACAGGCACTACTTTCGCGTCGTAAGCAACACCAGCAACACCTTCACCGTTATTAGTTACCGCAGCAACAGTTC
>NZ_JAWRWU010000828.1:0-263 GCF_046535395.1 Cupriavidus sp. SIMBA_020 | reverse complement strand
AATAGGCCCAGGCGACTGTTTAGCAAAAACACAGGTCTCTGCGAAGCCGTAAGGCGAAGTATAGGGGCTGACGCCTGCCCGGTGCTGGAAGGTTAAGAGGAGCGCTTAGCGTAAGCGAAGGTGCGAATTGAAGCCCCAGTAAACGGCGGCCGTAACTATAACGGTCCTAAGGTAGCGAAATTCCTTGTCGGGTAAGTTCCGACCCGCACGAAAGGCGCAACGATCTGGGCACTGTCTCAACGAGAGACTCGGTGAAATTATAG
>NZ_JAWRWU010000827.1:0-264 GCF_046535395.1 Cupriavidus sp. SIMBA_020 | reverse complement strand
TGCTGCACTGCGATTTTGAAACCGAAGAGGCATGTTCTGTTCCATTTCCCCGTTGGCGCGCGGATCGCGCTTTCTTTCGTCTGATCGCTTCCTAGAATCGCCACAGATGCAGCCCGCGCGCGCATCGCGCCGATCCCGTCCTGCGGGCCAGTATATAAGTGCGCGGCGGCGCGGCAAGCACCGAACGCCTGTATACCGAGTGGTTCAAGACCTTCGTGCGTCCGCGCCTGAGCGCCTCCACCCCGCAGTTGAGCGTGCCCAAGC
>NZ_JAWRWU010000826.1:0-264 GCF_046535395.1 Cupriavidus sp. SIMBA_020 | reverse complement strand
ACCTGGTGTACCGCAAGACCGCGCGCAACTTCGGCCCCATCATGTGCATGGCCGCGAAAACCACCATCGTGCAGGTGCGCGCCAAGGTGGCGTTGGGCGAGCTGTCGCCCGAGGCCGTGGTGACGCCAGGCATCTTCGTCAAGCGCGTCACCCAGGTGGCGCACTCCGCGTTCTCCAGTTGAAGGATTCCCCATGCCCACTCCCCTGACCCGCGAAGCCATGGCGCGGCGCCTGGCCCAGGACATTCCCGACGGCAGCTACGTC
>NZ_JAWRWU010000825.1:0-264 GCF_046535395.1 Cupriavidus sp. SIMBA_020 | reverse complement strand
GAACGGGTCCATTAGAATCGCCAGTTTAGAGCATTCACCGGCCCGCTTCGATGTCCCGCACCACGCCCGCCTCCGGCTCCGACTCCGTCCCCGCCATCGCTTCGCCGCGCTCGACCGGCGAACCGATCGCATGCGACCTCTTCTGCACCGTGATCGACAACTTCGGCGACATCGGCGTGTGCTGGCGCCTCGCGCGCCAGCTCGCGCACGAGCACGGCTGGCAGATGCGCATCTTCGTCGACGATCTGCGCACCTTCGCGCAAC
>NZ_JAWRWU010000824.1:0-264 GCF_046535395.1 Cupriavidus sp. SIMBA_020 | reverse complement strand
ATCGATCCGGCCTATGCCCGCAAGGCCGAGGTGCCCGCCACTCGCAGGCGGGGGACCAAGCCTGTCAAGAACACGAAGGCGCGCCGATGAGCGCGCCTTTTTTTGACCAGGCTATGGCGCTGCGCTGGATGCGCGGCAACGCCAGCGCGGTCGATTTCCTGCGCACGGCGTTCGACGTGGCGCACTTCTGGGATGACCTGGTCGACCGCGACAGGATTCTCAGCGACGCCGATATCAACCGCGCCATGTTCCAGGCGCTGGTGG
>NZ_JAWRWU010000823.1:0-264 GCF_046535395.1 Cupriavidus sp. SIMBA_020 | reverse complement strand
AGCACCGCCACCCATTCATCACGGCTTCGGGTACGGAAACGTGCGGCGAGCACCTTCTTGGCATTGGCCCACGCCTCGCGATCCATCTGATCGCCCAAGAGCTGCGGGTCCAGGTCCATCAGCCGCAGCAACTCGTCATAGAACTTGCTTTCGATCGGGCCAACGCTGATGAACTTGTCATCGGAACACAGGTAGCAGTCGTAGAACGGTGACCCACTGTCAGTAATGTTGGTGCCCCGCCCCTCTTTCCACATGCCAGCAGCC
>NZ_JAWRWU010000822.1:0-264 GCF_046535395.1 Cupriavidus sp. SIMBA_020 | reverse complement strand
GCCTCCCGTCAGGTCGAAGCTGGAAACATTGAGCGGCTTGATGCAGCGCGCGCGCATCGCATCGTTGCCGGCCACGAGCGGATCGAGCGCCGGGCGCGCCTTGCGGCAATCGTCGACGACGTACTTGCAGCGCGGCGCGAACAGACAGCCGGACGGGCGATCATCGCGGCCCGGCACCATGCCCGGCAATGCGGCAAGGCGACGCGCCCCCTTATTGTGCTCGGGAATCGCCGCGAGAAGCGCTTCGGTGTACGGATGATGCGG
>NZ_JAWRWU010000821.1:0-264 GCF_046535395.1 Cupriavidus sp. SIMBA_020 | reverse complement strand
GCTCGCGGGCCTGCGGGCTCAGGCCCGGCCCGCTGTCGGTCACCGAACACTGCACCAGGCCGGGTGCCTGCAGCGTCAGACGCAGGGTCAGATGGCGCGCGCCCCCCGGCGTCTCCTGCATCGCCTCGACGGCGTTGAGCACCAGGTTGACCACCACCTGCCCCAGTTGCACGCGGTCGCCCAGCACGGCGGGTACGCGTTCCTGGATACGGGTCGACAGGGCCACTTCGTGGCTGGCCAGTTCGCCGCCAGCCAGCTCCAGCA
>NZ_JAWRWU010000820.1:0-264 GCF_046535395.1 Cupriavidus sp. SIMBA_020 | reverse complement strand
GACGAGAATCGCAGCGAGCGCCGCGAGTGCGATCAGGATCACGCGCGCGGCCGTGCCGTGCTCTTTCATGAATCCGACTACCTTCGCCGTCGCGCTGGCCGTGACGCCGAGCGCCGCGTTATAGGCGGGCAGAATCTTGTCGCCGATTTCGCCTTGCAGATTCTTGAGCTGGCGCAGCGTTTCGAGCTCGCCGCCCTGCGCGAGCTGCCGCCCTTTCGCCGCGCCTTCATCGATCCCATCGGCGCCCGTGTTGAGGCGTTCCGA
>NZ_JAWRWU010000819.1:0-264 GCF_046535395.1 Cupriavidus sp. SIMBA_020 | reverse complement strand
ATCAGCAGCACCAATCGCCTGGACAGCAGCAGCACCTTCATGGCCTCGGCCACGCTGGTGTTCTGATACGGGCCATGCAGCCTTGGGCGCCGTTCGCCGGGGCGGCGGGGAAGCGGCGATCAGTCCGCCGTCACCGGCGCCGACAGCCACCGCAGGACAAAACGCGCGCCGCCCAGGGGGCTGTCCTGCACCTCGATCGTGCCCCGGTGGCTGGCGGCGACGCGCTTGACGATGGCCAGGCCCAGGCCGGCGCCGCCGGTGCCG
>NZ_JAWRWU010000818.1:0-264 GCF_046535395.1 Cupriavidus sp. SIMBA_020 | reverse complement strand
CATGACGGTCATCGTGGTGGCGAATCCGAAGGGCGGCGTCGGCAAGAGCACGCTGTCCACCAATCTTGCCGGCTATTTCGCGGCGCAGGGCGCGTGGGTCGCGCTCGCCGATCTCGACCGGCAGCAGTCGGCGCATGCGTGGCTCGATCTGCGGCCGGCCGGGCTGCCGCAGATCGAGGCGTGGAATCTCGACCCCGACGCGCCTTCGAAGCCGCCGCGCGGCCTCGAATATGCGGTCATCGACACGCCGGCCGGGCTGCACGG
>NZ_JAWRWU010000817.1:0-264 GCF_046535395.1 Cupriavidus sp. SIMBA_020 | reverse complement strand
ATACATGAACTGCGCGACTTCACCGTCGGGACCGGGCAGCAAACGGCCGCCCGCCAGCTCGAAACCGCTTTTCGCGAGCATGGGCGGATGCACGTCGGTGCCGAGCCGGTTCGCGAGCCATTGCACGAAGTCCTGCTCCTGATGGCTGCTCATGGTGTCCGGACGCCCGACTTCGGGCATGTAGACCACATGGGCGAGCGCGGCTTCGTGGACGAAGCTCATCGTCGTGTCGGCGCTCGCCGTCTGCTGATCGCCGCGACCGGC
>NZ_JAWRWU010000816.1:0-264 GCF_046535395.1 Cupriavidus sp. SIMBA_020 | reverse complement strand
ACGACAATACCTTCAAATCCTTCGCATTCAAGACGCATCCCTTAGCATATCTGGATGGAGGTCTCGCAGATCTTCCGATTCTGGATTTGGTAAAGATCTCGGCGCAACCGAACATCCAGGAATGGGGCGACATACGAACGTGGGAGCAGGCCGTTGACAGCGGCAAAGTGGTTCTGCCGCATATGATTAACCATTCTGACATCGACGATCCAGTCGGCAAGGCACTCGGTCGCCTGCTGGCAAAATGACATGCAAAAATCGAAA
>NZ_JAWRWU010000815.1:0-264 GCF_046535395.1 Cupriavidus sp. SIMBA_020 | reverse complement strand
GCCGGCGCGCGATCACCTGCGGCGCATCCTGGCCACGCGCCTTCAGGCGGCTTTCGAGTTCCTCGATGGACGGCGGCAGCACGAAGATGCCGATCGCGCCGGGAAAACGCTGGCGCACCTGGCGCGCGCCCTGCCAGTCGATCTCCAGCAGCACGTCGCGGCGGAGGCTCGCTCCGCCCGATGCCTGATTCTAGGTCGAGAAGACCGTCAAGGGCTGGCGGGCCGGACGGGCAACCGTCCGGTATCCGCGAATCGCCGTCACAC
>NZ_JAWRWU010000814.1:0-264 GCF_046535395.1 Cupriavidus sp. SIMBA_020 | reverse complement strand
CTCGCACGGCAAGATCGTCTCCGACAACCACCACGCGGACTGCGCCGAGATCGGCAAGCCGGGCGAAACGATCCGTCGCGTGCGCCTGCAATCTGGCTTCGGCAACATGCTCGTGTTCGTGACCGACGGCAAGCTGCCGTTCCCGTACGGCCGCGAAACGACCGGCTACGACGTGCCCGATCTGGATGCCACGCTCGCCAAGGCGCAGGCGGCCGGCGTGAAGGTGCTGGTGCCCGTCGCGCAGAACGCGGAAGGGCGCACGGC
>NZ_JAWRWU010000813.1:0-264 GCF_046535395.1 Cupriavidus sp. SIMBA_020 | reverse complement strand
CCGGAACCTGACGGCCCGACTACCGCAAGTGTCTATCCGCGTTGGAGTGTGAGCGACACGTCGCGCAGCACCGGCGAGCCCTCCGGAACGGGGGCACCCGGCTCGCGGCGCCCGATCGATACGGTCAGCAGCCGTTGCGTATATTTGTGCTTCGGTGCCGCGACTACGTCGCGCGCCAGTCCCTGTTCGACGATGCGGCCGTTGCGCAGCACGATGAGTGTGTCGGCGATGCGAGCGACGGCCGGCAGATCGTGGCTGATGAAC
>NZ_JAWRWU010000812.1:0-264 GCF_046535395.1 Cupriavidus sp. SIMBA_020 | reverse complement strand
CATGTGGACCGAGTACGTGACGTGGTTCTCGAACGAAGTGGGCAAGAAGGGCCGCATCGCGGTCGGTCAGCTGGCGGACCTGATGGTCCCCGACCGTGATTTCTTCACGTGCGCGGAGGACGATATCGCCGACACGACCGCGTTGCTGACGGTGGTCGGCGGCCGGATCGTGTGGGGTGCCGGGCCGTTCGCGTCGCACGATTTGCCGATTCCGCCGGCGATGCCGGACTGGTCGCCGGTGCGCACCTACGGCGGCTATGGCGG
>NZ_JAWRWU010000811.1:0-264 GCF_046535395.1 Cupriavidus sp. SIMBA_020 | reverse complement strand
ATTCGTCTTCCGGCAGGTTCAGCCGCGCGAAGATGTCGTTCTTCTGCGGCATGAAATCGGCGACCACCGGCCGGCCGGTGTCGAGCGCGCCGAGCAGCTCGCGCGCCTGCTGCGCGCGCTGCAGCGCGAACGCGAGCTGCGCGGGCAGCGCGTAGCGCGCGGTGTCGCGGTAGAAGCGTTCGAGAAACGGGTTGTCCTGCGGGCGCTCGAGCAGCGCCTGCATCGACCAGCGTTCGGCGAGCAGGCGCGCGAGCGTCGTCTTGC
>NZ_JAWRWU010000810.1:0-264 GCF_046535395.1 Cupriavidus sp. SIMBA_020 | reverse complement strand
CCAGGATGGCGCGTACATCGGCGCCCTTGATCCTGCCCGCCAGCAGCTCGCCGGAGAATTCCCGAAGCCGTTGCACTTGGTCGGCCCAGCCCTTGAGCTTCCATCCCTTGCGCGGCTTGCTGGGAATCTCGTCGCGGCTGGCGTGCACGAGCGCCACCAGGAAGGGGTCGGCGCCGTCCTCGAGGAGCTTGCCGTAGTTCGGCTCCGGCCACGTCTCGGCCAGGGCATGATCGCGGATCGGCAACGCCTCGGCCTGGCGCATGC
>NZ_JAWRWU010000809.1:0-264 GCF_046535395.1 Cupriavidus sp. SIMBA_020 | reverse complement strand
GACGCTGCGGCTCGTCGAAAAGCGGATGAAAATCTTATGAGCATGATCGAATTCCAGAACGTGTCGAAGAGCTTCGGCCATGTGCCGGTGCTGAAGAACATCGACCTGAAGATCGACGCGGGCGAGGTGGTCGTCGTGGTCGGCCCGTCGGGCTCCGGCAAGTCGACGATGCTGCGCTGTATCAACGCGCTCGAGAAGATCACCGGCGGCGAGCTGCTGGTCGACGGCCAGAGCGTGCGCGGCAACGCGACGACGATCCGCGAC
>NZ_JAWRWU010000808.1:0-264 GCF_046535395.1 Cupriavidus sp. SIMBA_020 | reverse complement strand
CCCGGGCTGACTTCCAGCCTGGCACTGGCCGAGGAAACCCTGGCGCGCCTGGCGGACGACGCTTCTTCTCATTCTTCCCACTGAATCATGCAGCACAACGACTACATCCTGACCCTGTCCTGCCCCGACCGCACCGGCATCGTCTTCCGCGTCAGCGGCCTGTTGTTCGAATCGGGTTGCAACATCCTCGATTCGCAGCAGTTTGGCGACGAGGAGACCGGCCGCTTCTTCCTGCGGGTGCACTTCGACCTGCCGGCCGGCGCG
>NZ_JAWRWU010000807.1:0-264 GCF_046535395.1 Cupriavidus sp. SIMBA_020 | reverse complement strand
CTCCACGCTCGAATCGGCCGCGCTGAAACCGTTGCGCCGGTGCACCAGCGTCAGGCGCCGCGCGACCTTGCGCAGCGCCAGCGCCCAGTCGAGCGCGGAATCGCCGCCGCCCGCCACCACCACCGTCTTGTCGGCGAAATCGGCGAGGCGCTGCACGCTGTAGTGCACGTGACGGGACTCCAGCGCCGCGGCTTCGGGCAGCAACAGCTTCTGCGGCACGAATGCGCCGTTGCCGGCGGCGAGCAGGATCGCCGCGACGTCGAA
>NZ_JAWRWU010000806.1:0-264 GCF_046535395.1 Cupriavidus sp. SIMBA_020 | reverse complement strand
AGGTCGTGGCGGCGGCCCAGCGCGTCGAAGGCGCCGCTGAGGCTGGCGTCCAGCGCGTTCTGGGTCTTGGGGATCGGCCATTTGGCGACCCAGACCGAGGCGCCCTGCCCGGTCTGCGGGTTGGCCCAGCCGTTGCTGCTGAACCAGCCATAGGTGCGGTCGTTGTCGTCGCCGGTGCGCGACAGCGTCAGCGACCCTTTCCATGATGACGAGAACTCGTGGTCGAGCGTGGCGAAGACGTTGTAGCGCGTGCGTTCCTGGCGG
>NZ_JAWRWU010000805.1:0-264 GCF_046535395.1 Cupriavidus sp. SIMBA_020 | reverse complement strand
CATGGCGGGAAAGCCCTCGCCGCGCACGAAGTTCTCGTAGGCCGCCTTGGACGGCGCGAAGGTATTGGTCTCGTGCTGGAAGCCAGCCACCAGAATATGCATGATCGATTCCTTTGAGCGTCAGGCGCGCGCGGGCGCGGATTGGGGGGGACGATTCACCAGCAGCAGCAGGGCGCCGGCCACCAGCAGGGCGGAGATCGCGTACAGGCCGCCGGCCAGGCTGCCGGTGGATTCCTTGACCCAGCCGATGATGGACGGGCTGAG
>NZ_JAWRWU010000804.1:0-264 GCF_046535395.1 Cupriavidus sp. SIMBA_020 | reverse complement strand
AGCCTGCTGGCCGGCGCATCGGCCCCGGCCATCTGGACCGGCCGCGCGGCCGCCGCGGCCAAGCCGGTCACCCTGAAGTTCGACAGCTACATCAGCGAGACGTCGGGCCCCTCGCGGCTGGACGAGTGGTACCTGAAGCAGCTGGAGACCCGCAGCAACGGCGCGGTCAAGGTGCGACGCTACTGGGCGCAGTCGCTCAACAAGGTCGGCGAGCACCTGTCCGCCGTGCGTGACGGCACCTCGGAAATGTCACTGATCTCGCCG
>NZ_JAWRWU010000803.1:0-264 GCF_046535395.1 Cupriavidus sp. SIMBA_020 | reverse complement strand
CTCGCGGCGAACGTGTTGAGGTCGCTGACCGTCTGCGACAGGTCGCCTTCGGAAATGATGCCGACCGTGGTTTGCGAGGCCGTCGGCGTACCGTCGCCGCCATAAAGCGACGAGAACTCGGTCGGATTGTGCGGCACCGCGGATGCGCCCGCCGGGATCGTCAGGTTGCTGGTGTTGCCTTGCGGCTTGCTGCCCGCGCCGGTATGCATGAGCTCGACGTTCTGCAGGCCGAGCACGGCGCCGACGATGCTGCCGATCGCGTTC
>NZ_JAWRWU010000802.1:0-264 GCF_046535395.1 Cupriavidus sp. SIMBA_020 | reverse complement strand
GCGACTCCATCGCCGAAGGCGAGATCCAGCGCAAGGGCCGCCTGAACGTGCAGGGCCAGTTCGTGCCGGACTATCCGTCCAATCCGGGCCAGCTCTCCTACGACCTGGCGCGCTATTCCGGCGTGTTCCATTTCAACCATGGCATCGGCGGCCAGATGTCGGCGCAGGTCCGCGCCCGCTGGCGCCGCGACGTGCTGGCCGAGGAATACGATCCAGGCGATGGCCGCGGCGCGCGCACCCTGCCCGCCGGCTCGCGACCGAGCC
>NZ_JAWRWU010000801.1:0-264 GCF_046535395.1 Cupriavidus sp. SIMBA_020 | reverse complement strand
CACCGATCCCGACGCGCGCGCCCAGCGCGGCATCTCGATGCTGCTGCTGGACATGCGCGCGCCGGGCGTGACCGTGCGCCCGATCCGCACGCTCGACGGCGGCCATGATGTCAACGAGTACCGCCGCCACCGCGTGGCTCGGCTGGATCGCGTTGCATTTCCACTGGCCGGCGCAGATCGCTCGCAACATCGGCCGCCAGACCACCGGGTATGAGCCCGTCATCTCCTGGGTGGCCTTCGCCCTGGCGGTGGTCTTCACGCTCG
>NZ_JAWRWU010000800.1:0-264 GCF_046535395.1 Cupriavidus sp. SIMBA_020 | reverse complement strand
ATCGGCCGCACGCCGCGTTCGAATCCGGCCACCTACACGGGCCTCTTCACGCCCATCCGCGAACTGTTCGCCGGCGTGCCGGCGGCCAAGGAGCGCGGCTACGAGTCGGGCCGCTTCTCGTTCAACGTGAAGGGCGGGCGCTGCGAAAGCTGCCAGGGCGACGGCGTGCTGAAGGTGGAAATGCACTTCCTGCCCGACGTCTACGTGCCCTGCGACGTCTGTCACGGCAAGCGCTATAACCGCGAAACGCTCGAAATCCAATAC
>NZ_JAWRWU010000799.1:0-264 GCF_046535395.1 Cupriavidus sp. SIMBA_020 | reverse complement strand
CGGCGTGGACGCCCGGATGATGCCTTCGCGCTACACAATGGCACGTTGGATTACCTCTGATAACCCCAAGGCGCTGCGCAAGTTCATGGATGCCAATGCCGCCCATATCGCCTATGATGTGGTCGATGCGGCGGCGTTTTTGATCAGTTCCCCCGCGCAGTTGCGCGTGGCCGAGGAACTGTATCCGGATGTGAAATTCCACGCCATGCGCGAGCACGGCGGCAAGGTTTTCGGAGACAAGGCGTAGACCCGTTCGGGTACCGC
>NZ_JAWRWU010000798.1:0-264 GCF_046535395.1 Cupriavidus sp. SIMBA_020 | reverse complement strand
ATTCGATCGACCGCGGGTAGTCCGTTGAAGTTCACCGCCAGATTGCGGATGGTCAATAAACTATCCATTTCAGGCCATCCGTTTCAGTTTGGGATCGAGTGCGTCGCGCAGCCCGTCGCCGAGCAGATTGATCGCGAGCACCGAAATCAGGATGGAGAGGCCCGGCATCGTGACGATCCACCAGGCGCTGTCGATGTAATCGCGCGCCGAGGCGAGCATCGCGCCCCATTCCGCTGAAGGCGGCTGCACGCCGAGACCGAGGAA
>NZ_JAWRWU010000797.1:0-264 GCF_046535395.1 Cupriavidus sp. SIMBA_020 | reverse complement strand
CTGCGCGCGATGAAACGCTGCGGCCATCTCTTCGGCAAGCTCACCGCGGACATGGCCGATCCCTCGAATGTGGCCAGCGTGGCAAAGACGCTGGCCCGCATGGGCGCTTCGGTGCCGCAGGGCCAGGGCGCGAAGGCGGCGTGGGGACCGATGCTGGAAAAAACGCTGGGCCTTGTCACGGATCGGGATCGGCAGGACGTCCTGGCCGGGGTGCTGGCGATGAAGGAGGCCTGCGCCAAGCCCGGCGGCGTCGCGCTGACCAAC
>NZ_JAWRWU010000796.1:0-264 GCF_046535395.1 Cupriavidus sp. SIMBA_020 | reverse complement strand
CGGCGCGCGCGGTCGAGGCGCACTCGACGCGCGCGGCGCGCGTTCCGCTTGTCATTTTTCTTTGCTCATCCGCGTTGCGTGTTCGCGCGGCTTGACGCCCCGTGTCTCATCTGACCCCGCTAGCCGTGTCCGCCGCCTTCCCTGGCCCGCCGCTGCCTGTGCCAAACAGGTAAAATGGTGGATTGGCCTGAACATCGCGCGGCGCAACGAACGCCCTGCGCCCCACCTCCGGACGTACACGTGAAAAACCCTGTTGAATCAACG
>NZ_JAWRWU010000795.1:0-264 GCF_046535395.1 Cupriavidus sp. SIMBA_020 | reverse complement strand
CGGCCAGCGCGCGGCACAGGTCCACGTCCAGCCCCATCCAGCCGCCCTTGCTGTCATTGACCGAAAACCCCGCCACGCCCGTGGACACGCCGCATTGGACGAAGCCCTTATTCTTGACGCTTTCGAACGTCACGCCCGCGCTGGCGCCCCACGACGAAAGAAGCAACGCGGCACCTGCCGCGACAGTGGTCAAAGTTTTCATGGTGTCTCCGCGCGAGGGGCGCAACGTATGGATGTCATCCCGCCAGCCGGCGGAAGTGCGCC
>NZ_JAWRWU010000794.1:0-264 GCF_046535395.1 Cupriavidus sp. SIMBA_020 | reverse complement strand
CGCGCCTGCGCGGCCGCGGACCGTACCGGTCACGCGCTGCTGCACACGCTGTATCAGCAGAACGTCGCCGCGAAGACCACGTTCTTCGTCGAATGGATGGCGCTGGATCTGATCCGCGACGCCGAAGGCGACGTGCTGGGCGTGACCGCGCTCGAAATGGAAACGGGCGACGTCTACATTCTCGAAGGCAAGACCACGCTGTTCGCCACGGGCGGCGCGGGCCGCATCTTCCAGGCATCGACGAACGCGTTCATCAACACGGGC
>NZ_JAWRWU010000793.1:0-264 GCF_046535395.1 Cupriavidus sp. SIMBA_020 | reverse complement strand
CGAGCATCTGCCCGTGATCTTCATGACGGCGTTGACCGAGACCGAGCACGTGGTGCGCGGTTTTCGCGTGGGCGGCATCGATTATGTGACCAAGCCGGTGCGGCCCGAGGAGTTGTGCGCGCGCATCGGCGCGCATGTGCAGCGTTCGCGCGCGCAGCTTTACGCGCAGGCGGCGCTGTCGCTCGACGCGCGCGCGGCGTTGATCGTCGGCGCGGACGGCACGATCCGCTGGCAGAGTCCGCAGGCCGCGCATCAGATCGCGGC
>NZ_JAWRWU010000792.1:0-265 GCF_046535395.1 Cupriavidus sp. SIMBA_020 | reverse complement strand
CGATTGCCTATCGAGCCGATTCAATCATTAAATTGGATTCCATCCGCCGGTCCGGGCGAGAGTTATGCGCTTCGAGCATTGCCAGATCAGTCAGTCCAGAATTGATATGGAGCCACTATGCACCAAAGCAGTCCGACTACTCAGCTAACGCCACCCCGCGCCGACGCCGGCCCCCCCGCACCGCCCAAGGTCCTGCAGGACCTGCTGGCGCGCGCGGATGTCCGGATCAACGGCACGCGCCCCTGGGACATCCAGGTCCATGACA
>NZ_JAWRWU010000791.1:0-265 GCF_046535395.1 Cupriavidus sp. SIMBA_020 | reverse complement strand
CAGCAAATGACCACAACCGGCGTCGGCCCGGACCAACCGATTGCATCGAACGATACGAGCGATGGGCGCGCACGCAACCGGCGCATCGAGTTTCGCGCGGGGTCGTGAGTCGTTGCTTGCGCGCCTCCGCGCATGAAAAAAAGCCTGGCTTCCTTGAAAATCGAAGCCAGGCTTTTTTGTTTCCCTTGCGGATGCGTTAGCTTTTCTCGTCGGGCTTCACGCCCAGCAGCTCGCGAATATGGGCGAGCGATCCGTCGTCTTTCAC
>NZ_JAWRWU010000790.1:0-265 GCF_046535395.1 Cupriavidus sp. SIMBA_020 | reverse complement strand
CAGACGAATGCAAACGAATCAGCGGATGAATCGGCAAGCGTCGATCCATGCCTACGCAACGAGGTACGGACTGCGCCTCACGTTTGCCGGGCAAAATACGCGAAACTCGACCGGCTCCGTGCCAGGTGAGTCGGCAACGATGCCGCTCGCGTGCAGCGCATGCTGGAGCGCGGCGATCACCTGACCGTCCGGGTCCTGATCAATGGCGATATCCATGATGCCGGCGTCGATGTATTGCCGATGAATGTCGAGCATTTCGTGGCCG
>NZ_JAWRWU010000789.1:0-265 GCF_046535395.1 Cupriavidus sp. SIMBA_020 | reverse complement strand
CGCCGATCGACCTGTTCGACGCGCCGTTCTTCGGCATCTCGCCGCGCGAGGCGCGGGCGCTAGACCCCGCCCAACGCATGATGCTCGAAGTCACCTCCGAGGCGATCGAGCTGGCCGGCTATTCGATGGACCAGTTGCGCGGCAGCCAGACCGGCGTGTTCGTCGGCATCGGCAAGGGCTACCACGAGTACGGCCTGGCGCTGGCCGGCGGCCTGGCCGACCTGGACGGCTACGTCGGCACCGGCTCGGCCGGCAGCACCATGTC
>NZ_JAWRWU010000788.1:0-265 GCF_046535395.1 Cupriavidus sp. SIMBA_020 | reverse complement strand
CCCTTCGCGCACGAAGCCGCGCCGCCGCGACGGAATGCGCAACTCGGCGCGCAAAGGCTGCGAGGTGTCGGTCACGATGACGAGCGCGATATCCGACGGCTGCAGCATCGCGCCCTGAACCAGTCGCGAAAAGGTGACGACGCCCGACTTCGGCGCGGAAATGGTGGCGTCGCGGCGGTTCTGCTCGAAACGCGCGTCGGCCTCCTGGAGATCGCGCGCGTGGCTCGCGTCGAGTTCCTTCAACTGCGCCGCGAGCGCGGTCTGC
>NZ_JAWRWU010000787.1:0-265 GCF_046535395.1 Cupriavidus sp. SIMBA_020 | reverse complement strand
GCTCGACATGAATGCCGTGTCGCGCGAAGTGGTGCTGCAGTACCTGCCGCTGGCGCATGAAAAGCAGCAGGACCTGGGCTGGGTGCAGGCCGTCAACGAGCAGGGCCAGGAGGGCGGCGCGACCGTGTCCGGCAGCGAGGCCGAGCTGCACGAGGCCCTGGCCAATCTGGTGCACAACGCGATTCACTACGCACCCGTCGGCGCGCGCATCACGGTGTCGGTCAGCCGGGTCGATAACCGTGCCGAAGTCGCCGTGTCCGACAAC
>NZ_JAWRWU010000786.1:0-265 GCF_046535395.1 Cupriavidus sp. SIMBA_020 | reverse complement strand
ATCACCAGGTAGCTGAACACCGCTACCAGGGCGTTGGCGCCCACGTACACCAGTGCCCACTTGAACGAGCCGGTGGCGGTGATGATGTAGCCGATCACGATAGGCGTGGTGATCGAGGCGATGTTGCCGAAGGTGTTGAACAGGCCACCGGACAGCCCGGCGATCTGCTTCGGCGAGGTGTCTGCCACCACCGCCCAGCCCAGCGCGCCAATGCCTTTGCCGAAGAATGCCAGGGTCATGAAGCCGACTACCATCCACTCGGCAT
>NZ_JAWRWU010000785.1:0-265 GCF_046535395.1 Cupriavidus sp. SIMBA_020 | reverse complement strand
CAATTTCTACACCGCAGAAATAATTCTACAGCGTAGAATATGCTTTCGTCAAGCTGACAGTCGCACGCCACCACCGCCCCCATGAAAGACAAACCCGCCCAAGGCCCGCGCGGCCTCGACAAGGACGCGATCGTCGCGGCCGCGCTCGCGCTGCTCGAAGAGGTCGGCGAAGCCGCGTTCAGCGTGCGCAAGCTCGCGCAGTCGGTCGGTTGCGACCCGATGAGCGTGCTATATCACTTCAAGTCGAAGGACGGCCTGACCCGTG
>NZ_JAWRWU010000784.1:0-265 GCF_046535395.1 Cupriavidus sp. SIMBA_020 | reverse complement strand
AGTAGAGATCGAGGTCAATTTGCCGATGCCGGCCGCAATGCAGAAGCGCTGGTCGCACGGGCGATTCATCAGCGAGCGCGTGAAGCAGCAGGTGCGCATGCGCGTGTTCGGGTTCCGTCGCTGCCCGAAGCTGGACAAGTCGGGCAAGGAATACATCGTCTACGTGCTCGCGAAGGTTTCGAGCGGGTACAGAAGCTTCGTTTACCGAGACCAGTGGGAAACCGACGAGCTTGCATGGATTGAAGCGTTGGCGGCGCTCAGCATC
>NZ_JAWRWU010000783.1:0-265 GCF_046535395.1 Cupriavidus sp. SIMBA_020 | reverse complement strand
CAGGCAGGAACTCACATGATGGCAACGCGCGCACAGCAACGCCCCGAGCGGGCGGAACCGGCTAGATCCGGCGAGCAGGGACGGGATTTCGAATTCACGTCCGCGGATTTCGCTCGCATTCGCGACCTGATTCACCGCAGCGCGGGCATCTCGCTATCGGACCACAAGCGCGACATGGCCTACAGCCGCCTTGCGCGCCGGTTGCGCGCACGCGGCCTCGACACCTTCAAGCAGTATCTCGATCTGCTCGAGGCGGAAAACGATC
>NZ_JAWRWU010000782.1:0-265 GCF_046535395.1 Cupriavidus sp. SIMBA_020 | reverse complement strand
ATCACGGTCATCCCCTATGCCTTCGCCTGCGTGCTGTGGGCGCCGCTGCCGCTGCACCTGCGCTACAAGCTCACGGTGGGCTGGCCGCGCCTGGCGATCTGGGGCGCCAAGGTGTTCTGCGGCATCCGCTGGCAGGTCAAGGGCTGGGAAAACCTGCCGGACGGCCCGGCGGTGCTGCTGTCCAAGCACCAGTCGGCCTGGGAAACGCTGTTCTTCCCGGCCTCCATGCCGCGCGAAGTGTGCTTCGTCTACAAGAAGGAACTGC
>NZ_JAWRWU010000781.1:0-265 GCF_046535395.1 Cupriavidus sp. SIMBA_020 | reverse complement strand
CTGATGGGCGTGCTGCTCGGGCCGGCGATGATTCATGTGTACCGCGTGCTGCTGCCGAGCTTCGCGACCATCGGCCAGTAAGCGGCGCGGCGCGGCCGGCCGCGCCGTGGATCGGCGCGCCGGCTGCGCGGCATCGCGAGCCGGCACGGCAACCGTCTTCATGGGAGGCTCGTCGTCCCCCGGGCGGCGTCGCGAGACAGGCCGATCATAGCGGCGTCAACGCAACCCGGACCCATGGTCGACCCTGGACGTGGCCGTAGTCCAC
>NZ_JAWRWU010000780.1:0-265 GCF_046535395.1 Cupriavidus sp. SIMBA_020 | reverse complement strand
ACGAACTCGCCGACCTCATGATGGTCGCGGGCAAGAAGATCGAAGAGCTGATCGCGCGTCTCGCGCAGAAGGCGCGCGCGGCGGGCATCCACCTGATTCTCGCGACGCAGCGGCCTTCGGTGGACGTCATCACGGGTCTCATCAAGGCGAACATTCCGACGCGTGTGGCGTTCCAGGTGTCGTCGAAGATCGACTCGCGCACGATTCTCGACCAGATGGGCGCCGAGTCGCTGCTCGGTCAGGGCGACATGCTGTTCCTGCCGCC
>NZ_JAWRWU010000779.1:0-265 GCF_046535395.1 Cupriavidus sp. SIMBA_020 | reverse complement strand
CCAGAACGGCCAACCCGTCGATCCGCTGGCGTGGCTGCCGAGGTCGGGCGGGTAAGCGAAGTGCAAGGTTCTGCTCGCCCGAGCCCGGCTGGGCCAGGGCGAGGGCGAGGGCGGCATGAGCGTGCGGCACGCGAGAACCTTGCGCCACGCGTCGCCCCTTCAGCGTGAGTCCAGGCGCTGCGTCGCTTAAATAATTTGAATACACTGTGTGGCTTCGCAGCCGGCGCGCCGGCTGCAATCGGCTGTCATCCCTAGATAGACGCAC
>NZ_JAWRWU010000778.1:0-265 GCF_046535395.1 Cupriavidus sp. SIMBA_020 | reverse complement strand
CATGATGCCGGGAAACAGCGCGCCGGCGTAGAGCTGCACCACGGACACGCCGGTGGTGGCGCCGTACACGATCAGCATCACGGAAGGCGGCAGCAGGATGCCCAGGCAGCCGCCGGCCGTGATGGCGCCGGCCGTCAGGCGCACGCTGTAGCCGGCCTTGAGCATGGCCGGCATGGCCAGCAGGCCCATCAGCGTCACCACCGCGCCGACGATGCCGGTGGCGGTGGCGAAGATGGCGCAGGTGGCCAGCGTGGCCACCGCCAGC
>NZ_JAWRWU010000777.1:0-265 GCF_046535395.1 Cupriavidus sp. SIMBA_020 | reverse complement strand
CCGATCGGCGTACGCATTGGTCACGCGATGGATGTCGCCGATGCGCGGCGACACGGCCTCGACCTCGCCCGGCTGCAGCCGCACTGCGTCGCCCGACGGCAGCGGCTTGCCGGTCGGGTCGAGCCGGTACGGCTGCGAAAACTCGCCGCCGCGCAGCATGCCGATCAGCCCCCACACCGTGTGGTTGTGGATCGGCGTGGCCTGGCCGGGGCCCCACACGAAGCTGACGACGGAAAACCGTTCGTCGGGGTCGAGATGCAGCAGG
>NZ_JAWRWU010000776.1:0-265 GCF_046535395.1 Cupriavidus sp. SIMBA_020 | reverse complement strand
CCTCGCGACGCGCCGCTTGCCGGACCCAGGGTTCGAACCCATCCCGGGCCCTGCCGCGCGTCTGCCAGAGCGTGCGAGCGCGTTGGTCGCGGCTCGCCCACTTCGTGCTGCCCAATCCGTGCCCATTATGCGGCAATTTGACGCGAGGCAGTGTCAGCGTGTCCGGGGCGTCCAGCGCGCGCGGCCTGCTGTGCGAGGGCTGCGATGCCGCGTACTGGAACGAGGCGCGGCTGCGCTGCGCGGTATGCGCGCTGCCGCTCGCGAG
>NZ_JAWRWU010000775.1:0-265 GCF_046535395.1 Cupriavidus sp. SIMBA_020 | reverse complement strand
CACGCCGCCCGATTTTGCGCCGTCGGTCGAAGAGCTCGAGCGCGTCGGCACCGTGTTCGCGTTGATCGAGCAAGCGCTGGGCGTCGTGTACACGCGCGGCGAGCAGCACATCTGGGCGTCGGGCGCGAGTCCGGAAGAGGCGCAGGCGCTCGAAGTCGACGTTGGCGCGCCGGTGCTGGTCGCCGAGACGACGCTATTCAGCAGTGACGGGCATCCCGGCGGCTGGCGCCGGGCGGTACACCGCGCCGAAGACTTCAAGTACGCC
>NZ_JAWRWU010000774.1:0-265 GCF_046535395.1 Cupriavidus sp. SIMBA_020 | reverse complement strand
GGCCGTGCCGGCGCGGGTGGAGCCGCCGGCGCCGAACGTCACGCTGACGTACTTGGGCTGGATCGCCAGCATCTGCTTGGCCGCGCGGACCAGCCGCTCCTGGCCAGCCAGGTCACGAGGCGGAAAGAATTCCAGGCTGAACGCCGGAGAAGTCGAGTCGGACATATCGGATCAGTTATCCATAGCGCCACGCGCATCGCATGAAACAGGTGCCGCCCCCTCGGGGTGCCGCGGAGCCGGCTTTGCCGGCCCGCTGGCACGCCCC
>NZ_JAWRWU010000773.1:0-265 GCF_046535395.1 Cupriavidus sp. SIMBA_020 | reverse complement strand
AGGAGCCCACCGTGCCCACCCTGCGCGAACGCGTGGTGCAGGCCGGCCTGGCCGCCATCGGCACGCCCTACAGCTGGGGCGGTGACGATGCCGCCGAAGGGTTCGACTGCAGCGGCCTGGTGCTGTTCGTGTACCGCGAAATCGCCGGCCTGGAACTGCCCCGCACGGCCCGCCAGCAGCGCACCCAGGGCGACACGGTGCCCAACAAGCAGCAGCTCAAGCCCGGCGACCTGGTGTTCTTCGCCACCCGCGGCCGCGGCACCAC
>NZ_JAWRWU010000772.1:0-265 GCF_046535395.1 Cupriavidus sp. SIMBA_020 | reverse complement strand
CGCAGGAGGCGCGTGTCAAGACCGCGGGAGACTTGCGTGCTGTCGTCGCTGAGACGGTGATGCTCAAGGCAGAAGCCGCGAGAGAGCAGGCGAGGCAAGACCTGAAAGAGAAATCGGGTGGAGCGATGAACGGAGCGCTAGGTGCGAGCGCTGAGAGCAACGGCTTGCCTCGAGTGTCGGGCATCTTCGAAGCACGCGGTTTGGCCACGGCAACCTTTGTGTACCCAAACGGGCAACTGGATCAGGGCGTCGGTGACGTCTTGCC
>NZ_JAWRWU010000771.1:0-265 GCF_046535395.1 Cupriavidus sp. SIMBA_020 | reverse complement strand
CTGCTGCGCCCCGCGCTCACGACGAGCGCGCTGCTCGTCTTCGTCGACGCGATGAAGGAGCTGCCGGCGACCCTGCTGCTGCGCCCGCTGAATTTCGACACGCTGGCGACCTGGCTGTATGCGGAAGCCTCACGCGGCACCTATGAGGAAGGCGCGGTCGCCACGCTCGCGATCGTGCTGGCCGGGCTCGTGCCCGTGATCCTGCTCGCGCGCACCCGTCACAAGATCGGAGCCTGACATCGTGAACCTGCTCGAACTCGACGAC
>NZ_JAWRWU010000770.1:0-265 GCF_046535395.1 Cupriavidus sp. SIMBA_020 | reverse complement strand
GAGCGAGGATCGCGCCGTCCGTGCGCACGAGGGTCATCGTCATGGCTGTGCCGTCGCTGCCGCCGAGCAGTTCGCGGTAAAACGCGCTGAAATAGCTGGGCCGCAGCGCCACCGAGACCATGCCCGCGAACGCGCCGTCGGCGCCGCGCCGCTCGACGCCCATGTTGAACACCTGTTCGCCGGCGACGTGCCCCGTCATGACCTTCGACACGTGTTCGAGGTCGCGCCCGTCGCGAATGCCGGTGAAATCCTCGCGCCCGGCCAC
>NZ_JAWRWU010000769.1:0-265 GCF_046535395.1 Cupriavidus sp. SIMBA_020 | reverse complement strand
GGCGGCGCGCTGACGAGCGGCCCGGTCGGCACGCTGACGGGTTCGTTGACGTCGCCGACCGGTGCGCTCGGCGCTGTCGGCACGGCGAGCCCGGGCGGCGCGGTCGGGACGGTGACGACGCCGTCCGGCAGCGGCACCGTGACGGCCGGCCTGTCCGGCAGTTCGGGCAGCACCGCGGGCGGCGCGACCAACCTGCTCGCGCCGGTGACGAACCTGCTCGGCGGTCTGCTCGGCGCCACCGCGCCGAAGAAGTAACGCTTCACCC
>NZ_JAWRWU010000768.1:0-265 GCF_046535395.1 Cupriavidus sp. SIMBA_020 | reverse complement strand
ACGTAGTCGATGGTCGGCTCGAACGACGCCGGGGTCGCGCCGCCGGTGATTTCGTTCTTGAGCTCGTCCAGCGTGTAGCCGACGGCCAGCTTCGCCGCGACCTTGGCGATCGGGAAGCCCGTGGCCTTCGACGCCAGCGCCGACGAACGCGACACGCGCGGGTTCATTTCGATCACGATCATGCGGCCGGTCTTCGGATCGATCGAGAACTGCACGTTCGAACCGCCCGTGTCCACGCCGATCTCGCGCAGCACCGCCAGCGAGG
>NZ_JAWRWU010000767.1:0-265 GCF_046535395.1 Cupriavidus sp. SIMBA_020 | reverse complement strand
CAAGGATGGGACCAACTTTGCGCAGGATGCGCGCGGCAACTGGTTTCTCAACATCGTGATCGAGATGCCCGATGTTCAGGCTCGCCCAATCCGTTCCGGTGTTGGCATCGATCTCGGCCTGAAAGACTTCGCCACACTTTCGACCGGCGAGAAGCTGCCCAATGACCGATTCGGCCGACGCGCGGCTGAGAAACTGGCGAAAGCGCAACGGGCGCGAAAGCACAAGCGGCATATCGCGAAGTTGCACGCCCAGGTCGCGAATGCC
>NZ_JAWRWU010000766.1:0-265 GCF_046535395.1 Cupriavidus sp. SIMBA_020 | reverse complement strand
AAAGCATCGATAAACGCTTCCCTTTGTGCCCAATTTTTACAAGTAACAATTGTCTGTGGACGACCACAAACTGCACCACCATTCATTTTTGAAATGCTGACGATTTGCAAAGCTTGATGTTCTAATTCTTTTTGCGTCCAAGGTTTATCTCCCGGCACAATAATACAAGGGTTGTTACCACCACATTCTGATACAAGCTCGGTATCTGTGAATGACATAATCGCTTGAGCCGTAGCAGCGCCACCAGTGAAGAAGATACGTGTAA
>NZ_JAWRWU010000765.1:0-265 GCF_046535395.1 Cupriavidus sp. SIMBA_020 | reverse complement strand
GCTCAGTTCATGCTCCGGTTGCGCCAGCTCGCCGATGGTGTGGCGATCGAGTTCGGCGAGGAAGGCGTCGCGCGCGGCCGCCAGCGCATGCTTGAGGCGGCACTGCGGTTCGATGACGCAGCCGCGGCGCTCGCCGTGTTCGTCGGGAAAACAGCCGACCAGCGCGAAATCGCTCTCGGTGTGGCGCACCACGGTGCCGACGCTCAGCGACAGCGAATCCGCCGCGAGCCGCAGGCCGCCGTTACGGCCGCGCAGGGTGTCGACC
>NZ_JAWRWU010000764.1:0-265 GCF_046535395.1 Cupriavidus sp. SIMBA_020 | reverse complement strand
CTATGTGGCCACCGCCATCGCCGAGTATTTCCGCGACCAGGGCAAGCGCGTGCTGTTCCTGATGGATTCGGTGACGCGCTTTGCCCGCGCCCAGCGCGAGATCGGCCTGGCCGCGGGCGAACCGCCGACCCGCCGCGGCTATCCGCCGTCGGTGTTCGCCACCCTGCCCAAGCTGATGGAGCGCGCCGGCATGAACGAGCACGGCTCCATCACCGCGCTGTACACCGTGCTGGTCGAAGGCGATGACATGACCGAGCCCATCGCC
>NZ_JAWRWU010000763.1:0-265 GCF_046535395.1 Cupriavidus sp. SIMBA_020 | reverse complement strand
ACAGCCGCCACGACCTGGCCGATCTCAGCGCCTTCGCGGCCATCTGCCGCCGCGGCAGCTTCCGCCTGGCGGCCAGCGAACTGGGCGTGTCCACCTCGGCCCTCAGCCATGCCCTGCGCAACCTGGAAGGCCGCCTGGGCGTCAAGCTGCTCAACCGCACCACCCGGTCGGTCGCCCCCACCGAGGCCGGCCGCAAGCTGGCCGCGCAACTGGACCAGAGCTTCGGCGAAATCGGCGAGGCCCTGTCCGAGCTGGCCCAATACCG
>NZ_JAWRWU010000762.1:0-265 GCF_046535395.1 Cupriavidus sp. SIMBA_020 | reverse complement strand
CGCCACTTCTACCGCGCGACCTTCCCAACATTGCTGAATGGCAAATAATGCAACGGCATAGCATACGTCTCGTCTGACGACCTGACGCCAACAGACGTCACTCGTCAGCCAACTTTGCCATTGCTCTTCGGCTTTAGGGATATACGCAGATAGTTCTTCCTTATTTACCGGAACGCAACCGTGTTCACTAAAATGACAGGCTGCGGCGACCTTCAGGAAAGGCCATGGGTTATTCGGTTTCACGACCTCGCGTAAATTCTCAAGC
>NZ_JAWRWU010000761.1:0-265 GCF_046535395.1 Cupriavidus sp. SIMBA_020 | reverse complement strand
AGATCGGCGATCACCTCGGCACGGGTCACACCGGACGACGAAGTTTGTGCGAAAGCGGCGACCGGCGTTCCGACGACGACGGCGAGCAGTGCGGCTGCGATCAGTTTGCGATTCATGATGAAACTCCCGAGAACGGTTCAATGAAGACGCATCGTCGATGCGCCGTCGGCGTGACCGCAATCGCGATTCGCCGCCTGACACGTCCATTCTGGCGATCGACCCGTACCCCACGCTGACCGCCAGATGACAACTTTGAAATCCATCG
>NZ_JAWRWU010000760.1:0-265 GCF_046535395.1 Cupriavidus sp. SIMBA_020 | reverse complement strand
CGCTTCTTCCTCGTTGCGCGCGACGAACACCTCGCCGTTCTCGCCGTACCACGCGGGAATCTGGTGACCCCACCACAGCTGGCGCGAGATGCACCAGTCCTGGATGTTCTCGAGCCATTGGTAGTAGGTGGTCGTCCAGTTTTCCGGCACGAACTTGATCTGGCCGTTGCGCACGACGTCGAGCGACGTCTCGGTGATCGACTTGCCCGGGTTGAACGTGCCTTCCGGCGCCGCCTTCGTCATCGCGACGAACCACTGGTCGGTC
>NZ_JAWRWU010000759.1:0-265 GCF_046535395.1 Cupriavidus sp. SIMBA_020 | reverse complement strand
CAGACAGGGAAACCCCGTGTTCTGTGCAGTTTAGGTTTTTTTATACCCTTTTTTCGGAGGTGATGCTGATTTCATAACAAAAAAAGCCGGAGAAAGGCGGCCGCCTTTCGTCCGGCAGTTCCCCCATTTTAAGGAGGCAGACTCATGGACGATCATAAAATATCAAAAGAGATTTTACAACTTGTCGGCGCGGTTG
The DNA here is from genome assembly GCF_046535395.1 of Cupriavidus sp. SIMBA_020. NCBI lineage: Bacteria > Pseudomonadati > Pseudomonadota > Betaproteobacteria > Burkholderiales > Burkholderiaceae > Cupriavidus > Cupriavidus sp. SIMBA_020. Next base: position 69 of record NZ_JAWRWU010000759.1, on the reverse strand, counting down.
ATCAGCCCGAGGAGGACGGAACCATTCAGGATGACTGCCGCATCAATTATCTGCGTGATCATTTAATAG
>NZ_JAWRWU010000758.1:0-265 GCF_046535395.1 Cupriavidus sp. SIMBA_020 | reverse complement strand
CCGGCTTGCCGAGTTCGCGCTTCGCCTTCGCGAACAGCAGCGCGCCCGGCACGTAGAGCAGGGCAGACAGCAGCAGGTACTTGACGCCTGCCGCGTAGAGCAGCCACACCGTGTACGTCACCGCGAGCGCGGCGATGCAGCCGTCCTTGCGGCGTGCGCGGGCGTCGGCTCCATAGGTTTCGCCGCGCACGACGAGCAGGAGCGCATAGGCGGCCGACCAGAAGTACGGGATCAGGATCATCGACGTCGACAGATAGATCAGCGA
>NZ_JAWRWU010000757.1:0-266 GCF_046535395.1 Cupriavidus sp. SIMBA_020 | reverse complement strand
GGCACGGGGCTGCGCGAGCAGACCGCCGACGCCTCCGGGCTGTTGCTCCTGCAGCATCGCACGCTCTGCGACGCCATTCTGGCGCGGCGTCCCGAAGAGGCGCGCACGGCCATGCAGACGCATATCGAATTCGTGCGCGCGCGGGTCGGCGAGGAGAGCGGATTGTTCGAAACTGGTCCGACCAGTGGCGGTGAGCCCGGCGATCAAGCCGCTGGCAAGAAGGGCCGCCGATCCGCCGCGCCGAAGCTGGCGGACAGGTCAAAGCG
>NZ_JAWRWU010000756.1:0-266 GCF_046535395.1 Cupriavidus sp. SIMBA_020 | reverse complement strand
CAAATCTGATTCAATTTAACCGGACGATGGAGCTGGGTGACATGAAAGTTACAAACTATCAGGGCGCAACGATTGATCCTTATAGCAAAGGTCTCGGCATGGTGCCGGGCACCAGCATCCAGCTCACGGATGCAGCGCGCCTCGAGTGGAATCTGCTGAACGAAGACGTGAGCCTGCCCGCCGCGGTGCTATACGCGGATCGCGTGGAACACAACCTGAAGTGGATGCAGGCGTTCGTCGCGGAATACGGCGTCAAGCTCGCGCCG
>NZ_JAWRWU010000755.1:0-266 GCF_046535395.1 Cupriavidus sp. SIMBA_020 | reverse complement strand
CAGGTGGTGCACCGGGGCGCAGGACAGCGTGTCGCAGATGGTCGACAGCATGGCCTCGCGGGCCTCGCGATCGTCGCCGCCGGCCCGGACCTTGATCAGGCCGTGGGAAGTGAGTGCCAGGTCGATTTCCTTGAGCACGGCTTCGGTCAGGCCGTTGTCGCCGATCAGGACGACGGGGCGCAGAGGGTGGGCGGCGGACCGAAGGTCGCTACGCTCACGAGAGGTAAGTTCTAATATAGGCATGCGTGGAATTGTACGGTAATGGC
>NZ_JAWRWU010000754.1:0-266 GCF_046535395.1 Cupriavidus sp. SIMBA_020 | reverse complement strand
CCGCGATTTGCCGGGCATTTCGGCGCGCGTGCTCAGCGTGCGTCTGCGCGAACTGGAGACGCGCGGGCTCGTCGCGAAACACAAGCTCGACAGTTCGCCGCCGTCGGCCGAATACGTGCTGACCGATCTCGGGCGCGAATTGCTGCCGGCCATCGACATCTTCGCGGCCGTGGGGCAGAAGGTGCTGGCGGCGTGGCAAGCGTCGCCAGCGGCTATCGCGTAACCCAGGTAAGCCGCCCGGCTCATTCCTCACCGCCGAGCCGTCG
>NZ_JAWRWU010000753.1:0-266 GCF_046535395.1 Cupriavidus sp. SIMBA_020 | reverse complement strand
CCCCATCTGGACCTACAACGTTCTGGCCTATCTGGTCAGCGCATCCGCCCCCCTCGCCCTGGCGGTGGAACCGCAGTTGACGCGCCTGGCGGCGCAGCCCAGCCAGGCCGAGCGCGACGAAGGCGTCGACGAACTCGCCGGCCAGATCCTGGCGACGCTGCACGCAAGCCGCTAAAGGCACCGCGACAAAACCGCCCGCCGTCCTCCCGCAAATGTAAAAGAAGTAAACACTTTGAAGCGACGCGGCGCAGGCCTGGGCTGCCACG
>NZ_JAWRWU010000752.1:0-266 GCF_046535395.1 Cupriavidus sp. SIMBA_020 | reverse complement strand
AAGAGAAATAGGTAAATATGAAGTTCCTAGGGGAAAGATTTTAATTGATGCAACTACTTTGGCTTTACCTGAGCTTTTGCAAATATTTCATATTTTGAAATTAAAGAAACAAAATTTTGATGTTATATATGTACAGCCAACTGATTACACTGAAAATGACGATAAGGGTTTGGATAAAATTAAATCATATGACCTATCTGATGATGGACTAGGGATTCAGCAAGTTCCACCTTATGTAGGTTTCAGCGATAATTCAATGTTGTTCT
>NZ_JAWRWU010000751.1:0-266 GCF_046535395.1 Cupriavidus sp. SIMBA_020 | reverse complement strand
CTGCCCGACATCCGCGAAATGGGCGTCGACGTGCTGTACCTGCCGCCGATCCACCCCATCGGCCGGTCCAACCGCAAGGGCCGCAACAACAGTTTGCAGGCCGGGCCGGACGACGTGGGCAGCCCCTACGCGATCGGATCGGCGGCAGGCGGCCACGACGCCATCGAACCGCAACTGGGCACGCTGGAGGATTTCCTGCGGCTGGTGCACGCGGCGCGCGCCCACGGCATGGAAATGGCCCTGGACTTCGCCATTCAGTGCTCGCC
>NZ_JAWRWU010000750.1:0-266 GCF_046535395.1 Cupriavidus sp. SIMBA_020 | reverse complement strand
CCCGCTCCATGAATGCGCGTCGCGTGAGCGCGCCCGTCAATTCGTCGACGGTGGCGAGCTTTTCCATTCTGCGCAGAATGCGTTCGTGCGCGAGCATCACCATGCCCGTCGACATGCACGGCAGCGAGACGATTGCGAGCCCGAGCAGCGCGATATTCCACGGCGACGGTTGCAAAAACGACAATGCCGGCGCAAGGCCCAGCACGATCGCGACGATACGCGCGAGATAAACCAGCGCGCCCAGCCAGGCGGCCACCGCGATCAGG
>NZ_JAWRWU010000749.1:0-266 GCF_046535395.1 Cupriavidus sp. SIMBA_020 | reverse complement strand
CGGATCTGCTCGCGCTCAATCCCGACGACCAGGCCCCCGCGCGCCTGGACCGGGACCTGGCCGCCGGCCTGCTGCCGCCCGGCGAGCTCTCCCCCCGGGACGGCGCGCCAGCCGACGGCATCCTGGCGCCCGCAGGCCATGCCCGTTATCTGCTGTCCCCCGCCCCGCCGATATGCGCGGCGCCACGGATGGCGGCCCCGGCGCGCGCCGAAGGCGCCCCCCAGGCGCGCATCGCCATCGAGCAGGTCGCGCCCGCCGTCGACGGC
>NZ_JAWRWU010000748.1:0-266 GCF_046535395.1 Cupriavidus sp. SIMBA_020 | reverse complement strand
CACAAGCGAATTTTTCTCAACTCGCCCGCAACGGGCTCTCGACAGGAATCGAACTCATGAAGTGGCTGCGCATTCTGCTGGCTTGTCTGATCCTCGCACCGCTCGCGGGCTGCGGCTATAACGCGATCCAGTCGTCGGACGAAGACGTCAACGCGGCTTGGTCGGAAGTCTTGAACCAGTATCAGCGCCGCGCCGATCTGGTGCCGAACCTCGCCGCCGCCGTGAAGGGCTACGCCGCACACGAACAGGCTGTGCTGACGCAGGTC
>NZ_JAWRWU010000747.1:0-266 GCF_046535395.1 Cupriavidus sp. SIMBA_020 | reverse complement strand
ATCCACGAACCTGTCGGCGCGCTGCTCGGCAAGATCGGCCACTGGTATGGACTCGGCTTGCTGGTGAATCACGACTTCAACGCGTACTCGAACGTCTGGATCGTGCTTGCCGGTGTCGTGTGGACCTTGAAGTATGAGTGGCGATTCTATTTCGCGTTGCTGCCGGCGTCGCTGTTTGCTCGGCCGAAACTTCATCTCGCCGCAGCGTGCGTTGCCTTCATCGGTACGCTGATCTGGACGACGGCCTCGACAGCGGAAGCCCCGCC
>NZ_JAWRWU010000746.1:0-266 GCF_046535395.1 Cupriavidus sp. SIMBA_020 | reverse complement strand
CCAGCAGCGTGGTGTCGCCCATCGCCGCGGCGGCCACGGCCACCACATTGTCCAGGCTCATGACCAGGTCGGCGATCATGATAGTGCGGATTGCGGTCAGCAGATTGCCATGGGTCTTGCCGTCCCCCTCTTCCTCGCCTTCCGGCAGCAACAGGGTCACGCCGATGTACACCAGCAGCAGTGCGCCGATGAGCTTGAGCCACGGCAGCATCAGCAGCTTGGCGGCCACCAGCGTCAGCACGATACGCATGATGATCGCGGCGGCC
>NZ_JAWRWU010000745.1:0-266 GCF_046535395.1 Cupriavidus sp. SIMBA_020 | reverse complement strand
GAGATTAAAGCGAGACGAAAAAATAAAAAAAGGGAGATTATTAATGAAAATCAGCCGGACTTTGTTTACAGTCATTTTATTGGGCAGCATCGCAGGAGTGGTTTTAACAAATGATGCCCCTGTTATCAAAGCTCCTTTTCACGTTGCTGATGATAGAGTAGGTGCTTAGTGAGTTGGACCAAAAAAATATGTATAAAAAGCTCTGACTAGCAACCTTTTGGATTAGTTAGAGCTTTTTTATTTGACTGTGTTACCCAGTGTAATCC
>NZ_JAWRWU010000744.1:0-266 GCF_046535395.1 Cupriavidus sp. SIMBA_020 | reverse complement strand
ATCCGCACCATTAGAAACTGCAACAGCGATAGCTGATTCCAAGCCAACTTGACTGACTGCTGAGCCAGAAACTTCAACATAGTCTTTAACTGAGACCACATCGCGAAGTCTTTCCTGAACAGAGCGACTCAGCTGACCTGGGCAATTAGGAGTATATAGTACATTTTCAGCATCGTTCACTTCGCCGACTTGTGGCAGAGCATCTGTGCTATTGGTCATATTATCCGAAATAGCCATTAGACGTCCCCCTCTACCATTTGTTCGAG
>NZ_JAWRWU010000743.1:0-266 GCF_046535395.1 Cupriavidus sp. SIMBA_020 | reverse complement strand
TGACACCAGATAAGGTCAAACATGTATTGGATCGAGTCGATTTAGCAGATTTCAGGAACAAAACATGAAACACGCATGCAGATATGCCCTCGTGCGGTTCATGCCATACCCTGAAACAGGAGAGTTCGCCAACGTCGGGGTTGTGGTGATGAGCCCAACCGCACGCTTTTTTGGTTACAAGCTTCTTGACCGGGTAGGACGTATTACCGCGTTCTTTGATGAACTCGACGTCACCGTGTACAAGCGGGCGCGCGACACTTTCCGCA
>NZ_JAWRWU010000742.1:0-266 GCF_046535395.1 Cupriavidus sp. SIMBA_020 | reverse complement strand
CCAGGTTGCTGCCGAATTCCTGAGCGAATTCCGTGATGCGGTCCTTGAAGCGATCGCCGACGTACGTGAACGCGAGTTCTGCGCCTTCGCGCTTGCACGCCTGCGCAATGCCGTAAGCGATCGATCGGTTCGACAGCAAGCCGGTCAACAGGATGCGTTTGCCAGCGAGGAAGCCCATGAATTCTCCTAAATCAGGTCAATGCGCCGGGCGCCGGACGAGGCGGCGCCGCGCGGTTTGGGTAGAATTCTCTCACAATTGACTTGGC
>NZ_JAWRWU010000741.1:0-266 GCF_046535395.1 Cupriavidus sp. SIMBA_020 | reverse complement strand
GGACGGCCGTGTCGCGGCGCTGCGCGTGCCGAAGGGCGGCGAGCTGTCGCGCGGCGACATCGACGGCTACACGGAATTCGTGCGCATCTACGGCGCGAAGGGCCTCGCGTGGATCAAGGTCAACGAGAAGGCGAAGGGCCGCGACGGCCTGCAAAGCCCGATCGTCAAGAACCTGCACGACGCGTCGATCGCGGCGATCCTCGAGCGCACCGGCGCTGAAGACGGCGACATCATCTTCTTCGCGGCCGACCGCGCGAAGGTCGTGA
>NZ_JAWRWU010000740.1:0-266 GCF_046535395.1 Cupriavidus sp. SIMBA_020 | reverse complement strand
AAGCCAAATTCGACGCCGCCTTTGATTCATTCGGCGTGCAGGTCGAGATGCGCAGGGCCTCTCAATTGGCCGAGAGCTACCATATCAAGGGCACGCCTTCTTTCGCGGTGGGCGGTCAATACCTGACTTCGCCAGCGATGGCCGGCAACAGCTACGCTGGCGCAATCCAACAAGTCGACCATCTGATCGCGATGCTTCAAGGCCACACGCAGAATTGACAGCGCGACGCAGGTACCGGCACCGATGGGAAGCACGCTCCACCACCC
>NZ_JAWRWU010000739.1:0-266 GCF_046535395.1 Cupriavidus sp. SIMBA_020 | reverse complement strand
AAGGGAGCGATTCCGTTGATCAAATCAGGCGATCCTATGCATAGAGCGCCGCGGCCGGGCGTCGGATGCCGGGCGCCCCGGGCCTGTCTCGGCAGGCCGCCCAGTATAGAAGCGGGGCGTCAGGCCGCCGGTTTTCCAAGCCGCTCGACGTGAAACCGGATGTGATCCTCGATGAACGTGGAGATGAAGTAATAGCCGTGGTCGTAACCTTCCTGGCGGCGCAGTTCCAGCGGCTGGCCGGCGGTGGCGCAGGCGGCCTCGAATAC
>NZ_JAWRWU010000738.1:0-266 GCF_046535395.1 Cupriavidus sp. SIMBA_020 | reverse complement strand
ATGCGCGCGCGATCTGGACCGCGGTGCAGCAGTCGAGCGTGAAGTCGGTGGCGGTCAAGAGCGAGGCTCAGCAGGCGGTATTGGCGCTGCACCGGATGCGCCAGCAACTGATTAAGTTCCGCACGATGCAGAGCAATGGCCTGCGCGGATTGTTGACGGAGTACGGCGAAGTTATGGCAGTCGGCCGCTCGGCGTTGAACAAAGCAATAGCGGATGTGCTGGCGCGCTTGAGCGAGCGGCTGCCGGCGGTGCTGGTGAACACACTA
>NZ_JAWRWU010000737.1:0-266 GCF_046535395.1 Cupriavidus sp. SIMBA_020 | reverse complement strand
AGGGCGCAGCCAGAACGCCGGCCAACTGCGCGGCACGCCGCGCACGGACGTTTTCGGATGCATGTGGCCGGCGATGACGTGCCGGCCGTCTGGGTCCGCCCGCGGGACATGACTGAACAGGAACGGGCCGTCAATGTGCGTCTCGCCCAACTGCCGCACGCCGAACGCCGGGCCATCCAGGGCACGGTCATGATTGCCCGCCAGCACCGCGACATCCAGCGCCGCATGGTCCCGCCGCCACGCCATCCAGGTATCGCGCCACCCCG
>NZ_JAWRWU010000736.1:0-266 GCF_046535395.1 Cupriavidus sp. SIMBA_020 | reverse complement strand
GGCCCTCCCCGAACACAATCCGCAAAGGAACCCCGCATGACCCGCGACGCGCATGACGCCGTGTTCGTGATTCTGACGTCCAAGCCGGGCGTGTACCGCACCGAGGCGGACGCGCTGGCCGAGATCGTCGAGACCTACGACTACGCCTGCGATGGCCGCCTGCGCGCCGTCTTCAGCATCGCGCGGCTGCGCGGACCGAGCCGGCTGGTGGTCACCGAGGAAACGCCGCCCTATGTGCTGAACCGGGTGCCGTCCAAGTTCCTGGA
>NZ_JAWRWU010000735.1:0-266 GCF_046535395.1 Cupriavidus sp. SIMBA_020 | reverse complement strand
CATATCGAGTTTAGTTCTTCGTGATTCCCTGCGCCCACATGTTGTAGCGTGCCTGCCCGAACTCTGCACTATTCCATCGGACGTCGTCAAAATGTTCGGCGAAACCTTCAGGGGGGTCGCAAGCCATTCAGATGATTTTGGCATGCTGCTGTCGGAATGGTTGCTACGTTCCGGGGCTCACCTTCCGTCCATCCGTAGTCTTCTTTCACTTTGCACGACGGACGGTGCCCCCGTCGTCCTAGATGGGGCCGCCTTTTTGGCTCACG
>NZ_JAWRWU010000734.1:0-266 GCF_046535395.1 Cupriavidus sp. SIMBA_020 | reverse complement strand
CTGGATGCCGACGGACACCGCCGCAGTGACCAACACGCCCGCCTCGCCGGCCCTGGATGTCGCCGACGTACCGGCCGAATTCACCTTCCGCGTCCAGGAGGCCCGGCAGCAGGACGGCTACGACCAGGTCGTGCAATGGACGGCCTGGCTGCTGCGGTCCAACCCTGACACATTGGCCGCGCATTTCCATCCGATGCTGTGCGCGGCGGTGCAGGTGATCAACGTGCGCGGCCTTGCACCATTGCTGACGGCGCTGGGCGCGTCCC
>NZ_JAWRWU010000733.1:0-266 GCF_046535395.1 Cupriavidus sp. SIMBA_020 | reverse complement strand
CCGATGCCGACGAGCCGCTGGACCGACAGCACTTCGCCGAACAGATACCACGCGGCGAACGCGTTGACGACGTAGCCGAGCGACAGCATCGGGTACGCGATCGACACGTCGACCCGCGACAGCCCGACGATCCATACGACCACGCTGAGCACATAGCAGCCGAGGCCGCCGATGATCGGCAACTGGGTCGCGATCTTCAGCCCGACGGGGATGATGTTCGCACGGCTGAATTCGAAGTGTCCAACGGCGTTGACGCCGGCTTTCAG
>NZ_JAWRWU010000732.1:0-266 GCF_046535395.1 Cupriavidus sp. SIMBA_020 | reverse complement strand
CGGCCGCCGACGGCATTCCGCTCGAGCCGTTCCTGCAGGGGCTGCTCGCGCACCCGCCGCACCGCGTGTCGGGCACGGCCATCTACCTGACGGGCAACGACAAGCTCGTGCCGGTCAGCCTGCTGCACAACCTGAAGCACAACAAGGTGCTGCACGAGCGGACCATTTTCCTCACGTTCGTCACGCGCGACATTCCGTACGTGCGCGACGACAAGCGCCTCAGCTCGCGCGATGCGGGCGGCGGCCTCTATATCGTCAAGGCCGAG
>NZ_JAWRWU010000731.1:0-266 GCF_046535395.1 Cupriavidus sp. SIMBA_020 | reverse complement strand
CGGAGACCGGGTTGCCTTCTCCGTGGGCGCCGTGGCAGAGCATACAGGCGGGCGCGCCGTTGGCGCCCTGGGTGCTGATGAGCAGTCCGTCAGGCGCGCCATGAACCGTGCCGGGCACTACGGAAAACACACTGGCGAAGAAGATCGCCACGCTCGCCCATCGGGCGCCGGGCAGAAGGCGGGAGGACATGAGGAGGAACGCTGCCGAAGATTTTGGCTCGACTATATTTCCAAAGACGACGGCATAGAACCGCTATGCATGAAAG
>NZ_JAWRWU010000730.1:0-266 GCF_046535395.1 Cupriavidus sp. SIMBA_020 | reverse complement strand
CGGCACCTCGGACCTGGTAGGCGCGGACGCTGGACCCGCGGCGAGGGATCACCCGCGCCACTTGCCACCAGGCGCCGGTGGGCAGCGTCGCTGGCGCAGGGTTGCAGCGGCCAGTTGACGGCGGTGCAGGTTGAGCGCCATGACGGACCATTGCCGCCGGTCCGGGCCTTCGATCCGCCCCAAACGGCAGCGTCCGCGCGCTGACCCCGCGCTCCGCTGCCCCGCTATCCCGGCAGCTTGCCGTGCTTGTGCTTGGCGCGTTCGGC
>NZ_JAWRWU010000729.1:0-266 GCF_046535395.1 Cupriavidus sp. SIMBA_020 | reverse complement strand
CGTGACAGTATCAATTCAGCGCCCCGGAGGGCCACCGCAGGCACGCAACGTTCACCGGCGACCGATCAGAGTCGAGTCCGCATGCGCATCAGAACGCCCCACCCCTATCTGTGCCACGCGTTTCGTTCACCAGCCACACGTCACTGCCCACCGTAGCTAAACGCAAAAATGTCCCAATATTCCCGATGATAAGCGACATTTTGTCTTCTCCATGCCAATTCGCGCATCCTGTCACTATGTGCCCGTCCGGACTGCAAGATCCCGAC
>NZ_JAWRWU010000728.1:0-266 GCF_046535395.1 Cupriavidus sp. SIMBA_020 | reverse complement strand
ATCCTCGACACGACGCAGTATCTGATCCCGTGCGGCGTCGCGCCGGAGAAGGAAGCGGAACTGAAGAAGCTCGCGCGCCGCGCGTTCGACGTGCTCGGCTGCACCGACTGGGGCCGCGCCGACTTCATGATGGACCGCGCAGGCAACCCGTATTTCCTCGAAGTGAACACGGCGCCCGGCATGACCGATCACTCGCTGCCGCCGAAGGCCGCGCGTTCGGTGGGCATCGAGTATCCGGAGCTCGTGGTGCGCGTGCTGGCACTCAC
>NZ_JAWRWU010000727.1:0-266 GCF_046535395.1 Cupriavidus sp. SIMBA_020 | reverse complement strand
CTCGCCGTTTTCTCCGCCGTCATCGGCATGTTTCTGTCGACGCCGGGATCGGTGCCGTGGCGCGTGCTCGTGGGCGGCACGCTGGGCATCTGGCTGCTCGCGGGCGCGGCGTTCGCGTTCAACTGCCTGCTCGAACTGAAGATCGACGCACGCATGAATCGCACGCGTCATCGCGCCTCCGCGCAAGGCGCGATCGCGCCCGCCGAAATCGCGGTGTTCTCGCTCACGCTCGGCGCAGCGGGCGCGTTCCTGCTGGCGACCTGCAC
>NZ_JAWRWU010000726.1:0-267 GCF_046535395.1 Cupriavidus sp. SIMBA_020 | reverse complement strand
CTGCGGGTTCTTCATCAAGCCGCGACGCACCTTTAGATGCCACCGTGCGCGGCGATGAACATGGCGACGGCCGACCGGCAATAGGATTCGATTTCGTTGTCGTCCGCTGCTCTCGCCTGATCGAAGCGTGCGACCATCAGAAGATCGGATCCTTTGAAAAGCGCGGCAAACAAGCGGGCGGACCGGAGAGCATCGGGTACGTTCAGAATCGCCTTCGCGTGCAACTGACGCAACACGGCCTCGATCTGGGCGATGACATGGGCGGGC
>NZ_JAWRWU010000725.1:0-267 GCF_046535395.1 Cupriavidus sp. SIMBA_020 | reverse complement strand
GGCAAAGGTCTTGCCTTTGAGGTCGCCCTTGTAGAACGCCTTGATGCGTTCGAACAGCTTGTGCTTCTGCCGCTCGTTGATGGCTTCCACGGCTTGCAAAAGGTCGCTGGAGCAATGGGCTTCCTGGGCGCTGTGAATCAGCGCGCGCATGTCCTTGGGGAAGCACGAACCGCCGTAGCCGCAACCGGCGTACAAAAAGCTGTAGCCGATGCGCGGGTCCGAGCCGATGCCGCGACGCACCTGTTCGATATCGGCGCCGACGCGATC
>NZ_JAWRWU010000724.1:0-267 GCF_046535395.1 Cupriavidus sp. SIMBA_020 | reverse complement strand
GCACATCGCGGCCGCGCTGGAAAACGGCACCTTCGATATCGCGCACATCGTCGCTTGCCATGCCGAAGCTGTGAAACGCGCGGACGTCGTGGTCGTGGAAGGCGTCGGCGGCTTTCGCGTGCCGTTGACGGCGACTGCGGACACCGCCGATCTCGCCGTCGCCTTGAAGCTGCCGGTCGTGCTGGTGGTCGGCCTGCGCCTCGGCTGCATCAACCATGCGCTGCTCACCGCCGAAGCGATCGCCGCGCGCGGACTGACGCTGGCCGG
>NZ_JAWRWU010000723.1:0-267 GCF_046535395.1 Cupriavidus sp. SIMBA_020 | reverse complement strand
CGGGGCATTGCCGGACGCCAGGTTGGCCTGGGCGCTGGGCGCGTTATCGCGGGCCGCGGCGTAGACCTGCGTGTCGGCCTTGGCGCCCTGACGGCCGCCAGGCGTGGCCGGCGTGCCGCCTTCGCCGCGGCCGTTGTACAGCGCGCCCACCACGATGGGCTGGTCGATGTCGTCGTCCAGGAAGCGCACCAGCACCTCTTGCCCGATGCGCGGCACGAAGCTGATGCCCATGCCGGCGCCGGACTGGCGCTGCGCCACGCGTACCCA
>NZ_JAWRWU010000722.1:0-267 GCF_046535395.1 Cupriavidus sp. SIMBA_020 | reverse complement strand
GTGGATCCTCACGCACCAGCGCCACAGCAGCATCGTGAGCAGCGCCGCGCAGACGAGCACGCCGATCAGAAAACCCGTCGGCGGCAGGATCGTGCCCGAGAGCGCCGCCACCAGCACGAACACGCCGATCATCGAGACGGCCGGCACCAGTTCCGCGATCGCGTGGCGCAGCGCGCGCGTGAAGCGCCCCGCCTTCTCCGGCTGCACGCTGACCTCGGCGAGCATCAGCGCGAGCGTCGACGACATCCCCGAGTAGTTCGCGACGAA
>NZ_JAWRWU010000721.1:0-267 GCF_046535395.1 Cupriavidus sp. SIMBA_020 | reverse complement strand
CCCCTTCGTCACCGCGTCCCCCTCTTTTACCATCAAAGAGCGGTTGTGTGCATATGCGGTGAGATAAGTTGCGTCATGCTTGATGATAATGAGATTGCCGTAACCACGCAGCCCATTTCCTGCATAAACCACACGTCCGTCCGCCGATGCCTTGACAGCGTCGCCGGCAGCGCCGCCGATGTTGACGCCCTTGTTGGTCGAATCGTTGAACGTGCCGAGGAGCGGCCCGCGCACCGGCCAGGAGAATGCGACGTTGCCGCTTGCGCC
>NZ_JAWRWU010000720.1:0-267 GCF_046535395.1 Cupriavidus sp. SIMBA_020 | reverse complement strand
CTTACTGCACTCATATTATTTTGCTTCTCTATTTTTTCGACGCCGTGACAATCTACTGGAATTGTAAAAAAATAAAAAGTGCTTATTTGACTTAGTCGCACAATTATTGCGTTTTATTTTCAGATATAAATAACACGTGCATTTTTTGATTATAAATAGCACGATTTCTTTAATTATATTGCGTTAGTTAGAGCGGATAATACTTGTTTGATTAATATCTAAACCGCGCAATCGTAAGTGTAAAGCAGGCCCCACCAAGGTGCTCAC
>NZ_JAWRWU010000719.1:0-267 GCF_046535395.1 Cupriavidus sp. SIMBA_020 | reverse complement strand
CCATCACGCTTGATGCAGCTTATATACTCAAAAGCAATTGAATATATTGATAATTATTATCCAATCAGGCACATGCTATTAGATATCCATACAGAGGAACAAGAAAATTATGAAATTGGTAAGAATATTGTTGATAAAAAAATTAAAAATGGGCAATGGAGATGGCTAAATTCTACCTCCCCAAACTATAGAGTTGAGGTATGTAATGCAAAGCCTCAAAAGTCAATGAATGTACTCTTAAGTTACATTTCAGACACTAATACTGAA
>NZ_JAWRWU010000718.1:0-267 GCF_046535395.1 Cupriavidus sp. SIMBA_020 | reverse complement strand
ATCGGCCGCTTGGGCTTGCCGGGCACCGGGTTCTTCATGGGGCCGGCATCGATGCGGACCAGCCGCGATTGATCGTGCTTCACTGCGCTTTCCTTGGAATCAATGCGCCGCCACCACCAGCACTTCGGCCGCGCCGCGGCTGACCGTGCGCATGCGATGCGGCAGTTCGGAATCGAAATAGAGGGAATCGCCGGTGTCCAGGCGGAACTCGCGTTCGCCCACCCGCACCTCGATGGCGCCCTTGAGCACCAGCAGGAATTCCTCGCC
>NZ_JAWRWU010000717.1:0-267 GCF_046535395.1 Cupriavidus sp. SIMBA_020 | reverse complement strand
ACAGGGCCCGGGATTGTCAGGCGGCGCTGCCTCGCGGCACTCCGGCCGGACTCGACCGGCCGCCGCGATCCGACTGTTCGCGAGCTGTTACCGATTTCGCTTTTTTGAAGGACCTGCCATGTGCGGCATCGTAGGCGTAGTTTCCCGCTCTCCCGTCAACCAGCTCCTCTATGACGCGCTGCTGCTCCTGCAGCATCGCGGTCAGGACGCGGCCGGCATTGCCACCGCGAACGGCAGCACGTTCCACCTCCATAAGGCCAACGGCAT
>NZ_JAWRWU010000716.1:0-267 GCF_046535395.1 Cupriavidus sp. SIMBA_020 | reverse complement strand
CTGTCGAACAAGTTCGGCTCGATCGTGCTGACGACCGGCAACAAGAGCGAGATGGCGGTCGGCTACTGCACGCTGTACGGCGACATGGCCGGCGGCTTCGCGGTGATCAAGGACATCGCGAAAACGCTGGTCTACCGGCTGTGCCGCTATCGCAACGCGAGCGCCGACTACGGGCAGCGCGACGTGATCCCCGAGCGGATCCTCACGCGCGCGCCGTCGGCCGAGTTGCGCGAGAACCAGACGGACCAGGACAGCCTGCCGCCGTAC
>NZ_JAWRWU010000715.1:0-267 GCF_046535395.1 Cupriavidus sp. SIMBA_020 | reverse complement strand
CTCGAACTCGTTGGGGTTGATGAACATGGCCGAGGCCTCCTGTGGCGTGCGCCGCGCCCTAGCGGGTTGCGGCCAGCTTCTGTTGGTAGTCGGTCTTGACGAAGCCGGCGAACGACTTTTCGGTCACGGCCAGGAACTCGGGCGAGGCATAGGCCGCGGCAATGTCCTTCACGAAAGGCTTGTCCAGGTCGGCCGTGCGCACCGCCACCAGGTTCTGGTAGGTGGGCGTGGTCTTTTTCAGCGCCAGCGCTTCGGTCAGCTTCAGGC
>NZ_JAWRWU010000714.1:0-267 GCF_046535395.1 Cupriavidus sp. SIMBA_020 | reverse complement strand
GGGTGATTGCCGACATAGGAGCACGCGGCATCACACTACCAGCCGACATCGCCACGGTCGAGCAAGCTCATGAGCAGCTCCATGACTTCATCGAAGGATGCTGTCGGGTTCATCTGTCAGGGCTGCTAACTGGACTGGAGGCGTTGAATAACCACGACGTGGAGCAGCGTTCGAACGAAATTTACGAGGCTGCCTTTTCATTGATCGCCGATGCCGGAGAGGATGCGACATGAGCTCAAATTCCATCGTGGCGAGACTTGGGGTGAC
>NZ_JAWRWU010000713.1:0-267 GCF_046535395.1 Cupriavidus sp. SIMBA_020 | reverse complement strand
GCGCGACCGCAACGACATCATCGAAAACCTGCAGGAACACGTGCGCGAACGCCTGGCGCCCTACGAATACCCAAAGGAAATCGAGTTCGTCGAAGAACTGCCCATGACCACCACCGGTAAAATCCAGCGTCGCATCCTGCGCCAGCGCGAAGAAGAACGCGCGCGGGCGTCCAGGCCCCAATGACGCGGGCGGGTCCACGAACGACCCGCCGCCGTATCCGGAGACAGGGCATGCCCATTTACCAGCTCGACGACCTCATTCCCCGC
>NZ_JAWRWU010000712.1:0-267 GCF_046535395.1 Cupriavidus sp. SIMBA_020 | reverse complement strand
CGATGCGATCCGCCGCATGGCGCAATTGCAGATCGACACCATTCACGTCGTCGCGCGCAGCCCGTATCTGGTGCTGTTCAGCCGCGTCGGCAACTTCGACCCGCGTTGGCTCGACGAGCATCTCGCCGAAGCGCGCCTGTTCGAATACTGGTCGCACGAAGCGTGCTTCCTGCCCGTCGAGCAGTTCGGGCTGATGCGCTACAAGATGCTCGACCCGCGCGGAATGGGATGGAAATACGCGGCCGACTGGCACGCGCAGAATCGCGC
>NZ_JAWRWU010000711.1:0-267 GCF_046535395.1 Cupriavidus sp. SIMBA_020 | reverse complement strand
GCCGCGCCGATCTCGTCGATCAGATGCTCTGGGAAGTGCCGCTCACGGTGGCGCTGCATTTTCTCGGCGTGCCCGAGGAGGACATGGATCTGCTGCGCCAGTATTCGATCGCGCATACGGTCAATACGTGGGGACGTCCGCGTCCCGAGGAGCAGGTCGCGGTCGCGCACGCGGTGGGCAACTTCTGGCAGTTCGCGGGCAAGGTGCTCGACAAGATGCGCCAGCAGCCCGACGGTCCTGGCTGGATGCAATACGGCATTCGCAAAC
>NZ_JAWRWU010000710.1:0-267 GCF_046535395.1 Cupriavidus sp. SIMBA_020 | reverse complement strand
CGGATTGCCCGGCTGCGGCCGCGGCGTGACCGTGCCGACCTCGATGAAGCCGAAGCCGAGCGCGGCGAGGCCGTCGATGGCCGCGCCGTCCTTGTCGAGGCCCGCCGCGAGGCCGACCGGGTTGCGGAACGTGAGCCCCATCACGGTGCGCGGCGCATCGGGCACACGGGCCGACAGCGCGCACGCGAGGCCCGTGCGGCCAGCCGCGCCGAGCGCGCGCAGCGTGAGGTGATGAGCGTCTTCCGCATCCATCTTGAACAGGGATGC
>NZ_JAWRWU010000709.1:0-267 GCF_046535395.1 Cupriavidus sp. SIMBA_020 | reverse complement strand
CCACGCGGCCGAGCACGGCTACGGCGTGCCGGCGTTCAACGTCAACAACATGGAGCAGATTCACGCGATCATGCAGGCCGCCGAGGCCACCGCGAGCCCGGTGATCCTGCAGGCGTCGGCGGGGGCGCGCAAATATGCGGGCGAACCGTATTTGCGGCTTCTCGTCCTGGCTGCATTGGAGGCGCACCCCGATATTCCGCTCGTGCTGCATCAGGATCATGGCGCGAGCCCGGCGGTGTGCCAGCAGGCGATCCGTTCGGGCTTCAC
>NZ_JAWRWU010000708.1:0-267 GCF_046535395.1 Cupriavidus sp. SIMBA_020 | reverse complement strand
CAGCATGATGATGGCGATGAGCGTCAGCAGGATGGCGCTGACGAAGTCGTAGTCAAAGCGCTGGAAGGCCGAGAACAGCGTGCCGCCCACGCCGCCGGCGCCGACGATGCCGACCATGGTGGAGTTGCGCAGGTTCGAGTCGAACTGGTAGGTGGCAAAGCCGATGAAGCGCGCGAACACCTGCGGCAGCACGCCGAAGGCCAGCACGTTGGCGAACGAGGCGCCGGTGGCGCGCACCGCCTCGACCTGCTTGAGCGAGATTTCCTC
>NZ_JAWRWU010000707.1:0-267 GCF_046535395.1 Cupriavidus sp. SIMBA_020 | reverse complement strand
CCACGGATGCCGCCAGCGAACCCGCGGCGCTGACGCCCACGCAAGCCACGCTCGTCTCGATCTGGTCGGACGTGCTCGGCGTGCAGCAAATCGGCATCGACCAGCCGTTCTTCAGCCTCGGCGCGGACAGCCTGCAACTGTTCCGCATCGTCGCCCGCATGAACGAGCGCGGTCTCGGCGTCGATGCGCGTCAACTGATGAAGAACGTCTCGATCGCGCAACTCGCGGCGAGTCTCGATGGCGCGCAAGTCGAAGCCGTGGCCGAAG
>NZ_JAWRWU010000706.1:0-267 GCF_046535395.1 Cupriavidus sp. SIMBA_020 | reverse complement strand
CGGGCGGGTCTGGCGATCGCGCAATCCACGCTCGGCGCCTGGGGTGGCGCGTGTGGCGTGCGCCTGCATCCCCTGGTCGATGCACTTCGCGAAGAAGTGTTGCAGCAGGCAGTACTGCATGCCGACGAGACGCCGGTACAGATGCTTGCGCCGGGAAAGGGCAAGACCCATCGAGCCTATCTGTCGGCGTACAGCACCACGCAGTTCTCCGATATGAAGGCGGTGATCTATGACTTCGCCGAGAGTCGCGCTGGCGAACATGCTCGC
>NZ_JAWRWU010000705.1:0-268 GCF_046535395.1 Cupriavidus sp. SIMBA_020 | reverse complement strand
GGTGGTGGGCTTGATCCCGCTGCTGTTCGCCAGCGGGGCCGGCGCCCACAGCCGCTACAGCCTGGGCCTGGTGATCGTGGTGGGCATGCTGGTGGGCACGCTGTTCACGCTGTTCGTGCTGCCCACCGTCTACACCGTGCTGGCGCGCGACCACCGCGCCGCGATACATGATTGCGAGCGGCACGTAGCCGATGCTGCCGAGCGATACCAGTTGCTCGTCGCGTTCCTTCGAACCGATGCCGCTCTGCACGAAGCCGACGTCGACCGG
>NZ_JAWRWU010000704.1:0-268 GCF_046535395.1 Cupriavidus sp. SIMBA_020 | reverse complement strand
ATCTCGGGCGCGCTGCCGCCTAAAGCGGCCAGCCGCTTGGCCGCTTGAACCCGCACGAACGTCTTGACGGCTTCGCGAAACAGATCGGCCTTCTCCATGCCGGGATCGGCCATTTCGAGCGCTTTCTCATAAAGCGCGTCGTCCAGGGTCACCGTGGTGCGCATGCTGCCCTCCGTGATTCAGATTCTGATGCGATTTTGTATCAGAATTTTGCATCCCGGCAAGCATCGTCCAAAAGAAAAGCCTCGCAGATCAAAGACCTGCGAGG
>NZ_JAWRWU010000703.1:0-268 GCF_046535395.1 Cupriavidus sp. SIMBA_020 | reverse complement strand
GAGCCGATGCCGGTCGATGTCGAGGTGGACAGCGACGTGATCGAGCTGGTGGCCGACGAGAGGCCGGTCGACGTGGAGGTCGACAGCGAGGCAACCGAGCTGTCGGTGGAACTCAGACCCGTGGACAACGAGCTGATGCCCGTGGAAGTCGACGTGGACAGAGAGCCGATCGAGCTGGTCGCCGACGACAGACCCGTCGACGTGGAGGTCGACAGCGAGGCGACCGAGCTGTCCGTCGAGCTCAGGCCGGTCGAGAGCGAGCTGATAC
>NZ_JAWRWU010000702.1:0-268 GCF_046535395.1 Cupriavidus sp. SIMBA_020 | reverse complement strand
GGCATCGGTCGAGACGGCGAGCGGGGTTGTCCGGCGCATCGCGGTGGCGGCGACGTATCGATCGAAAGCTTCACCCAGCGTGGCCTTCAGATCAGGCAAGGTCGGTCCTTCCCAGGCGACGCCGAATACGATTCCGTTCCCCGCGACATACTCGCGCACCACGGTGCCGGACGGCAGCGTAATCAAATGCACGGTGTATGCGATCCGCGAAGCGACGCTGTGTGCGGTGGCACGCATTCGAACCTGGTCGCCGCCTACGCTGCTGACC
>NZ_JAWRWU010000701.1:0-268 GCF_046535395.1 Cupriavidus sp. SIMBA_020 | reverse complement strand
CTCCTGCAGCAGCGTGCGCGCGCCCGACAGGTCGCCAAGCTCCACGTATTCCAACGCCAGATCCAGCTTGTTGCGGGCAATGCGCGCAAGCTCCTCCGGCGTCAGTGCGGGCAGCTCGGCATCGGGGGCGGACGGCAGATCGAGATCGAAATCGAGCTTCAATGCACCGAACCGGGCGCCGAGCGGCGGCAGCGATGACGGCGTGGGCACCGTGGACGCGCCTCCCGCCTGCTCGGCAGGCGTGGTCGCATCCGGGTCCCAATCGAAC
>NZ_JAWRWU010000700.1:0-268 GCF_046535395.1 Cupriavidus sp. SIMBA_020 | reverse complement strand
CCACGGGCAAGATCCGCGTTGGCTGCGTGGCGAGCGTCGACGGCACCATGCGCGCGACCGCCATTCCCGACCACGTTCACGAGGCTTTGGAGCGTGGCATGAAGAAAGTCTTACCAACCGTGTCAACGGCATCCGCTTAATTGCCGTTGATACGACGCCAGTGAACTCGCGCGGGTCTTTGCAGGACCAAGCTGGGTTCGGCCGCGACGGCGCGCTGCCTTGCCGTTTGCCTTCGGGAAGCTTCGCGTTGACTTGCAGCCGCTCGCCC
>NZ_JAWRWU010000699.1:0-268 GCF_046535395.1 Cupriavidus sp. SIMBA_020 | reverse complement strand
GATTCCGGCGCGCTGAACTACCTGAACGTGAACGGCGAGACGCTCGATCTGCGAACGCTCTCCGAGCCGCGGCGCCGACTGCTCGCGCGCACCGAATGGGGCTTCGTGCAGCAGAATCCGCGCGACGGACTGCGCGCGGGCGTTTCGGCGGGCGCCAATATCGGCGAGCCGCTGATGGCCGTGGGCGCGCGTCATTACGGACAGATCCGCCATACCGCGCAGCAATGGATGTCGCGCGTCGAACTCGACGCCACGCGCATCGACGAAC
>NZ_JAWRWU010000698.1:0-268 GCF_046535395.1 Cupriavidus sp. SIMBA_020 | reverse complement strand
CGAAGGGCCCACCAGCGCGGTCAGACCTCGCGCCGGCAGATCCAGATCGATATCGCGCAGGGCTGGCGCACTGCCGCCGGCGTAGCGGAATTCGAGACCGTTGATACGGATGCGCGCCGGTGCGCCAGGGCCGCCCTCTGACGGCCATTGCGGCAGCGGCGCCACCGCCCGTACGTCTTCGATGCGGGCCAGGGCGGCCTCGATCAGCGCCAGGATCGTGGTGAAGTTCACGAAGGTCGCCAGCGGCTCGGCAAAGCGCGCCACCAGC
>NZ_JAWRWU010000697.1:0-268 GCF_046535395.1 Cupriavidus sp. SIMBA_020 | reverse complement strand
CGCGACGCCGCGCCGCCCGGCTTCCGCGACGATCGCGGCGGCAAGGGTGTCGGCGCCGAGCGCCAGTGCGGACGAATCGCGCGGAACGTAGATGCGGGTCGTCATGCGGCCTCCGGGGCGTGGGCGGCCGCGTCGGCGAGCAGCGCGTCGAACTTCTCGGGCGTGACCTTCGCGTGCAGCACGCCGTTGACCGTCATCGACGGCGATTGTGCGCACAGCCCCAGGCAGTAGACCGATTCGAGCGCGACGTCGCCCGGCGCGTGCGCAG
>NZ_JAWRWU010000696.1:0-268 GCF_046535395.1 Cupriavidus sp. SIMBA_020 | reverse complement strand
AAACTCGCCGAGCGCCGGATTGCGGCGCTCGAGGCCGAACGCGACCGGCTGGATGGTGAGCTCGCCCACGAACGCGAAGCCCGACAGCGGGCGGTTGGCGAAGCCCTCGCGCTGAAAGCCGTCAACGCGCAGCAACATGCCCAGCTCGGCGATTTGCTGCGTGACATCGCGCCGAAACCGGGTCGGGCCACCACGCACGCCGGTCTCGCAAGTGCCAAACGCACCGCCAGCGGCACGGCCGCGAAACGCAAGAGCAAGTAACGCGAGC
>NZ_JAWRWU010000695.1:0-268 GCF_046535395.1 Cupriavidus sp. SIMBA_020 | reverse complement strand
GCAAACAGCGATAGATCGCGGATGGCAATTGGATAAATCTGATTTATTGTGCCACGAGTGAAAAAAACCTTTTAAAAACAACAGTTTATAAAAACACCCGAGTGATGCAACATCGCCCCCTCGGGAGACAGCAATGGATTCGGCGGACCCACGGTCGAATGCGCTCCCCTGACATGAGAACCGGAGACACACCATGATCAAGACCTTTGCCAGTGCATTGACGGTAGCCCTGGCCGCCCTGGGCACCTGCGCCCAGGCGGCACAGAAC
>NZ_JAWRWU010000694.1:0-268 GCF_046535395.1 Cupriavidus sp. SIMBA_020 | reverse complement strand
CGTCGACGGAGAACGTCATCTGCCGGAACAGCCGCGCGAGGTTCGCGCACTGGCCGGCAAAGCCCGCGCGCGTCACGGTGTTGACGGTCGCGCCGCCGTAGTTCGGCCCGAAGTACGCGTCGCCGCCCGACAGGTAGGTCAGATGGAACTTGGTGTTCATCAGGTGCGGCTCCCACGCGAGGAACACGATCCAGCGCTTGTCGCGCACCGCGCGCTCGACCTGCGTGAGCATCCCCGTCTCGCTCGATTCGACCAGCGACCAGTTCGC
>NZ_JAWRWU010000693.1:0-268 GCF_046535395.1 Cupriavidus sp. SIMBA_020 | reverse complement strand
AGATACGGCAGCAGCGATTCCTCGAGGTCGTAGCGGTAGGTCGTGTTGTCGGCGTCGAACACCGCGTAGTCGCCGCGATTCGCATGGGCGGCGATCATCGCGTTCAGCGCCTTCGCGCTGTCCGCCGGCCAGTGCGACAGGTCCGCCGCGTGGGCGAACGACATGCACAACGACGCGGCAAGCGCGCTCAGAATACGGCGGGACAGCTTGGGCATGACGTCGCTCCCTTTCGTGACAGTGTGGTGACAAATCGATGACGAGGGCCTGA
>NZ_JAWRWU010000692.1:0-268 GCF_046535395.1 Cupriavidus sp. SIMBA_020 | reverse complement strand
CCATCCTGGGCGCCGTGTTCATGACCATGGTGCCCGAACTGCTCAAGCTGGTGGTGGGCTGGCTGCCGGTGGGGGGCGATGCCCTGCGGCTGATCTCGCCGGTGCGCACCATTGTGTTCGGCCTGCTGATCGTGGGCTTTCTGATCTGCGAGCCGCACGGGCTCGCGGAAATCTGGCGCCGCGTGCGCCGCTACTTCCATCTGTGGCCATTCCGCACCTAGACGGCGGCCGCGTATTCCCAAGAGAACCAGGAGACGAAACCATGAAG
>NZ_JAWRWU010000691.1:0-268 GCF_046535395.1 Cupriavidus sp. SIMBA_020 | reverse complement strand
CCGCTCGACGGCAACCGGATCCTCGATCTTCGACGAGAACCGGCGCGGCACGGTGACGAACAACACGCCGCACATGAGCCCCAGCACGCCGCCGATGGGGATGATGAAGGCGCTCTGCGGCTTGATCGGCGCCGCGGGTCGCACGGCGGCATCGAGAATGTGCGCGTTGCCGATCGTGCCCGCACGCGTGACCGACAACTCGTTTGCCTTGCCGACCATTGCCACGTAGATCTGCTCGGCCACTTTCGCGTCGCGTGTCAGATCGGCC
>NZ_JAWRWU010000690.1:0-268 GCF_046535395.1 Cupriavidus sp. SIMBA_020 | reverse complement strand
CAGCCAGCCGTAGTCGACCACCAGTTCCAGGCCGGGGGCGAGCGCCGCCATGGCCTTCTGGTCCTGCGGGCCGACCCACAGGTGCGAATCGACGCGGGCGGCGGCGCCCGGGGCGATCTCGCCGACGGCTTCGATGGTGCGGGCGGCGTACAGGTTCTTCTGCACTTCCAGCACTTCGTTGTTGCGCGGCTTGCCTTGCGGCGGCACCCAGGCGGTGGCGAAGTAGTGCTGCACCACGGCGATCCAGCCGTTGTCCGCCTGCTTGATG
>NZ_JAWRWU010000689.1:0-268 GCF_046535395.1 Cupriavidus sp. SIMBA_020 | reverse complement strand
CCATAGCCGCCGCCCGTATCCGACATCGCGACCCGCAGCCAGCATGACGCCTTCTCGTCGCCATCGTTAAGCCGGTCCCAGTGGAAGCGCACCTTGATGCGGTTGAGCGCGTCGGTGTAGACCTCCTCGTTCGCCGGGCCGACGACGATTGCCGACTGCAGATGCATCTCCGGCTTGTGATGCTCGAACGGGCTGCGGTAGGGCACGGCCTTGCGTTGCGCCTCGATCTCAACGAGGAAGAAGCCGTCGCTACCATCGGCGTGGGCGA
>NZ_JAWRWU010000688.1:0-268 GCF_046535395.1 Cupriavidus sp. SIMBA_020 | reverse complement strand
CCGCCTGAACGTGCCAACCTATGCGACCGGCGGGCCGAACCCGCCGGCGCTCAGAACGCCAGCTGGATCGCGAGATCGATCGCGAGCAGCGCGATCGAGCAGCCGATGCCGAGGACCACGTTCGGCAGGCGGTGCTCGAAATCGCGATGGTCGCGGCGCATCGCGGCGCCAAGCAGGAAGATCGCCTCGACGACGATCTGCAGCCCGACGAACAGCAGCATCAGCAGATACTCGTAACCCATCTGCTTGAACGCGGCGAATTGCATCC
>NZ_JAWRWU010000687.1:0-268 GCF_046535395.1 Cupriavidus sp. SIMBA_020 | reverse complement strand
CCTCACACCCTGGCCGTACGGCCAACGTCGCATCGACGCGTGAAAGCCGGCGCAGTCGGGACGGCATCGCAGCGGCAAGCGGCACGCGAAACCCCGGCCGCGCACGCAAAAGCACGTATCATGAGGCTTTCAACGTCCTGCCTTGCCGGTTTGCGCGCGTGGCGTCCGTCTTCCGCGCGACCGTGCGCCGCCCTGTGTTTTCGTCCGCCCATACAGCCTTCATGGCTGCTTTTTCGTCTTACGCATGATCGACCATCTCATCTGCGAC
>NZ_JAWRWU010000686.1:0-268 GCF_046535395.1 Cupriavidus sp. SIMBA_020 | reverse complement strand
CGTTGCGGACAAACGCGAAAGGCGCTTATGCCTTGACGTTTGCGCGAGCGTAGTCGATCGCTTGCTGAACCGTCGTGATCTTCTCTGCTTCTTCGTCCGGGATTTCCATGCCGAACTCGTCTTCGAGCGCCATCACCAGTTCGACCGTGTCGAGCGAGTCAGCACCCAGATCGTTCACGAACGATGCTTCGTTCTTGATCTCGGCTTCCGCGACGCCCAGTTGCTCAGCGACGATCTTCTTGACACGTTGTTCGATGTTATCCATTAC
>NZ_JAWRWU010000685.1:0-268 GCF_046535395.1 Cupriavidus sp. SIMBA_020 | reverse complement strand
AAAATAATAAAGACATATATAATTCATTTGTTATCTGAAAAAGCTTTTGCCGAAAAATAAAAAAATAACACAAAATTATTTTGTGTTTTCCGTTTCGTTGACATGTCATTCCTATACTGTTTATGATTTATTTAGAAATTAAACAAAAAAATAGTTGCAGTCCCTTCAAAGTGCTACCAACACTCTGAAGAGGGCAGGAAGTACACACATACTTCGCAACCGAGGTCACCCTCACTACAACTATGCCTTTTATTATACATATATAAGG
>NZ_JAWRWU010000684.1:0-268 GCF_046535395.1 Cupriavidus sp. SIMBA_020 | reverse complement strand
AAGTTCCATAAGTGTCAAGCTACAGGGATGACCAAGGAAAACCGGACACGGCGGCGCGCGGACGCGCTCACCCAACAGCGGATCGTCGAAGCGGCGATCGAGATCCTCGACCAGGACGGCGAGGACGCGCTGACCTTTCGCGCCCTTGCGGCGCATCTCGCGACCGGCAGCGGCGCGCTCTACTGGCACGTCGCCGACAAGCAGACCTTGCTCGCCCAGGCCACCGACCAGATCGTTGCCGCCGCGCTACACGAAGCGGCAACGCGGC
>NZ_JAWRWU010000683.1:0-268 GCF_046535395.1 Cupriavidus sp. SIMBA_020 | reverse complement strand
GCAGGGCGCGGGCCTTGGCGGTGTCGCGCTTGTAGGTGCCGTCCAGCGACTTGTCGTAGTACGGCGAATCCTCGGGCGTGGGCGCGCCGTAGATCGGCTTGCCGTAGCCGAAGAAGGCGGCCTTGGACACGGCCTCGCGGTCGATGGCGTAGGACACCGCGCGGCGCACGCGGGCGTCGTCGAACGGCTTCTTGCCGGTGTTGAACCAGACGCTCATGAAAGCGCCGCCGGCGGTGTCGATTCGGGTGCCGGCATTGCGGCGCAGCAC
>NZ_JAWRWU010000682.1:0-268 GCF_046535395.1 Cupriavidus sp. SIMBA_020 | reverse complement strand
ATGCTGATGCCGACCAGCCGTCCGGTCGCATTCCTGCGCGATCGGCTGCTCGCGGCCGCGCGGTTTGCGCCGGGCCTGAAGGACTACGTGCTGCAAATGCGTTTCAAGCCGATGCCGAGCTATACGCGCGGGGTCGTGGTGACGGGCGCATCGGATGCGTCGGGCGCGATCGGCCGGATGATCGTCCAGCCCGACGTCGAAACGGCCGACGGTGTGCGCCGCAAGCTCGACGACGTGCTCGGCCCGTGGTTTTCGATCATCGGCTGGC
>NZ_JAWRWU010000681.1:0-268 GCF_046535395.1 Cupriavidus sp. SIMBA_020 | reverse complement strand
CCACGTCGACGTCGTTCATCAACTTCGGCGCGTTCCTCGCGTTCACGTCGGTGAACCTCTGCGTGATCCGCCAGTACTTCAGCGGCGCGGCCGGCACGCGCGGCTTCGGCGTGCTCGGCGGCCTGGTGTTCCCGCTGATCGGCGCGGTCACCGACCTCTGGCTGCTCTGCAGCCTGGAAAAAACCGCGATCGTGCTCGGCGTGATCTGGTTCGTGCTCGGCCTCGCCTACCTCGGCTGGATCACGCGCTGCTTCCGCCGCGCGCCGCC
>NZ_JAWRWU010000680.1:0-268 GCF_046535395.1 Cupriavidus sp. SIMBA_020 | reverse complement strand
CGCCGAGCGTGAAGTTGAACGCGTTGATCAGGTTGGTCCCGCCGATGCTCTTGCCGCCCTCGATCGTGGCGCTGACACTGTGCCGGCCGAACTGCTGCGCGATCATCGCCTTGCCGTAGATCTCGGTGTAAGGCGTGTTCGACGTATCGGCGAGGTTCGCCGCGGACTGGCTGTTGTGCGACCACAGCGAGCGTTCGACGCGGAATTCGCTGTAGTAGCCCCTGCGCGGGAACATCGGATCGTCGAGCTGATCGATGACGAGCCGCGC
>NZ_JAWRWU010000679.1:0-268 GCF_046535395.1 Cupriavidus sp. SIMBA_020 | reverse complement strand
CTCGGCGGCGGGCGCGGTGCTGCTTCTGCTGGGGCTCTCGCTGGTGGGCGGCGAACTGATTTCGAATCGGGACGCGTTCGGCATGTGCGCAAGCGGCGCCGTGCTGCTCGCGGGTTACGTGGTGTACGCGCGGCGCGTCGAGTTGCCCTTGCTCGATCTGCGCTTTTTCAAGGTGCCGACGTTCCAGGCGAGCGTGCTCGGCGGCTCGCTGTTTCGCATCGGGCTCGGCGCCTTGCCGTTTCTGCTGCCGCTGATGCTGCAGGAGGGC
>NZ_JAWRWU010000678.1:0-268 GCF_046535395.1 Cupriavidus sp. SIMBA_020 | reverse complement strand
AACGTAATCGGTTTGCATTAGTGACTACAGTAAGCGATGATAAAGCCATTGCCGCGCCAGCTACGACTGGGTTTAGTAGTAAACCAAAAAACGGATACAACAGCCCTGCAGCAATCGGAATACCCGCAATGTTATAAATAAACGCCCCAAACAAATTTTGTTTAATATTAGTTATGGTTGCGCCACTAATTGCAATGGCATGTGCAAGACCATGAAGTGAGCCTCGCATCAGCGTTATATCCGCACTTTCAATAGCTACATCTGTGCC
>NZ_JAWRWU010000677.1:0-268 GCF_046535395.1 Cupriavidus sp. SIMBA_020 | reverse complement strand
GTCGCGCCATGGCCATCGCTACGCGGGCCGCTCGAGGTGGACGCAAGCGCACTGGCGCTGGCTGGAAGGCATCAGGTTCGCCCGGCCGGAGCAACAGATCGTGCTGCAGGAATATATCGACACGGCGCAGGCCTGTGGCCGGCACGTGGCCAGCCTCGACCGCGAAGTCGAGACGGCGGCGCACGCCAGCACGCTCTGGCCAGTGATCGAAGCGTTGATGGCGCTGCGCGGCATCAGCCTGCTCGCGGCCGTCACGGTGCTCGCGGAA
>NZ_JAWRWU010000676.1:0-268 GCF_046535395.1 Cupriavidus sp. SIMBA_020 | reverse complement strand
CGATGGCTGGAACAGCAACCATCCTGCTCAGTCCTGTAAAAGATTTAATCAGCGCAAAAACATAGATGTTCCTGATTCGCGCGCTGCCGGTGACACAAACCATGCGTTTTGGGGCCGTCGCGCAGCACAGTGTGCCGTGCTCTCCTGCAAGCCCCGTGGCTGTTGGGTTGCGGCCGATTTGGCATCGGGTTTACCACCGGTTTCATCGCCCGGTTTACCGCCGTTATGCAGCGCTGCGAAAGGCGACGCGATGCAAGACGAGACGCCC
>NZ_JAWRWU010000675.1:0-268 GCF_046535395.1 Cupriavidus sp. SIMBA_020 | reverse complement strand
GTGGAAGATACGTACGGCGTGCATCGCGCGAAGCTGCCGGCCGGCGATCTCGTGCTGTATCCGGCGTCGAGCCTGCATCACGTGACGCCTGTTACCCGTGGCGAACGCGTTGCGTCGTTCTTCTGGATTCAGAGCATGGTGCGCGACGATGGGGACCGCACGCTGCTGTTTCAGCTCGATACGCAGATTCAGGCGTTGTCTGCGGAAAAAGGCGCGAAGGATCCGGTGGTCATTGCGTTGACGGGGATTTATCACAACCTGTTGCGGA
>NZ_JAWRWU010000674.1:0-268 GCF_046535395.1 Cupriavidus sp. SIMBA_020 | reverse complement strand
AGGTCGTGGACAGCCGATAGCGATCCGGCAGAAGGCCGACCAGAGTCAGGTGATTCGTGTATTTAATCTCGGTAGCCTGTGTAATACCGATAGCTCCCACACGAGCTTCCTCAGACAGAGCCCGCATTGCGGTCTCACCGTTCGCATGTGGGCGGATCTTGTCGCGGATTGATGGTAAGCCGTCAATAAACGACGCCCTACCAATGGCAGGCTGAAGGTCAGATGCTAAGTGTCCGCGTGGACATGTCAACGCCGACTGAATCCTGAC
>NZ_JAWRWU010000673.1:0-269 GCF_046535395.1 Cupriavidus sp. SIMBA_020 | reverse complement strand
GATCGGCCTCGCCCTGCCGTTTCTCGTGCGCTCCGATTATTCGCTCACGGTCATGTCGACGGCCTTCATCTTCGCGCTCGCGACAATCGGCCTGAATCTGCTCACCGGCTACACCGGCCAGTTCAATCTCGCGCACGGCGGCTTCATGGCGGTGGGCGCGTATGCCGCCTGGAACTTCGGCGTGCGCTTCCCGGGCATGCCGCTGATCGTCCAGATCCTGCTGGGCGGGTGCTTTGCCACCATCGTCGGCGTCATCTTTGGCATTCCCA
>NZ_JAWRWU010000672.1:0-269 GCF_046535395.1 Cupriavidus sp. SIMBA_020 | reverse complement strand
GGCGTCGCCCAGGTAGGCGTAGCTGATGTCGTGCAGCGGCTTGTCGCTGTTCTCGCGCATGGTCAGCACGTCAGCGATCATCTGGGTGGGGTGGTACTCATCGGTCAGGCCGTTGAACACCGGTACGCCGGCAAACTTGGCCAGCTCTTCGACGATTTCCTGCTTGAAGCCACGGTACTCGATGGCGTCGTACATGCGCCCCAGCACTCGGGCGGTGTCCTTCATGCTTTCCTTGTGGCCGATCTGCGAGGAGTTGGGGTCGATGTAGG
>NZ_JAWRWU010000671.1:0-269 GCF_046535395.1 Cupriavidus sp. SIMBA_020 | reverse complement strand
ATCCTGACCATCTCCGCACGTTCGTCGGCGTCGCTGAAGTCGCGCCCGAGCGTCGCCGCGAGCGTGAAGCGGTTCGACACGATGTAGTAGCCGAGCCCTGACAGCGTCACGTAGAAGTGCAGCGGATCGACGTCGCCGCGGAACAGCCCGGCCTTCTGGCCGCGCATCAGCACGTTGCCGAGCTTCGCGACGATCGGCGACATCATCTCGCGGATCCGCGTCGACGTGTGCAGGTAGCGCGCTTCGTGCAGGTTCTCGTTGTTGATGAG
>NZ_JAWRWU010000670.1:0-269 GCF_046535395.1 Cupriavidus sp. SIMBA_020 | reverse complement strand
CGGGCGATGGGGTGCCCATCGAGCGCGCCCTGAAGAAACTTGATCATCTGGCGGGCGTCTTTCTCCACAGCCGCGACCCTTATTCTTACCTGCTGGCACGACTTGTCGCTGCCAGTGCGCGGCGGTTTGTCGAAACGTGCTTGTGGCCACATGTTAGGCAACTGAGCGCAAACACGTCGTCGCGTGCGGGCGAGGCACTCGTGCAGTTTGCGCGGGCAGCTTTCTTGAATCGGCGCGCGCTCGTATGGCCCGCGCAGGCCGAAGGCATC
>NZ_JAWRWU010000669.1:0-269 GCF_046535395.1 Cupriavidus sp. SIMBA_020 | reverse complement strand
CAGGCCGTTTTGAGTGTCGATTATTGCTGTCAGGTCAACACTGTTTATATGCTGCCGGCATTTTTCAAAAACTTACCCGGTCGTAAACTTCAGCCTTCCTCAAAACGGGAGCGCCAGCGCGCTCCCTCAGTATCGGCAAGGTGATGGTATGGGTGCGGCGGTAGTGGCGGTGGTGTTCGTTCTGGGTTTGCTCGGCGTGCCGACGTTGTTTGGTCATGCGTCGCACGCGAAAGCCGAGCAGGTCGCCTCGGTGCACACGCCGCCCGCAG
>NZ_JAWRWU010000668.1:0-269 GCF_046535395.1 Cupriavidus sp. SIMBA_020 | reverse complement strand
GAGATCGAGTGGCGCTGGGTGAAAGGCCACGCGGGCCATCCCGAAAACGAACGCGCTGACGCGCTCGCGAATCGCGGCGTCGAATCCCTCGCGGCCTGAACGCCGGCCGCCCTACCGTCTTTCCCGATTTATCCGACATGCGCCAGATCATTCTCGATACCGAAACCACCGGCCTCAATCCCCGCTCGGGCGATCGCCTGATCGAAATCGGCTGCGTGGAGCTGCTGAACCGGCGGCTCACCGGCAACAACCTGCACATCTACGTGAAC
>NZ_JAWRWU010000667.1:0-269 GCF_046535395.1 Cupriavidus sp. SIMBA_020 | reverse complement strand
GCTGAGATGAACGTTGAGGAGCACGCAGCGCCGATGAAGCAGGGCGCAGGACCGCTCGCGGGCATGAAGGTGATCGAACTCGCGCACATCATGTCGGGGCCGGTGTGCGGCATGATGCTCGCCGACATGGGTGCGGAAGTCATCAAGGTCGAGAAGATGCCGGGCGGCGACGATTGCCGCCGTTTCGCGCCGATCCTCGCGAGCGGCGAATCGGCGTCGTTCATGATGGTCAATCGCGGCAAGCGGGGTATCGCGCTCAACCTCAAGAC
>NZ_JAWRWU010000666.1:0-269 GCF_046535395.1 Cupriavidus sp. SIMBA_020 | reverse complement strand
AGCCGGTTGCGATGCAGCTCACCGATGATGAGATAGCCGCTGATCAGAAAAAACAGCCACACACCGATCTTGCCCGCGTCGATCGCATCGAGATGCGCCTTGTGCGAGAGGAACACCAGCATCACGGCCAGCGCCCGGAGACCGTCGAGGCCTTTCACGCGTCTTTCGAGTACCGTCATTGCCCTTTCCGTTTCCGGTTACGCCATCAGCATAAGGCGACAAAAACGAAAAGTAATCGGCAAGAAAAGCACGGGGCGATGATTGCAGAT
>NZ_JAWRWU010000665.1:0-269 GCF_046535395.1 Cupriavidus sp. SIMBA_020 | reverse complement strand
ACCGATCCGTCGACCCGCCAACCGTACACGCCCGAATCGCCGAACCAGAACGCTGCGTACGGCCCGTGCGCATCGTGCTCGAACTGCGCGGCATAGCGCAGCGCGCGCAGCGCGGCCGCCGACTCTGCGTCGACCGCCGTCAGGTCGATGCCGGCCTGCGCGGCGACGTCGATCCGCCGCTCGAGCAACGCCTGCGGCGCCACGGCGACCGCAATCTCGCCCACGCATGCGCCGTCGTCCTGCCGCCAGTCGTACGCGAGACTGTCGGG
>NZ_JAWRWU010000664.1:0-269 GCF_046535395.1 Cupriavidus sp. SIMBA_020 | reverse complement strand
CCCCGCACGCGTGGGCGTTCCTGAAGAAGGACGTCGGCTCCGTGACGCGGCTGGGTTACGCGCTGACCGAGCGCCTGCTGGCGACTCGATGCGATCGGATCGTCTGCATGTCGCTGGAAGAATTGCGCGCGGCGCGCAAGTACCGGCTGCCGATGTCGAAGGTCGACCTCGTCTACACGGGCATTGCGGGCGACGAGGCCAGGACCGCCCTCGATCGTCCGTCCGGCAGCTCGACGATACGCGTCGGCTATTTCGGCCGCCTCGATTAC
>NZ_JAWRWU010000663.1:0-269 GCF_046535395.1 Cupriavidus sp. SIMBA_020 | reverse complement strand
CCCATCGCCAGGCTCCTGGCGCCAGCGTATCAGTAAGATGGCGCGCCCGCATCCGCGGTGTCGCGGCGCCAGGCCTCCTGTCCGTCCGGACGACTCTCCTCTCCTCCTTCCCGCGGATCCAGTTCCAGCGCGATATCCGCCGCGAACATATAGCCCCAGCCATGCACCGCGCGGATCGGCAAGGTCATGTGATTGGCTGTCGCCTTGCGCCGCAGCCGGCTGATCATGACGTCTACGAAGCGGCGCCGCGTGATGGCGCCGTCGGCGTC
>NZ_JAWRWU010000662.1:0-269 GCF_046535395.1 Cupriavidus sp. SIMBA_020 | reverse complement strand
CGATGTAATAACATGCTCCTGGCTCTGCTGCGCCGGACGGCAAGTTGGTGTAGGCGGGCGGCGTAGCAACGGTGCCTTGCCAGAAAGTCAAAACCGGCATGCCAAAGTATTGCTGGACGCGAAAATCAAAATTCATCAGGCTTACGCTATTCAATGCGTTAAACCACACCGGGTTTCCGGCATTGTCGGCAATTAACGCGCCATTCTGCCCATACATTGCGGTATTCGAGCTCGTATAAGGTGAATTGAAAATCAATCCCTCGGCCAGC
>NZ_JAWRWU010000661.1:0-269 GCF_046535395.1 Cupriavidus sp. SIMBA_020 | reverse complement strand
CGTCTCGGCGGCCGACACGAGCCTGTCCGGCGTCACGAAGACGGGACCAGCGGATTGCGTGAGCGAGGTGGTCAACACGACTGGCCTCGACGTGCACGATGTTGCTGTGCATCTGAATGCAGGCGAATCGACCACCGTGCGGTTGGGCGATCCGCATTACACGCTCATGCTGAAGCTCGTTGCTGAGTAATAGCAACAGCCGGTAACCGCAAAGGCAAAGGCCGCATATCTTCGAGAATGCGGCCTTTTTGTTGTTGGATCGACGGGAG
>NZ_JAWRWU010000660.1:0-269 GCF_046535395.1 Cupriavidus sp. SIMBA_020 | reverse complement strand
CCAAGTACCAGAAGTTCGACATCCGGCCGGTGCTGGAACGCCTGCTGCTCAACGGCAGCATCGTCGTCAAGAAGGCCTATTGCGACTGGGAGCGCTACAAGGAATTCAAGGCGCCGATGCACGAGGCCAATTTCGAGCTGATCGAAATCCCGCACGTGCGCCAGTCGGGCAAGAATTCCGCCGACATCCGGCTGGTGGTGGATGCGCTGGACTTCTGCTACACCAAGTCGCACGTCAACACCTTCGTCATCATCAGCGGCGATTCCGAC
>NZ_JAWRWU010000659.1:0-269 GCF_046535395.1 Cupriavidus sp. SIMBA_020 | reverse complement strand
CCAGATGTCCGGGGTGCGCACGCCCATCGGCAGATAGACGATGTCGAGCTTCGCGTCATAGGCGGCCGGCGCCCACGAGTTCGGCGAGTTCCACGTGTAGTGCTCGCCCGGACCCGGGATCTTGTTCGGATCGGCTGCGCCCGGATCGAAGGCCCACAGGAGCTTGCCCGTGCGCACGTCGAAGCCGCGGATCACGCCCGACGGTTCGCGGTTCGAGAAGTTGTCCTCGACCGCGCCCGCGACCACGATCACCTTGCTGGTGATGATCG
>NZ_JAWRWU010000658.1:0-269 GCF_046535395.1 Cupriavidus sp. SIMBA_020 | reverse complement strand
ATCCTAAAGATCGTGATATGCCGTACATTTCAAAAATGGTTAAAGAAGTAAAAGAGCTTGGCCTCGAAACCTGTATGACCCTAGGTAAGCTTACCAATGAAAAAGCGCATGCGCTGAGTGATGCAGGGCTTGACTACTATAACCATAATTTAGATACCTCACCTGAATACTACGAACAAATTATATCTACCCGTACCTTTGCAGACAGACTAAACACTATTGATCATGTGCGTGATGCTGGTATGAAAGTTTGTTCTGGTGGTATTGTC
>NZ_JAWRWU010000657.1:0-269 GCF_046535395.1 Cupriavidus sp. SIMBA_020 | reverse complement strand
CTACGGGTTCGGCCTCTACCTCGAAGACGGCTTGCTCGCGGCGCTCTACGGTCAGGCGACGCCCATCATGGAGAAGTCGCCGGAGGCGCTGGTGCTGCTTTCGGCCGACATCCAGTTCACCACGATCGACGCGGCGCAGCTCGTGTTTGGCGAGACGAGCTTCACGAACCCGCCCGCGACGACCGAACGCCAGGGTGTGGTTGAGCTCGCGACCAGCGCCGAGACGATCGCGGGCACGGATACGCAGCGTGCCGTGACGCCCGCGGGCC
>NZ_JAWRWU010000656.1:0-269 GCF_046535395.1 Cupriavidus sp. SIMBA_020 | reverse complement strand
GAATGCTGTGCCACCGCGCCCGTTCGACGCGGAACAGCGTGTAGGGCGGCTTGATCAGGTCGCCGCGCTCGTCGAACGCGATTTTCCTGGTCACACCGGCGACCCACTCCGCGTGCGCGTAGCCCGGTCCGCCGGATCGGCAACGCGCGCATCCAGTCAACATTGCCGCTGAACCGTCATGACGGTCATCCGTCGCTCACTGCGGGTAACGGGCGAACTGCCTCGCGACATCGCACGGTTCATCACCCGATCCGAGCGCAAGTGCGTAC
>NZ_JAWRWU010000655.1:0-269 GCF_046535395.1 Cupriavidus sp. SIMBA_020 | reverse complement strand
CGGCGCCGGCACCGGAAGAACGTGACGACCAGAACGCGATGCCGTCCCCGGGGACGCCGCCCACGGCGCATTGGCGCCATCGCAGACTCGCCAGACCGATCCATGCTTCAATCACCCCCTTCGCGCATCGCGCGCGCCGCCCTCGTGGCGATGCGCCGCCGCGCTCGCGCCCTGCGCCTGCAGCGCTTCGTCGCGCCGGCGCTCGCGCTTGGCATCTGCGCGCTGCTGCTGGTCGTGTTCCAGCATCTGTCGCGATCCGTCGATTACCG
>NZ_JAWRWU010000654.1:0-269 GCF_046535395.1 Cupriavidus sp. SIMBA_020 | reverse complement strand
CCCGCGCTCCATGCGCGGTTCTCGTTGAAGTCGGTGTCGTTGGAGAATGCGTAGAGACCGCCGAATTGCAGACCCGCGAAATTCGGGCTCGCGTATTTGACGGCGTTGCTGAAGCGCAGCGAATCGGCGAGATTATCGTTGTCGAACGGGTGCGCGAAACTCGTCTTGCCGAACGAACCTGCTTCGGCCGAGAGCGGCGCAACGTAATCGACCACCGAATCGTATTGACGACCCACGGCGGCGAAACCATAGCGGTCGCTCGCGAGACC
>NZ_JAWRWU010000653.1:0-269 GCF_046535395.1 Cupriavidus sp. SIMBA_020 | reverse complement strand
CACGCAGTACAACGGCGCCGGCAACCCGCCGCTGACGTTCGGCATCGGCACCTCCGAAACCGGGCAGACCGGCGCCTTCCTGCCGACCGGCATCGCGCTCACCGCATCGATCGGCGGCTCGCTGCGCAACTATCTGCTCACGCGCGTGAACGCGCTCGCGCAGAAAGGGCAGGCGCAGCTGCGCTCGAAGCCGAAGGTGCTCGCGCTCGACAACACCGAGGCGATTCTCGAGAACCTCACGCAGTTCTACGTGCAGGTGCAGGGCTACC
>NZ_JAWRWU010000652.1:0-269 GCF_046535395.1 Cupriavidus sp. SIMBA_020 | reverse complement strand
AGGTGATCGAGGCGATTGCGCCGGAGAAGGACGTCGACGGCTTTCACGTCGCGAACGCCGGCGCGCTGATGACCGGCAAGCCGCTGTTCCGCCCGTGCACGCCGTATGGCGTGATGAAGATGTTCGAGGCGCACGACATCCCGCTGCAAGGCGCGAACGCGGTCGTGATCGGCCGCTCGAACATCGTCGGCAAACCGATGGCGATGCTGCTGCTCGAAGCCGGCGCAACGGTGACGATCTGCCACAGCAAGACGCGTGACCTCGCCGCG
>NZ_JAWRWU010000651.1:0-269 GCF_046535395.1 Cupriavidus sp. SIMBA_020 | reverse complement strand
CTTTTGTTATGAGGTCCATGTGAATGGACCGGCCTGCAGCGATTGCGGCTAGCCGCGGCCGACGAAAGGCATCGTGGTGGCCATGATCGTCATGTCGAGAATGTTGGCCTCGGGCGGCAGCATCGCCATATGCACGACCGCGTTCGCCACATGCGCGACATCCATGCGCGCTTCCGGCGCCATGCGTCCGTCGGCCTGCATGACGCCCTGATTCATGCGCTCCGTGAGCGGCGTCGCCGCGTTGCCGATATCGATCTGCCCGCATGCGA
>NZ_JAWRWU010000650.1:0-269 GCF_046535395.1 Cupriavidus sp. SIMBA_020 | reverse complement strand
GTCAAGATGACCGACGCACCCGCCAACGGGGGCTGAGCGCCATGACGGACACGTCGATCAATTCCCCGGCTCGCGCGGCGGGCGTGCGCGGCCTGGCGGCCGATCCGCTGGCCGGCTTCGCGCATGAAACCCTCAGCGTGCCGCAATGGCAGGACGCGCGCGTCATCGTGCGCGCGCCCAGCGCCGGCGATCACCTGTTTCACATCCGCGCCATCTGGGCGGCCGCGGGCGTGGTGCCGGGCGAGGACAACGAGATCGTGCGCGTCAAG
>NZ_JAWRWU010000649.1:0-269 GCF_046535395.1 Cupriavidus sp. SIMBA_020 | reverse complement strand
CTGGGCGCCGAGGAGCCGCCGTCCATGCAAGGCCGCGCCGCGATGCGGCCGCTGCCCGAGGACCACGTTGCCGACGCCACCCACACCGCGTGGCAGGTCGAGAACGAAGCCGAACTGCGAGCCTGGAAACAGAAGCTGCAGGACGCCGGCCTGGACGTCTCGGTGGAGACGCGCCACGAGGTGATCGAATCGATCTATGTGCGCGACCCGAACGGCTACTTCATCGAATTCACCCGCAAGCTGCGCCCGCTGGCCGGCATCGACGCGAC
>NZ_JAWRWU010000648.1:0-269 GCF_046535395.1 Cupriavidus sp. SIMBA_020 | reverse complement strand
CTGCAGGCCCATGATGTAGCACAGCAGCATCACGGTGCCGGGCACGTAGAACCAGCGCAGGTTCTCGAGGTTCGCCCCCAGCAGGCCGAAGGCCAGCAGCAATACCGCCTCGACCATCAGCGGCAGGGCGAACTCGCTGGCCAGGTGCGTGCGCCGGCCGAAATTGATCAGCGAGGCCGAGGTGGCCGCCCCCGCCACGAACGACAGCAGCGCGGCCAGCCCCTGCACCACCACGGCCAGGCCGCCCAGCACCATGTGGTCGGCGATCA
>NZ_JAWRWU010000647.1:0-270 GCF_046535395.1 Cupriavidus sp. SIMBA_020 | reverse complement strand
GCTCGTCCAGCACGGCAGGCTGGGTGTGCGAGGTGGCGATGATCTCCACCAGCCGCATGTAGCGGGGCGGATTGAAGAAATGGATGCCGCAGAAGCGCTCGCGCAGCGAGGCCTGCAGCGCGGGGTTGTCGGCCAGCAGTTCGCGCCGCGTCAGCAGCTTGAGCATGGCCAGGGTGCGGGCGTGCTCGGCGCTGATCATGCCGAAGATCTTCTCGCGCAGCGCGCGCTGCGGCACCAACTGCGCATAGCGCGCGGCGATGGCCAGGTCGG
>NZ_JAWRWU010000646.1:0-270 GCF_046535395.1 Cupriavidus sp. SIMBA_020 | reverse complement strand
CCCGTCATTGTCCTGGCCGAGACCGTGACACTGCAAGCCGAAAGCGCCACCCCCGGCACCGATCAGGTCACATCGATGCGGTTCGTCGACGTGGTGCTCAAACCCGGCAGCCGCCAGGCCCTGGCCGACTTCACCCGCAACCGGGTGGGCAAGCGCGTGCAGCTGCGCTCGAACGGCGTGCTGCTGTCGTCGGCCACGCTGCAAAGCCCGCTGGAGGGCGACAGCTTTCGCATCACGGCGGGCGAGCACGGCTTTGCGGGCAAGTCGGCC
>NZ_JAWRWU010000645.1:0-270 GCF_046535395.1 Cupriavidus sp. SIMBA_020 | reverse complement strand
GACAAGCACGGCCTGGTGGTGCTGCGTGAGATGCGCAACCGCGATGACCGCACCCCGGTGCTGCTGCTGACCGCCCAGGGCGCCCTGCAGGACCGGGTCCGCGGCCTGAACCTGGGCGCTGACGATTTCCTGACCAAGCCGTTCGCCCTCGAAGAGCTCGAAGCCCGCCTGACCGCCCTGGTGCGCCGCAGCCGCGGCCGCCAGCACCCGCGGCTGCAGTGCGGCTCGCTCTCCTACGACAGCGAAAGCCGGGCGTTCACGCTCGACGGC
>NZ_JAWRWU010000644.1:0-270 GCF_046535395.1 Cupriavidus sp. SIMBA_020 | reverse complement strand
CATGCGAAGGTCGCCGGATCCGCCGAGACCAGCGCCGGCAATTGCACCCCGCCGCCCAAGGTCACCGGGTATCCGCCCGCCGACAGCATCGCCCAGCCGATCAGCGGCATCGCGACCATCAGCGCATACAGCACGAGATGCGACCCGTGCGCGGCGAACTTCTGCCACCACGGCAGATCGTCCGGCAGCGCCGGCGCTTTCGTCGACAGCCGCACCGCGATGCGCACGCACACCAGCACCAGCACGGCGATCCCCAACGGCTTGTGCAAC
>NZ_JAWRWU010000643.1:0-270 GCF_046535395.1 Cupriavidus sp. SIMBA_020 | reverse complement strand
CGGTCGTCGTGTCACCTTTCACGATGTCGTAGCGTCGCATGTCGCCTCCGCTCAGACTGCGCCTGGCCGCAATCGCAGGCTGTTCAACAGCGTGTCCCACGTCTGCAGTGCGCCGGCCTCATCGACCGGTGACGTCGCCTCTTCAGGCTTCAAATCGGGGCTACTCGCGCCGAGCAGCAACTGAATAGCGGTATGCGGTTTCGCCAACGTGCTCGGGTCGCCTGGCGCGAGCAGATAGAAGCGGAAAGACGTGATCTCGCCTTCCTTCAG
>NZ_JAWRWU010000642.1:0-270 GCF_046535395.1 Cupriavidus sp. SIMBA_020 | reverse complement strand
CCTGACAGGAACGCGCTCGGCATCGCCCACAGCGGCGCCTTCGCGGCGCTGATCCCGATGTTGACGACGACCAGCGCGAGCACGGTCAGGAGCGCGGTGCTCGCCTGCCCCGCGAACACGAAGCCGATGCAGGCCAGCACGCACGGAATCACGACGTGCCACGTGCGCTCGCCGGTGCGATCCGAATACCGCGCCCAGACGATCATCGCGACGACTGCCGCGACGCTCGGGATGCCGGTGAGCAAGCCCGTCTGCAACGCGGTGAAGCCG
>NZ_JAWRWU010000641.1:0-270 GCF_046535395.1 Cupriavidus sp. SIMBA_020 | reverse complement strand
GTTGGTGGCGATGGTGGTGTTCACCGGCCTGCACTGGGCGATGATGCCGCCTTCGCGCGTGGAAACCATCGACCCCGAAACGCTGCACGTGTCCGGCGAATTCGTCGAAACCAATCTGGGCAGCGCGCTCGAATCCGACGGCTCGGTGACCGTGCGCGTGCTCGCGCAGAAGTATTCGTTCACGCCGCAATGCATCGTCGTGCCGACGGGCGTGCCGATCACGTTTCGCGCCACCAGCGCCGACGTCGTGCACGGTTTTCTCGTCACCGA
>NZ_JAWRWU010000640.1:0-270 GCF_046535395.1 Cupriavidus sp. SIMBA_020 | reverse complement strand
AGAGGGTTGGTCGGGCACACCATCCAGTCCGTTTTCGTTAGCGGCGTGCAGCGCAAAACCCACGCCACGGATGTTCGCGAGCCTCGTTGCGGCACCAAGCGCCGTCAGGTTCTTGCGCAGCGGGTGCAGGTCACTTCCAGCGCGTTCGGTGTGACCGCCTCGCCTAGGCCCCAGGCTGCATGCTCGAGTGCCGCGTGCCGCACGGTCCGGCCACCGGCCTTGACACGGCACAGCATGATCTACAGTTCGGCCTGCGCGAGCGTGACCGTC
>NZ_JAWRWU010000639.1:0-270 GCF_046535395.1 Cupriavidus sp. SIMBA_020 | reverse complement strand
CCGCACGACACGATCGTCGTGCCCGCTTGACGGGCGCGCGTCCGGTTTGTGCTTGTTTCAGTTGTTTCGCTCAATTTTCATGTAATCAAGGATCCAGGCCATGAAGCTTACCGATTTCAAGGTGCTGACGTTCGATGTCGTCGGCACGCTGATCAATTTCGAACAGGGCGTGCTCGCCTCGGTGCGCCGCCTCGGCGGGGTCGCCGCGAAGGATCTCTCCGACGACCAGATTTTTGAACCGTACCTGCGGGGCCGCGCAGCGTTCCCCGG
>NZ_JAWRWU010000638.1:0-270 GCF_046535395.1 Cupriavidus sp. SIMBA_020 | reverse complement strand
CCGCTTGCCGCCGCCGCGAGGCAGGGCGTCCACGACGCCCTGCGGGCAAGGGACTCGCCGCCGAGCGTCGCACCGTGGGTTCAGAGGCCGAGTTCGGACAGCCCCGGGTGATCGTCGGGACGCCGGCCCAGGGGCCAGTGGAACTTGCGGTCGGCTTCCCGGATCGGCAGGTCGTTGATGCAGGCGTAGCGGTGCGTCATCAGGCCGTCCTCGCCGAACTCCCAGTTTTCGTTGCCGTACGAACGGAACCAGTTGCCGGAATCGTCGTGC
>NZ_JAWRWU010000637.1:0-270 GCF_046535395.1 Cupriavidus sp. SIMBA_020 | reverse complement strand
CGTGGGGTCGATGCTGTATCGCGGCCTGCCGGCGCTGCTGGAGTCCATGCGGGCCGAACTGCCGGACGTCGAGCACGTGCTGACCGAATTGAATTCGCACGACCAGATCGAGGCGGTGCGGCGCGGCGAGCAGGACCTGGGCTTCATCCATGCCAACCCGGTGCCGGCCGGCGTGGCGGCGCGCGATCTGTTGGCCGAACCCTTCGTGGTGTGCCTGCCGCAAAGCCATGCGCTGGCCGGGCGGCGTTCGTTGGCGTTGGCGGACCTGGC
>NZ_JAWRWU010000636.1:0-270 GCF_046535395.1 Cupriavidus sp. SIMBA_020 | reverse complement strand
GCAACAGGCGCTGCGCTATGGCGAAAACCCCCACCAGACCGCCGCGTTCTACGTCGACGCGCAGCGTTCCGCCGGGCTCCTGGGCAACTACCGCCAGTTGCAAGGCAAGGAACTGTCGTACAACAACATCGCGGACGCCGATGCCGCCTGGGAATGTGCCCGCAGCTTCGAGGCGCCGGCCTGCGTCATCGTCAAGCACGCCAACCCCTGCGGCGTGGCCGTGGCGGCCGACACGCTGGGCGCCTACCAGCAAGCCTTCAAGACCGACCC
>NZ_JAWRWU010000635.1:0-270 GCF_046535395.1 Cupriavidus sp. SIMBA_020 | reverse complement strand
GAAGGACCAGGCGGTCTACCCGTTCAGCGGAGAGCCTACAACACCAGTTGAGAAGGTCGAGCGCCAGGTTTTCGACATCGTAGCGGTCAACGTCGCTCGCCATCTACCAGATTTCGATACCAGTCAACCGAAAAATCGTAAGTTCCAACTCCGCATGTTGCGACAGGCGATCGAGCACAGCCCCGAGGACTTGCAGGTGATCCTCGAGGAGGTGTTGCTCTTGCCCAAGAGACAGCGAGAAGAACTGGCGCAGTTGCTGCAGGACACGTC
>NZ_JAWRWU010000634.1:0-270 GCF_046535395.1 Cupriavidus sp. SIMBA_020 | reverse complement strand
GATGCCCGAGGTGATGTGGTCGTAGCCCGGGGCGATGTCCGTCGTCAGAGGGCCCAGCGTGTAGAACGGCGCCTCGTGGCAGTGTTCCAGCTGCAGCTCCATGTTTTCCTTGATCATCTGCATCGGCACGTGGCCGGGGCCTTCGATCATCACCTGCACGTCGTGCTTCCAGGCCACTTGCGTCAGTTCGCCCAGGGTCTTCAGTTCAGCGAATTGGGCTTCGTCGTTTGCGTCGTAGCCCGAACCCGGGCGCAGGCCGTCGCCGAGCGA
>NZ_JAWRWU010000633.1:0-270 GCF_046535395.1 Cupriavidus sp. SIMBA_020 | reverse complement strand
GCGACCTGGCCATCCGCTATGGCTATTACCGCTTCCAGACCGACGTGATGGTGCTGACCGTGGCGCTGCTCGTGGTGCTGGTGCAGATCATCCAGTTCGCCGGCAATACCGTCGCGCGACGCATCGACAAACGCTGATCCCGAGAGGAATCCCATGTCCGTCAAACGCAATCTCCTGAGCCTGGCGCTGGCCGCCGCCGTCCTGTCGCTGTCCGGCGCCGCGCTGGCGGCCGATCCGGCCAAGAAGGAAATCGTCTTCGGCGCCACCGCC
>NZ_JAWRWU010000632.1:0-270 GCF_046535395.1 Cupriavidus sp. SIMBA_020 | reverse complement strand
ATCACGGCGGAGAATTGAGGTTCAATTCCAGCCCCACCCGCACCCCGCTGCGCACGCGGCTGATGGCGTGACGCAAGGTCGCGCGGTAGTCGCCCTGCGCGCCGCGAATGGGGCGGTGCGCGGCGGCGATCAGGGCGGCGTCGCCCAGGGCCAGCGGCAGCACCAGGGGGCGCGATTGCTGGCGGGGGCGTTGCTCGGTCATGACGAATTCGCCGCCCGTGAAGTCGTGGCCCGGGGCGGTCAGCAGGGCGACCAGCCGCAGCGGAAAGG
>NZ_JAWRWU010000631.1:0-270 GCF_046535395.1 Cupriavidus sp. SIMBA_020 | reverse complement strand
ACTTCGAGCCCGCTCACGCCGGGCCGCGTCGCGACCTGCGCGACTTTCTCGAACATGATCACGAACGGCGAGCGCGCGAGCATCTCCTTCTGCATCGCCTGATACCGTTGCGCGCGTTGCGCGGCGGTCGGCTCGGCGAGGGCGGCGTCGGTCTCCTTCGTGAATTGCGGAATGTCCCAGCTGTTGCGCCAGGCGAGCATTTTATAGCTCGACTTGTCGGAGTTGTCGGGGTTCCATGCAAAACCCTGCGCGTTGCTGTGCGGATCGATG
>NZ_JAWRWU010000630.1:0-270 GCF_046535395.1 Cupriavidus sp. SIMBA_020 | reverse complement strand
GGTTTGCTGAATACTGTCACCGGAGCAGTGGGTGGTGCGGCGGGATCCGGGGCTTCGTCGAATCCGCTCGCGCCGGTCACGTCGCTCGTCGGCGGGGTGTCGGGGACGGCCTCGTCGGGCGGCTCGACGGGCCTGCTGGCGCCTGTAACGGGGCTGCTGGGCACGCTGGGTAGCGTCGGCAAGTAAGGAGGACGGTCGCGCCTTTGCAGCCGGAGCAGGAGGCGCGGCCGTACAAAACAAA
The DNA here is from genome assembly GCF_046535395.1 of Cupriavidus sp. SIMBA_020. Classification (NCBI taxonomy): domain Bacteria; kingdom Pseudomonadati; phylum Pseudomonadota; class Betaproteobacteria; order Burkholderiales; family Burkholderiaceae; genus Cupriavidus; species Cupriavidus sp. SIMBA_020. Next base: position 29 of record NZ_JAWRWU010000630.1, on the reverse strand, counting down.
CCGGCCATGCGGCACGCGGCGCGCGACAC
>NZ_JAWRWU010000629.1:0-270 GCF_046535395.1 Cupriavidus sp. SIMBA_020 | reverse complement strand
CTTGACGCGCAGGATCTCTTCGCCGAGGCGCGGCGGCTTCGGCGGCGTCTGGATCGGCGCGGCGGTGATAGCAGCTTTAGGATTTTGCATCGCGTTTTGCCTTATTACTCAATCGAGCCGGAGCTTGGCTTCGGCATAGGCGTACATCGGACGCCACAGCAGGCGGTTGAACAGAGTCACGAACAGGGACATCACGGCGATGCCCACGATGATCTTCGGGTAGTCGCCCGCCTCGGTGGACCGCGCAATGTAGGCGCCGAGTCCGTGCGC
>NZ_JAWRWU010000628.1:0-270 GCF_046535395.1 Cupriavidus sp. SIMBA_020 | reverse complement strand
CCGATAGCGACCCATTCGCCCTTACGCGGCACATGAACCGCACCGTAGCCGTCACCGGTGTCGCCCTGCATGACGCGCATCCACGGCGACGTGTTGTACTCGTCCGGCTTACTCTGCCGGTCCCATGCGAATCGGCCACGGATCTCGTTGTTCTTGTTCGTCCACGCTTCCTCGCCGTTCGGTGCGCCGACCAGCAGATGCTCAACCTGCATCACCGGCTTCTTGTGTTCGAGCGGACTACGGTAGACGACATCGGCACGCTGCGCTTCG
>NZ_JAWRWU010000627.1:0-270 GCF_046535395.1 Cupriavidus sp. SIMBA_020 | reverse complement strand
AAGATCACAGCTAACGCCGTTGAATATTCCGATTGGATAGTGGCCAGTATCCGCATTCCAAGCATTCGCGTTTTCGGCAAAGAACACGCGGACTGGAATTCTGATTCCGAATCGAGCGGTCGTCTGCTTTGGGAAAACACGCCTCCCCCACTAGATCCCGATTGGATCACTCAAACGATTGGTCCTGACATTTGGACCCCTGTACATAAATAAGAGGTGATACGGTGGCAGATACTTTTACCCCATTCCTAAACCTTACCAAACCCGAAG
>NZ_JAWRWU010000626.1:0-270 GCF_046535395.1 Cupriavidus sp. SIMBA_020 | reverse complement strand
GACCAGCATCGGCGTCGAATCGACGGCACGCCAGGCGCACGAACTCGGCTACAACGTGACGCTGGCGATCGACGCGATGACCGACCTCAACGCGGACGCGCACACGAACAGCGTCGAACGGGTGTTCCCGCGTCTCGGTGAGACCGGTTCGACGCAAGAGATCCTCGCGCTGCTCGACCGGCGCGGCGCATGAACGACACACGCACTCAGCCGGCGCCGGGTCATGCGGCCGGCCGGCTCGATCCGGCGATCTGGAAAGTCAGCGCGGTC
>NZ_JAWRWU010000625.1:0-270 GCF_046535395.1 Cupriavidus sp. SIMBA_020 | reverse complement strand
CTAGTTCGAAGCGCCTCAACCCGCAGCGGGCTTTCGACTGATTTTCGCTAAGCGATATAGCGCGTCGGTATCCAGCACCGTCAACCCGCCATAGTGGGTCCGCAGCACCCCCTCGCGTGCCAGCATAGTCAACGTGGCGTTGCAGCGTTGCCGTGACACTCCGCACAAGGCCGCGATCTCTTCCTGAGATATCTTCAATCGCCCATCGAACCCCGAATGCTGTTCCGCATCGCATTGCGCAGCCACCGCGCGGGCCACCGTCGTATCCAC
>NZ_JAWRWU010000624.1:0-270 GCF_046535395.1 Cupriavidus sp. SIMBA_020 | reverse complement strand
CGATAGACCAATTGTCTTGAGGAGCGCCTGTATCAAGCTGCTCTCGGCAACCGAAGCTGACCCGCGGAAGTCCCATCAGCACGAGTTCAACGGTGTCGCGCAGCTCGAGCAGATATTCGGAAAGGAGAGCTTTGAACGAGAGGCCGTCTTCTCGTTGAGGGGGGAGGCCATCACTGACAGAGCAAAAGTCACCTGGTACGACGCTCGGAGGAAGCATCCAACGCGATCCGAACACCGTCTTTATTTTCGGGAAAATAAGGTGATGGCCCG
>NZ_JAWRWU010000623.1:0-270 GCF_046535395.1 Cupriavidus sp. SIMBA_020 | reverse complement strand
GAGAAACGTCCCACAGCGGCTGACCAACCAGACGAGACAGCTGCGCTTCCATCGGGAAGAATTCTTTACCCAGTTCGTAGGTCGCTTTCGCGTCTTCCATAGAGTATTTCGCAACACGTTCCAGACCTTCACCGGTTTCCCACGCTTTCGCGATTTCGTCCGCGTAAACTTTTTCTTTCGGTTTACCGAAGATCGCTTCGTAAACCGCTTCCAGGGTGTAGGTCGGCAGGTTGATGGTACGACGGATAACGTGGTACAGGTCGAAGTGGA
>NZ_JAWRWU010000622.1:0-270 GCF_046535395.1 Cupriavidus sp. SIMBA_020 | reverse complement strand
GGGAAGCCAGCCCCCGCGAGCGTCACGATGTCCGCGGACACGAGGACGCCGAGAAGGCCGCCCGGATTGTTTAGCCGGGTAACGGCGAATCCGATTCGGTCATCGCCCTTTGCGGATATGGTATCCAGCGCGCGCGGAACGACCGCAATGGCGAGATCATCGGGATCGGGCATGATTTGTCGCTTCCAGAATGTCGGTGATATGCATAGGTTTCTTTCAAATTCGGTGTCGCGCAAACAAAGGGGGCTCTCGTTTTTCGAGCCCCCCCCC
>NZ_JAWRWU010000621.1:0-270 GCF_046535395.1 Cupriavidus sp. SIMBA_020 | reverse complement strand
GCAACTGGAAGTTCATTCTCGGCACCGACGAAGCGGGCCGCGACATTCTCTCGCGCCTGATGTTCGGCGCGTGCCTGTCGCTGTGGATCGGCTGCGTGTCGGTCGTGCTCGCGCTAATTCCGGGCATCGTGCTCGGGCTCGTCGCCGCGTTCTTCGAGAAATGGGCCGACACGCCGATCATGCGCCTCATGGACGTGCTGCTCGCGCTGCCTTCGCTGCTGCTCGCGGTGGCCGTGGTGGCGATCATCGGTCCGGGCCTCACCAACACCA
>NZ_JAWRWU010000620.1:0-270 GCF_046535395.1 Cupriavidus sp. SIMBA_020 | reverse complement strand
CGATCGACTGCGTGACTTTTTCGAGGTAGCTTTTCAGTTGGGTCTTGAGATTGGCGTCGAGCATGGCGTTTTCCGGCTAGAGAAGAAGCGGGGGAATTCTTAAGTATTGCCTGGCAAATTTCGCCGTCCTGCACAGGGGCGGATCAGGCGCCCGGGCCGCTGCCGCGAAGGCGCGGCCCGGAGATACAGCGGTACAGCTTCAGCGTCACGCGGTCACGACGATCGCGCGGGTGAAACGACGCTTAGATCTTGCCGACCAGGTCGAGCGAC
>NZ_JAWRWU010000619.1:0-270 GCF_046535395.1 Cupriavidus sp. SIMBA_020 | reverse complement strand
GGCGGGCGCGGGCGCGCTCGCGCGGCTGGGCCGGGTACAAGGCGGTACAGGCCGGCGCCGGATGCAGGTCTTCCAGGTACTCGGTGATGGCGGTCGATTCGGTCAGGGTGAAATCGCCGTGGGTCAGGGCCGGCACGCGCGCGGTCAGGGCGCGGCACTGGTAGGGCTGCATGCGCTGTTCGCCCGCGTCCAGATCGATCAGGCGGACCTCGAAGGGCAACTGTTTTTCGGCCAGCGCCACATAGGCCGACATGGCGTAGGGGCTGAGGA
>NZ_JAWRWU010000618.1:0-270 GCF_046535395.1 Cupriavidus sp. SIMBA_020 | reverse complement strand
ACGATGCGGACACGTCCGCGCAGGAACTCGGCCCGCAGTAAGGGCGCTCGGTAAGCTCACGGCGGACCGCCTCCTGGCGGTCCGCCGAAGCAACGATCGCGACGTCAGCCGATCCGCTCGAAACAGATCACATGTTCGGCCCGCGCGCCGACGCCATGCTGGACCTCCACTTCCACGTCACCGACATACCGGACGCGCCAGCCCGGCCGCGTCCCGATCAGCGGCACATTCCCGCCCGGCCGGCTTTCGATGCCGCCGAGCCCTTCATCG
>NZ_JAWRWU010000617.1:0-270 GCF_046535395.1 Cupriavidus sp. SIMBA_020 | reverse complement strand
CATGCGGCGCGCACGACGGGCGTCGTGCTGCTGCTGATCGCCGTGTCGAACATGCTGCGCTTCCAGATGTCGTACCTGGAGATTCCGGATGCGATCGAAGGGCTGCTGAAGCAGTCGACCGCCGCGCCGTGGCTGATGCTGCTGTACATCAACATCATCCAGGTGTTCCTCGGCACGTTCGTCGACATGGCCGCGCACATCCTGATCACGACGCCGCTGTTCCTGCCGATCGCGATGGCGTGCGGCGTCGGGCCGGTGCAGTTCGGGATC
>NZ_JAWRWU010000616.1:0-270 GCF_046535395.1 Cupriavidus sp. SIMBA_020 | reverse complement strand
CAGCACCGATGCGAACACCGGCCGCTGGATACAGGTTTCCGAAATGCGCATGAAGGCCGCCGCTCGCTGGGATAGTGGCGTCAGGCGCCGTTGTTGACGACCTGCACCGGGCCGCCGTCGGTGACGCGCTGCAGTCCGGAGACCACCAGTTGGTCGCCCGCCGCCACGCCCGTCAGGATCTCGACCTTGCCTTCACGGCGCTCGCCGATGGTGACTTCGCGGCGCTCGGCCACGCCGTCCTTGACGCGGTATACGTACTGCGTCTCGCCG
>NZ_JAWRWU010000615.1:0-270 GCF_046535395.1 Cupriavidus sp. SIMBA_020 | reverse complement strand
CAGTTCGCCCGCCAGCGTCGCGCGGCGGCTGGCGAACAGTTGGCGCTCCATCGCGTAGGCGGCGGCCGTTTCGGCATTCGCCTGCGCATCGGGCGCCGCAAGATCATCCCGACCATCGCGCTCGGCCAGCAGGCGCGCTTCGCGGGCCATGACGGCCGCCTGCTGCGCGCGCAGGCTCCGCGCCTCGCCACGCACCCGGGTATCGTCCAGCCGTACCAGCGCCTGGCCGGCCCGGACCGGGTCGCCTTCAGCCACCAGCAAGGCGCTCAC
>NZ_JAWRWU010000614.1:0-270 GCF_046535395.1 Cupriavidus sp. SIMBA_020 | reverse complement strand
AGAGACGCGTCCGTACGCATACGACGAAGCGCGCGCCGCGCGGATCGTGCCGCTGCTGCAGACGCTCGTCGAAACCGCGCTCGCGCATCGCTGATCGGTCGGCACGCTGCGTGCGGCGGTGCGGTGATATTTTCCGCGCCGGCTTGACGGCACGCGGTGCGGGCAAGCTGATGCAGCGCACAAAAACGGCATCGATCCGAACGGTCGATGCCGTTTTTTTGTCTGATCGATGTCGGGGATCGGCACCTGGAAATTTGACGCAATTTTTAG
>NZ_JAWRWU010000613.1:0-270 GCF_046535395.1 Cupriavidus sp. SIMBA_020 | reverse complement strand
CCGCGATGAACGCGCGACCGTCGAGCGACAACGCGTTCGCCTTCTGTTTCCAGTCCTGATGGTTCGTCATGTCGTTTCCTCAATAATCAAAGCTCGGCACCGGCCGAAAACTCCTTGGCCCAGATCGTCGCCGACACGGCCAGATCGACGATCGGTCGAACCGGCAGCGGACGCGGATGCGGCTGCTTCAGCAACTGCTGCACGAGACTGTTCGATTCGCCGAGCGCGTACTCGGCGATCAGCTTGCCGGCGGACGACCCACGGCTCAGG
>NZ_JAWRWU010000612.1:0-270 GCF_046535395.1 Cupriavidus sp. SIMBA_020 | reverse complement strand
AACGCGATCCCGAACGTATAAAGCGGGACGGCGAAGCGCATCAGCATGGTGGGCGGCACATTGGCAAGCGCCCACATCAGTAGGAACGTCAGCATGATGTTGCGCAGTTGATCTTCCACGCGGCCGGGAACGTCCAGACTCGCGCTGTACAACGTGACGAGGCCGACGCACAACAGCAGGAACACGATCAGTGCGAGCGGACGGTCGAAGCCCGCGAACATCCGCTTGATGCGGTCGAGCCAGGCGCGCTTGTCGAATTGCATGCCTTTC
>NZ_JAWRWU010000611.1:0-270 GCF_046535395.1 Cupriavidus sp. SIMBA_020 | reverse complement strand
CCGGCCAGCAGACGCAGGCCGCGCTCCTGATCGGCACGAACGTGCTCGCGCCGGGCAACGGCGTCGCGGTGAAGGGTGGCGCGGCGTCGCCGTTCGGCGTGTCGCTCGCGAACGACGTGTCGAACTTGACGATCACCGTGAAGAACAGCTCGGGAGCCGTCGTCAACACGATCAACGCGGGCAAGCAGTCGGCCGGCACGGTGCCGTTCAACTGGACGCCGACCGATGCAGCGGGCAACGCGCTGCCGGACGGCAAGTACACCGTGAGCG
>NZ_JAWRWU010000610.1:0-270 GCF_046535395.1 Cupriavidus sp. SIMBA_020 | reverse complement strand
CTGCCCGACACGCTCGACGACACGGAGGTGCCCGACGACTGGCAGCCGGCGCCGGGCGATCCGCTCGCGCAGCTGCTGCGCGGCGAGAATGTGCGGCTCGTGAACGCGGCGCTCGCGAAGCTGCCGCCCGAATACCGCGAGGTGCTGGTGCTGCGCGAGATGGAGGATTTGAGCTACCGCGAGATCGCGGCGATCGCCGACGTGCCGGTGGGCTCGGTGATGTCGCGGCTCTCGCGCGGCCGGCGCCGGCTTGCCGCGCTGCTGGACGGC
>NZ_JAWRWU010000609.1:0-270 GCF_046535395.1 Cupriavidus sp. SIMBA_020 | reverse complement strand
AGAGCGTCATACAGCGGCTTAACAGTGCGTGACCAGGTGGGTTGGGTAAGGTTTGGGATTAGCATCGTCACAGCGCGATATGCTGCGCTTGCTGGCATCCTTGAATAGCCGACGCCTTTGCATCTTCCGCACTCTTTCTCGACAACTCTCCCCCACAGCTCTGTTTTGGCAATATCAACCGCACGGCCTGTACCATGGCAATCTCTGCATCTTGCCCCCGGCGTCGCGGCACTACGGCAATAATCCGCATAAGCGAATGTTGCGAGCACT
>NZ_JAWRWU010000608.1:0-271 GCF_046535395.1 Cupriavidus sp. SIMBA_020 | reverse complement strand
GCGTCTGCCAGCATGCCACGCTCCGTCAGCAAAATCACTGCCTCGAAAGACTGTAACGCTCGAGCAAACATAGCGGCCGCTCCCAGCTCCCGATCTGAGCCACTTGAGGGAGCCAAGGTAACTAATATGGCTACTGAGGCACGATTGATGTCCTCAACAAGGGTGAACCAATCCGCTGCATTTTCGCGAACCTCTTGCCGCCAAGCATTTACATTGGGCGACAGAAATCCATCTGGCAGTAGACTCCTCATTGAGCACCTCAATTAGTTGG
>NZ_JAWRWU010000607.1:0-271 GCF_046535395.1 Cupriavidus sp. SIMBA_020 | reverse complement strand
ATCTGGCTCGTGAGCGGAATCGCGGGCAGATCCTTCTTTTCGTCCGCCGTCGCGGGGCCGAACGCGTCCGGCATGGTCACGGAAGTGTCGTCCGTGTCGGGGGACGGATCCTGTGCGTACGCGCTCGACGTGCTCAGCGCCCAGGCTGCGAGCACGGCGGCGCCGATCAGTTTCCGGGGGCCGAACGCGCGGAGTTCGAACGTTTTGCGCAGACGCGGCGCCGCGTGGGGCAGGCGCTTCGCAAACAGCTTTACGAAAGACAGTTCCATGG
>NZ_JAWRWU010000606.1:0-271 GCF_046535395.1 Cupriavidus sp. SIMBA_020 | reverse complement strand
GCCGCTGCGGTCCAACCAGCGGCGGCGCTTCTTCCTCTTCGGTTTCGTCGTCCCAATCTCTCATCGGCATTTCTCGAGTCAATGAACTTCACGCGCCGTTCACGGCAAGCAAGCCCTGATGGGCTCTTCACCGTCGCTGACGCCATCACAACCGCATTCCCGGTTAATCTGCGCGCGGTGTTCCCGATACGCCACTGATAAGCCCCATGCGAAACCCGGCCAAACCGCCCGCTCCCGAGATTCGTTAACTATTGTTAAGGGCCGAGATTCA
>NZ_JAWRWU010000605.1:0-271 GCF_046535395.1 Cupriavidus sp. SIMBA_020 | reverse complement strand
CGATGCGGTGTGGGAAGGCATCGGCCCGCAGTACGCGCGGAAGTTCGGCCGCCTCGAAGGCACGGACGCGATCGTCGCGATGCTGCGCCGCTATCTGCCGCCCGAGCCGCATTTCGCGGCGAACCTGCACTTCCTGACGTCGGAGTCGATCGACGTCGGCGCCGATCTCGCGACCGCGCGCCGCCGCTGGATCATGCTGCACGCGTCGCGCCATGTGGACGGCACGGCCGAGCTGATCGCCGCGCGGCTGACCGTCGATTTCGCGCCGGCC
>NZ_JAWRWU010000604.1:0-271 GCF_046535395.1 Cupriavidus sp. SIMBA_020 | reverse complement strand
AGCGGTGGCCGCGCCAGACACGGAAACGTCGTAGAGCTTCAGGTCCAGTAGCTTCAGTGCGCGATTGGCCGCCCCAAGGTTCGCCCCCAGCCTCTGCAACGTCGCAGAGGCCGTTTCGCTTTCCTTGGAGAAGTCGGCGATGTTGGGCACCAGCGAGCGCACCATGTTTTCGCCGACGTTCGCCAGCGCCTCTTCCAGCAACCTCTGGTTTTCCTCCTGGTCCTTGGTTAACTTGATGCGGAACTGATCGCTATAGGTGGCCAGCGAAGCC
>NZ_JAWRWU010000603.1:0-271 GCF_046535395.1 Cupriavidus sp. SIMBA_020 | reverse complement strand
ATCGTGTCGCTCGGCGTGCTCGAGGCCGCGCGCGGCGTCGCTTATCAGCTGACGAATTCGCGCACGGCCTACATCGGCGACGCGTTCGATTTCCTGTCGAACCCGATCGCGCTCGGCATCTCGCCGGCGTTCCTGATCGCGGTCGCGGTGATGATCGCGGCACAGTTCGTGCTCACGCGTACCGTGTTCGGGCGCTATCTGGTCGGGATCGGCACGAACGAGGAAGCCGTGCGGCTCGCCGGGGTTAACCCGCGGCCGTATAAAATCCTCG
>NZ_JAWRWU010000602.1:0-271 GCF_046535395.1 Cupriavidus sp. SIMBA_020 | reverse complement strand
GTTCGATCACTACGTCGATGCGCGAATCGTTCACCACCTCCCAGCAGTCGGCGGAAATCTCACAACCTTGCGGTACGTGCCCGGCAGCCCGCGCCACGGAACGCGTGGCGACTGCCACAATGTCGATTTCGGTGCTCGTCTTCGCGGCGATCACTTCGCGGTTCTCGATGAACTTGTGCACGGTAGCCGCGGCTACCGTGCCGAATCCCAGTACTCCAACTTTCATATGCTTCCCAACGCTTCTGAATGACAGTATTTATCCGGCGCTCAA
>NZ_JAWRWU010000601.1:0-271 GCF_046535395.1 Cupriavidus sp. SIMBA_020 | reverse complement strand
GTACCACTCTGTACCGCTCTGCATCGCTCTGATTGCACATCAAATTGGCGCCTGAGTGCCGAATCCATCGCGGGCAACGTGCCTGCGTCGAGCCATTTCCTCATCGCCATTACGGGCACGGCGCCCACAACCGGCTATCCTTCGCCTTTACTTTTCCTCTTCGGCCAGCCGGCCGCTTCGTGCAATGACTCTCCGCCTTCGCGCACTCGCGTCCTGCGCCGCCGCACTCCTCTTCGCCTTCCCCGCCGTCTCGGCGCATGCCGATGGCGAC
>NZ_JAWRWU010000600.1:0-271 GCF_046535395.1 Cupriavidus sp. SIMBA_020 | reverse complement strand
ACTGGCGAAGGCTGTGAATTACTTAGTGAAGCTATTAGCGATTTACTCGCTAAGCAAATGCTTAATGAAACGTTATTACTCGCACCACAATATGGGCGTTTAAGAGCATCACTATTTAATTTAAGTGCAGTACACAATGAGCGGTTTGATGAACAAGGTAATTGGTTGCTTGATGTACGATTGCCTATGATTGAGTGGAACCGTTTAATTAAAGATTTTGGCCCTGAAATTGAAAGTTTTATTAGCTGAGATTAAAAACTGCAAGATTAAT
>NZ_JAWRWU010000599.1:0-271 GCF_046535395.1 Cupriavidus sp. SIMBA_020 | reverse complement strand
CGGCGCCCTCGAAGCGGGTCAGGGCGGGATGGTCGCGCGAGCCCTCGACGTCCTCGGCCCAGGCCGGCGATGCCGTCAGCGTGGCGGCGACGATGGCCAGACTCGCGACTTTCACGATATGCGCTTTCACGATCTCTACACTCCCGGCCGGCAGGCGCCGGCATGCGTCCAGAACAAGGAAACGCCCGCGATGCGGGCGGCAGCCATTATGCATAGACGGTCCACCGTTTGGAACCGCATCGGGTAACCAAACGTTGGTCGCGGTGACCAA
>NZ_JAWRWU010000598.1:0-271 GCF_046535395.1 Cupriavidus sp. SIMBA_020 | reverse complement strand
CCCGGCGGCAGGCGACGCGCTGATGGATCTCGCGCGCCGCATGGGCCACACGCCGGTGCGCGCGAAAGACATGCCCGGCTTCATCGTGAATCATGCGGGCCGCGGCATGAACACCGAGGGCCTGCGCGTGGCCGGCGAAGGGGTGGCGAGCTTTGCCGACATCGACCGCATCATGCGCGAACAGGCGGGCTTTCGCCTCGGACCGTTCGAACTGCTCGATCTGACCGCGCTCGACGTGTCGCATCCGGTGATGGAGTCGATCTATCACCAG
>NZ_JAWRWU010000597.1:0-271 GCF_046535395.1 Cupriavidus sp. SIMBA_020 | reverse complement strand
CAAACGCCGCTCGATGCGCTGCCTGATCTCTCCGATACGCAGGTCATCATCAAGGCGTCGTATCCGGGCAAGGCGCCGCAAGTGATCGAGGACCAGGTCACGTATCCGCTCACCACGACGCTGCTCGGCGTGCCTGGGGCAAAAACCATCCGCGCGTATTCGTCGTTCGGCGATGCCTTCGTGTATGTGCTGTTCGACGACACGACCGACCAGTACTGGGCGCGCTCGCGCGTGCTCGAGTACCTGAACCAGGTGCAAAGCCGTCTGCCCC
>NZ_JAWRWU010000596.1:0-271 GCF_046535395.1 Cupriavidus sp. SIMBA_020 | reverse complement strand
ATGTTTGCCCGACCACGCTGGCCGAACTCTCGCAGGCGATGCAGCAACTCGGCCCCGAAAAAGCCGCGCGCATTCAGGTGCTGTTCGTGACGCTCGACCCGCAACGCGACACGCCTTCCGTGCTCGCACAATATGCGGCGGCGTTCAATCCATCGTTTCGCGCACTGCGTCCCGCAGACGATGCGCAACTCAGAACGCTGGCCGAGGACTTCAAGCTGGTCTTCGAAAAAGTCCCCGGTACGAACGCGGACAACTACACCATGAATCACAC
>NZ_JAWRWU010000595.1:0-271 GCF_046535395.1 Cupriavidus sp. SIMBA_020 | reverse complement strand
CCGCTGCGCCTTGCGGCGGCCGCCAACGCCACGGCGCCGACGGACCGGAACGCCATCATCCGCCAGGTCTTCCAGACGGACCTGGCGGGCATTCGCTATGGCAAGGACCACGCCAAATTGATGGGCGGGCTGGGAGTGATCTGGATTCCGGTGGAGTCCGGCGCGCCGGGCATCGAGTTCGAACATCCGCTGGGCGGCAGGGACACCGTTGCGGCGGCGATGACGTTGCTGGGCACGTCAGACAGGCCGCTGGCGACGCGACGACTGGCCG
>NZ_JAWRWU010000594.1:0-271 GCF_046535395.1 Cupriavidus sp. SIMBA_020 | reverse complement strand
ATCATCGCCATGTGTTTCTCGATCCCTCGCCCGACCCGGCGCTGAGTTTCGCGGAGCGCAAGCGGCTCTTCGCACTGGAGCGATCGAGTTGGGCCGATTACGATACTGCCGCGATTTCAGCGGGCGGCGGTATTTTTCCGCGCACCGTCAAGACGATTCCGCTTTCGCCCGCGGTGCGCGAGGTACTCGGTATCGAGGCAATTGCGCTCACGCCGAACGAACTCATTCGCGCGATTCTCCAGGCGCCGGTCGATCTGCTTTATAACGGCGG
>NZ_JAWRWU010000593.1:0-271 GCF_046535395.1 Cupriavidus sp. SIMBA_020 | reverse complement strand
CTCGGACGCCGCATCGTCGCTCGTCGTCGCGATCGGCATCGTCGGCAGCCTCGCCGGCGTACGCCTGCTCGACCCGATCGCTGCCGCGATCGTCGGCTTCATGGTCGCGCGCATGGGCTGGACGTTCGGCTATGACGCGTTGCAGGACCTGTCGGATCGCGCGCTCGACACGTCCGCGTCGGCCGAGATCCGCGCGCTGCTCGTGGCCACGCCGGGCGTGCGCGACGTGCACGAGCTGCGCACGCGCAAGATGGGCGATGCGGCGCTCGTC
>NZ_JAWRWU010000592.1:0-271 GCF_046535395.1 Cupriavidus sp. SIMBA_020 | reverse complement strand
ATCGCCCGGAGCATTTTTTAAAATGGTGTGACAAACCGCCGCACATTTTCTTGTTTAGCCGGTTTTAATAAACGCTCGATTGCTGATTTTCAGATGGAGTGGAACCGGATCCAGTGTTTATGAAATTCCCATAATCCGGGAAATTGATTATAAAGACAGGTAATTGAAATTGTATTGTAGGCGCATATTTTTCTGTCCGGCGAAGCCTCGGAACCGACGAATGAACACCGAATTTCATACTGGATCCCTTGTGTGGCGGGCGTTTATGGCG
>NZ_JAWRWU010000591.1:0-271 GCF_046535395.1 Cupriavidus sp. SIMBA_020 | reverse complement strand
CGCGTTGCCGGTCTATCCTTTCGATAGAACGCGGCATTGGGTGGAGCCCGTGATCGGTTTCGCGCGTCGCGGCTCGCGGCCGCTCGCGGCCACTGCGTCTGAAGTGACGAACGTGGAAACAGCATCCGATCTGGCGGCAGCAACGCGCGCTGCAGAACGGGAAAAGTTGGCAGACTCGGCGTCTACCGACAACCCTGTGGAAGACATGATCGCCGAGATCTACATAACGTATCTCGGGGTGGACAAAATTGATCGCCAGTTGTCGTTCTTC
>NZ_JAWRWU010000590.1:0-271 GCF_046535395.1 Cupriavidus sp. SIMBA_020 | reverse complement strand
CTTCGATATTCCAGCCCAGCAACTCGCGAGCGGGCCTGCAATGACTGCCAGCAAAGCTGAGCGGTAGGTGATCTACGAGCGACGCGACTATTTCGATTTGATCTTCGTCGAGGTTGAGGCGAAGCGGCTTTTGATCAGGGGCATGAGAGGTCATAACGGTTTTGTCCATGCACTGTACATTCAGCCAGTATAAAATAAGCGAATGGGTAGGAGAAGGTAGGCTGGTTTAGGGCAAATTTAGGGCAGAATCGGGGCCGCATCAGGGCGCACC
>NZ_JAWRWU010000589.1:0-271 GCF_046535395.1 Cupriavidus sp. SIMBA_020 | reverse complement strand
CTCATCGAGCACGAAGTCATCAAGACGACGCTGCCGAAGGCGAAGGAACTCCGTAAGGTTGTCGAGCCCCACATCACGCTGGGCAAGAAGCCGTCGCTGGCAAACCGTCGTCTGGCGTTCAACCGCCTGCGCGATCGTGACTCGGTCACGAAGCTGTTCGACGTGCTCGGTCCGCGTTTCGCGAACCGTCCGGGCGGCTACCTGCGCATCCTGAAGTTCGGTTTCCGTGTTGGCGACAACGCACCGATGGCACTGGTCGAACTGCTCGACC
>NZ_JAWRWU010000588.1:0-271 GCF_046535395.1 Cupriavidus sp. SIMBA_020 | reverse complement strand
GGCACGTCACGCTGCACGTCTTTCGCGAGTTCCAGCAGCTTCGCCTTCAGGTCTTCAATGCGCTCGATCCAGGGCACCTGCATCACGTTCGCGTCGTCGTGCCACACCGCATGGTGCTTGACCTCGACCCACTCGCCGCGCATCGCCTCGACCGAGTTGCCGACGGCATTGCTGTGCTTGTGCTCCAGGTCGTGATTGCCCGGCAGCAGGCGGAATTTCACGCCGTGCGTCCGGTAGATATGTTCGAAGCGGTCGCGTGTCGGGTTCAGCA
>NZ_JAWRWU010000587.1:0-271 GCF_046535395.1 Cupriavidus sp. SIMBA_020 | reverse complement strand
CTGCATGGCGTACACCACGGCTTCGGGATCGTCGCCGTTCACGTGCAGCACCGGGGCCTCGATCATCTTGACCCCGTCCGTGCAATACAGCGTGGAACGCGCGTCGCGCGGGTCAGACGTCGTGAAGCCGATCTGGTTGTTGATGACGATGTGCATGGTGCCGCCCGTGCCGTAGCCGCGGGGCTGCGCCAGGTTCAGCGTCTCCATGACCACGCCCTGGCCAGCGAAGGCGGCGTCGCCGTGCACCTGCACCGGCAGGCCTTCCTTGTGA
>NZ_JAWRWU010000586.1:0-271 GCF_046535395.1 Cupriavidus sp. SIMBA_020 | reverse complement strand
CAAGCTGCTGCTGTGCGCCGACCGCGACGACACCGACTACGTGCTCAAGCCCGTCGACGACTGGCATGTCGGCAAGGTGCGCGGGATCCGCGAATTTCTCGATCCGGAAAACGAACGCGTGCCGCAGATGCCCTACGTGACGATCTCGAAGCGCCGCGCGGCGGGGATTGCGGGCTGGCTCGGCATCGCGCATGTGGGCGTGGTGGCGTTCCGCAACGGCCAGCATCGCGCGCGCTATCTGGCGTGGGCCGGCGCGCAGTGGCTGCCGGTC
>NZ_JAWRWU010000585.1:0-272 GCF_046535395.1 Cupriavidus sp. SIMBA_020 | reverse complement strand
ACCAACCCCCTGCTACGTCCGAAATTCCTGCCTTACGGCGGCCTCATCGTCGAACTGACGCCGCACGGCGTGCGCGCGTATGGCGGCAACTACGCGCTGTACCGCGCCCAGCGCGACGCGGAACAGTATGCCGCGCAGGCCGCGCTCGAGCATGCGCACGCGGAGCGCGGGCGCGTGAGACGCCGGCTCGAACAGGAACACGACACGATCCAGCGCCACGCGGCCGGCGCGCTGCGCGAAGCGAAGACGGCCAACCTGTCGTCGATGGCACG
>NZ_JAWRWU010000584.1:0-272 GCF_046535395.1 Cupriavidus sp. SIMBA_020 | reverse complement strand
GCGTCGTTGAACTTGAACGCGTGTTCGAGTTCGTCGAGCGTGGTCTGGTCGCATTCGATGTTCATGCAGACGTAGTGAGCCTTCGCGAGTTTCTCGATCATGTAGGCCAGTTGACGACGGCCCCAGTCTTCCAGGCGGTGGATTCTGCCACCGTCTTCTTCGATCAGCTTGGTGTAACGCTCAACCATGCCGCCGACTTGCTCGCTTTGATCCGGGTGGACCAAAAAGATGATTTCGTAATGACGCATGAATGCTCCTTACGGGTTGTAGCC
>NZ_JAWRWU010000583.1:0-272 GCF_046535395.1 Cupriavidus sp. SIMBA_020 | reverse complement strand
CATGTAGTCGAACGTCAGGTTGGACAATGCGCGCACGCCGTTGATCAGGCCCGATTCATCCACATAGAAGCGCGGCGAGTGGTTGGGCGCGGCGGTCTCCGGATCGGTGCCCTTGGGCGTCACGCCCAGGTAGAAGAACATGCCCGGCACCTTTTCCTGGTAGAAGGAAAAGTCTTCCGAGGCCGTCGACTTGGGCTGCAGCCCGTAGTTGCCTTCGCCGGCCACGCGCCGCAGGGTGGGACCCATTTCCTCGGTCAGGCCGGGGTTGTTGA
>NZ_JAWRWU010000582.1:0-272 GCF_046535395.1 Cupriavidus sp. SIMBA_020 | reverse complement strand
CTCCGATTCGGGCAGGTTAACATTCGGCGACGGATCCTCGTACCGTGGATATACCCTAATTCCGACCGAATTTTCTTCAGCCTCAGACCCGGAGACCTCCCATGCACGCCTCCCTGGAACTCATTGCCCAGCATCGTTGTTTCGGGGGGGCGCAGCGCTATTACCGCCATGAGTCGGCCGAGATCGGCCTGCCGATGCGGTTTTCGGTGTTCGTGCCGCCGCAGGCCGAGCATGGCCCGGTGCCAGTGCTGTTCTACCTGGCCGGCCTGACC
>NZ_JAWRWU010000581.1:0-272 GCF_046535395.1 Cupriavidus sp. SIMBA_020 | reverse complement strand
GAGATCGCCGACGTCGCGCTGTTCCTGGCCAGCCGCCGCGCAAGCTACGTAACCGGCGCCCTCGTGCCGATGGACGGCTGCAGCACGCCCATGATCTGAACCGGCGCGGCAGCGCTGGCGGGCAAAAAAAACGGCACCCGAAGGCGCCGTTTGGCAACACTGTGGCCGAGGCCCGCTTACACCAGCCGATGGCCGATACACCAGCCCGCCGCGGCGAGCGCAGCCGAAGCCGGAATGGCCAGCACCCAGGCCCAGACGATGTTGCCCGCCAC
>NZ_JAWRWU010000580.1:0-272 GCF_046535395.1 Cupriavidus sp. SIMBA_020 | reverse complement strand
AGGCGACGTCACGTCGTTGAGCGACGAGCAGATCGGTCAGTACATCGATCATTTTTTCGAGGCGGCTCGCTTGGCGCTGTCGATCGGGGCACCGATGCTGCAGATTCATGCGGCCAACGGCTATCTGCTGAGCAGTTTCCTGTCGCCGCGGACGAATCGCCGCATGGACCGGTGGGGCGGTACACCTATCGGGCGGGCGCGGATCCTGCTGGAGATCGTGCGGCGCTTGCGCGCGCTGGCGGCCGATCGCGCGACGATCTTCGTGCGCCTGC
>NZ_JAWRWU010000579.1:0-272 GCF_046535395.1 Cupriavidus sp. SIMBA_020 | reverse complement strand
AACAGCATGGGCTGGAGCGGGCCCATCGTCGAGCGCAGGAACTCGGGGAAAATCGCGAGCAGCACGGCGCCGAGAATCACGCCGGGGATGTGGCCCATGCCGCCGAGCACCACACAGGCGAGCACCACGACCGATTCCCAGAACGTGAACGATTCCGGCGACACGAAGCCCTGGAACGCACCGAACATCGCGCCCGACAGGCCGCCGAACGACGCGCCCATCGCGAACGCCAGCAGCTTCACGTTACGCGTGTTGATGCCCATCGCCTTGGC
>NZ_JAWRWU010000578.1:0-272 GCF_046535395.1 Cupriavidus sp. SIMBA_020 | reverse complement strand
ATGCGTATCTCGGACCGTCGTACAGAGACGACGCGATCGAGGCGTTCCTGAAGGAGGCGCAGCTGCCGTACCGGCGGCTGGCGGACGTCGCCGCGCAGACGGCCGCGCTGCTCGCGGCGAACCGCGTGATCGGCTGGTTCCAGGGCCGCATGGAGTTCGGGCCGCGCGCGCTCGGCGCCCGCTCGATCCTCGCGTCGCCGATCGATCCGGACATGCAGCGCAAGCTGAACCGGATCAAGGATCGCGAGGACTTCCGGCCGGTCGCGCCGGTC
>NZ_JAWRWU010000577.1:0-272 GCF_046535395.1 Cupriavidus sp. SIMBA_020 | reverse complement strand
CGGCCATCTGCATGAACGAGCTGTCGCGCGGACCGGCGCTGAGGGTGATGGCGCGCGGCGGCGCCGGATCGACGAGCCACACGACCAGGCCGATCACGACGATGCAGAATAGCGCGACCGGCAGCGTGGAGAGCGCGATGTCGCGCCACGCCGGATGCGACGGGTCACGCATGAAATGCGGCAAAGGTGGACGGTGGCGTCTCATGAGAACCCGGCGGCGATGCGTCGATCTCTGGAAGCCCCATCATGCCATTTTCGCGCCGGATCGGGAC
>NZ_JAWRWU010000576.1:0-272 GCF_046535395.1 Cupriavidus sp. SIMBA_020 | reverse complement strand
CCTACCTGGCGACCGAAATCAAGCGGCGGATCGGCGAGGACAATCCCGCGGCCAACGCCATGGCGCACGCGGTGCTGGGCGCGGTGACGGCGCAGTTGAACGGCCAATCGCCGCTGGCTGGCGGCCTGGGCGCGGGCGGCGGCGAACTGGCGGCGCGGGTGATCGCGCGGCAGCTGTTCCCGGGCAAAGACCCCGACGCGCTGAGTGAAACCGAGAAGCAGCAGGTAAGCGCGCTGAGCCAGTTGGCGGCGGGAATCGCGGGTGGCCTCGCC
>NZ_JAWRWU010000575.1:0-272 GCF_046535395.1 Cupriavidus sp. SIMBA_020 | reverse complement strand
CCACCACGATCTTGACGTTGTTGGCCTTCTCGAAATCCGGGAACACGTACTGCGTGAAGGCGCGTTCCATGTCGCCGCCGTTCATGCCGACGTACAGCGTCTTCTGCTGCGCCATGGCGCCCGCCGACAGCGCGGCCAGCGCCAGGCCCAGCAGCCACTTCCCCTTGGACGGGCGGCGAACGCCCTGTTTGTTGTGCTTCATGGTGACTCCAGCGTTTGCTCACGAACAGGCCCCAACCGAGCCACGGCGCCGTGAGCGGCCCCCGTGTATC
>NZ_JAWRWU010000574.1:0-272 GCF_046535395.1 Cupriavidus sp. SIMBA_020 | reverse complement strand
GGCGCAGCGCCTCCATCCGGCTGAGCCGGTTGCGCTCCGGATAGAGCACCGTGCCGCCGACCGTGCGCCCGGACACCATCCAGTACAGCGACACGAACGGGTTGTAGCTCGCGATGCGCGTCGCATCGGAGCCGGCGCCGACCGGCAGCCCGGCCGCCAGCATCGCGCGGATCGGCGGCGTGCGCGTGGCGGCTTGCGCGCCGTAGCGCGCAATGAAGTACTCGCCCTGAAACGCCATCCGGTGCTGCACCGTCACGCCACCGCCGAGCGCC
>NZ_JAWRWU010000573.1:0-272 GCF_046535395.1 Cupriavidus sp. SIMBA_020 | reverse complement strand
CACCGACATCTTCCGCCTGGACGACACCCCCGAACACGTCGGCCCCATGGTCCACGCCGAATTCAAGGGCACCGGCCAGAAGAAGATCATGCTCATCGCGCACATGGACACCGTCTACCGCAACGGCATGCTCCGCGACCAGCCCTTTCGCATCGACGGCGACCGCGCCTACGGCCTGGGCATCGCCGACGACAAGCACGGCGTCGCCACCATCCTGCACACCCTGGCCCTGCTGCAGAAAATGGGCTTCAAGGACTACGGCACCCTGACCG
>NZ_JAWRWU010000572.1:0-272 GCF_046535395.1 Cupriavidus sp. SIMBA_020 | reverse complement strand
GCGACAGCGCGGCAATTGCCTCGGCCAGCGCTTCTCTGTCGCCACGTGGCTTGCCTCGATATCCATCCAGTACTTTCAATGGAGCAAGCTCGGAGATCATTTCTCGCGCCTCAGCCACCGAAACCGGGGCCAAGCGCAACACCCGCTGTTCGCTCAATTCAGCGAGAATGCCGCCCATAGCAACCGTCACGACGGGGCCCACTTCCCGGTCTCGCAGAAATCCCACCAGTACTTCGGCAACCACGCCCCTCACCATCGGCTGAATCTGGATA
>NZ_JAWRWU010000571.1:0-272 GCF_046535395.1 Cupriavidus sp. SIMBA_020 | reverse complement strand
CGTTTGGTGGCAGCTTTAGGCTTTGCAGCCGACATCGTAATTTTGGTTTTCGTCTGGCGAGCGAAGAGCTCATCAACGTCCAATAATGGACTACCGTCAGGATTCCTTTGCACGTCACGTTGACGCAATACGAACGGCCGGGTTCTCACTGCAGCGAAACCATGCGGCAATTGGCTCAAGGTCTAAGTCATCTTTATACGGACTGAGCCCCGGGCGCCTCATGGAATCTCCATCATCACTATCGCCTGCCGGTTTGCGGCATTTCCGAATCC
>NZ_JAWRWU010000570.1:0-272 GCF_046535395.1 Cupriavidus sp. SIMBA_020 | reverse complement strand
CTTGCGGATGTGCAAGAATTGCATCGCGTCCGCTCACTTGCATTTACACATCAGGTGTACTTCCCTAGTGGACATAAAGAGCCTACTTGGCAGGCCATTCTTGAGAATGGTACGGCTGCTAACCCCAGTGCGCGCAAAGATCCTAAGTACGTCACGCATGGGCTCCATCCATACAAAGGGAAGTTCTATCCGCAATTGGCGAAAGGCCTCATAAATCAGTTGCGACTCCCCCACGGAGCGCGCATCCTCGACCCGTTCTGCGGTAGTGGCAC
>NZ_JAWRWU010000569.1:0-272 GCF_046535395.1 Cupriavidus sp. SIMBA_020 | reverse complement strand
AGCGGGCGACGGCGTCGCGCATCATCCCGGTTGTCGGATGGCAGTTCACGTATTCGTAGACCTGATGTTTCGCGTCGAATACGGACACCTCGTGATACAGCCGCAGCTTCGACAGCCCGGTGACGACGCGAAAGAACGTGACGAAGATCCGAAGATGCGTCGGATGCGACTCGGCCCATCGCTCGAGGCGGTCGAGCGAGCGCCAGTGGCCGATGTTGTAGCTCTCGTCGAGCAGATTGCCGTCGAGATCGATCGACCGCACGTAGCGGTTG
>NZ_JAWRWU010000568.1:0-272 GCF_046535395.1 Cupriavidus sp. SIMBA_020 | reverse complement strand
CGTGGGAAGGGGCGTGCGATCGCGCGCGTCTTGCGCGGATGCTAAGCGCGGCCGGGCCCGCGGGCCCGAACGGCGCCGATGATGCTGACGCTGACGCCGCGCGCGACGGGAAGGCGGTCTGACGCACGCCTTCCGTTGGTGCGTGCTTAGTGTGCGGAGACGGAATCCAGTCCGGTCGATTTCACTTCCGACTGCACGTCGGGCGACGCGAGATAGTCGAGCAGCGCCTTCGCTTCCTTCGGGTGTTGCGCGCCGACGGGGATGCCGGCGGC
>NZ_JAWRWU010000567.1:0-272 GCF_046535395.1 Cupriavidus sp. SIMBA_020 | reverse complement strand
CCGCTGGACACCGTGGGCGTGATCGGCGGCGGCACCATGGGCGCGGGCATCGTGGTGGCGCTGCTGGACGCCGGCCTGCCCACCGTCATGGTCGAACAGGACGACGCCGCGCTGGAGCGCGGCCGCAAGCGGGTCGAACAGGTCTACGACCTGCTGGTGAAAAAAGGCCGCATGACGGCCGACGAACGCCGCGCGCGGCTGGCGCGCTTTACCGGCGCCACGCACTACGACGCGCTGGCCGGCGCCGACCTGATCATCGAGGCCGTGTTCGA
>NZ_JAWRWU010000566.1:0-272 GCF_046535395.1 Cupriavidus sp. SIMBA_020 | reverse complement strand
ATGCCGACTTTCTGGAACAGATCCTTGCGATAGAACATGCCCCACGAGTAATACACGGTCGGCGCGGCATACTGCTTGCCTTTATACGACGACGCTTCCTTGGTCGACGCATACATGTCGTTCCAGCCGTTCTTTGCCCAGTCGCCGCTCAAATCCTCGAACAGGCCGCGCTGCGCGTAATACGCCATGCGCTCGCCGTCATGCCAGTTGACGATGTCGGGCGCGACGGTGGAGAGCCAGCCCGGCAGTTGAACCTTGTACGCTTCTTCGTC
>NZ_JAWRWU010000565.1:0-272 GCF_046535395.1 Cupriavidus sp. SIMBA_020 | reverse complement strand
CCGCGCCGTATCGGCTGTCGCCCGACGTACGCGCATTCGGTGTCGTGTTCCTGAGCAGCGCGCGCGGGCCGAGTTGTCCCGATGCGAATGCGAGCGAAGAACTGACGCTGTGGGTTCGAGAAGGCAATCGCATTCGTCCCGTGTTCGGCACCAATCTGTACGGCTGGGTCAGTGTCGAGGGCGACGCCTGCGGTCCAGGCACCGGCGACGCGCGCAGCGAAGATGCGAACATGACGATCGCCGTCGAGAAAACATCGAGCCATGGCTTCGCC
>NZ_JAWRWU010000564.1:0-272 GCF_046535395.1 Cupriavidus sp. SIMBA_020 | reverse complement strand
AACCAGTCGTAAGGGGTGACGTATGGCTAACTTTGGTTACGGGGGCTTTCTCTACAGCCGGGGGCCATACGGTGTAAACACGGTGCAGGCAGGGACACTAGGGTCTGCGTGGGGCTCTACAAGCTCTCTAACGGCCTCGCGCAGGCCAACCGTGCAGATGCCAGTAGAAACGTGGCGTTGGTCCTCCACGTCGGCGGATAGCGCCATGCAATCGGGCGACCTCTCTAGCAACTGGACAAGCACGGACGTTATCTCCGGGCATGCGATCGTTG
>NZ_JAWRWU010000563.1:0-272 GCF_046535395.1 Cupriavidus sp. SIMBA_020 | reverse complement strand
CCCCAGAATGTCAAGCACGCTTTACACAACCGGAGATTGCCCTCATGAATCAGAAGCTGGCCCTGCGCCGCTATCTCAAGGAATTCGGCGTCGCGATGGCGCTCTACGCGGCGTTGGTAGCCGTCTCGGCGTATGCCGGCGCACGGCTCGAATCCGGCGCCTTGCGCACCGCGCTGCTAGCCAGTCCCGTGCTGGGCATCTTGCTGATCATCCGTTCCGTGGTGCGGCAGATCCGCCAATCCGACGAGTTCATGCGCAAGACCACCGTCGAA
>NZ_JAWRWU010000562.1:0-272 GCF_046535395.1 Cupriavidus sp. SIMBA_020 | reverse complement strand
CCGCGTTGCGGCCCGTCGCAATCACTTTCGCCGCGCCGAGATGCCTGGCGATCCGCACCGCGAGCCGGCCCGACGTTCCCGTCGCACCGTTGACGAGCACCGTCTCGCCCGCCGCGAAGCGCGCGCGTTCGATCAGCGCCGCCCACGACGACATCCCGGGAATCGCGATCGCCGCGGCCGTGATGTCGTCGAGCCCGTCCGGCAGCGGCACGCACTGGGCGTCGGGCACGATCGTGCGCTCGGCCATCGTGCCGAACGGCGCGGGGGCGCCG
>NZ_JAWRWU010000561.1:0-272 GCF_046535395.1 Cupriavidus sp. SIMBA_020 | reverse complement strand
CGGCATGGCCGGTTGTTGCGCGAATTGCTGGTGCGCTTCCAGATACTGATCCAGACTGGCGTCGCGAATGATGTTGGCGTCTTGTGCGACGGCCTGAACGGCAGCCGCCGGCGCGGACGCCATCGCCACCCGCTGCAGCGCACCCTGCGACTGGACCGACGCGACCTGCGCCGCGCCCGGCCCGCCCGGTACACCTTGTAGTTGCGGCACGACGATCCAAGTGAGCGTCGCGGCGGCGGCAGCCACGGCAAAGGCCGGCACCACACGGCGAC
>NZ_JAWRWU010000560.1:0-272 GCF_046535395.1 Cupriavidus sp. SIMBA_020 | reverse complement strand
CGGGCACAGCGGTTCTTCGCCGCCGTAGGCCTCGCGCACCTGGCTGGTGTCGATGCCCTTGAGCGCGCGGGTCAGCGCGGCGTGCAGCGTGTCGTCCAGCGTGCGGGTCGTGCCGCTTTCGTTCTTCTGTTGCTGGGGCACCGACATTCCGTAGCGGTAACGCACCGTCAGCGTCGGCACATCGCCGATGCGGTGCAGCGGCCGCATCAGGTACACGCGGTCCTGCCCGTAGGCGCCCACGCGGTAGGCCACGTAGACCCGGTCACGCAGAC
>NZ_JAWRWU010000559.1:0-272 GCF_046535395.1 Cupriavidus sp. SIMBA_020 | reverse complement strand
AGACGCAGCGCGACGATATAGACGAAGGCCTTCGGATGACGCGTCAGCGCTTCGAGCACCGGCATCTTGAGCTTGCGATGGCCGTGCTCGACCTTTTCGACGAATTCGCGCGACTCGTCCATGCTCGAACGCACCCACAGGCCGACCAGCACGAGCACCACGCTGAAGACGAACGGCAGACGCCAGCCCCAGGCGCGGAACGCCGTCTCGCCGAGCAGATGGCTCAGCAGCGCGACGATGCCGGTCGCGAGCACGAGGCCCACGCCGTAACC
>NZ_JAWRWU010000558.1:0-273 GCF_046535395.1 Cupriavidus sp. SIMBA_020 | reverse complement strand
CGCCCCGATCACGCCGTGCAGCGCGGCAATGGAGTCGCCGATCGAGATGCCGATGCGCGGCGGCGGCAGATCCGGATAGCCGGTGATGTGACGCAATCCGCCCATCGATTCGGCGATCGCGCCGAAGCCGGGCCGGTCGCGGTACGGGCCCGTCTGCCCGTAGCCGGACAGGCGCACCATCACGAGACCGGGGTTGTCGGCCGACAGGATGTCGTAGCCGAGGCCGAGCTTCTCGAGCAGGCCCGGGCGAAAGTTTTCGACCACGATGTCGGC
>NZ_JAWRWU010000557.1:0-273 GCF_046535395.1 Cupriavidus sp. SIMBA_020 | reverse complement strand
GATTGCGCGGATCGCTCGCCACGGCTTGCCGGAAGCAGGTCACGCCGTCGTCGAGTTCGCCGCAATCCTTGAACACGTTGCCGAGGTTGTTGAGCGTCGGCGAATGGTGAGGCGCGAGCGCGAGCGCCTGGCTCAACAGCGCGCGCGCGGCGTCCTGATGCCCGAGCGCGCGGTGCAGATTGGCCGCGTTGTTACAGGCATCGACGAAATCGGGCCGCGCCTTCAACGCCGTGTCGAATGCGTCCATCGCGGCCTTGTGCTCGCCGAGTTCGC
>NZ_JAWRWU010000556.1:0-273 GCF_046535395.1 Cupriavidus sp. SIMBA_020 | reverse complement strand
CCAGCATCGTGCTCGAAGGCGGCAACATCACCGTCACCGCGCCGGGGCGCATCGACGTCAAGACCGGCAACAAGCAGTTTGCCGGACCGGACCGGCTGCCTTATGCCTTTCCGCAGTTCACCGTGTGCAAGCAATGCGTGCTGGACGCGCACGATGGCGTGCAGTCCATCACCGACAAGGCATGACCCGCATGATCGATTGGGAAAACCGGCTGAACGACACCCTGGCCGCTGCCGCCGAACTGGCTGCCGCCACTGGCGCCACGTTGAACAC
>NZ_JAWRWU010000555.1:0-273 GCF_046535395.1 Cupriavidus sp. SIMBA_020 | reverse complement strand
GCGCGCCTGCGGCGTCATTTGCGGGCGGTGCAGCGCGAGCCCCTCGCCGACGATCCGCTCGATGGTGTGGCGCGGCGAAAGCGAACTGAACGGGTCCTGGAAGACGACTTGCATGTTCGAGCGCAAGGCGGTCTGCTCGGCGCCGCGATAGCTGCCGAGCGCCCTGCCCTGAAATTCGATCTCGCCGTGCGCGGTGCGTTGCAAACCGAGCAAGGCCATCGCGAGCGTCGATTTGCCGGAACCCGATTCGCCGACGATCCCCAAGGTCTCGCC
>NZ_JAWRWU010000554.1:0-273 GCF_046535395.1 Cupriavidus sp. SIMBA_020 | reverse complement strand
CGATCCACAAGACGCGCAGCGACATCGCCGAGCTGTTCGAGCGGCACATCCCCGGCACGCGCTACACGGAGGACGTCGACGAGCTGATCCAGACCGGCCGGCGCGCGCTGCGCCGCGCGTTCGCGGAAGCGGACATCGGCCTGTCCGGCGTGAACTTCGCGGCGGCCGACACGGGCACGCTGTTGCTCGTCGAGAACGAGGGCAACGGCCGGCTGTCGACCACCGTGCCCGATACGCACGTCGCGATCATGGGGATCGAGAAGGTCGTCGAGA
>NZ_JAWRWU010000553.1:0-273 GCF_046535395.1 Cupriavidus sp. SIMBA_020 | reverse complement strand
CACCGTGCCGTATGGCCCGACGTGCTGCGGCATCTACGCGAGCATGGGGTACGCGGTATGGAAATTTTCCGCCTCGGCACGCGCATGACGATGGTGATGGACACCGATGACGCGGTGTTCGATGCCGAACGCATGGCCAAAGCCGCGGAAGAAAATCCTACGGTTCGTGCTTGGGAAGACGTGATGTGGACATTCCAGGCCCCGACGCCGTGGACACCGGCCGGTTTGAAGTGGACACCGATGACCTGCATATTCGATCTGCGAACGCAGACG
>NZ_JAWRWU010000552.1:0-273 GCF_046535395.1 Cupriavidus sp. SIMBA_020 | reverse complement strand
CCGGCTCGCCGCATCGTGCTCGATGCGGGCAATAACTGTCGCCCGGATCGGTCGCGGCCGCTTATCCCGCGGTTGGGGGCCTATCGTCCGCCGCGTCATGACCTGGCCGAACGGCCGATGTTCAAGGGAAAATTGCCTGACTATCATCCGTCGGTCTTATCAAACAACGACGAAACAACCAAGCAGACTCAATGAACAAGGCAGCAATCGCATTGCTCGGCGCTCTGGCCGGCGCTCTGATTTGCGCAGGCGCGGCCAACGCGCAGACCAGCG
>NZ_JAWRWU010000551.1:0-273 GCF_046535395.1 Cupriavidus sp. SIMBA_020 | reverse complement strand
CGGATAAACCTTCGCCTGATCGCCGTCATAGCCCACTTGCAACTCGGATCCATTCAAACGGGAGTTTTCATCCATCCATTTCAGACGGTCAGACACAAATGTCATTCGATCTTTGCGGTGGAACACGACACTGCGTGTCGCGACCTGCTGGATTAGATAGCGCTCCGTGTTGAAGACCTCACCCCGATAGGGGCCACCGTTTTCGCGCGGCGTGCCCAGCCTCAGCGGTGAGCCAAACCGATGCTCCGCGAGCGCCTTGACCTCGTTCGGAAC
>NZ_JAWRWU010000550.1:0-273 GCF_046535395.1 Cupriavidus sp. SIMBA_020 | reverse complement strand
GCCAAAGCCGGCAAGCCCGGCTCGCTCCAATCCCATCCATCGCGCGTTGCCGCAGCGGCCTGCTGGCTCGTAGCCGCGCGCTGCAGCGTGGTCTCGGCACGCCATTCGCCCGGCGCCTGCGCATTCTTGCGGCCGAGAATCGCTTCGCATAAAAACTCGATGCTGTACGCGTTCAACAGATGCGGATGATGCGTCTGGATATAGCTCGCAATACGCGCCGCTTCGCCTTCGATCGCCGCGAGTGCATAGAGCGTGGCGGCATCCCAGCGAAAC
>NZ_JAWRWU010000549.1:0-273 GCF_046535395.1 Cupriavidus sp. SIMBA_020 | reverse complement strand
GGAGCGGACATGACTAACCAATTCTTAGTACCAAACGACTACGCTATTCATATTGTAGAAAAGCGAATGAGTATCGATGCTTTAATAATCGCACTCTATAACACCCCCTCTGAAAAGACATTCAAACACTTTAAATTTGTAAACTCACACATTGTTGATGGCTATGCAAAACCTGGGCAGATCGTATTGATATCTCCAATCAATACAATGGAGTGCACTGAGCTAGAACAGCAATTCCAAGCTTCAGCCCTTGATGTAGATAAAAAGCTAAGA
>NZ_JAWRWU010000548.1:0-273 GCF_046535395.1 Cupriavidus sp. SIMBA_020 | reverse complement strand
GCTATTATTATATGAATGAAGAAGTGCAGCAATTTCTTGATCCGCGAATTCTCTTTTTTCGATTTCTTCTAAATTACCTAGAAGTTCTAAATATCTCTGATAGGATTTTGATATCTTATTTTTTAAAGAGAGCAACGTGTCTTTATTTGTGTTTCTCTTGCTATTTGCAATACTAATGTATCTATCAAGGTAGTTTTCATGTATTGATACTAAGTTACGCATACTAGGTGCAACTCCTATTTATCCTGCTGTCTTCTATAAAGACTTTTTAAA
>NZ_JAWRWU010000547.1:0-273 GCF_046535395.1 Cupriavidus sp. SIMBA_020 | reverse complement strand
ATCGCGTCGATCGTGAGCGGACTGTTGTTCAGGCGCACGTTGTACTCGAACTGACCGATCTTCTGCGTACCCGCCGGAATGATCTGGTTCTGCTGCGCGAGCGCGTTCGCCACGTCCTGCGCGGAGAGCTTGCGCGCCTGCAGCGCCTGCGGATTCAGATCGATCTGCACTTCGCGCGTCTTGCCGCCGTACGGCGTGGGAATCGCCACGCCGGGCACGGAGAGCAGTTGCGGGCGGATGAAGTTGGTCGCGTAGTCGCCGAGCTGCTGCTCG
>NZ_JAWRWU010000546.1:0-273 GCF_046535395.1 Cupriavidus sp. SIMBA_020 | reverse complement strand
CGGGCAACGCGACGGCGCAGCTCGGCGCGCCGCGCACGGTGACGGCTTCGGTGGAGTTCGATCTGTGATGACGACCCGCTTTTTGCACCAACTCACGCGCGCCGCCGCCTCACTCGCGCTCTGCGCCGCGACGCTCGCCGGCAGTCTCGCGGCAACACCCGCGTTCGCGCAGCCCAAAACGCGTATCGCCGATCTCTGGTTCGCGCACAACGCGGTGGTGATGATGCTCGGCTCCGCGAACGACGTGGTCGCGACGGTCGCGCGCAAGCAGGC
>NZ_JAWRWU010000545.1:0-273 GCF_046535395.1 Cupriavidus sp. SIMBA_020 | reverse complement strand
ACCGCTTCGGCTTTCCGTCGCTCGAGAAGCTCGCGGCGGCGGGCGGCAAGTTCCTCGACGACGCGATCGAAATGATTCGCGCGTACCCGGCCGTCGCGCAGTACGGCGCGTGAGCGGCGCAACGTGGAGAAAATCGATGACCAACCAAGCCGACGAACTGAAAGCGCGCCTGAAGAAGCTCAATGCCCAGGCGACGCAGGCGAAGATGGATCTGCACGACCTGTCCGAGGAACTGCCGACCAACTGGGAGCAGATTCTCGCCGTCGCGCAGCG
>NZ_JAWRWU010000544.1:0-273 GCF_046535395.1 Cupriavidus sp. SIMBA_020 | reverse complement strand
AGGACCTGCAATCACTGTCGCTGCTGTGCCTGGGGGGCGCTGGCATGATCGCGGCGGCCGCGCATATCCGCCCCGATCTGTTCGTGGCCATGTACCAGGCGGTGCAGGCGCAGCAGCTGGACCTGGCCCGCCGCCTGTTCCAGGCGCTGGTGCCCATCATCCAGCTGACGTTCGCCGAGCCCAATCCGGGCCCCGTCAAGGCGCAATTGGGTCGCCAGGGCCTGTTGACCGACGAATTGCGCCAGCCGATGCCCAGCGCCAGTG
Organism: Cupriavidus sp. SIMBA_020; assembly: GCF_046535395.1. NCBI lineage: Bacteria > Pseudomonadati > Pseudomonadota > Betaproteobacteria > Burkholderiales > Burkholderiaceae > Cupriavidus > Cupriavidus sp. SIMBA_020. Next base: position 9 of record NZ_JAWRWU010000544.1, on the reverse strand, counting down.
CGGCCCTGG
>NZ_JAWRWU010000543.1:0-273 GCF_046535395.1 Cupriavidus sp. SIMBA_020 | reverse complement strand
AGCACGGGGATCTGCGAGATCGCGCGGCTGATCGGCGGCCAGCCCGACTCGTGATAGAACAGCGCGATGCCCGCGAGCACCGCGAGCACGTTGCGCGTGATGCGCAGCCAGCGCACATGCAGCGGCACCAGCAGCGCGGCCGCGAACACGATGTTCAGCAGCCACAGCGGGCTGAATGTGCCCAGTGCGTACAGGTACAGCTTGGCGGCGAAGTAGAGATTCCAGAGGCCCATGGTGTGTCGCGTTCCCGCGTTGCGCGGCGTAATGTCGGTC
>NZ_JAWRWU010000542.1:0-273 GCF_046535395.1 Cupriavidus sp. SIMBA_020 | reverse complement strand
AAAACCGACAATGCCGGATGGAGTTCCGCCATGCAAGCGAAGAACTGTGAAATATTCGTCAGGAATCCCTTCCGCATTCACCCCTTCGACATGGCGAAAACCGAAGCGGCCATAATAGTCCGGATCACCTGCCACGACGCACCCTGAAGCATTCAGACGCTCCAGAACGGCAAGCCCGTCCCGCACCAGCCTTGAACCGACACCCTGCCCCTGTCGCTCCGGTATCACGGAAAGCGGCGCGAGGCAGAACCAGCCGGCCTCGCCGCTGGTGAG
>NZ_JAWRWU010000541.1:0-273 GCF_046535395.1 Cupriavidus sp. SIMBA_020 | reverse complement strand
ATCAGCGCCGCGAACCGCGCTTCATCCGGAAACGCCGTCACTTCATACCGCACCGGCCGGTGCGCGGTGGCCGTCATCAGGTCGCCGCATGCGTCCCGCAGCGCGGCCATCGGCACGTGGGCCGACTGCCGCGTCGCTTCGCGGTACAGCACGACGATGTCCGTCTCGGGCAGCAGCGTCGGCACGCCGTCGCTCCACACGCTGACGCTGAACAGCTCGCCGTTCTGCCGCCGGTACACGGTGTAGGTCGCGACGAAGATGTCGGTGCCGTCG
>NZ_JAWRWU010000540.1:0-273 GCF_046535395.1 Cupriavidus sp. SIMBA_020 | reverse complement strand
CTCGCGGAAAAAGACCGTCCGCTGCGCGAGCGCCAGCAGGCGAACATCGACCCGAAGGCCGTCATGTTCCAGACCTTCGCGCAGTCGGCCCGCGTGGGGTCGAACGGCGGCACGGCCGCGCAACTCGTGGGCAGCTACGACACGGTCGCGCAGCGCATCGCCGACTTTCATCGCGCCGGAGTCGAACTGTTCATGCTGCAATTCCAGCCCTTCGAGGCGGATATGCGTACGTTCGCGCAGCACGTCGTCCCGCGCGTGAAGACGCTGCTGAGC
>NZ_JAWRWU010000539.1:0-273 GCF_046535395.1 Cupriavidus sp. SIMBA_020 | reverse complement strand
CTGCACCGGGAAAGCGAAGACATTGCCTGCCTGCTGGATATCGCCGCGCAGTCGGACGCCGTGTTCCTGGGCGTGCTGGCGTCGGCGGCCTCGCTCGTGGCAGCGGGTGTGCTGGCGCGCGTGCCGCCGCCGGCCGATTTCGACATCGCCGCACACTTCGCCTTCGTCACGCTGCGCGGCCGCAGCGAAAGCCCCGCCACCCGCATCGCGCGCGACATCTGTTTCGACCAGATCGGCCAGGCGGCGCAGGGATTGCCTGCGGCCTGATGCGGC
>NZ_JAWRWU010000538.1:0-273 GCF_046535395.1 Cupriavidus sp. SIMBA_020 | reverse complement strand
ATGCGCGCAAGCCGCGCGAGCGGAATTTTCTTGCGCTGCTGTTGTGCCTGTCGCTCGGGACCGCGAGCCTCCCGCACATCCTCACGCGCTACAACACGACGACGTCGGTGGCATCCGCGCGGCGCTCCGTCGGCTGGACATTGTTCTTCATCGCATTGTTCTACCTGAGCGTGCCCGTGCTCGCGGTGATGATCAAGTACGAGATTCTGACGAACCTCGTCGGGCGGCCGATCGCGGAGCTACCGGCGTGGGTCACGCAGTGGCATCACTTCG
>NZ_JAWRWU010000537.1:0-273 GCF_046535395.1 Cupriavidus sp. SIMBA_020 | reverse complement strand
AGGCAGTTCGATTAACCGTCTTTCGTGGGGACAATATGGAAATCGGGTCGGTGTACCGCGCATCCTGTCGCTCCTCGAAAAATACAGCGTTCCTGTCAGCTTCTATGTGCCTGCCGTCTCGGCGCTGCTGTACCCCGACGAGCAGCGCCGCATTGTGGACGCGGGACATGAGATCGGGGTGCACGGCTGGATCCACGAGCTCAACTCGAAGCTGGAGTTTGCCGACGAACGGGATCTGCTCGGGCGCTCGATGGACACCCTTGAAAAGATTAC
>NZ_JAWRWU010000536.1:0-273 GCF_046535395.1 Cupriavidus sp. SIMBA_020 | reverse complement strand
CGACCTGGCGCCGACGATCTTCTTCGGCATCGAAGGCATGGTCGGCAACCAGATGGAACCGGACCGCGGCGGCTATGCCGAGGCCTACACGCCCGTGAACCTGCCCAACCGCACCTACGGCGGCGTGGACTACCTGGTGGCCAAGGTCGGCGGCACCTGGGATGCGCTGCTGGGCGAAGGCCGGCGCATCTGGAACGTGGCCGATTCCGACTTCCATTTCCGCACCGCGTCGGGCCTGTACAGCAGCGGCTACGCCCCCGGCGAATACGCCAA
>NZ_JAWRWU010000535.1:0-273 GCF_046535395.1 Cupriavidus sp. SIMBA_020 | reverse complement strand
CCAGGTTTCCCATGATGCTGGCGGTGAACGCGGGCTCCGCCTACAAAACCCTGGACGATGTGCTGCAGGCGGCCAGGAAGCACCCCGGCAAACTGACGGCATCTTCGGCCGGCACCGGTTCGCCGCACCATCTGGCGCTGGAGCTGTTCAAGCAGCGCACCGGCGCGGACATCCTGCATGTGCCCTACAAGGGCGCCGCGCCCGCCATCCAGGACCTGTTGGGCAATCAGGTGGACCTGATGTTCGTGGACCTCACCAGCGCCCTGCCCAACA
>NZ_JAWRWU010000534.1:0-274 GCF_046535395.1 Cupriavidus sp. SIMBA_020 | reverse complement strand
CAGCGTCAGGTCGGCCACCGTGTCGGCGCTGGCATGCACGCTGAATTTTCCCAGGAAATTGTCGATGCGATCGCCATAGATGTTGGGCGTGCGCAGGGGCTTGCCCTTGTCGTCCACGCTCATGATCCAGCGTTCGATCCTGGACTGCCGGCGCGACATCGCCAGCACCAGGCCTGCCCTGTCGTTGACGGCGATATCGGCCACGGCCGAATAGAAGCGTTTTTTCCATCGCGGCGTGAAGCCGGGTTCTCCTTGGGCCCATTTGTTCTCCTGG
>NZ_JAWRWU010000533.1:0-274 GCF_046535395.1 Cupriavidus sp. SIMBA_020 | reverse complement strand
CAACGCTGCAACACCTTCCGGCGTCGCGTACGCGTCGACCAGCGGGCCGATCAACGCAGACCCGATCAATGCGCCCAGCACCGCGAACGGATTGTTCTTCTTCACCGCGTCGATCCGGCGCATCAATTCTTCCGTGACCTGCTGCTTCAGACTGATGCGCAGCGACGGAAAATCGACGTACTCGCTGACCGCCTGCGCATCGCGCGCATCGATTGCCGATTTGAGCCGGCCGAGTGCCACGTATGGCGACGCATATGCGTAACCGATCGCCGCC
>NZ_JAWRWU010000532.1:0-274 GCF_046535395.1 Cupriavidus sp. SIMBA_020 | reverse complement strand
CGCCGCCACCACGTCCGGCCGATGGCCGACGAGTTCGGCGGGCAAGCGCGCGGGCAGCGCCACCGGCACGCTCAACGCAAGGCTCGGCCGGCGCAGCGAATCGCCGAAACCCGGTCCCTTGCCCGCGAGAGCCGCGATGCTGAGCCGGCTCAACGCGAGCTGCTGCTGGGCCTGCTGCGCGCGCGTCGTGCTCATCGCGTATTGCGTCGACGCCTCGCTCACCTCCAACTGGCTGCCGACACCCGCGCGCCAGCGGCGCGTCGCGATGTCGAGC
>NZ_JAWRWU010000531.1:0-274 GCF_046535395.1 Cupriavidus sp. SIMBA_020 | reverse complement strand
CAACCCGTACGGCATGATGTTCGACGAGATCACGGCGTCCAGCCTGGTCAAGATCGATCTGCACGGGCGCAAGGTGATGGACTCGGAATACGACATCAATCCGGCGGGCTTCACCATCCATAGCTGTATCCACGCGGCCCGCAAGGACGCCATGTGCGTGCTGCACACGCACTCGATCAACGGCGTGGCGGTGTCGGCGCAGAAGGAAGGCCTGCTGCCGCTGTCGCAGTTCGCGTTCATCGTGCTGCGTTCGCTCGGCTATCACGACTACGAG
>NZ_JAWRWU010000530.1:0-274 GCF_046535395.1 Cupriavidus sp. SIMBA_020 | reverse complement strand
CGTCGCGCCCTTGCGCACCTCGATCTCGATGTGCGTCGCTGCAACACCGTTCTGCATCTGCAGCGGCACAAATTCCTGGGGCGAGACGTTCAATTCTTGTCGGGCCGCTTCAGCGGCATCGCGTTCCTCCTGTGCTGCGACCCAACTGCGCAGCAGGTTGGCGTTCAGCCGGTAATGCAGTGCCACGGCCGCAATCGACACGTTCGGCTGCATTGCCGCCCGAATGACCGTCTCCTTGAATTCCTTGCTATGCCGTCGGCGCCGTGTCGGCTGC
>NZ_JAWRWU010000529.1:0-274 GCF_046535395.1 Cupriavidus sp. SIMBA_020 | reverse complement strand
ACAGTTGGCAGCTTGGGCGGCAACGATGCCGCCGCTGCTTTTTCCCGGATGATTGCCGTGAATGCTTCGTTTGCCTTGTCCCGATTCGTTGCGGTCTGTGCGACCGGTTTGGCGTTGACGTCGCCCTTGCCCGCGCAGGCGCAAGCCAAGCCGGCGGCGTCGGGGTCAGCAACGGTTGGCTCGGGTGCTGCGGGCGCCAGCGCCGCACCCGCCGCGCCCATTTCCGTGCCCGCCGCCGGTACGATCGAAGTCGGTTTTTCTCCCGACCAAGGGG
>NZ_JAWRWU010000528.1:0-274 GCF_046535395.1 Cupriavidus sp. SIMBA_020 | reverse complement strand
GTGAGAAGAGACCACCACAATGGCAAGACGCAAGCCGCCGTCAACATCGCGGCGAAAACCCACCCTCGATTTCGTTTGGTCATTGCGTCCGCATGCTTCAGAAGCCCGCAGGACTAGCGGGACAATGCCCAATACCGTATATCGATGGTCAAGGTGACAAAAGCGCCAATGCGGCTAAAGCGGACGAACCCCCATCAAGTCGCCGTCATCGATGCCTGCCCGCTACCTATGTGACGCGGTACTGCTTGCGCACGGCAACGCTGCTTTGAGACGA
>NZ_JAWRWU010000527.1:0-274 GCF_046535395.1 Cupriavidus sp. SIMBA_020 | reverse complement strand
CCTCATTTCTTTGGGCCTCTAACTTCATTTGACCACATTCAAGATAAACTCAATCCGCTCCGCCACCCGGCGGCGACCGTTAGTGGCCGCAGTTGTAAATTCACGCAATTCTGCGGAATTTATGGCCCCTTCGATACGTCCTTTTTTGGGATTTCGTTTTCCACGGTAACACAAGGCGACGCCTACCGCAGCAGCCTCAAAGAGATTGATGGGGGTGATGCTGCGATTTCCGCGAATAATGCCTCGCGGCAACTCGGTCGCCAGAAATTCGAAA
>NZ_JAWRWU010000526.1:0-274 GCF_046535395.1 Cupriavidus sp. SIMBA_020 | reverse complement strand
CTCGGGATCGACGTCGACGCGCCGGGCGACGCGGGCTGATCGCCTCCCGATGCGATGACGGCGGCGCCTGCGCCGCGCCGCATTACTTCAGCTTGACGCCCGGGACGAGGTAACGCGCACCGCCCGGTCTGAGGATCGGCGCGAGCGCGGCAAACGGCGCGTCGAGCTGCGGCCCCAGACACGCGCCCGCCGCGTGGCCGATTCCGGATACGACGAACGACAGCTTGCCGGGAGCATCGAGTTCGAATGCCAGATACTGCGGGAACACGTCGGC
>NZ_JAWRWU010000525.1:0-274 GCF_046535395.1 Cupriavidus sp. SIMBA_020 | reverse complement strand
ATCTGCTTCTCGACGGGAATTCCCGGCACTTCATGAAAACGCAGCGTGGCGATGCCGCGCTGCGTTTTTTATTGTTCGAACGTTGCGAGAAACTTTCGCGCGACGAGGTCGACGCGTGGCTCATGGCGCGCGATGGCGGCGCGCTTGAGCCCTCAGTGGCGGGCACGGCCAACGTGAGCGCGAGCGTCGATGCGGCGCAATTCAACCAGGCGATCGACGCGATCCATGCCGCCTTGCGCGCGGGCGATTCCTATCAGGTCAACTACACCTATCG
>NZ_JAWRWU010000524.1:0-274 GCF_046535395.1 Cupriavidus sp. SIMBA_020 | reverse complement strand
GGTTACATTAAAGCGTGTGCGTATTATGAATGTAACCCTTAAAGGGTTAAAAGTAGGGCAATGGCGTCATTTGAGCGATGCAGAAATGGCGGTTATTAACGACTCGATTGCTGATTCAGGCAAAACACAAGAACACTCATTGTATGACGATAGTACATCGAATAATAACGTTGGGCTAACCACAAGCAACCAAGCAAAATCAGTGCATAAGCGTGAGTATCAAGGTGACAAGCCTCGAGGTACAAAGAATAACGAACAACATAAGCAAGCCAAC
>NZ_JAWRWU010000523.1:0-274 GCF_046535395.1 Cupriavidus sp. SIMBA_020 | reverse complement strand
AGCGGCAGGTACAGCGCTGACAGCACGACGGAATAGACCGTCGGGAACACCGCGTAGAGCGACGCGGCGCCCAGCACCATCCAGGTTTCGTTGCCGTCCCAGACAGGGGCGACGGAACTCATCATGCAGCTGCGCGCATCGTCGTGATCGAAAAACGGGAAAAGGATGCCGATGCCGAGATCGAATCCGTCAAGCACGACGTACATGCCCAGACCAAACGCGACGATGGCGGCCCAAACGAGAGTGATGTTCATGTTGAAAGTCCGGTTGTATC
>NZ_JAWRWU010000522.1:0-274 GCF_046535395.1 Cupriavidus sp. SIMBA_020 | reverse complement strand
CCCTTCATGCCGATGTGCGCGCTCACCGTCTTCACCACGTCGGGCATCGCCGCCTTTCTGCTCGGCGGGCGTTTCGCGGCCACGCGCCTGCCGATGCTCGGCGCGCTCGGCGGCGCCTACGCGTTCACGGCCATCGCCGTCGCGCTCCAGCTCCTGATGTTTCCTGGCGTGTTCACGCGCAGCGGCCTGCTCGGCGCGGGGCCCCACAGCGCCGCGTGGATGTGGGTGTTCTGGCACGCGGGCTTCCCGGTCTTCGTGATCGTCGCGGCAAGCG
>NZ_JAWRWU010000521.1:0-274 GCF_046535395.1 Cupriavidus sp. SIMBA_020 | reverse complement strand
ATAAGGAAGATAATACATTTCAGGCAATGGATTTTAATGGTGATGGTCGCGCCGATTTTTTAGCAAAAGTACAGCTGTCAACTTATATTGAAGAACCCCCTTGCAGAAATAGATTTGATTGTGATGTAAATCCAAGATCTGCTCCTTTAGCATCAAATCAACAAATAAGTCAGTCTAGCTTAGCAACACAGAACCAGATTGAAGAGCTTCATAACAATGGTGATTTGGATGCTCATGATGTCTTAATTCCAGTGAATAGTAGTCAATTAAATCC
>NZ_JAWRWU010000520.1:0-274 GCF_046535395.1 Cupriavidus sp. SIMBA_020 | reverse complement strand
CAAGCCTCTTGATCACCTCATCGGATCTCGCGGTGTCGAACGAATCTTCGAAACGCGCAATCTCGTCAGGCGAACCGCTATCGGCAACATATAAAGCACGCTCGAACATGACCGATACCGACGCATCAAGAGTCGCGACCTCGAAACCTGGCCAGTCCCACGGAGTCTTTAGCTCAACCAGAGGATGTCCGTGGTCGCACACCCAGCCAGTGACCTGCTCGTCATTCGCGTCTGCAATGCTGACCTGATACCAGTTCTTGTTTGCTGCTTCGGC
>NZ_JAWRWU010000519.1:0-274 GCF_046535395.1 Cupriavidus sp. SIMBA_020 | reverse complement strand
CGTATCGACCACGAAGCGCTTGCCGATCAGTCCATCGAGCTGATTCAGCATGTCGGCGTGCGCGGCCGTGAACGACTTCGCCTGCACCAGTTTCTTGGTCACGCCCGCATATTCACCAAGGATCTGCCCCACTAGCCGCGAAATTTCCTGCGCCAATAAGGTGAGCCGGCTGCGGCCCTCGTCGCGGCGCGTATGAAAACTCACGTCGTCGTCAGGCAGCGGCTCTTGCAGACAGGCGCGGTCGAGCGCGGTGTCGATCAGCTGATCGCGCAAC
>NZ_JAWRWU010000518.1:0-274 GCF_046535395.1 Cupriavidus sp. SIMBA_020 | reverse complement strand
AAAAGATCGGCGCATAGTATCCAGCAGCGGACAAGCGGAGCAAGACATGATGCGAGATGCGGCCAATTTCGAGCCGGTGGACAGCCGGGTCACGCACCCGGCGTTCTGGAACGCGCTGCCGGAGCGCTGGACGAGCGACGTCGAGGAAACGCTGGTGTGCTGCCACGTGCGCCAGGAAACGCATGACGTGAAGAGCTTCTTCTTCCGTTCGCCGCAGGGCCGTACGTTCTCGTTCGAGCCCGGGCAGTTCATCACGCTCGAGCTCGACATCGAC
>NZ_JAWRWU010000517.1:0-274 GCF_046535395.1 Cupriavidus sp. SIMBA_020 | reverse complement strand
CGCGCCGATCGCGCCCGTCGCGTTGATCGGCAGCGCCTTGCCCGACACGCGCTCCGCTTCCTTGCCGATCAATTGCATGAGCTTCACATAGTCGCCCGACAAACCGTTCTGCGCGGCGAGTTCGAACAGTCGCGGCGTGCGCGGATCGATCGGCTTGTGCAGCGGATGACCGAGGCCCGGAATCGGCGTGCCGCGCGCGCGCCAGGCGGCCACGGTATCGACGGCGAGTTTTTCGAGGTCGTCGCATTGCGTCCCATAGGGCAAGATTTCGGAC
>NZ_JAWRWU010000516.1:0-274 GCF_046535395.1 Cupriavidus sp. SIMBA_020 | reverse complement strand
CCGCCATTGCGCGGACGGCATCGGCATCTGGCAATGGGCGAGCAACGACGAAGGCGGCGAGCCCGATGTGGTGATGGCCTGCGCGGGCGACGTGCCGACGCTGGAGACGCTCGCGGCCGTCGACCTGCTGCGCGGCTGGCTGCCCGATCTGAAAATACGCGTCGTGAACGTGGTGGATCTGATGACGCTCGAACCGGCCGACCGTCATCCGCACGGTCTGTCGGACGCCGATTTCAACGCGCTGTTCACCGTGAGCCGGCCCGTGATCTTCGCG
>NZ_JAWRWU010000515.1:0-274 GCF_046535395.1 Cupriavidus sp. SIMBA_020 | reverse complement strand
CAGGCGGAAATCCTCGTAGCGGTCGAGCGTGTCGGCGTAGATGTAGTTCTTGACCTTGTTGTGGAACACGCTGGCCGAGAACGTCGTGTCGCCCGCATGCTTGCGCAGCGTCAGGTCGATGTTGCGCGAGGTCTCGCGGCCCAGGCCGGTATTGCCCAGTTCATAGGTGTTGGTGGCCAGGTGCACGCCGTCGGCGTACAGCTCCTGCGCGGTCGGCAGCCGTTGCGAGCGCGACAGCGACAGGGCCACCGAATACTGTGGCGCGAAGTCCCAG
>NZ_JAWRWU010000514.1:0-274 GCF_046535395.1 Cupriavidus sp. SIMBA_020 | reverse complement strand
ACGCCGACGACGAGCTCGCCAGGCGCGTTCCAGGACATGATCAACGCCGATATCGACCGCTACACGGCGCTGACTGCCGCAATCGGCCTGCATGCCGATTGACAGGACATGAAAACGGCGGGGCCGGCGGTTGTGCCGCTGGCCCCGCCGCTGCGGGCTGGCGCGACGCGCCCGCCGTCAGGCCGCCGCGCGCGCGTGCTGTTCCAGCTGTTCCTTCAGCCCCGGTTGCAGCTTGAGCTGGCGCGCCAGTTCGTCCAGGTAGGCGCGCTCCATG
>NZ_JAWRWU010000513.1:0-274 GCF_046535395.1 Cupriavidus sp. SIMBA_020 | reverse complement strand
CAGGAAATTCCGCAAAAGGCGAAGGGCGACAACTCGTTGCAGATCGCGGTGCGGCAGCGGATCAAGCTCTTTTACCGGCCTGCCGATTTGTCCGGAGAACCCTCAGATGCGCCGGGCCAGCTGAAGTGGCGTTGGAGCGAGGGTAGCGGCAAGCCGGCGCTGGAAGTCGTCAACGACTCCCCTTACTTCGTGTCGCTGGGTCACGTGAATCTCAAGGCGGGCGCAAACACGTATCCTGTCGTCGCTGAAATGATCGAACCGAAATCGTCGAAAC
>NZ_JAWRWU010000512.1:0-274 GCF_046535395.1 Cupriavidus sp. SIMBA_020 | reverse complement strand
ACGGGGGAATCGCCGCAGGCGCCCATGCACTCGCCCTCGACCAGGGTGAACTGGCCGTCGGCGGTGGTTTCGCGATAGTCCACGCCCAGCTTGCGCTTGAGGTAGTCGCCCGCACGTTCGCCGTCGCGCAAGGCACAGGGCAGGTTGGTGCAGACCGCGATCTTGGTCTTGCCGACGGGCTTGACGTCGAACATGTTGTAGAAGGTGGCGACTTCCTGCACCGCGATGGGCGGAACGCCGATGTAGTTCGCTACATCTTCGATGATGTCGGTAG
>NZ_JAWRWU010000511.1:0-274 GCF_046535395.1 Cupriavidus sp. SIMBA_020 | reverse complement strand
GGCCGTTCATTGCAGCGCCGCCTCGACCGGCTGGCCGGGATGCAGCCGCGCGGCGGCGTCGGGCGCCGGACGCGCCTCGATCATGTAGACCAGCTTGCCACGGGTTTCGCGGCTGTAGATCACCGGCGGCGTGTACTCGGCCGCGCGCGACACGTAGGTGATGCGCGCGGACACGTCGGCCGCGCAGCCGTCGCAGTGGATCGCGATCGTGCGCCCCGGGGCGAGCGACGCGATGGCCGCCTCCGGCACGAAGAAGCGCACCTTCAGGTTCTGC
>NZ_JAWRWU010000510.1:0-274 GCF_046535395.1 Cupriavidus sp. SIMBA_020 | reverse complement strand
CGAGGCGCTGTTCAACCGTCTGTTCTACAGCGAAGAAGCGTACGACCTGTCCAAGGTCGGCCGCATGAAGTTCAACCGCCGCGTGGGCCGTGACGAAATCGTCGGCCCGATGACGCTGCAGGACGACGACATCCTCGCGACGATCAAGATCCTCGTCGAGCTGCGCAACGGCAAGGGCGAAGTGGACGACATCGACCACCTCGGCAACCGCCGCGTGCGTTGTGTCGGCGAACTGGCGGAAAACCAGTTCCGCGCGGGTCTCGTGCGTGTCGAG
>NZ_JAWRWU010000509.1:0-274 GCF_046535395.1 Cupriavidus sp. SIMBA_020 | reverse complement strand
CGATACGGCCGAGGCGCTCATCACGTTCCCCTACGCCGTCGACGACGCATTGCTCACGCTCGAACGTGACAGCGTCGAAGCGCGCGCGCTGCTTTCGGCCGGCGCCGACTGGCTGAGCCTCACGCGCGTCGCGCCGACGCAATGGAAGGCGCGCATCAAGGTCCGTCCCGAGTTCGCGCCGAACATGACGTTCTCGGTGCTCTACGTGCACGACGGCGAATACGTGTTCCAGAACGCGGGCATCGTGGTCGCCAAGCCGTCGATCGACCTCGCG
>NZ_JAWRWU010000508.1:0-274 GCF_046535395.1 Cupriavidus sp. SIMBA_020 | reverse complement strand
CGGTCCGCGCGAAATTCGATGGTCGCGTCGCGGCCGGGGATCATGTCTTTCTTGCCGTGCAGGTTCGGCACCCAGAAGGTGTGGATCACGTCGTCCGCTTTCAGCGAAATGACGACGGGCCGGCCGACCGGCACGTGCAATTCGTTGGCGACCGCGAAGGCGTCGCCGGCGCTGTCGCGGCCGTAGCGCGCTTCCCACCACCATTGATGGCCGGTCATCTCCAGATGCAGCGCATCGGCGACGGGCAGCCGCGACAGCGCGCGGTCGGTCATCA
>NZ_JAWRWU010000507.1:0-275 GCF_046535395.1 Cupriavidus sp. SIMBA_020 | reverse complement strand
CCTCGCGCGAGCGCTCTCGGCAACATGAGCGGTATGGACGCCAACGAATTCCGCCGCCTCATCGTCAACCTGATCCGCAAGGGACAGGTGTTCGACGTTTACCTCACCAGCACGCCACCGACGTGCCGCGTTTCTGTTGGCGACCCCGACGACACGGAAAGCCCCGGCCTTCAAACCAACTGGATTCCCTTCATCACGCTGCGCGCGGGGAACACCCGCGAGTGGAACCCGCTGACGAAGGGCGAGCAGGTCATTCTCTTTTGCCCGATGGGCGA
>NZ_JAWRWU010000506.1:0-275 GCF_046535395.1 Cupriavidus sp. SIMBA_020 | reverse complement strand
CCTTGTCGCCCGCCACCTCCATGAAGCCGCGCAGCACGCTGGGATTGCTGCTGTTGATCTCATTGAGAATGACACGCGCCGTGGCGCCGTTCGGACCGAAGTTGGGATTGCCCTGGATCATCCCGGCCAACCCGGTGGAGGTCATCGTGGCCGCGTTGTTCAGAATCGCGCCACGCCGATCCACGCCGAACCGCAGGTACCGGTTGTGCGACAACCCGCCCTGATCGGGCGCGGCAATGTTGACTTGCGGCAGACCATTCTGCGTGGTCACCACC
>NZ_JAWRWU010000505.1:0-275 GCF_046535395.1 Cupriavidus sp. SIMBA_020 | reverse complement strand
ATGAACTGCGCACGCCGCTGCACGCCATCGTCTCGTCGATCGAATTGCTGGGCTTCAACTACCATTCCGAAGCCGACCGCAAGGTGATCCAGCGGCTCGAAACCGCGGCGCGGCATCTCGAAGCGCAGATGAAAGACCTCACCGACTACGCGCGCCTCGGCGCGGGCAAGCTCGAATTGCGTCACGAGCATTTCGAGCCGCGCGAATTGCTGGCGTCGATCATCGACGAGCACGCGATGTCGGCCGCCGCGCGGGGGCTGAAACTCGAAAGCGAG
>NZ_JAWRWU010000504.1:0-275 GCF_046535395.1 Cupriavidus sp. SIMBA_020 | reverse complement strand
ATTGGCGATCAAGGCGTCGATCAAGTCTTCCAACACGCGGACGAAGTCCGCATCCAACCGTGAAAAGTCGTTGTCCTCTGTAGCCATATGGCCTCCTTGCGCCGCCTCGTCAGGGACGGGCCTGGGCGGCGGGCGCGTTCAGCGGCACCAGCGTGGGCGGCAGGGTGCCTTCGTTGTATTGCACACGCACTGGCGTCAGCCGCGCCGAATCGGGCACCGTGGAATTGCACAGGCGGATGACATCGTCGGACACCACCAGCTTGCCGTTTTCCTCG
>NZ_JAWRWU010000503.1:0-275 GCF_046535395.1 Cupriavidus sp. SIMBA_020 | reverse complement strand
ACACGCTCGCGTCCGCGCTGCTCGCGAACGGCGTGCACTTCGTCGCGCGCAGCTTCAAGTACCACCGTCCGCGCGGGATCGTGACGGCGGACGTCGCGGAACCGAATGCCGTCGTGCAGCTCGAGTCCGGCCCGTACACGGTGCCGAACGCGCGCGCGACCGAGATCGAGCTGTACCAGGGCCTCGTCGCGACGAGCGTGAACGCCGAGCCGTCGCTCGAGAACGACAAGTACGCGATCAACCAGAAGTTCTCGCGCTTCATGCCGGCCGGGTTC
>NZ_JAWRWU010000502.1:0-275 GCF_046535395.1 Cupriavidus sp. SIMBA_020 | reverse complement strand
GGCGCCGTCTCGCGGGCACGCCCGCGCCTTCCCCTCAGCCGAAGCCGGCCATGACCGTCACGCTTGCCGACCCGGACTTTTACAGCGCCCTGCCCTCGATCATCGGCACGGGCTCCGCCGATCCGTACCCGGTCTATGCCTGGCTGCGCGCGAACCGGCCGCTGTGCCGCGACGCGAGCGGCGTATGGCTCGCTTCGTCGCACGCGCTCGTCACGCGCATTCTCGAGGACGCGCGCTTCTCCGCGCGCATGCCGCCTTCGGCCACGCCATTCGAC
>NZ_JAWRWU010000501.1:0-275 GCF_046535395.1 Cupriavidus sp. SIMBA_020 | reverse complement strand
AAGCTGTTCATCAAGCGTCAGCGCCGCAACGGGGTTGTCCGCCTCGATGAAATCGTAGATCGCTTCCCGGTCCCGGATCGCTTCGGGCGTCCAGCGCAATGCCCTCACTTGGATGTTGCAATCCGGCGACGGGTCGCGGCGCGACGGGCCGCGAATTTGGTTTCGACCTCGGCGGCCGGCACCAGGCGGCCGGCGTTAGCGGAATCCAGGCCCGCTTGCACCTGGCGGCGGAACCAGGCGTCATGCTGGGCGGCTTCCTGTTGTTGCTGCACGTA
>NZ_JAWRWU010000500.1:0-275 GCF_046535395.1 Cupriavidus sp. SIMBA_020 | reverse complement strand
CGTCGACCAGCGCGAGGTTGTGCGCGAGGTTCTCGCCCTGGAAGCGCGGGCTGGCCGCGCGGAAATCGCGCTCGCCCTGCCGTGCCGCGCTCCAGCCGCCGCCGAGCAGCCCGCGCGACAACACGCCGTACGCCGTCACGCCGATCCCGAGTTCGCGGCATACGGACAGGATGTCCGCCTCGATCCCGCGCGACAGCAATGAGTACTCGATCTGCAGGTCGGCGATCGGCGCGACGGCCGCCGCGCGGCGGATCGTGTCGGCGCCGAGCTCCGAC
>NZ_JAWRWU010000499.1:0-275 GCF_046535395.1 Cupriavidus sp. SIMBA_020 | reverse complement strand
TTCATAGACGCACGTGACGACCGGCAAGTGGAGCTAGCGCGTATACACCGCGAGGCCGCGCCGGCTGACAAGGTGATTCTTGTGGGGGGATCGTACATGGAGCTCATGCGCAAGTGGGGCACTCGCGTCTATTTCGATCTGGGCGGCGCTGTCACGACGCGGTTTGGAATCGACCGCGTTCCCGCGTTGGTGTCGCAGCAAGGAAAGGTGCTGGAGATTCGCGAAATTGGAATGCCGCCTGCCGAGGCCGATGAGGTGGGCAAATGAGTAGCCAA
>NZ_JAWRWU010000498.1:0-275 GCF_046535395.1 Cupriavidus sp. SIMBA_020 | reverse complement strand
CACGCCGATCTCGGCGCCTTTCTCGGCGGCCAGCTGCTTGAGCCGGATCGCCGCCGACAGCCCGGCGGGGCCGCCGCCGACGATCACGACGTCGTATTCCATCGATTCGCGCGGGCCGTATTGCTCGATGAGGCTTGCGGGGGTCATTGGCGTTCCTCTAACCGTTAGAATGCTTTTATTCGGGAGCGTATTGTCTGCGAAACGAAACGCTTGCCGCAACAGCATGCGAATAGATTAGCACGATCGTTCTATTTTTTGTGCCAGGGTTATGCTGC
>NZ_JAWRWU010000497.1:0-275 GCF_046535395.1 Cupriavidus sp. SIMBA_020 | reverse complement strand
ATCGTGCCGACACGGGAATTGCACTATGGGGCGCTGGTGGAAATCAGCGCCGTCGCGGTCGCGCCGCAGGCCTGAGGCGGGCGCCGGCGCGGCTGACGTCCTGGATCTCGGGGACGGATGGGCGGCGCGCCCGCCTATAATGCGGTCGCCTCAATACCGCAGGGGAGTCCGTCCGCATGCACTACGAATATCTGTTCTGGTCCATGGCCGCCATGGTGGCCGCGGCGCTCGTGGGTGGGTCGCTGTGCGGCCGGTTGCGCACACCGGGCCGCGTG
>NZ_JAWRWU010000496.1:0-275 GCF_046535395.1 Cupriavidus sp. SIMBA_020 | reverse complement strand
GCCAGCTTCGACGCTGTGAACGGTGCGCAGCTCTATGGTCTGGCGGCGTCCACGGCCTCTGCGCTAGGTGGGCAGGTGGCAGTCAATCCGAACGGCACGATTACCGCGCCCAGTTACCAGATTGGCAATAGCTCTTACAGCAACGTGGGTTCGGCGCTCGATGCCGTGGCAGATCTTGCGCGGGGCGGTTCTGCCGATGCTGTGATCTACGACTCGGGCGCTCACGACAAGGTGACGCTGGGTGGCAAGAATGCATCCGCGCCGGTGAAATTGAC
>NZ_JAWRWU010000495.1:0-275 GCF_046535395.1 Cupriavidus sp. SIMBA_020 | reverse complement strand
CTGTACGGGGTGGGGTTCTGGATGCCGACGCTGATCAAGAGCACCGGCGTGCAAAGCCCGCTGGCGATCGGCCTGCTGACGGCGGTGCCCAACCTGTTCGCGGTGATCGGCATGATCCTGATCGCGCGCAACTCCGACCGCAACCGCGAGCGCCGCTGGCACGTGGCCATCCCGGCCCTGTGCGGCGCGCTGGGGCTGCTGTTCTCGGCGATCTGGAGCGGCAACACGGTGCTGGCCATCCTGGCGCTGACGGTGGCCAACATCGGCATCTGCAC
>NZ_JAWRWU010000494.1:0-275 GCF_046535395.1 Cupriavidus sp. SIMBA_020 | reverse complement strand
CGGCGGCGACGTCGGCTCGTACATGCCCGGCGTCGTGACCGGCATCGCATGCTGCAGATCGAGCTTGCCGTTATCGCCGAACTCCGGGCACGGCGCGCCGGTCTCGGCGTCGAGTGCGCTCGCTGAACTACAACGACGTGTTCGCGAAGGGCCACGAAATCGCGGCGCTGACGTTCCCGGGCACCTCGTGGAATCTGCTCACGGTCGCGTGTATCTGCCTGTTCATCGGCGCGATGGGTAAGTCGGCGCAGTTCCCGCTGCACGTCTGGCTGCCC
>NZ_JAWRWU010000493.1:0-275 GCF_046535395.1 Cupriavidus sp. SIMBA_020 | reverse complement strand
GCCGCGTAATCCAAGCGCCCGATGCAAGCCGCGCGCGATCGCGAGACAATAGCGTCTGCATTTTTTTCGTAACGCCGTCCCCGCGGCATCATCGCGCCAGGAACCCCCATGTCCGCCTCCGCCACGCCCCCGCCTTCCCTGACCCACTTCAGCGCGACCGAGCTGGACATGCTCGCCAAGACCGCCGACGCCCTCAGCGCCTACCTGGGCAAGCCCGTCCTGGCCGAAGTGGTGCTGGGCGAAGAAGGCACCGAATGGGTCACCTATGGCGTGCC
>NZ_JAWRWU010000492.1:0-275 GCF_046535395.1 Cupriavidus sp. SIMBA_020 | reverse complement strand
CCTGCGTCGCAAACTGCGCCAGCACCGACCCAAGCGTGCCCGGCGCCAGCCGGAAGTCGCGCGTGGCCGCCTGTTCAGCGGCGGGCTGCGCATGCGCGGCGGTGCCGGTCAACGGCAGCAGGACGGAAAGACAAAGCATCGTGGTGGTGCGAACCACGAAGGAACGGGAATGGGACATGAGGAAGACGCCGCAAGAGAGAAATATCAGGGAGAAGGCAGGTAATGGTCCGGGTAGGACCCGGCCTGATACCGATGCGGTTTCAAGGCCTATATCC
>NZ_JAWRWU010000491.1:0-275 GCF_046535395.1 Cupriavidus sp. SIMBA_020 | reverse complement strand
AATCTCGGGTCGTTTCAAATCAGAGGCGTGGGCGCCAATCGAGTCCAGATACGGGTGGATGGCGCCAGAGTCCAGGAGCAGATTCAGGACGGCAATCGCAATTTCGTCGATTTGTCGACGTTGAAATCCGTCGAAATCATGCATGGCCCCGCCTCTGTGCTGTGGGGAGCGGACGCGCTGGGCGGCCTGGTCATGTACCGGACACTAGACCCGGAAGACCTGCTGAATGGGACTTCCAATCCCTACGCGGGTCAGGCGGGGCTCGGCTACGACAG
>NZ_JAWRWU010000490.1:0-275 GCF_046535395.1 Cupriavidus sp. SIMBA_020 | reverse complement strand
GGCGGCCGCTGCCCTCGCTCAATTACCTGCTCACGTCGCATGTGTGGCGTCAGGACCATAACGGCTTCAGCCATCAGGACCCGGGTTTCATCGACTACGCGGTGAACAAGAAGGCGGACACGGTGCGCGTCTATTTGCCGCCCGACGCCAACACGCTGCTCGCCGTGACCGATCACGTGCTGCGCACCTGGAACCGCATCAACATTATCGTGGCGGGCAAGCAGCCGCAGGCGCAGTGGCTCGATATGGATGCGGCGATCCGCCATTGCGCGGAC
>NZ_JAWRWU010000489.1:0-275 GCF_046535395.1 Cupriavidus sp. SIMBA_020 | reverse complement strand
CGACTATCGACGCCTATTGGCGCAGGCCGGATTTCACGCTGCTGCACACGGTCACGGTAACGCGTGCGGCGCGCATCGTCTTTGCGTTGCTGGACGCACGCCTCGTCGAGAAATTAATGCCGGACTTCTGGCTCGCGCTCTGCGCCGCTTACGCAACAGTTGGCGAACGCGTGCAAACGGACACGCGCGTCGTGGATCCTCAAATCGAATGGCGCGACGTCTGCAAAAAAGCAATCGCATCCGACGACGATCATGTGATCAAAATGACCTACACG
>NZ_JAWRWU010000488.1:0-275 GCF_046535395.1 Cupriavidus sp. SIMBA_020 | reverse complement strand
GCCAGGAACTTCAGGATCGACAGGTTCACCGACGGGTGAAAGCGCATGCCGCCCTTGAACGGGCCGATGGCCGAGCTGTGCTGGATGCGGAAAGCGCGGTTGACCTGCGCCTGGCCCCGGTCATCGGTCCAGCACACCCGGAACTGGATCACGCGTTCAGGTTCCACCAGGCGCTCGAGCAGGGCGTGCTCGGCGTAGTGGGGGTGCTTTTCGATGAAAGGCCACAAGCTCAGCATCACCTCCTGGACGGCTTGCATGAATTCCGGCTGCTGCGG
>NZ_JAWRWU010000487.1:0-275 GCF_046535395.1 Cupriavidus sp. SIMBA_020 | reverse complement strand
CAACTGATCGTCGAGCAAGTCGGGGCGCACCTGCGCGAGGCGGATGCCGCGCAGGCCGAGCGCCGGGTTCGGTTCGGGCGGCAGCGTCAGGTAGTCGACTTCCTTGTCGGCACCGACGTCGAGCGTGCGGATGATCGCGGTGCGGCCCTGCAGCGCGTCGACGATCGACTGGTAGCTCTGCTGATGCTCGACTGCGTTCGGCGCGGACTGGCGATGGATGAACATCAGCTCGGTGCGCAGCAGGCCGATCGCGTCCGCGCCGTTGTCGACCGCGG
>NZ_JAWRWU010000486.1:0-275 GCF_046535395.1 Cupriavidus sp. SIMBA_020 | reverse complement strand
TTCGCCTTGATGATGTCGAGCGCGCGACGATAAAGCTGCGCGACGGAGCTGGCCAGCACACCTTCATCATCCATCTGCACAGCGCACACGAAAGACGTGCCGGTATCCCCCCAGACGATGGCATCCTCGCGGCCATATTCGACGGGAAGCTTCGATTCCTGGCCCAAGGACCACACTTCCCGTACGATCGGGCCCAAACCGGGAATATCTATTTTGATCCGGCCCTGCTCCAGCTTGATTCCGCTGCGTGATGAATTGAAATTGATCTCGACCAA
>NZ_JAWRWU010000485.1:0-275 GCF_046535395.1 Cupriavidus sp. SIMBA_020 | reverse complement strand
GGTTCGAATCCTTTCTCCCCTGCCAAAAATTCTCGCATTTCCCCTCGCCCCCAGCCTGAAGCAGGTGCACGATGAGCAGCCATGACGGCCTGATGGTTTTTACTGGCAACGCAAATCCCGCGCTTGCACAGGAAGTCGTCAAAATCCTCGGTATTCCCCTCGGCAAAGCCATGGTTAGCCGTTTCTCGGACGGTGAAATCCAGGTCGAGATTCAGGAAAACGTGCGTGGCAAGGATGTCTTCGTTCTGCAGTCCACCTGCGCGCCGGCGAACGAC
>NZ_JAWRWU010000484.1:0-276 GCF_046535395.1 Cupriavidus sp. SIMBA_020 | reverse complement strand
GTATTGCCACTGGTTGACGTTGAGGGCAGTCGGGCTGGGTGGATCGAAGGCTGCCAGGTTGTTCATGTCGACGATGTAGCGATAGGTTGCGTCGCGCCCGCCGTGATAGTCGAAGTCGTCCTTGTTCCAGTTGCCGCCAACGATCAGCTCATGCTGGCGGCCCAGCAGCTGGAACGGCCCCTTGACCTGCAGGTTCAGCGAGGTCTGCTGCGCATACGAATTCCAGTAACCCGGCAACGCCCCCAGGCCCTCGCCGGTGTCGCGGTCCGGCTGGCC
>NZ_JAWRWU010000483.1:0-276 GCF_046535395.1 Cupriavidus sp. SIMBA_020 | reverse complement strand
AGCCGGTGGAAGGCCTCTTCGGCACGATCGAGCAGGCCGGCTTTCAGAAAATCCTGGCCGAGTTCATACAGCGCGTGGTCGCGCTCGTTCACCGGCAGGTCCGTGCGACTCAGCAGATTCTGGTGCACGCGGATCGCACGGTCCGTTTCACCGCGGCGGCGAAACAGGTTGCCGAGCGCGAAGTGCAGTTCGACCGTCTCCGGGTCGAGCTTCGCGACCTCGATGAACGCGTCGATCGCCTTGTCCGGTTGTTCGTTCAACAGAAAGTTCAGGCCG
>NZ_JAWRWU010000482.1:0-276 GCF_046535395.1 Cupriavidus sp. SIMBA_020 | reverse complement strand
CCCCAGGCCCAGCACCAGCTTGCGGCAGCGGACCATGAAGCGTTCGCCATTGACGCTGTGCTGGCCGGTGACCAGGTAGGTGTCGGTCTCGGGGTCGTGCAGCACGCTCTGCACGTCACTGTTAAAGCGCAGGTTGGGCAGGCGCGCGGCCACCCACTTGCAGTAGCGGTTGTACTCGGCGCGCGTGAGATAGTGGTTCTCGCGCATGTAGTACGAATAGATGCGGCCGGTCTGCTTGCTGTAGTTCAGGTAGCTGTATTCGCTGCGCGGATCGGC
>NZ_JAWRWU010000481.1:0-276 GCF_046535395.1 Cupriavidus sp. SIMBA_020 | reverse complement strand
AACACCCAGCAACTGCCTGGCTGGACCCGTTTCGACGTGGGCGCGCGCTACGCCATGAACATCAACCGCACGCCGGTGACGTTGCGGGCGACGGTGGAAAACGTGTTCAACAAGCACTACTGGCAATCCGCCGCGCGCGAAGGGCTGACGGTTGCCGCGCCGCGCACCCTGCTGCTGTCCGTGACCGCGGAATTCTAGTGCGGCCGCAAGCCCGCGCCACGCCCGGCGCGCGACCGCCGGCGTCCTCATCGCGGCGCGCGCCGGCGGGGCGCGGCA
>NZ_JAWRWU010000480.1:0-276 GCF_046535395.1 Cupriavidus sp. SIMBA_020 | reverse complement strand
CACTTTAAAAGCTTCCTGCATTGAAGGCTTAGGTTTAAAAGGAGACTTTACTTTTCGTAGCCATTTATTTTCAGCTTTGTTATAAACTTCTTGATTATAAATAATTGTGTTTTTTTCACTTTCCCATGACTTAACAGCCATTAAATCTGGCAAAATATTGTGCTTTTGAATAAATTCACTGGTAAATTTACGCGATTTAAGTACCTCAAGCGCCATTTGTGTTTTATCAATCCCGCCACCTGAACCTAAGTTAACCCCAGCTAAACTTGCTAGGCC
>NZ_JAWRWU010000479.1:0-276 GCF_046535395.1 Cupriavidus sp. SIMBA_020 | reverse complement strand
GAACGCCTGACGCCGGAAAGCCTGTTGCAGCTGATCCAGGACTTCCGCGCCACGATCGTGTTCACGGCGCCCACGTTCTATCGCCAGATGGCCGCGCTGGTCGGCAAGTTCGACCTGTCGTCGCTGAAGAAGAGCGTGTCGGCCGGCGAGGCACTGCCCGACGCCACCCGCCAATTGTGGAAGCAAGCGAGCGGCATCGAGATGATCGACGGCATCGGCGGCACGGAGATGATCCACGTGTTCGTGTCCAGCCCGCCCGAATCGGTACGCCGCGGC
>NZ_JAWRWU010000478.1:0-276 GCF_046535395.1 Cupriavidus sp. SIMBA_020 | reverse complement strand
CCGCACTGGCCGAAGAGCCGCTGTCGTTCGACGCGCTTCGAGGCCAATGCAACACGCAGATCGACCAACTGCGCTCCGATCTGGGCTTGCGAGGCCTCCCGGATCACGGGATCAACGATGCGGTCTACGCGCTGTGCGCGCTGCTCGACGAGGCCGCATTGAAGCACCTCACGGGAGAAGCTCGCGAAAGCTGGGAGAAGCGGCCGCTCCAGGAGGAACGTTTCTCGAGAAACGATGCCGGCGAGGAATTGGTACGACGCATCGAGGATCGCTTGC
>NZ_JAWRWU010000477.1:0-276 GCF_046535395.1 Cupriavidus sp. SIMBA_020 | reverse complement strand
CCTGATCGCGGGTTTTCCGGGGTATTTGAAAATGAAGCGGGCTAATTTCCGGGTATTCGGTACAAGTAAGCTGTCGCAGCATTGCGAATACTGGTATAAACCCTGATGTGTATTAATTGTTAATAGATAAGACTATATAAACGTTTCAAAACACATCGGGTTTACAGGCTTTCGGGAGTCCGCAAGATGGACCAGGATGACCGCAACAGAATCGTCGTATGCCGGCCCGCGAGATGCGTCTGCCGGCGGCCGGCTCACAGGGGCCGCGCATGAACC
>NZ_JAWRWU010000476.1:0-276 GCF_046535395.1 Cupriavidus sp. SIMBA_020 | reverse complement strand
AGGGACATGTGCGCTCCCTAGCAGCAGCCGGAGCCGGGCGAGCAGCAACTGCCGGCCTTGACATGAGGCTTGTCCGCCGTCGTCAGCGCGATGCCCAGCTTCTGCGCAAGCTGCTGGCGGGACGGATACATGCCGGTCGATACGATGTGGCCGTCGATCGCGAGGATCGGCAGCCGCTCCATACCCGCTTCCATTTCCTTGACCACCGCCGCGTTGGCGGCGAATGCCTGCGGCTGCTGACCCAGGTTGTAGCGGGCCACGGTCACGCCGTGCGCC
>NZ_JAWRWU010000475.1:0-276 GCF_046535395.1 Cupriavidus sp. SIMBA_020 | reverse complement strand
AGGCCGGCGTTGCCGGTAGAAGGCCGGATATCCATAGTGATGGCTCCCCAGGCGGGTTCAGAGGTTGCGGGCGATGCCGCGATTCGTCTCGCTGCGGCTCTGTTCGATGGCGCCGAGCTTGTCGCGAACATCACGAATGACGTCCATCATCTGCTGCATCAGGTCGTTGGCATGCTGCACGCCCGACTCGAATACCTTGGCGTCGGCTTCCAGGTGGGCGCGCGCGGCGTCGGCTTCGCCTGCCTTGCGGTCGTAGTTCGCCTGGATGATGCCGCC
>NZ_JAWRWU010000474.1:0-276 GCF_046535395.1 Cupriavidus sp. SIMBA_020 | reverse complement strand
CCGTGTCGTTCACGGTGACGCCGGGCGACGACGGCAAGATCGCCGTCGATGTGCTGCCGCCGCTCGCGAACCTGTCGATCGACAACCAGCTGTACGAAGGCAGCGGATCGTGCGGCGCGGCGGCCGCGGCCGCGCGTCCGACGCTGACGGCCGGCAGCGGGATCATGACCGCGTCGTTCGCCGGCGACTATCCGCTGCGCTGCGGCGCGCGCACGACCAATCTCGCGATCCTCGATCACACGACGTTCTTCTCGCGCGGCTTCCTCGCGCTGTGGC
>NZ_JAWRWU010000473.1:0-276 GCF_046535395.1 Cupriavidus sp. SIMBA_020 | reverse complement strand
CGAAGAAACCTTCGCACGCTGCATTATCCGGCGAACATCCTTTGCGCGACATCGACCGAATCAGTCTTGCATTATGCATCCGTGAGAGCCACCCCGGCCAGCGATAGTGTGCCCCGCGATCGGAGTGAACCACAGGCCGCTCCTCGCAGGCAGCCAGCGACTCAATCGCCGAATCCAGCATGGTGTTGACGAGTTCGGCATCCGGCCGCGTGCTGATTGACCAGCTCACAACGAGACCGTCGAAGCAGTCAATCACTGGCGACAGATACACTTTGC
>NZ_JAWRWU010000472.1:0-276 GCF_046535395.1 Cupriavidus sp. SIMBA_020 | reverse complement strand
CGCGCTGACGTCGGTCGGCAGCGTGAGCTTGCGATTCGACGTGCCTTCGCGGATGCCGACGATGTCCGCGGCCAGATAGCCGTCGAAGATCGCGCCGTCTTCCGCGAACGCCAGGCGCTGCGCGGCATCCTTCGCCGGCTGCCAGTCGGCGTCGCGCGCACCGCGCTCGACGCTGTCGATCGCGTCGCGGCTCAGCTCGAACGGCACCGTCAGCTCGACGACGTTGCGGACCTCGCGCAGTCGCGCGCTCACCTGTTCGCGCGGCGCGGTGACGTC
>NZ_JAWRWU010000471.1:0-276 GCF_046535395.1 Cupriavidus sp. SIMBA_020 | reverse complement strand
CGCCCACCAGCGCGGCGCCGGGATTGGGCGCCAGCCACAGCAGCGCCAAGCCCGCCGCTTCCACCAGGAACGACACCTGCGCCACCTTGAAGCCGCCAAAGCGCGTGATGGTGCCGGCGAACAGCAGGCGCACCCCGATGAAGGCACAGCCGAACGCGCTGAGCGCGTGCGCCGCGCCCTCCCATGAGAAGCTGGCGTAGTACAGCGCCACGAAGGCGGCCAGCGTGCCGAAGCCGACCGAGCCCAGCCCCAGCGCCATGCCGTGCGGGAACACCC
>NZ_JAWRWU010000470.1:0-276 GCF_046535395.1 Cupriavidus sp. SIMBA_020 | reverse complement strand
CCCCACATGACCCACCCCGCTTTCGCCCCCGACACCGCGCCCCTCGAGGTCCTGCCGCGCGACCTGTCCGCCTACCGCCAGGGCAACACCGGCATCGACTACGTGCACCGCTTCGAGTCGGGCAAGCCCGGTCCGCATGTGCTGGTCAACGCTCTGACGCACGGCAACGAGATCTGCGGCATGGTGGCGGCCACGCACCTGCTCGATACGGGCGTGCGCCCGAAGATCGGCACGCTCACCGTGAGTTTTGCCAACATGGAGGCGTACAACGCCTTC
>NZ_JAWRWU010000469.1:0-276 GCF_046535395.1 Cupriavidus sp. SIMBA_020 | reverse complement strand
CCTTGATCCCGCCCGTGTAGAAGTGGCCGTCGAGCATCGCGTCGAGCAACTGGCTGCGTTGCCGCCGATACTTGTCCGGCACCGGCCGCCCGGCGAGCTGCGCGAGCCGCACGAGCAGCCGGTCGTTCGGCTCGAGCCCGGTGAGCCGTTCGAAGATCTCGAACGGCGCGCCGGTCAGCGCATGGAGCGTCTCGGCCGCCATGCGCGTCTGCTCGCCGACGCCGATCGTGAACGCGGACGCGCCCGCCGCCCGGATCTGCTCGAGCGTCGTGCCGC
>NZ_JAWRWU010000468.1:0-276 GCF_046535395.1 Cupriavidus sp. SIMBA_020 | reverse complement strand
CTGCTTGGCCTGCTCGGCGGCCTTGCGCTGCGCGTCCGCCCGGGCGGCCTCGGCCGCCTGCTGGCGTGCCCTCTCCTGCTCCTGCCGCTTTTCCATCGCCGTGCGGATCGCGTCGCGGCCGGCCGTTGCCCGCTCGGCGGTCTTGGCCGCGTTCTGCACCGCGCGCTCGGCCTCGCGGGCGCTCGTCTCGACGTGCCCGGCCAGGCGCTCGGCCGCCTTCGGCGTCGTGAACACGGCGGTCTGCCCGGCCGACTCCAGGGCAGCGGTGACGCGGGC
>NZ_JAWRWU010000467.1:0-276 GCF_046535395.1 Cupriavidus sp. SIMBA_020 | reverse complement strand
GCCTTTTGGGTGGCGCAATTGGGCAGCCCTGGGGGCGGTCGCAGCATCGGAAGCGTTTCGTCGATCACTCCGGTGGCGGCCGTCGTCACTGACGTGCCCGACTGGCTGCCGGCCGATGCGCAGCCGATGCTGGATTTCACCGTGCGGCAAGGGCGGGGGACTGTCGTTGAGTCGATATGGCGCCATTTTCTTGCGCCGTCGCGTCTGGCGCCGGTGTTGCGGCAGGGATTGCTGCGCGCGGGTTGGCAGGAGCTCGATAGGGGTTGGGCCGTCGCC
>NZ_JAWRWU010000466.1:0-276 GCF_046535395.1 Cupriavidus sp. SIMBA_020 | reverse complement strand
ACCACCAACTTGAGCCGCAATAATTTCATAACTTGCACCTTCCTCTTTAAGGCTTTGTGTTAATAAATTAAAGGTTTCAGCATCAAAACCATCACTTACTAATATACCAAGCTTCCTGCCTTTAAATGTATTTGGGGCATTTTTTAAAATACTTAGCGCATCAGATACTGGTAAATCATGACGGGTATCAAGCGCCGCTTCTGCGGCATCTGGCATAGTTTGTAAACCTAAACCCAATGCAACTTGCTCAGCAAGCTTGTTATCAATGTTTAACAG
>NZ_JAWRWU010000465.1:0-276 GCF_046535395.1 Cupriavidus sp. SIMBA_020 | reverse complement strand
AGCGGAGTTTGAATTTGTCCAACGCGGTGGCGGTGACGGTTTTCGAGGCTTGGCGGCAGTTGGGATATGAAGGGGGCGTCTGATCGCCCCTGGCGGATGCCTGCGCGCGGGGCGCCAAAGGCCGCCCGCGCGGCCGCCTTCGGCGCTGGGGGGCGGCGTCAGTCGAGCGACAGGTTCAGCTTCTGGATGACCTGATCCCAACGAGCCTTTTCGTTCTGGATGCGGACGGTCAGGGCCTCGGGGGCGGAGGCGGCGGGAGTGAAGTATTGCAGGGCC
>NZ_JAWRWU010000464.1:0-276 GCF_046535395.1 Cupriavidus sp. SIMBA_020 | reverse complement strand
AGGACAACGCGCGCACGCCGTCCGGCGTGTCCTACATGCTGGAGAACCGCGAGACGATGATGCAGCTCTTTCCGGAGCTGTTCCAGCAGGTCAAGGTACGCCCGGTCGAGACCTATCCGCAGATGCTGCGCCAGTCGCTCGCGGCCGTGTGCCCGCCCGGCGGCAACGCCGACAATCCGACCATCGCCGTGCTCACGCCGGGCATCCACAACTCCGCGTACTACGAACATTCGTTCCTCGCCGACCAGATGGGCGTGCATCTCGTCGAAGGCAGCG
>NZ_JAWRWU010000463.1:0-276 GCF_046535395.1 Cupriavidus sp. SIMBA_020 | reverse complement strand
GCGCGTGAAGCGCTATTCGTACCGCAACAAGGTCGAGCAGTTGCAGATCGAGTCGATCTCGCAGGCCGCCGCGAATCAGCGCGCGGGCCGTTGCGGGCGCGTCGCCGACGGCGTGTGCATCCGGCTTTACGAAGAGTCCGATTTCGTCGCGCGGCCGCGTTTTTCCGATCCGGAAATTCTGCGCTCGTCGCTGGCGGCCGTGATTCTGCGCATGAAGTCGCTGCATCTCACGGCGATCGAAACCTTCCCGTTTATCGAGCCGCCGCCGGGCCGCGC
>NZ_JAWRWU010000462.1:0-276 GCF_046535395.1 Cupriavidus sp. SIMBA_020 | reverse complement strand
CTGGTCATCACGCTGCTGCTGCTGACCTTCATGGGCGACGCGCTGCGCAATGCGCTCGACACGCGCGCACGCGGCTCGGCATTCGGCGGAGGCAAATGATGAGCGCACCGTTGCTGGATATTCAGGACTTTTCGGTGCGCTTCGGCGACAAGCTCGCCGTGCGCGATCTGAGCCTGTCGATCGCGCGCGGCGAACGCGTCGCGCTGGTCGGCGAATCGGGCTCGGGCAAGAGCGTGACCGCGCTGTCGATCCTCGGCCTCGTCGCGCAGGCAGAAC
>NZ_JAWRWU010000461.1:0-276 GCF_046535395.1 Cupriavidus sp. SIMBA_020 | reverse complement strand
CGTCCATGATGTACTCGATCGCGAACGCGCCCTGCGGGCCGCCGAAGCCGCGGAACGCGGTGTTCGACTGCGTGTTGGTCTTGCCGCAGAAGCCCGAAATCGACACATCGGGCAGCCAGTAGGCGTTGTCGAAGTGGCAGACGGCGCGCGTCATCACCGGGCCGGAGAGGTCCGCCGAAAAGCCGCAGCGCGAGGTCATGTCCACGCTCACGCCCTCAATGATGCCCTCGTCGTCGTAGCCCACTTCATAGGTGTAGTGGAAGTCGTGACGCTTGC
>NZ_JAWRWU010000460.1:0-276 GCF_046535395.1 Cupriavidus sp. SIMBA_020 | reverse complement strand
AATGACCATGCTCGGATTCCTGATTTCGCAAAACGATCCGGTCGCGCCCAGTTCGATCGCGCGCTGCGCAGTGAGCCTGAGCGCGTTGATCGCCGTGTCGATTCTGGCGGTGCGCAATCAGGGCGTGCACGCCACGCTGCGCCATCACGTCGATTTGCTCAACCTCACGCACGATGCCGTCGTCGTCTACGGGCTCGATGATCGCATCACATTCTGGAGTCACGGTGCCGAGCGCCTGTACGGATGGCGTGCGGCGGAAGCGCTCGGTCGGCGCCT
>NZ_JAWRWU010000459.1:0-276 GCF_046535395.1 Cupriavidus sp. SIMBA_020 | reverse complement strand
CAGATCGGCCATGCTCTTCGCGGCCAGCAGCGAACGGGTGGCTTCGCCGCGCTGAATGCCGAGGTCCTCCGGCAACGCGACGAAGCCGTCGCGGCGCAGCGTCGCGAGTTTGTCGGCGCTGCTCGTGAGGCCGATGGGCGTCACGCCCGCGACCGCCGCGATCATCTCCTTGCGATGTTCGAGCGAGCGCGCCTTGTACAGATAGGCGATGCCTTCCTCGGTGAGCACGTGCGTGACGTCGTCGCCGTAGATCATGACCGGCGCGAGCGGCATGCC
>NZ_JAWRWU010000458.1:0-276 GCF_046535395.1 Cupriavidus sp. SIMBA_020 | reverse complement strand
CACGCTCGCGTCCGCCGTGCCGGCGCCCGCGCACCAGGTTGCGTTCGACCTGCGCGCGGACGGGCCGTCGGCGTTCCGGCTCGAACCGCCCGCGTTCGCGGTGCACGTCCATACGCCGGAGACGGGGATGATGTCCCATCACGTGTACGTGGACGAAGGCGACGGGCCTTATCCGTTCTATGAACCGAGCGGGGAACTGGTCGACTGACGATGTGCATCATCGATGCTCGAGCGAATGACGGGCGGCGGCCCGTCGGCGCTCGTTGCGGCCGAGCG
>NZ_JAWRWU010000457.1:0-277 GCF_046535395.1 Cupriavidus sp. SIMBA_020 | reverse complement strand
CGCACCGCGATCGCAGGCCTGACCGGCGCGAACGCCGACCAGCACCCCGGCATCAAGATCGTGCTGCGCGCAATGCAAGCGCCGCTGCGCCAGCTCGTCACGAACGGTGGCGAAGAAGCGAGCGTCGTGGTCGCGGCAGTTGCTGCAGGCAAGGGCAACTACGGCTACAACGCGGCAACCGGCGAGTACGTCGACCTGGTTGACGCAGGTGTCGTGGACCCGACGAAGGTGACGCGCACCGCGCTGCAAAACGCAGCATCGGTTGCAGGTCTCCTGC
>NZ_JAWRWU010000456.1:0-277 GCF_046535395.1 Cupriavidus sp. SIMBA_020 | reverse complement strand
CGGCGGCGTAGAACACCTGCTTGCCCTCGCGCTCCGCCCGCACGATGCGCGCCGCGCGCAACAGCCGCAGATGGTGGCTGACGAGCGACGGCGAGAGCCCCAGCGCATCGGCGATCGCGCCCACCGCACGGCGGCCGGCCACGCAGACCAGCACGATCTTCAGGCGCGTCGGATCGCCCAGCAGGCGAAACAGATCGGCGAGCGGCGCGATGCGCTCGTCGACGGAAACACCACCGGAAAATTCGCCGGAAAATTCGCTGGAAAAATTGCGGGAAAG
>NZ_JAWRWU010000455.1:0-277 GCF_046535395.1 Cupriavidus sp. SIMBA_020 | reverse complement strand
ACGGGGAACCTTTGGTCCACCTCTTTAGCGTGCCAGCAACATGGTTCTCCGATCGAGTGAGCGGTGCGCGATGGATATCCGTATTTATTCCTTATGAGCTGCGCACTGTGAATCATTACAGAAGACTTCGTGCGCGAGATGGGCGATCTGATGCGGTAGTGATTGCTTATGATGAAGGTGATTCTGAGCGAAACGAAAGCCACGGTGTTGTGCTGGAGCGTGGAAGAATGGAGAGGATGCTGAGCAAAGAAGCCGATGACGATGAAAATTTAGCGTC
>NZ_JAWRWU010000454.1:0-277 GCF_046535395.1 Cupriavidus sp. SIMBA_020 | reverse complement strand
CCTCGCTCGCTATCAGGCCGTTGCGCCGCAGCGGTTGAATCGTGCGAACGAGCGTGGTGCGCTGCATGCGCATGGTGTCGGCCAATTGCTTCATCGTCATCGGACCGGCGCGCTTCAGGCGCCCCAGCAGCGAAAACTGCGTGATAGTGAGTCCGACATTCGCCAGATGGCGGTCGTAAAGCTGCGATACGTGGCGTGCGGCCTGACGGATCGCAAAGCAGTCGTCGTCGAATGGCCCTTCCATTGCGCGCTTCCCTCACTCAAAGTGCGTATGCAC
>NZ_JAWRWU010000453.1:0-277 GCF_046535395.1 Cupriavidus sp. SIMBA_020 | reverse complement strand
CCCGAGCATCGAGTTCGCGCCGCCGCCATGAAGGTTCAGGTCGGCATACGCGACACGGCGGCGCTTCTCGCCGGCGAGGCAGCGCGCGAGACTCACCGCGACCGTCGTCGCGCCGACGCCGCCGCGCGCGCCGACGAAACTGACGATCTTGCCGGTACGCGCGTGCACGATCGATTCCGTCGCGGTCAGCGCGCGCCGCATCAGCTCGACGGTCAGCGGCTTCACGATGTAGTCCTGCACGCCGATGCCGAGCAGGTTGCGGAACAGCCCGACGTCG
>NZ_JAWRWU010000452.1:0-277 GCF_046535395.1 Cupriavidus sp. SIMBA_020 | reverse complement strand
CTCCACCACCAACATGGCGGGCGTGCCGCGCTACAAGGACGGCGGCGATATCGGCCTTAAGCGCTCGACCTACCTGGACGCCGCCTGGGACCGCTTCAACTGGAACACGACGCGGGTATTCGCCGACCTGGAGCACCGCTTCGGCCAGGGGTGGAGCGCCAAGGTCAGCGCCAACTATCTGACCGCCGACAGCAACCTGAAGTACGCCGGCGCCTATGGCGCGATCGACCGCCAGACCCGCCTGGGGTCGGCGCTGATGGGCGGCGCCTACAAGTCC
>NZ_JAWRWU010000451.1:0-277 GCF_046535395.1 Cupriavidus sp. SIMBA_020 | reverse complement strand
CACGGGCTTCGGCGGCGAGAAGAATCCGCCGGTCTACGTCTACGACACCTCGGGTCCGTACACCGATCCCGAAGCGAAGATCGACATTCGCGCGGGTCTGCCTGCGCTGCGCCAGTCGTGGATCGAAAAGCGCGGCGACACTGAAGCGCTGCCGGGCCTCTCCTCCGACTACGGCCGCGAGCGCGCCGCCGATCCGGCCACGGCCGAACTGCGTTTCCCGGGCCTGCACCGCACGCCGCGCCGCGCCCAGGCCGGCAAGAACGTCACGCAGATGCAC
>NZ_JAWRWU010000450.1:0-277 GCF_046535395.1 Cupriavidus sp. SIMBA_020 | reverse complement strand
CTGCCACAGCAGGAAATTGCTGACGCGCTGCTCGCCGCCGGTGCGGATGAAGAGATCGGGCTCCGGCGCATAGGCCATCGCCAGGTGCGGCGCGAACGCGTCTTCGGTCACGTCGACCTCGCGGCCCTCGCGCACGGCCTGCTCGACGAGCTTCTTCGTCGCTTGCAGGATGTCCCAGCGGACGCCGTAGTTCGCGGCGATCGTCAGGGTCAGGCGGGTGTTGCGCGCCGTCTTGGTCTCGGCGCGGCGGATCAGTTCGCGGATGCGCGGCTCGAAG
>NZ_JAWRWU010000449.1:0-277 GCF_046535395.1 Cupriavidus sp. SIMBA_020 | reverse complement strand
CTGCGCGTCGGTCAAGGCGCCGATCTGCGCGCGCACCCAGGCCGGATCGTCATGGATCCGCGGCGTGCCCCACACGTGCACGGCCACGAAGTTCCAGGTCGGCACCACCTTGTGGGTCTCGGCCTTGGTGGCGTACCAGGACGGCGTGACATAGGCCTGGGCGCCGTGGAACACCACCAGGCACTCGGCGCCGTCGGCCAGCTCCCGCCACTGCGGATTGGCCCGCGCCATGTGCAGGCGCAGCACGCCCCGCGGCCCTTCGGGATACAGCAGACAG
>NZ_JAWRWU010000448.1:0-277 GCF_046535395.1 Cupriavidus sp. SIMBA_020 | reverse complement strand
CCCTGCACAGAGGGCCGCAGCGCGGTGACGACGGGCAGGTTGAACAGGCCGATGATGGGGATGTCTTGCGCCATCAGTTCGTGCAACTGGTTGAAGAGGTCGCGGCGTTTGTTCGGGTCGGGTTCCATCGCGACCTGCTTGAGCAGGGCCGAGGCCTTGGGGTCGTCCCATTGGCGGGTCGGTTCGACCTTCTTGTCGCCGATCAGCGATTCATACATCACCAACGGGTCCAGCCGGGCGGAATAGCCGAAGATGGCCAGTTCGTACTGGCCACGGC
>NZ_JAWRWU010000447.1:0-277 GCF_046535395.1 Cupriavidus sp. SIMBA_020 | reverse complement strand
CTCCTCGAAAGCCGTGTAGTCGCGCAGCAGCATGTAGCGCACGCCGTCGCGGTCGTCGGCCATCACATGCCAGTCGCGGTCGCCGTGTTCGAGGCGCGAGAAGCCGGGCTCGACGTCGCGCAGCCAGGTCGGAAACGTATCGCTGCCCGGTTCGCCGTGAAAGAAGCGGTTCACGCGGCCAACGCTCTTGCCCGCGAGATATTCGTCGCGCACGCGGTCGAGCGCCATGCCCATATCGATCTGCTGCAAATGCGTTTCGAGGCGGTTGACGGTCCAC
>NZ_JAWRWU010000446.1:0-277 GCF_046535395.1 Cupriavidus sp. SIMBA_020 | reverse complement strand
GTCAGCGTTGTTTGCTTCACTTCGCTACCTTGCCCACGACCTCTTCAGGTCTCACCAGGTTCGCACCCGGCTTTCTCTTTAGCAGCTATCGAAATATCAGGGTTAACCCTAAGTTTTCGGTAACTGCCAAGCCTGAAACTATAACACAACTTTGCAGATTATGCAACCGGCTTTTGCCTAATTTGCATCCTATCCTGCAACCCCGCCATCCGGTGAATTCCTTCACTTTCCAGCAGCCCCGGGAAACCCCAGAGGTCGGTTACCGCTCAGTCGGCTA
>NZ_JAWRWU010000445.1:0-277 GCF_046535395.1 Cupriavidus sp. SIMBA_020 | reverse complement strand
CGCGCAGGCCATCTACCCCGGCTACGGCTTCCTGTCGGAGAGCGCCGAGTTCGCCGAAGCCTGCGAGGCCGCGGGCATCGCCTTCGTCGGTCCCACGCCGCTGCAGATCCGCGAGTTCGGCCTGAAGCACCGCTCGCGTGAACTGGCGGCCGATGCCGGCGTGCCGATGACCCCCGGCACGGGCCTGCTGGCCAGCCTGGGCGAGGCGCTGACGCAGGCCGAGCGCATCGGCTATCCGGTGATTCTCCAGAGCACGGCGGGCGGCGGCGGCATCGGC
>NZ_JAWRWU010000444.1:0-277 GCF_046535395.1 Cupriavidus sp. SIMBA_020 | reverse complement strand
ACATTAGCGGTGCACGATTCGATCCGCGCGAGCGTCGTTGCACTATCGCGGCCATCGGCATGGAGCTTGCTAAAACGAAGCCATGCACCTTCCACCGACCGATCCGTCGAACACGAGCCCCTCGGGCGCGGCCAACGTGCCCGCCTTGTCGACCACGCGCGACTGGACCTGTCCGTTCTGCCCGCTGCTGTGCGACGACCTGGTCGTCAATACACACGACGACGCCACGCTCAGCGTGCCGGACACCGATTGCCCGCGGCTCGCCGACGCGCTCACG
>NZ_JAWRWU010000443.1:0-277 GCF_046535395.1 Cupriavidus sp. SIMBA_020 | reverse complement strand
CCTGCGGGTTGATTTTGTGCCACGAGTATTTCAGGCCCGGCATTACCGAAAGCGCGCCGATGGTGATGGTGTCGCTCAGCCACACATTCGTGTCATAGGTCCTGTTGTTGCCCTGTGGCTGCAAGGTGGGATGGTCCGCGCCGACCTGTTCAAACGGCCGGGAAAAATCCGTTATCGAGAAATTCACGCCGTAATTCAATGCCTGGGCGCCATAGTCCTTGGTGATTTCGCTTTGCAGGCCATAAGTCTTGGTGTTCATGTTGGAGAAGGTCGAAAC
>NZ_JAWRWU010000442.1:0-277 GCF_046535395.1 Cupriavidus sp. SIMBA_020 | reverse complement strand
AACAACTGGAGAAACGGGGTCAACCGGTTCAACTGGGGAGACTGGTCCAACTGGTGTAACCGGCTCAACCGGAGCAACAGGTGCAATCGGCCCAACAGGAGGAACTGGGTCAACCGGGGCAACAGGTGTAACTGGAGAAATCGGTCCAACCGGAGTAACCGGTGCAACGGGAGAAACCGGCTCGACAGGAGAAACTGGATCAACCGGCTCAACTGGCCCAACCGGAGCAACAGGAGAAACTGGTGCAACGGGAGTAACGGGTCCAACCGGAGAAACC
>NZ_JAWRWU010000441.1:0-277 GCF_046535395.1 Cupriavidus sp. SIMBA_020 | reverse complement strand
CGTGACGGGGTGGGTCTGCACACCGAAGCGCTTTTCATACAGCGTGCCGCTGGTGATGCAGAGCAGGGCGGCCACGGCGAACACCAGCCCGAGCGTCGAGGCCAGGTCGACCGAGGCCTTGGCGACGATGACCAGCGCCGCGCCGGAAACGCCCAGTCCCAGCCCGGCCCAGCGCCGCGCGTCGACGCGTTCGTGGGCGATCACCGGCGCCAGCAGCCCGATCAGGATGGGCTGCAGCGACGTGATCAACGCCAGCCCGCCGGCGGACATGCCCTGC
>NZ_JAWRWU010000440.1:0-277 GCF_046535395.1 Cupriavidus sp. SIMBA_020 | reverse complement strand
ACGACGCGTATCGCCCGTACATCGGCCGCATCGGCGCCACGCCGGGCCCGATGCGTGACGACTACCTCCAACGCATCGCGCAAGGTCAGACGCAGGTGCTGGAAGACAACGCCGGCGTGCAGGCCTTGCTGGTGTTGGTGCGCGAGCCAGGTTGCCTGCTGCTGGACAACGTGGCTGTATCTCCGGCCGCGCAAGGCAAGGGATATGGACGCGAACTGATGCAGTGGGCCGAAATTCAAGCGCGCCAGGCGGGCTATCGGCAGATACGGCTTTACAC
>NZ_JAWRWU010000439.1:0-277 GCF_046535395.1 Cupriavidus sp. SIMBA_020 | reverse complement strand
CGAGCTGACCAAGAAGGAAGGCTTCTACGACAAGAACCCGGGCACCGAAGTCGGCGTCAAGCAGTTGAACGTCGAAACCACCGCGCAATCGCGCGGCCTGCGCCTGGGCTTCCTGCCGCAGATCCGCGAAATCGAGGACGCTGAAATCGAACGCATCGTGTCGGGCAAGGTCTCGGCCAAGGATGGCGCCGAGAACATCGTCAAGCGCGGCAACGAGCTGCTGGAAAAGTTCGAGAAGAGTGTAAAGTAACGCCCGTTCCGGGCCCCGGAACAAGCC
>NZ_JAWRWU010000438.1:0-278 GCF_046535395.1 Cupriavidus sp. SIMBA_020 | reverse complement strand
CTGCGAGGCGCGTCAGGTCGCCGCCGCCGGTGGCTTCCAGCGTCTTGACGATGCTGCGCATGGGATTGACGATGGCGCGCATCAACAGGATGCCGCAGATCACCGCGGCGATGACCGCCAGCCCCAGCGACGCCAGCATGCCGACCTCGGCCTTGTCCACCGCCCGCTGGATGCCGATGGCGGATTCATCGGCCTGCTGCTTGTTGGCCGCCACCATGTTGGCCAGCACGTCGCGCCCCAGGTAGAACGCCGGACGCAGGTCGGCCTTGATCTTGGCC
>NZ_JAWRWU010000437.1:0-278 GCF_046535395.1 Cupriavidus sp. SIMBA_020 | reverse complement strand
CCATCGAATTGAGCGCCGTATTGCCGGCCCCGAGCCGCAGCTCGCCCATCATTTCGTCGGAACGGGCCAGGTAGCGGATCTTCTCGATCCGTTCCAGCACCTCCCGCATCGGCCCGATCAGTTCGATGGCCTTGGCGGTCAGGTGCACGGTGCGGCCGGCGCGCGCCACCAGCGCCACGCCCAGCTCCTGTTCCAGCTTGCGGATCTGCTGCGCCACGGCGCCGTGGGTCAGCCCCAGGCGGCGGGCGGCCTCGGCCATGGAGCCATGGCGCGCCACG
>NZ_JAWRWU010000436.1:0-278 GCF_046535395.1 Cupriavidus sp. SIMBA_020 | reverse complement strand
CTGCGCGACCTGGCCGCCGGCGCCGGCATGACATCGGCCAAGGCCCACCCCTACCTGGTCAGTTTCATCCGCGTCGGCCTGGTGCAGCAGGACAGCATCACCGGCCAGTACGAACTGGGCCCCTTCGCCCTGCAGATGGGCCTGGTCAGCCTGCAGCGGCTGGACCCGGTGCGCATCGCCATGCCCGAGATCGCCAAGCTGCAATCCGAGATCGGCCACACCCTGGGCATCGCGGTGCTGGGCTCGCACGGCCCCACCATGATCCACATGACCGAAGC
>NZ_JAWRWU010000435.1:0-278 GCF_046535395.1 Cupriavidus sp. SIMBA_020 | reverse complement strand
CACGTGGGAGGTCGCGCCCTGCCTCGCGTCCGGCACTACGGCCGGGTGGAAGAGGCGCGCACTGTCCCCGCGCACCGCCTCGATACCCGGCGATCGCGCGCTCGAAGCCGGCATTCCGGCGGGCGCGTTGAATGTCGTGCACGGCTTCGGCAAGGAACCCGGCGAGCCGCTGGTGGCGCACCCCGATGTGCATGCGCTGTCGTTCGCCGGAACCACGGCCACCGGCAATCGCATCGTGCAAAGCGTGGGCCTGAAGAAGTTTTCGATGGAACTCGGCG
>NZ_JAWRWU010000434.1:0-278 GCF_046535395.1 Cupriavidus sp. SIMBA_020 | reverse complement strand
CTACCTTTCGACAATGACTGGACGGCCCACCACTTTTGTCGTCGCCGTTGGGCTGGTGGTTGCCTGGGGATTGACCGGCCCGCTGTTTCACTTCAGCGACACATGGCAACTGGTGATCAACACATCGACCACGATCGTCACGTTCCTGATGGTGTTCCTCATTCAGAACACGCAGAACCGCGATACGGCTGCCATGCAGATCAAGCTCGACGAACTGATCCGCGCAATGGAAGGCGCGCACAACGCGCTGCTCGATCTCGAGGAACTCGACGAAAAAG
>NZ_JAWRWU010000433.1:0-278 GCF_046535395.1 Cupriavidus sp. SIMBA_020 | reverse complement strand
ACGGCGCGCAGGCGGCCGACGACGAGGAGCGCGATTTCGAGGAGCGCGAGGAACGCGAAGAGCGTGAATCGGGCTCCGAAGAAAGTAGCAGCCGCGAAGGCGAAGAGGGCGCCGCGCCCTCGGACGCCGACGATTTCCGCGCCATCCTTCAGGCCGAGCTCACGGCCGACACCATCCAGCATTATCTGAACCGGATCAGCGTCAAGCCGCTGCTCACCGTCGAGGAGGAGCAGCGCTACTCGCGTCTGGCGAAGGCCGGCGAGTTCGAGGCGCGTCAG
>NZ_JAWRWU010000432.1:0-278 GCF_046535395.1 Cupriavidus sp. SIMBA_020 | reverse complement strand
ATGCCGACGCAAGCACTGCGTCGGCGCTGACATCCTCGCCCGTGAAGATGCGGATCTTCCCGGTCTCGACGTTGGTGGCGCTCAGGTACAACCGGATCGGACAGTGCTTGCGCAGCGCGTCGAAGTCGACCCGGCGCTCGAGCACCTCGCGCAGCGGATTCAGGTTGTTCGGATTGAACTGATAGGGCGAGAAAATGCGCAGCATCATGTCGGCGAACGCATAAATCGGCGAATGATCGAGCCCGAAGCTGTGCGTGCCCTTCAGCCACGGCGCCCAG
>NZ_JAWRWU010000431.1:0-278 GCF_046535395.1 Cupriavidus sp. SIMBA_020 | reverse complement strand
GGGCCAGCGCCTCCTGGGCCTTGCCCTGCAGATACAGCGCGGCGACCTCGCCACGATCCTGGCTCCAGGCCAGGATCTCGCCGGCCACGCGCGCCAGGCCGGGCCACAGCGGCAGCGTCGCCAGTTGGGCGTCGCGCGCCGGCACGCTGCCATCGGCCGCGAACGCGGCGGACGGCACCTGGCGCAAGGTGCGCCACCACAGGGCGCGCATGGCTTCGCTCGAAAAACGGATATCGACCACGCGGATGTCGCGCCGGCCCTTGAATTCGTCCCAGCCC
>NZ_JAWRWU010000430.1:0-278 GCF_046535395.1 Cupriavidus sp. SIMBA_020 | reverse complement strand
CTTCATGAAGCGCTTTTCCACCAGCCCGGTGACCGCCAGGCCGAAGATCGGCTCCGGCGCATCGATGGAGTGCCCGCCCGCAAGAGGAATGCCTGCGGCGTCGCACACCGCGCGACCGCCGCGGATCACCTCCCGGGCGATTTCCGGGGCCAGCACGTTCACCGGCCAGCCGAGAATCGCAATCGCCATCAGCGGGTCGCCGCCCATGGCGTAGATGTCGCTGATGGCGTTGGTGGCGGCGATGCGGCCGAAGTCGAAGGGGTCGTCGACGATGGGCA
>NZ_JAWRWU010000429.1:0-278 GCF_046535395.1 Cupriavidus sp. SIMBA_020 | reverse complement strand
CATGACGCTCATGCAGAACGAACCTCATGAATTTGCCGACGAACCGGCTGTGTCGAACGTGTCCAACGTTTCGATCGTGCGCAAGCGCGCGAAAACGTCGTGAAGGAATTGAAGGGCCTCGATGCGGTGATGGCGACGCAACCCTCGGTCGAGCACGCGGCGGGCTTCCTCGGCCATGTGCTTGCATTCGACGTGCTGCTGTCGAATCTCGGCGATGCGCCGATTCCGTCGAGCTATGCGGGGCTGAAGCTCGAAGCGTTATGGGGACCGCTCGTGTC
>NZ_JAWRWU010000428.1:0-278 GCF_046535395.1 Cupriavidus sp. SIMBA_020 | reverse complement strand
ACTACTGTTCTTCATATTTGCCACTGCTAGCGCCAGATCCTTGTTGGCTGCATCAAGCTCACGCTGTTCTTCCAGCACGATGGCCTGCTGTTTCAACTGCGCATCCAAGAGCGCTCCGAAATTACCTAGCAATGTCTTCAGCTCAACGACTTCATTGCTCAAGCGAGTATGTTGTTCAAGCAGAGCTTCATGCTGTTTCGCCTGCTCAACGCGTGCCATCTGTGCAATATCGACGTTCACGATATCGGCACTCACATAAGCATCGCTGAGAACCAGAC
>NZ_JAWRWU010000427.1:0-278 GCF_046535395.1 Cupriavidus sp. SIMBA_020 | reverse complement strand
CGTCCGGACTCCGCATTTTCGACACGAACGAGCGCTCGGTTTCCGGCGTCGGATTCCAGTCCACCGACTGATCTCGCACCAGCACGCGAACGCTTGCGCCCACTTCGTTCAGCAGTGCAGCCAGCCCGAGCGCCGATTGCCCGCCGCCGACGATGACGATGTCCCGTCCGGCGGCCCATGTCAGGCTGCCGTACTTTTCGGAATGCGACACGTAGGTATCCGGCAATCCCTGCAGCGCCGGCGGTGTGTGGGCAAATCCCTTGAGGCCCAGCGCCATC
>NZ_JAWRWU010000426.1:0-278 GCF_046535395.1 Cupriavidus sp. SIMBA_020 | reverse complement strand
ACAGCCAGCAATGCGCGGAGCAGCCGACGCTGAATCCGTGCATGTTCGAGTACGTGTATCTCGCCCGTCCGGATTCGTGCCTCGACGGCGTGCCCGTCTACAACGTGCGCCTGCGCATGGGCGACTACCTCGCCGAGAAGATCAAGCGCGAGCTGCCGAACGTGCCGATCGACGTCGTGATGCCGATTCCCGATTCGTCGCGTCCGGCTGCAATGCAGGTCGCCGCGAAGCTCGGCGTTGAGTATCGCGAAGGCTTCTTCAAGAACCGCTACGTCGGC
>NZ_JAWRWU010000425.1:0-278 GCF_046535395.1 Cupriavidus sp. SIMBA_020 | reverse complement strand
AACTAGACTCCTTTTCAGGGTTTTAGAGTACCTCCTTAGGTTTCAGGAAAACTCTTTTTTAAAGACTTTAGGGAGCGCGGTTTATATTGTTCCTGCCCCTCGTAAAGCAATGCCGGCCGCAAAGGCGGCCGGCTTGCTCGCGGTACGCGCGCCGCGCACCTGGAACCAGTGATTACTTGCGGCCCGCATGGGGCAGGTGTCCCAGCTCGAGTCCCGGAAAGTCCAGCTTCTCCATGGCCTGTACGAGCAGCTCGAACGGCAGGCGCTTTTCGCCGCCT
>NZ_JAWRWU010000424.1:0-278 GCF_046535395.1 Cupriavidus sp. SIMBA_020 | reverse complement strand
CCGTTGGTGCGACGCCGACAACCACGCCACCATCACGGTGACCGACCCCGCCACGGGCCAGGCTCTGGCCCAGGTACCCGACATGGGCGAAGCCGAAACCCGCCGCGCCATCATCGCCGCGCGCGACGCGCTGCCCGCATGGCGCGCCCGGCCCGCCCAAGAACGCTCACAGATCCTGCGCCGCTGGTTCGACTTGATGATCCAGCACGACGCTGAACTGGCACGACTGATGACGCGCGAACAAGGCAAGCCTCTGGCCGAAGCGCTGGGCGAAATCC
>NZ_JAWRWU010000423.1:0-278 GCF_046535395.1 Cupriavidus sp. SIMBA_020 | reverse complement strand
GACTGGTCGACGAGCTTGTTTGCAGCGATCCACGGCATCATCGCGCGGAGCTTCGCACCGACCACTTCGATCTGGTGCTCGGCGCCCAGGCGGCGGCGCGATTGCAGCGTCGGCGCGCCGGCCTTGTTTTCGAGAATGAAGCTCTTCGCGTATTCGCCGGTATGGATGTCCTTCAGGACTTCCTTCATGACCTTCTTCGTTTCGGCCGTGATCACGCGCGGGCCCGTCACGTACTCGCCGTATTCGGCGCTGTTCGAGATCCAGTCGTTCATGTTCGC
>NZ_JAWRWU010000422.1:0-278 GCF_046535395.1 Cupriavidus sp. SIMBA_020 | reverse complement strand
CGGGCGGCGGCTCTCTGGTCAAGCAAGGCGCCAACACGCTGAGCCTGAGCGGCGCCAACACCTTCCAGGGCGGCGTCACGCTGGCGCAGGGCGGCTTGAGCGTGGGCTCGAACCAGGCCCTGGGCAGCGGCGCGCTGACCGTGGCGGGCGCCTCGACGCTGACCAGCACCCAGGCCGTCAGCCTGACCAATAACGTCGCGCTCAATGGCGGCAACCTGAGCGTGGACGGCGGCAACGACATCACCCTGGGCGGCACCGTCAGCGGCGCCAACGGCCTC
>NZ_JAWRWU010000421.1:0-278 GCF_046535395.1 Cupriavidus sp. SIMBA_020 | reverse complement strand
CGCGAAACCCATGACCCGCTGCGCCCCACGCAGATGCGCCGGAACGCCCTCGCGCTGATCGCCGTCTGCCTCGCGGCCATGATGTTTTCGCTCGAAATTTCGAGCGTGCCGATGATTCTGCCGACGCTCGAAGTCGTGCTGCACGGCGACTTCAAGCAGATGCAATGGATCATGAACGCCTACACGCTCGCGTGCACGACCGTGCTCACGCGATAGTTGTAGAACGGCTGTTCGAGGCCGACCTGCGTCTCGATCCCGCACACGCCCGCGATGTCGCC
>NZ_JAWRWU010000420.1:0-278 GCF_046535395.1 Cupriavidus sp. SIMBA_020 | reverse complement strand
CCGGTTGATGGGGTATCCCACCCATACGATCCTGCGGCGCGATTTGCTGGCCGTGCTGCTGAGCCACGCTGCCAGGGCCGGGATCGACGTCCTGTATGGCCATCGCGCCCCGGCGCTCGACCTGGACGATGGCGGCAGGGCCGTGGCCAGGTTCGACAACTGGCGCGAATGCAACGCGATGGATCGCGTGATTCGGCGCAGCGCCCGCAAGATGCGCAGGTCGTACTGCTGCGAGGGGTCGGTTACGGTCTGTTTATTCATGACTGAATTAGTTCAGC
>NZ_JAWRWU010000419.1:0-278 GCF_046535395.1 Cupriavidus sp. SIMBA_020 | reverse complement strand
CGGTCGCCGTCCCGCCAATCGCAATCCCGCCGACGTCGGTGCTGTTCGCGGAGCCGCCCAATGCAAGGCCGTTGCTCCCCGAAGCAAGGGAACTATCACCCATCGCCACGCTGGTCGCTCCCGCTGCGACTGAGGCGCGGCCGAGCGCCACCGAATAGTCACCGCTGGCGGTGGCAACGAAACCCAAGGCGGTAGAGCGGTTGCCGCTTGCGGTACTGCGCACGCCCACCCCGGTCCCGCCAGTCTGCGAGGCGGTGCTGGACGCGCCAATCACAATC
>NZ_JAWRWU010000418.1:0-278 GCF_046535395.1 Cupriavidus sp. SIMBA_020 | reverse complement strand
GCCCACAAGCCGCAAAGACCGCTCCGGCAAAAGCTCCGATGCCCACTGTCACCCAGAATAACCCAGCTATTTGAGATCGATCTAGATCACGAAATTGCACGATAGCAGGGCCCAGCCCCATTTCACTGACAAACGAAAAGAACGTCACCAGAACAGAAACGATAGCCATCACGCCGAACTCCGCCGGACTTAGGACGCGGGCCAGCATACCGGTGACAACAATCTGGACAATAATGTTCGCATATCGGCCAATGAAATTCGTCGACAGACTTTTCCGC
>NZ_JAWRWU010000417.1:0-278 GCF_046535395.1 Cupriavidus sp. SIMBA_020 | reverse complement strand
CAGCTTGTCCTTGCCGCGCGCCTGCAGTTCGGCCTCGATTTCATACGACTTATCGAAATGGTCCTCGATCGCGCGCTTGCTGCGGCCCGTCACGAAGATCATTTCGGTGATGCCGGCCGCCATCGCCTCTTCCACCGCGTATTGGATCAGTGGCTTGTCGACGATCGGCAGCATCTCTTTCGGGCTCGCCTTCGTGGCAGGGAGGAACCGGGTGCCGAGACCCGCGACTGGGAATACCGCCTTGGTAACTTTAAGCATGAGCGATTCCGGTGTTCGTC
>NZ_JAWRWU010000416.1:0-278 GCF_046535395.1 Cupriavidus sp. SIMBA_020 | reverse complement strand
GCAGGCCACCGACAAGTCGGTGAACATCGCCACCCGCAAGTTCTTTCCGCAATACGGCACCCCCCAGGCCCTGGTGGCGCTGGGCGAGGAAGGCCTGTCCGATTACATCAAGACCATCGGCCTGTACCGCACCAAGGCCAAGAACGCCATCGCCACCTGCCGCATCCTGATCGAACAGCACGGCGGCGAAGTGCCGCAGACGCGCGAGGCGCTAGAGGCGCTGCCCGGCGTCGGCCGCAAGACCGCCAACGTGGTGCTGAACACGGCCTTCGGCCAGC
>NZ_JAWRWU010000415.1:0-279 GCF_046535395.1 Cupriavidus sp. SIMBA_020 | reverse complement strand
CGCGTTAGCGGCCCCGCAGTTCGATGTCTGTGCGACGACGTGGTGTGCCGAGACGCATTCGCAAAAAGCCTGCATCTGCAGGCTTTTCTGCTTTCTGGCGCTGATGCAATGATCCCCCGTTGAGCCCACGGTCAGCCTCCTTGGCGCCGCGGGTTCTTTTTTTTCGCAGGTTCATCGACCTCGGGTGCGGCTGAGGACGATGAACCATGAAATCGCTTCTGATCATCTCGGCAAAGGGTAATTCGGGCAGGACGCTGCTGACCTGCCTGCTTGCCCGTC
>NZ_JAWRWU010000414.1:0-279 GCF_046535395.1 Cupriavidus sp. SIMBA_020 | reverse complement strand
CCTAACGACATAAAACAGTCCAAGAAATAGCCGCATCCCCCTTTTTATGCCCTCCGCATGAAAGGCTGCGGCTACTGCGATTGTCGCGCGCTGTCATCAGGCGCTAGCCGGCCATGAAGAGGCGTTCGCAGTCACCCCGCGAGCGCCTGCTTACCGGCCGAGTCCGGCCGTTTGCGGTTTTCCTGTCGACCTTGGCGCGACGACTTCGAATCGTCCGCATGCTCAAGCTCTTCGGGCGTGATCGGGAGCGCCGTACCGGTAACGTTGTTGCCGTAGTCC
>NZ_JAWRWU010000413.1:0-279 GCF_046535395.1 Cupriavidus sp. SIMBA_020 | reverse complement strand
CGTACGTTCGACTTCTATCCGTTCATCGGCTTCACCGACACCGAGACCGATTTCGCGAAAGTCGCGGGCAACTACAACGAGGTGGGCATCCATCTGTCGCCGCTCGGCGGCAACGCGCAGAGCACGGCCGGCCCGGTCGGCTGGGAGCCGGACGTCGTGAACTGGAACCAGACGCTCAATGCGGACGGCTCCTGCACGATCACGCCGAACAGCGACTACTCCTGCCAGACCACCGGCTCGCCGTGGACGCTGCGCAAGAACGCGGACGGATCGAACGAC
>NZ_JAWRWU010000412.1:0-279 GCF_046535395.1 Cupriavidus sp. SIMBA_020 | reverse complement strand
CTGACATCCAAGTTTCAAGGCTTTCATCACCTAATTTATAATCCAACTCATACGAAAAAGGCGGCTTAGATCCATCATCTAAGTGCAAAAAAATTTTTACTAAAGCCTCAAGAATATTAGATTTCCCCGTGCCATTTTGCCCGATAATAACAGTGCGGCTAGTACCGGATGAAAATCGTATTTCAACGCCTTTTAGATTTTTAAAGTCCGAACGAATATTGAGCCGCTGTAACTTCATCGATTTATCTCCAAATACTGCTGACCATCTTTATCTATTTC
>NZ_JAWRWU010000411.1:0-279 GCF_046535395.1 Cupriavidus sp. SIMBA_020 | reverse complement strand
CACGACGCCCTTGGCGTCCCTGGCCTCGATGCCCTCCAGCCCTTGCAGGTGGAAGCTGAAGGTGGGCGAAGGCCTGCCATGGATCGCGCTATCCTGCGCGGTATAGGTGGTACCCGCCCGCGCCGCGTTGTCCACTGTCGCGAACAGATTGACGGTGCCGAGCGCCATGTCCACGTCGCTGCGCCATTGCCAATTGGTTCCGGTGACCTTGGCGTCACCCAGGTAGCTGACGTTGCCCTGGCCGTCATCCTGCCAGAGGCGCAACACCTGCGCGTTCGA
>NZ_JAWRWU010000410.1:0-279 GCF_046535395.1 Cupriavidus sp. SIMBA_020 | reverse complement strand
CGACGCGATGAAACGGCAGCCGCGCGCCGCGGGGCGACGGGTATGAAGCGGTCCCCAATGCAATCACGGTGGCCAGCAGCGGCGCGGCGATGCAGGCCGCCATCGACGCCGCCAACCCATAACGCTGATACATCGCCATGCCCATCGGCGCCCCGATAGACAGCGCCGCGAACATGGCGATACCGGTCCAAGACATCGACAGCCCCGCGCGCTGCGGCCCCACCGACGCGATCGACCACGACACGCAGCCCGTCACGAACTGGCTTTCGCCCAGACCCG
>NZ_JAWRWU010000409.1:0-279 GCF_046535395.1 Cupriavidus sp. SIMBA_020 | reverse complement strand
GCAACAGATGCACGTCTTGCCGTGGGCTTGGCCACGCACCCGAAGACCAAGAAGCTGGTCCGCCGTCTGGGCGGGGATGGCGCATGGCGCCTGGTCTGCCTGTTCCTCTGGTGCGCTGCCAATAGGCACGATGGGAACCTGACGGGCCTGTCCGATGAAGATATCGAGCTTGCCGTCGACTGGGCCGGGGGCGAAGGGGAACTCGTCGCCACGCTCCGCGATGTCGGCTTTCTGGATGGCGACGAATACTGCCGGACCCTTCACGACTGGGAAGAACAC
>NZ_JAWRWU010000408.1:0-279 GCF_046535395.1 Cupriavidus sp. SIMBA_020 | reverse complement strand
GGTCCGCGACGATGCGCTGGTTGCCGTCGAGCGCGTAGAAGAGGCGCGCGTAGGTGTCGGCGACGTCGCGCAGAAAGCGCCCGCCGCGATGGTCGGCGACCGAGACCGTGCGCGGGCGATTGCCGAATTCGTACGCGAATACCGTGCATTGCGACACCGCAGTGGCCGGTCCGAGCAGATTGAGCACTTCGGCGGCGAGCGCGTTGTCGTCGGCGCCGCCGATCGCGGACATGAGACGGGTGACGCGGGACAGGTCGAACTGACCCGTCTGGCTGGGAC
>NZ_JAWRWU010000407.1:0-279 GCF_046535395.1 Cupriavidus sp. SIMBA_020 | reverse complement strand
ATGCGACCGGAGAAGCCGTGGCCAATCAACAGAGCCGGGTCAATGCCGACCTGACGCGCAACCTGCAGGGATCCTATGGCTGACTTGAACATCGCGGGCGCCGACATGGTCGGCCTGCTGTCGAAGAAAATCGGCGACATCGTGGTGGAGGCGACGCTCAGCGAGTCCCATGAGGACACGCTCAAGATCACCAGCCATCCGGTGGAGTCGGGCCCCTATGGCAAATCGGCGATCAGCGACCATGCCTTCAAGCAGCCGCTGACGCTGACCTTGAAGTGC
>NZ_JAWRWU010000406.1:0-279 GCF_046535395.1 Cupriavidus sp. SIMBA_020 | reverse complement strand
CTCCGGCTTCTTGTGCGCCTGCGGCGTCAGCAATTGGTCGGGCAAGCCGTGGTAAATCGTGTTGAGCCAGTTCGCCTGCGGCAGCGGCACGCGTTGCGAATCGGAAATCGACACCACCGGCACGTTTGAAAAAGCGTCGAATACCGGTTGTAACTCCGGCAGGTCCAGCCGACCGTGCAGGGTGGTCACGAACGGGGTGTCCATCGTCGTGAACAGCGGGAACGGCATGTAGTCGAGGTGAAAGTGAAGTACGTCGAATTCGTGCGCCACCTTGCGCAC
>NZ_JAWRWU010000405.1:0-279 GCF_046535395.1 Cupriavidus sp. SIMBA_020 | reverse complement strand
ACCGAAAACGGCATGGCCTCCGACGACGACGTGATCGACGGCGAAGTGGTCGATTCGCAACGCATCGCGTTCCTCAAGCGTCACCTGGGCGCCGTGGACACGGCGATCAAGGCGGGCGTGGACGTGCGCGGTTATTTCGTGTGGTCGCTGCTCGACAACTTCGAGTGGGCGTTCGGCTATGAGCGGCGCTTCGGCGTCGTGCACGTGGATTACGACACGCAGAAGCGCACGAAAAAACGCAGCGCCGAACTGATCGCGCGCTTCATCGCCGAACGCAAG
>NZ_JAWRWU010000404.1:0-279 GCF_046535395.1 Cupriavidus sp. SIMBA_020 | reverse complement strand
CATTGGGCTGGGCGCTCATTTGCTTCGCATGGAAGGGTGCCTTGATCGGCGTGGCAACGGCGCTCTCGTTGCGGCTAATGCGTAACGCCAGTCCGCAACGTCGCTATGCGCTCCTCTGCCTTTCGCTTCTTTTGTGTCTCGCGATACCAGTGCTCGATGCGTACCGCGGTATCGAAGCGGCGTCGCGGCCATCTGGCTGGTTTCGCGCGACCGATTCTCTCATCGTGCCAACGAAGCACACACGCGATACATTCACGATTGAGAACGTCCTGCCCTGGC
>NZ_JAWRWU010000403.1:0-279 GCF_046535395.1 Cupriavidus sp. SIMBA_020 | reverse complement strand
CGGAGGAACCAGGCAGATGCTGAACAAGGGACACGATGCGGGCGCCGTATAAGGAAGGGAGCAAAACAAGGATTTTACCCCGCTTGGCGGGTTTTCCCGGACGGAAGGACAGCCATGTCCCGATCCGGCCCGAATTCGTCCGGCTTTGGCCATTGTTACAAAAGAATTCCGCGACGCAACGGCCGGCCTGCTGCACAGCAATATCCCCACCAAATCCCTGTCCACATCGCGGGTTATGGCGTGCACCCGCCCCGCGCGGGCGGCCGCGGTATTGCGACG
>NZ_JAWRWU010000402.1:0-279 GCF_046535395.1 Cupriavidus sp. SIMBA_020 | reverse complement strand
CCTGCGGCCCCGAACAGCTGCACGGCGTCAGTGGCGACTTTCATCGCCACGTCCGAGGCGAACATCTTCGACATGGCCGCCATGGGTGCGAGTGTGCGGCCGGTAACGCCGGCATCGACCATGGACGCGGTGCGATAGACCAGCTGGCGGGCAGCTTCGGTCTGGGTGACCATGTCTGCGATCATCCAGCGTATGCCTTGGAAGTCGCTGACTTTCTGTTTGAAGGTGACGCGGTTCTGGATGTAGTCCACCGAATGATCGATGGCGCCCTGAGCCAAC
>NZ_JAWRWU010000401.1:0-279 GCF_046535395.1 Cupriavidus sp. SIMBA_020 | reverse complement strand
CAACATGATCGAGGCGGGCGACCGCGTCATGGTGTGCCTGTCGGGCGGCAAGGACTCCTACGCCATGCTGGACATCCTGCTCCAGTTGCAAAAGCGCGCGCCGTTCCGGTTCGAACTGATCGCGGTCAACCTGGACCAGAAGCAACCCGGCTTTCCGGCCGACATCCTGCCGCGCTACCTGACCGAACTGGGCGTGCCGTTCCACATCGAGACGCAGGATACCTATTCCATCGTCACGCGCGTGCTCGAAGAAGGCAAGACGATGTGCTCGCTCTGTTC
>NZ_JAWRWU010000400.1:0-279 GCF_046535395.1 Cupriavidus sp. SIMBA_020 | reverse complement strand
ACTTTATGCCCATGCCGAGAACCGTTGTAACCAAGGCGATTTGCATGATGTAGGTCATCACTTGGCCAAACCAGCTATCAAACCATTTCGCGGTGACGGGGAACATCAGCATGGCGATGAAGAACGGCCCGATGCCAAGCATGAGGGTGAGCATAATTTTGGCAACGATCACCATTGCCCCCGCCGGAATGGCAATGATGAGCGTGGCGGCGTAGATGATTAGGGCGTTAAGCAGGTCCCAAAACACCATGCCAATTTCATACCAACGCCGTTTTCCCA
>NZ_JAWRWU010000399.1:0-279 GCF_046535395.1 Cupriavidus sp. SIMBA_020 | reverse complement strand
AAGGTCGAGGCCAGCAGGCCGATGGCGGTGGCCACCACGTTGTAGATCAACGCGGCCGCCAGCAGCGTGGTGAAGCTGCCGGTGATCGGCACGCCGAACAGCGTCACCGCCAGCAGCGTCATCAACAGGAAGTTCAGCATCGCCAGCGCCACATAGGGCGCCTGCTTGCCCAGCAGGAATTCCAGCCGCGTCACCGGCGTGACGTACAGGTTGATGATCGAGCCCAGCTCCTTCTCGCGCACCACCGCCAGCGCGGTCAGCATGGCCGGCATCATCAGC
>NZ_JAWRWU010000398.1:0-279 GCF_046535395.1 Cupriavidus sp. SIMBA_020 | reverse complement strand
ATCGATATTTAGCTTTTTTGAGTCGGAAGTTGATTTTAACGTTATGGCTCTCCGATTATTTGATGCTTTGATCAGCTGTATCTTGGTTATAAACGGTCTTTATTTTATGCAGAAAAACAAAGGGATAGCGGTCGTTTCCTTCCTTTTAGGAATAATTAATCTAGGGATATTAGCTGTTCTTTTGTTTCGTTAAAGAAAGAAGAGCCCAGCTCATATTGATATGATCCCCTCATAGCAGACAGAAAAAAGAAAGCATACTGATCTGTCTGCAATGGAGGG
>NZ_JAWRWU010000397.1:0-280 GCF_046535395.1 Cupriavidus sp. SIMBA_020 | reverse complement strand
CCTGCCCCGTCACGATCTGGTCTTTTATTTATGATTTTCTGGTCGGCTGTATGCGCACGCGAGCATGAACCTTTCGCGGCGATTAGTATTACGGCATATTACGCGTACCCAGGCATTTTTGTACAATGCCCCCGCGTTTCGTCAGGATGACGATCGGCGCAAATCATAACGATGCTCGATCGCACGCCGCTCACACCGTGTACGACACGGCAACTGCCCGGCGATGCGCGTCGATTCCGAGGGATGGCGCATGTCCGACATTGCATTGCAAGAAGAAGCG
>NZ_JAWRWU010000396.1:0-280 GCF_046535395.1 Cupriavidus sp. SIMBA_020 | reverse complement strand
TCATCCTGGCGTTCGCGGCGGTGCAGATCGTGGTGCACATCATCTATTTCCTGCACATGGATGCCAAGTCCGAAAGCGGCTGGAACATGTTGGCGTTAATATTCACGCTGGTGCTGGTCGTGATCACGCTCAGCGGATCCATCTGGATCATGTATCACTTGAACTCCAACATGATGCCCATGTCGATCCACGACATGCGGAATATGCCCTGACGTGATGGCGGCAACAAAAGACTCTACGCATTCCGGCGACCCCCCCCGCAATCCCCGCAGCGCAACCA
>NZ_JAWRWU010000395.1:0-280 GCF_046535395.1 Cupriavidus sp. SIMBA_020 | reverse complement strand
GGCCTGGTCACCACCATCTCGAAGGTCTTCGTCGACGTCGCCACGCCGGCCTCGCTGCCGTTCTGGGGCCTGATCAGCTCGTTCGTCATCAACTTCTTCGCGCCCTCGGCCGGCGGCCACTGGGTCATCCAGGGTCCGTTCATGATCGACGCCGCCCGCGAAATCGGCAGCGCGCTCAACCAGACGACCATGGCCGTGATGCTGGGCAACGCCTGGAACGACCTGGTGCAGCCCTTCTGGATCCTGCCGGCGCTGGCGCTGTCCAAGCTCAAGCTGCGCG
>NZ_JAWRWU010000394.1:0-281 GCF_046535395.1 Cupriavidus sp. SIMBA_020 | reverse complement strand
GAGCGCGA
Organism: Cupriavidus sp. SIMBA_020; assembly: GCF_046535395.1. NCBI lineage: Bacteria > Pseudomonadati > Pseudomonadota > Betaproteobacteria > Burkholderiales > Burkholderiaceae > Cupriavidus > Cupriavidus sp. SIMBA_020. The sequence continues at coordinate 273 of NZ_JAWRWU010000394.1, read as the reverse complement.
CGGGCTTGCGGTGATAGCCGAGCTGCGCCCACGTATAGACCTCGAACAGTTCCTCGAGCGTGCCGGCGCCGCCGGGCAGCGCGATGAAGCCGTCGGCCTTCTCCATCATCATGGCCTTGCGCTCGTGCATGCTCTGCACCAGGTGCAGCTCGGTCAGGCCGCGATGGGCCTGTTCCTTTTTCTGCAGCAGTTCCGGGATCACGCCGATCACGCGGCCGCCGCCGGCCAGCACCTCGTTGGCGATGACGCCCATGATGCCGACGACCGAGCCGC
>NZ_JAWRWU010000393.1:0-281 GCF_046535395.1 Cupriavidus sp. SIMBA_020 | reverse complement strand
CACCTCGGCCCGGCGAATGCCGCGCCAGAGGCTCTCCAGCTTGGCCGTGCCTTCCTCGTGCGGATGGCAGGCTAAATACGCGCCGTTGATGGCGCCGGCCGATGCGCCGATCACAATGTCCGGCGCCATGCCCCACTTCACCAGTTCCCGCAACATGCCGACCTCCATGGCACCGAGGCTGCCTCCACCGGCAAAGACGAATGCTGTTTTTTCCATAGCTGGGCCCGCGGAGAGCCATCCTCCCCGGATTCTCGATCTGTTCGTGGCGACAGCATAGGCCA
>NZ_JAWRWU010000392.1:0-281 GCF_046535395.1 Cupriavidus sp. SIMBA_020 | reverse complement strand
GGAACTCGCGGGCGGCGTGTGGCGGGCGTTCCTGCTCGCGGCCGGGCTCGTCGTGTTCGCGGCCTGCTGGCACGCGCTCGTCGCGGCGCGCGCCGAGGGCGTTCCGTTCGTGTTGTCGCTGCTTCTGGTCGTCTGGCTGGCCGATATCGGCGCATACTTCGCAGGCAAGGCGTTCGGCAAGCGTAAGCTCGCAATCACGATCAGTCCCGGTAAAAGCTGGGAGGGCGCGATCGGCGGCTGGCTCGCCGTGATGGTCGTCGCGGGCGCCGCGATGGCCGCGC
>NZ_JAWRWU010000391.1:0-281 GCF_046535395.1 Cupriavidus sp. SIMBA_020 | reverse complement strand
GCCCGCGCCCAGGCCTCGCCCGCGATGCTGAGCCGCGGCGCGTACGAGCGCCTCGCGATCCCCGGCGAAAAGACGCCCGTGACGCTCTATTCGAACGTCGCGCCGGGTCTGTTCGAAGGCGTCGTCGACAAATACATGCGCGACGTTCACGGCAACCCGATTTGCGGCACCGGCGCGAACGTGCCGGCGCTCACCCTCGAACGCAGCGGCGCGCGCGCGCCCGCCATCCTGGCAGCGGAGTAATCACACATGTTCGGAAAACTCACGCTCGATGCCGTACC
>NZ_JAWRWU010000390.1:0-281 GCF_046535395.1 Cupriavidus sp. SIMBA_020 | reverse complement strand
GGCGCCATCGAGCTGCGCGGCCGCTTGCCCGGCTGCACGCGGTTCGCCACCGGATTGCCCGCACTGTCGAGCGGGTTCGCCGAGAAATCGGTCAGCTGGTTGTTCAGCAGGAAGCCGTTGGTCATGTGGAACGAGCCCATGCTCGACTCGACGGTCGTCGTCGCGCTCAGCACGCTGCCGTCCGCGTCGACGATCGTGAAATGGTTCGTGCCGTGTTCGATCAGCGTCGCGTCGACGCCCAGCGGCACTGCGCCGAAATTGCCCGGCTGCGCGGTGCCCAT
>NZ_JAWRWU010000389.1:0-281 GCF_046535395.1 Cupriavidus sp. SIMBA_020 | reverse complement strand
GCTTCAATGGCGGCAAGGTGCGGCAGACGGGCAGCGTGTCGCAAGGCAAGCTGACCTTGCGCCTGATCGACGGCGCGCGCCAGGCTTATTCGACGCTGACCGTATGCGGCGATCCGCAACAGGATCTCGACGAAATCAGCGCGGCGCTCGCCGCCTTGCGTGAAGGCTTGCGCGGCGCGGCGGACGATCCGCATCTGCTGTTCGATAGATCGGCATGGCAGCGAAGCACGCAGCGCTCCGGCAAGCTGCCGGACCCGGACGGCTTGTTGCGCACGGTTGCC
>NZ_JAWRWU010000388.1:0-281 GCF_046535395.1 Cupriavidus sp. SIMBA_020 | reverse complement strand
CGAGCCGCGCGAGGCCGGCAGCCGCGACGAACGCGGCCGCATTCATTACGCTCTTAATCATCTGCGCCCCACGCGAGTGATCGAGTTACACCGGGTGAAATGAGTGTTCGCGTTTCAACGGCGCGTTTGAATTCCGGCGCACGCGCCCGTTAATCAGCGAATCGTCAGCGCGCATCGTTGGCGCGCATCGTTTGAATCATGGCGCGCGCCTGGCCCGATTAGAAACCGGGGGTTGCAAGACCTGCGCATGCACGCGGCTTTTTCTTGCGAGCGGCTGCCCG
>NZ_JAWRWU010000387.1:0-282 GCF_046535395.1 Cupriavidus sp. SIMBA_020 | reverse complement strand
CCCGCTTTTCTTTGCCCTAGGAGTCTTCATCATGCAACGTGCCCATTCGTCCCATTCGCCCGCCCGCCGCTGGCCCCTCATGGCATCGGCGCTGGCGCTGGCCCTGACCCTTGCGGTGCTGGCCGAGGCCCGCGCCGATGCCGCCAGCCCGCGGGCTGCCGCGACCGAAGACTACGTGCCCGATGTCGGCCAGGATGGCAAGGACGTCATCTGGGTGCCGACCCCGCAGGCCCTGGTCGACAAGATGCTCGACATGGCCCGGGTCACGCCGCGGGACCGGTT
>NZ_JAWRWU010000386.1:0-282 GCF_046535395.1 Cupriavidus sp. SIMBA_020 | reverse complement strand
GCTCATCCTGTGCTTGTAGCGCGTGCTCAAACGCCCATGCACAGATACTTCAGCTCGACGTATTCGTCGATGCCGTACTTCGAGCCTTCGCGCCCGAGTCCCGATTGCTTCACGCCGCCGAACGGCGCGGCCTCGCTGGCGAGCGCGCCTTCGTTGATGCCGACGAGGCCCGTTTCGAGCCGTGCCGACACGCGCGCGATGCGGCGCAGGTCCTGCGTATAGAAATACGCGGCGAGCCCGAACGGCGTGTCGTTCGCGGCGTCGACGGCTTCGTCTTCCGTG
>NZ_JAWRWU010000385.1:0-282 GCF_046535395.1 Cupriavidus sp. SIMBA_020 | reverse complement strand
AATGCTCGCGGTGAGCACCGACGGATCGACGACGCCGAGCGACGGCACGCCGAACAGCAGGAAGCCGAGCAGCACGGCCACCGTGATCTGGCCGATGGTGTCGCCGCCCATGAACCAGAAGCGCTCGATGTAATTGAAGCCGGCCACGCGCTTCGACGACAGCTCGATCGCGGCACGCGTGAACCAGCGCCGCCGCGCGCGGTTGAGCTTGAGCTCCTTGATGCCGAACACGAGCCCGTGCGTGTATTCGTTGAAGCGCACGAACTCGTCGCGAACGCGCTC
>NZ_JAWRWU010000384.1:0-283 GCF_046535395.1 Cupriavidus sp. SIMBA_020 | reverse complement strand
GGCCGCAGGCGCGAGCCGCCGCAGTCGGGGCAGGTCTTGATGTTGCGGTACTTGCCCAGTTCCTCGCGCACGGTGGCCGAGTCGGTTTCGCGCCAGCGGCGCTCCAGGTTCGGGATCACGCCTTCGAAGGTGTGGCGCTTGACGGTGCTGCGGCCTTTTTCGTTCAGGTAGAGGAACGAGATTTCCTCGTCGCCCGAGCCGTACAGCACCTTGTCGCGCAGCGCTTCGGGCAGGTCTTCGAAGGGCGCATCGATATCGAATTCGTAGTGCGCGGCCAGGCTGG
>NZ_JAWRWU010000383.1:0-283 GCF_046535395.1 Cupriavidus sp. SIMBA_020 | reverse complement strand
CCGGTCACCCGTGGCGGGGAATGGTGGGCCGGCGTGCGCGCGCTGGCGCCGATGCTGCGCGGCGTGGTGCCGTTCGGCCTGATCTATGGCGTGCTGGCGGTCAATGCCGGCATGCCCGCCTGGCTGGCATGCGCGATGAGCGCCATCGTGTTCGGCGGCGCCTCCCAGATGATCCTGACCCAGCTCCGGTCCGCCGGCACGCCGGCGCTGGTGATCGCCTTTACCCTGGCGATGGTCAACCTGCGCCACGCGCTCTATTCGGCCACCATCGCCCCCTCGCTGG
>NZ_JAWRWU010000382.1:0-283 GCF_046535395.1 Cupriavidus sp. SIMBA_020 | reverse complement strand
CACTCGCGCAGCAAAATCAGAGGTAAGGAGATCAAGACTTACGGCTGACGAATACCTGAAAATTTATCAAGCAGCAGAATCATCACCATGTTGGCTCAGACTTGCAATGGAACTGGCTGTTGTTACCGGGCAACGAGTTGGTGATTTATGCGAAATGAAGTGGTCTGATATCGTAGATGGATATCTTTATGTCGAGCAAAGCAAAACAGGCGTAAAAATTGCCATCCCAACAGCATTGCATATTGATGCTCTCGGAATATCAATGAAGGAAACACTTGATAAA
>NZ_JAWRWU010000381.1:0-283 GCF_046535395.1 Cupriavidus sp. SIMBA_020 | reverse complement strand
AGCGTTCACACACCAGTGGGACCAGACAGCCGCGCTATCGATCATCGAAGCGCTGGGACTGCTGGCCGGCGCCGTTGTGGCAATCCAGATTGCCGAGACGATCGTCGAAGAAGAGGTCATCCGGGAAGCGGACGTTAGCGGACCGACTCGCGTACGACGTTTCATGTCCCGGTTTCTTGTCGTTGTGGTCGTCGCGCTTGCCATCGAGGGACTCGTGGCGACATTCAAGGCGCTACATCAGGATCCCTCGCAGCTCTGGTTTGCGGCGGCGCTGATCGCGTCC
>NZ_JAWRWU010000380.1:0-283 GCF_046535395.1 Cupriavidus sp. SIMBA_020 | reverse complement strand
GCCCTGCTGCCCGGCATGCGTGTCGCCATGCACCCGGGCGCGTCGGACCTGCACTATGACGTCACCCTGGCCTACGCCGACGGCAGCCGCGTGCAGACGCGCGTGTTCGCGCCCAACCAGCTGGGCCAGGCCCAGGACGGCACGCCCGAACTGTCGCCCACCGGCTGGCTGCGCGTTCATGACGCCGACGGCGCCGTGCAGACCGATGGCCCGCAAGCCACCGAATACCAGCAAGCGTTCCGCAGCATCGTCGACACCGTGCGCCAGCACGCCTGGGGCGCGC
>NZ_JAWRWU010000379.1:0-284 GCF_046535395.1 Cupriavidus sp. SIMBA_020 | reverse complement strand
CAGGCGACGGCCGGCGCGCCTGCGGCCGCATCGCCGATGCGACGCCCGACGAGCTGCGTGCCGTCGTCGAGCCGGAATTCGCAGAACTCGCCGTCGACGCGCGCGATGGTGCCGCGCAGCCGGTTGCTGTCGCCGATGAAATTCGCGACGAATTCGTTGCACGGCGATTCGTACAGGCAATCGACGGTATCGAGCTGCTGGACGATGCCCTTGTCGAACACGGCGACGCGATCGGACATCGTCAGCGCCTCGCCCTGGTCGTGCGTCACGTAGACGAAGGTCAC
>NZ_JAWRWU010000378.1:0-284 GCF_046535395.1 Cupriavidus sp. SIMBA_020 | reverse complement strand
ATGCCGGGGCGCCGGGCGAGGTCGAGGCCTCGGTATGCACCGTGGCGCCATCCTGGACAAGCAGTTCCCCGGTGCCGTCGAAACCAACGTAGATGTTGTTGAACGGGTTCCAGGCCGATGCGCGGCCCGATACCGTAACGTGTCCTTCGCCGCCGGTGTTCCAGCCGATCATCCCCTGGCCGCTGCGCACGGCGCCGCCATTGTCGATTTGCAGCGTGCCCTTGCCGCTGTCGCCAATCAGGAAGGCGTAGGTCGTGTCGAGATTCCAGGTCGATTTCGGCCCG
>NZ_JAWRWU010000377.1:0-285 GCF_046535395.1 Cupriavidus sp. SIMBA_020 | reverse complement strand
CGACGTCGCGGACATCGTCGACCTCCTCGAGCACGAGCGCGAATTCGTCACCGCCCATGCGCGCCACTGTGTCGTTCGCGCGCACGTTCGCGACGATGCGCTCCGCGACCATCTTCAGCACCTCGTCGCCGGCGTTGTGGCCGAGCGTGTCGTTGACCGTCTTGAAGTTGTCGAGGTCGAGCGCGAGCAGGCAAAACGGTGTGCCGTCGCGCTCGGCCCGCTGGATCTCGCGCTCGACCTGCGCGATGAACTGGCGGCGATTCGATGCGCCGGTCATCGGATCGG
>NZ_JAWRWU010000376.1:0-285 GCF_046535395.1 Cupriavidus sp. SIMBA_020 | reverse complement strand
CGGCGGACCGCCGGGCGCGCGATCAGTTGGCCTTGGCGTCGTACACCACGCCCACCCGGGCGAAGTTGGCGCCGTACTGCTTGACATCCAACTGGAACGGGGCGCTTTCACCCGGCTTGAGCTTGGGCAGGCGCAGCTCCGAATAGCGCGCGCCGGTCAGCTTGTCCTGGGCGTCGTAGAGGCTGACCCAGACCTTGACGTTGTCGATCTCGGCGTTGTCGTTGTTGCGCACCCGGCCATGCACGGTGACGTACTTGTAGCGATAGCGGTAGGTGAAATTCAGGG
>NZ_JAWRWU010000375.1:0-285 GCF_046535395.1 Cupriavidus sp. SIMBA_020 | reverse complement strand
GTGGAAGTGGGCCACCACGTAATACGTGTCATGCACCTGGATGTCGATCGGCGCCACCGACAGGATCAGGCCGGTGAAGCCGCCCATCGTGAACACGAAGATGAAGCCGATCGAGAACAGCATCGGCGTCTCGAACGTCATCGAACCGCGCCACATGGTGGCGACCCAGTTGAACACCTTCACCCCGGTCGGGATGGAGATGAGCATGGTGGCGTACATGAAGTACAGCTGGCCGGTCACCGGCATGCCCGTGGTGAACATGTGGTGCGCCCACACGATGAACGA
>NZ_JAWRWU010000374.1:0-285 GCF_046535395.1 Cupriavidus sp. SIMBA_020 | reverse complement strand
CGCACATTGCCCACCCCACGCCCGGCCTGCGCCAGCGCGGCCTGCAAGGTCGGCAGCAGGCTCTCGGAGACGAAGGCGGCGCGCACGCGGCTGTGGTTGAGGATATAGGCGTAATCGTCCGGCGTCAGCAGGGTGTTCACGGCCACGGGCACCACGCCGGCGTGCAGCGCGCCCAGGAACACCACCGGCCAGTCCGCCGTGTCCTGCATCAGCAGCAGGATGCGTTCCTCGCGCCGCAGCCCCAACTGGCGCAATGCGCCCGCCATGCGCGCCACGCGCTCGGCC
>NZ_JAWRWU010000373.1:0-285 GCF_046535395.1 Cupriavidus sp. SIMBA_020 | reverse complement strand
CGATCGAACAGTTCGCGCCCACCGAATCGGCGATTCTCGTGCAGGGCGAGCCCGGCACGGGCAAGGAAGTCGCCGCGCGCACGCTGCATCAGCTGAGCCGACGCCGCAAAGGGCCGTTCGTGGTCTGCGACGTGCGCGCGCTGGCCGCCGAGGCCGCGGGCGGACGGCCGCTCGCGAGCATTCTGTTCGGCCACGAGCGCGGCGCGTTCAACGGCGCGGAGCAGCGCGAGCCCGGTCTCGTCGATCAGGCGTCGGGCGGCACGCTCTTCATCGACGAACTCACCG
>NZ_JAWRWU010000372.1:0-285 GCF_046535395.1 Cupriavidus sp. SIMBA_020 | reverse complement strand
CGCTGGGCGCGGAACACACACGAAAGCGCCATTTGCGCCTCGCGCGTGGCGTCCCAGGTGGCAGGCGGCTCGATGCAGGTGTCGCAGTTGCCACACGGCTTGCTCTCCTCGCCGAAGTAAGCGAGCAGACGCACGCGCCGGCAGGTGGCCGTTTCGCACAGGCCGAGCAGCGCGTCGAGCTTGCCCGTCTGCACGCGCTTGTGCTGCTCGTCGGCGTCGGACTCGTCGATCATCTTGCGCTGCTGCACGACGTCGCCAAGGCCATAAGCCATCCAGGCATTGGCC
>NZ_JAWRWU010000371.1:0-286 GCF_046535395.1 Cupriavidus sp. SIMBA_020 | reverse complement strand
GCCGCTCAACGAGCGGCTGACCGAAGGCTGCGTGATGGCCGTGCAAGCCGTTGCGGGCGCCAGTCTCGCCTTCGCGATCGGCCGCGCGCTGCACACCGAGCAGGCCGTGTGGGCCGCCATTACGGCGATCGCCGTCACGCAGCACAACTACTCGGACACGATGTCGCTGTCGCGCGACCAGTTCATCGGCGCGATGATCGGTGGCCTGACGGGCTTCGCGGGCGCCGCGCTCGGCGGCGACCGGCTGCTCGCGTATGCGATCACGGTCGCCGTTGCGATCGTCGTG
>NZ_JAWRWU010000370.1:0-286 GCF_046535395.1 Cupriavidus sp. SIMBA_020 | reverse complement strand
AGGGGAACGGCAGGTCGCTGTCGTAGTCGCGCGCCACCACGGAAATATCGTGGCGCTCGCCCAGCACGCGCATCAGCTCGACGCCGTAGGCCTCGGCGCCGCCGAAACGGTTGCCGAAGCGGTCGACCAGCAGTGCGATGCGCAGCCGCCGCTCAGCCGCGCCCGCGGATGTCTTCATAGCGCGTCAGGCATTTCTGCAGGAAACGGAAGATGCCGGTCGAGCGCGACACCGTTACCCGCGGCAGGCCGAAGGGATCGTCGCTGGCGTTGGCCAGGCCGCGCTTGG
>NZ_JAWRWU010000369.1:0-286 GCF_046535395.1 Cupriavidus sp. SIMBA_020 | reverse complement strand
CCACCAACTGCGCGTCGACGCCGTCCAGAATGATGTCCGCACTGCGCGTTCCATCCAGGAGTGTGTATGGCGTTCGGAGCAGCCCTGCCGCGTCACCGTTCACGTGAAAGATCGCGCGACTCGGAACTCCGCCGGCACGTGCGCTTTGCGCTGTTACCAGGAAACCATCCGCCGAATCGCCGTGTAGCACCAGCGTCTTGCGGCCTGTCAGACGCCACTGATCGCTGATACGGTCCGCGCGAGTAGCGGCGCCACCGTGGACAAAGCGGGTGTCAGCATCAGTATG
>NZ_JAWRWU010000368.1:0-286 GCF_046535395.1 Cupriavidus sp. SIMBA_020 | reverse complement strand
GGGGCGGACGAGATTCCGGCCGAGCTCTTTTGATGTGCCGATGTCGCGGCTCGAACTAGTGGCGGGACCTGTTGCGTGGACAACCAACGTAACCACGAGCAGTGGACTTCTACCGGCTGCAATGAACGCATCGTTGGCGATATTCGTTAACGGCGCGGACATGCGGTAAGCGTTTGCGTACGACGCGGGCCGCACATTCGGCGGGGCGCTACTGACGACGGTATGGAGTTTGCCCGCGACGATCTGTGCTCTCCCGTGCAAGTTCGCTCGTTGCATAGCCTGGCCC
>NZ_JAWRWU010000367.1:0-286 GCF_046535395.1 Cupriavidus sp. SIMBA_020 | reverse complement strand
CGGCGGCGGGCGGTCAGACCAGCGAGCCGTTCTACGCGATCGGCTGGACCATCAAGGGCACCTACAACAAGACGCCGGTGGCGGGCAGCGGCAAGGTGGGCGGCGTGCTCGCGTTGCAGGACGCGAACCGGCCGTTCCCGGTGCAGGCCGACGTGAAGGCGGGCGATCTGCATATCGGTCTGGTGGGCACGGTCACCGATCCGGCGCATCTCGCCGCGGTCGATCTGCGCCTCTGGCTGCAAGGCAACAGCATGTCGCGGCTCTATTCGCTGACCGGCGTGACCTT
>NZ_JAWRWU010000366.1:0-286 GCF_046535395.1 Cupriavidus sp. SIMBA_020 | reverse complement strand
CCTGCTGCTGGCTATCTGGGGCCCGGCCTGGGCCGCGCGACCGACGCTGCTGCCGGCGCTGACCGTCGGCATCGCCACGGTCGCCGCGCCCTTCCTGATCCTGCAACCCGGCATGGGCGCCGGCATCGCGGCGTCCAGGACCCCGAAACCCGGCGTGGCACGGCTGCGCAGCCTGATGGCGCATGCGTCGTTCGGCGTGGGGTTGTATCTGGCGGGATGGGCCGTGGCAAAGACGCTGGAGGCCTGAAGCGGCGCACGCATCCCGGTCGGCCCGGACAGCCTTGCC
>NZ_JAWRWU010000365.1:0-286 GCF_046535395.1 Cupriavidus sp. SIMBA_020 | reverse complement strand
CTGTGGACGCGCGGCGTCGATCTCGACATCTTCCACCCGATGGACTCGAAAGTGCTCAACACCGCGCGGCCGATCTTTCTGTATGTGGGACGCGTGGCGGTCGAGAAAAACGTCGAGGCGTTTCTGAAGCTCGATCTGCCCGGCTCGAAGTGGGTCGCCGGCGAAGGTCCCGCGCTCGCCGAACTGAAGTCGCGCTATCCGCAAGCGAATTATCTGGGCGTGCTGACGCAAGCCGAACTGGCCAAGGTGTACGCGGCCGCCGACGTGTTCGTGTTCCCGAGCCGCA
>NZ_JAWRWU010000364.1:0-287 GCF_046535395.1 Cupriavidus sp. SIMBA_020 | reverse complement strand
TGATACGTCTCGATGAGGCGCTGCGTGTCGGCGAGAATCGCGTCCTCGCGCTCGACCACCGAATCGGGCGGCAAACCGCCGTCTTTATGCCCGACGCTCATGCTGCCGCGGCTCGCATGAAAGCGCATGCCGATCTGCTGCGCCGCGCGGATGCTGTCGTCGAGACGGCTGCCGTTCGGATAGATGTACAGATGGTCGCTCGACGTCGTGCAGCCCGACAGCAGCAACTCGGCCATCGCCGTGAGCGTCGACACCTCGATCATCTCGGGCGTGAGATTCGCCCACAC
>NZ_JAWRWU010000363.1:0-287 GCF_046535395.1 Cupriavidus sp. SIMBA_020 | reverse complement strand
ACCAACGACCAGGTCCTGTCTTCGGATGGCGTCACCAAATGCCCGGCCGATCTGACGCAGACCTCGCTGCGCAATCCCGATCCGAACGTGGCCTACCCTTGCCGCACCGCCCGCAGCTGGCCGGCTCCCTACGCCACCGACACCCTCGCGCTGTACGGCTTCGACACCCTCAAGTTCGACGAACAATGGCAGGCCAGCGTCGGCTTGCGCTGGGACAATTACCGCACCAGCGGCCACGACAAGAAAAAGCAGGGCTACAGCCGCACCGACAATCTGTTCAACTACCA
>NZ_JAWRWU010000362.1:0-287 GCF_046535395.1 Cupriavidus sp. SIMBA_020 | reverse complement strand
ATTTTGATGTTGCCTTGCAGCACCCTGGTGCAGAGGTCACTCAGCATCCCACATACATTGCGAACGGACGCCTGAGCCCATGAAGAAGCGATTTCGTCCGAAAGCCTTTGAGATTCTTCACGGAGCTTCTGAAGCTGATCGTGATGAGCGACTTGGTAAAAATCATTAACCCTACGCCCGAGAAACACAATCGTCGCCCAATCACCCCTAAGTTCAATCCATCGACTGCGGTACATCTCTGCCCAATCAAGCCTCTGCTGCTGTCGCTGCCCTGAGAGAATCTTGAC
>NZ_JAWRWU010000361.1:0-287 GCF_046535395.1 Cupriavidus sp. SIMBA_020 | reverse complement strand
ATATAAACCTATAAAAAGACCACTGATACTTGTTACCGTTGCCACTAATGTTGAGTAGTCCGTATCTCTTAAAACTACCCACCCCTTATTGACAAACCATGGTCTTAGGGGTTCTTCCATAGCTTGCGTTAAGAATGCAATTAGCATAGGTAATACAAAATACGGTAATGAATTTTTAAACATATTAAAAATGAAAGCTCGCATGCTTGAAACTTTTACTGCGAACTCCCTTAACTGATAATATCGCTTAGCAACTTCGAATTTTATTAATTTATACTGCCTTTGAA
>NZ_JAWRWU010000360.1:0-287 GCF_046535395.1 Cupriavidus sp. SIMBA_020 | reverse complement strand
CGGTGCGCGTCGATGCGCTCGAACGGCAGCCAGTTGGCCTCGCCGACGAAATCGGCGATGAAGGCCGAGCCAGGCTGGCGATACAGTTCGCGCGGGGTGCCGAACTGCTCGATGACGCCGCCGTTCATGACGGCGATGCGGTCGGCCATGACCATCGCTTCTTCCTGGTCGTGCGTCACCATCAGCGTGGTGATCGACAGGCGCTTCTGCAGCGCGCGCAATTCGATGCGCAGGTGTTCGCGCACGCGGGCGTCCAGCGCCGACATCGGCTCGTCCAGCAGCAACAG
>NZ_JAWRWU010000359.1:0-288 GCF_046535395.1 Cupriavidus sp. SIMBA_020 | reverse complement strand
AGGATGCGGTCGGTGCCGAGCGCGTGCATCACGTCGAACTTGCGCCGGATGCGGTCGAGATTGCGGGCGAGCTGGGCCGGGCTCACGCCCTCGAAGTCGCGAAACGGCTGGAACAGCACGATGTCGAGCCCGAGATCGGCGGCCATGCGCCGCACGTCGGCGGGCGATCCATCGAAGTAGACGAGGTCGTTCTCGAAGATCTCGACACCGTTGAAGCCTGCGGCCTGGATGGCGGTGAGCTTCTCGGCAAGCGTGCCGGACAGTGACACGGTGGCGATCGAGCGCTGC
>NZ_JAWRWU010000358.1:0-288 GCF_046535395.1 Cupriavidus sp. SIMBA_020 | reverse complement strand
CGGCTTCGGGGCCGGCCGCGAGCCGCGCGGGGTCGCCCGGCAGCAGGTGCACGAACAGAAACACCAGCACCGCGACGAGCGCGAGCGTGGGCAGCAGGCCGAATAGGCGTTTGACGAGAAAATTCAGCATGGGGCACCGATCGAATCAGCGCGCCGGCAGCTTGCGCCGCCGGCACTGCGCAGCGGGCGAACCGCCGTCATTTCACCGAGATTTCGTCGAAGTTGAACGAGCCGTCCGGCATCACGTAGATGCCGAGCAGCCGCTTGCTGCGCGCGTACACGATCTTC
>NZ_JAWRWU010000357.1:0-288 GCF_046535395.1 Cupriavidus sp. SIMBA_020 | reverse complement strand
GTTGGATCATGAAACATATTGCGATTATCGGAGGAGCCGGTTTTATCGGAAGCGAACTGGCGGCATTATTACAGGCTAAAGGTTATCACACCATCATTGCAGACCAAAAGGAGCCGGCTTTTGACACTGAATACCGCCAAACGGATATTCTTGACCGGACGTCCCTCCGCGAATCACTGCGGGGAGCGGATGCGGTTGTCCATTTGGCGGCAATGGTCGGAGTGGACAGCTGCCGAAGCAATGAAGAAGACGTCATACGGGTCAATTTTGAAGGAACGAAAAACGTCA
>NZ_JAWRWU010000356.1:0-288 GCF_046535395.1 Cupriavidus sp. SIMBA_020 | reverse complement strand
ACGGCGTTCGCCAACAGCGTGAAGCTCGCGTTCGCGTCGGCGACGCTGTCGCTCGCGCTCGGCCTGCCGGCCGGCCTCGCGATCGGGCGCGCGACGTTCCCCGGCCGCGCGTTCGTGAACGGCCTGCTGCTGTCGCCGCTGGTGATTCCCGGCCTCGTGCTCGGCATCGCGCTGCTGCGCCTGTTCGCGCTGATCGGCGCGACCGGCTCGTTCGCGTGGCTCGTGCTCGCGCACACGATCGTCATCACGCCGTTCGTGATGCGGCTCGTGCTCGCGTCCGTCGCGGGG
>NZ_JAWRWU010000355.1:0-289 GCF_046535395.1 Cupriavidus sp. SIMBA_020 | reverse complement strand
ATCGTTGCGCCGTTCGCGGGCGCGTATCCGCTCTTCGTGATGAAGGTGCTGTGCTTCGCGCTGTTCGCCGCCGCGTTCAATCTGCTGATCGGTTATACGGGGCTGCTGTCGTTCGGCCATGCGATGTTCCTCGCGAGCGCCGGCTACGCGACCGGCTACACGATCCAGACGCTCGGCTTCACGCCGGAGCTCGGCGTGCTCGCCGGCACGGTGGCGGCCACGCTGCTGGGGCTCGTCGTCGGCCTGTTCGCAATCCGGCGGCAGGGCATCTATTTCGCGATGATCACGC
>NZ_JAWRWU010000354.1:0-289 GCF_046535395.1 Cupriavidus sp. SIMBA_020 | reverse complement strand
GGCATGCATGCGCTGGGCCTGGTCGCGCATGGCGCGGATGGTGTCCTGGATGTCGTCGGGCAGCGAGGCCTGGCGGCGCATCAGCGTGTCGGTCATGCCGACCAGGCTGGTCAGTGGCGTGCGCAGGTCATGCGATACCGCCGCCAGCAGGGAATTGCGCAGTTTTTCGGATTCCATGCTCACCAGGGCCTGCTGCGCCACCCCGGCGACGTGCCTGGCGCCTTCGCGCAATTCGAGGCGCTGCGGCGTCCGGCCTCGTCCAGCTTCCAGGCCGCCGCGGGACGCAGCC
>NZ_JAWRWU010000353.1:0-289 GCF_046535395.1 Cupriavidus sp. SIMBA_020 | reverse complement strand
GACCCGATCATGTTCCTGTTCGACGAGCCGCTGTCGAACCTCGACGCCAAGCTGCGTATCGAGATGCGTTCGGAAATCAAGCTGCTGCACCAGCGCGTGGGCAAGACGATCGTCTACGTGACGCACGATCAGATCGAAGCCATGACGCTCGGCGACCGCATTGCGGTGATGAAGGACGGCATCGTTCAGCAGTTCGGCGCGCCGCAGGACATCTACGGTTCGCCGTCGAACCTGTTCGTCGCGGGCTTCATCGGCGCGCCGCCGATGAACTTCATCAACGGCAAGCTGG
>NZ_JAWRWU010000352.1:0-289 GCF_046535395.1 Cupriavidus sp. SIMBA_020 | reverse complement strand
TGATCGAAACCGCGAAGGCGATCAACATTCCGACCGATCAGCAGGTGCTGCATATCGTCACGCAGGAATTCATCATCGACGGTCAGGAAGATGTGCGCGAGCCGATCGGCATGAGCGGCATCCGCCTCGAAGTGAAGGTGCATATCGTCACGGGCGCGGTGAGCGCGGCGCAGAACATCGTGAAGTGCGTGCGCCGCTGCGGCCTCGAAGTGAACGACCTGATCCTGCAACCGCTGGCGTCGTCGCTGGCGGTGCTCACCGACGACGAGAAGGAACTCGGCGTGGTGCT
>NZ_JAWRWU010000351.1:0-289 GCF_046535395.1 Cupriavidus sp. SIMBA_020 | reverse complement strand
GGGGTTATGGCGCAATGGTCAAGGGAAAACCATAGTCCGTAGCGTGGACTCTACCTTGATGCTCCGCTCGTGTATAGATCAGAATGCAGCATCCAATAATTCGAATCGTCCATTTAATGGACAGTATCAGCACGGAGACTATATGAAGACCGGTCAAAAGCCTGGACTGCGGCGTCTTGCCGCCACGCTACTGGCTACCGCCGCAAGCGCTTTCGCCATGGGTTCCGCCCAGGCCGCCTATCCCGACAAACCTGTCCGCATCGTGGTCGGCTTTTCCGCCGGCGGCACC
>NZ_JAWRWU010000350.1:0-289 GCF_046535395.1 Cupriavidus sp. SIMBA_020 | reverse complement strand
GCTGGTGGTGGTGGCGCACGACATCTCGCCGGCCGACATGCTGCGCCTGCGCGGCGGACGCTTCGCCGCCTTTGTCACCGACCTGGGCGGGCCGACCTCGCATACCGCCATCGTGGCGCGCAGCATGGGCGTGCCGGCCGTGGTGGCCATGGGCAACGTGCGCGAGCTGGTGCGCGACGGCGACATGCTGATCATCGACGGCGCCGCCGGCGCGGTGGTGGTCAATCCGTCGGAACGCATCCTGCAGGAATACCGCCGCCGCCAGGCCGCCTACGCCGATGAGCGCGCC
>NZ_JAWRWU010000349.1:0-289 GCF_046535395.1 Cupriavidus sp. SIMBA_020 | reverse complement strand
AGCACGACGCGCATGCGTTCGAGGTCGAACAGGCTCAACACCGCGGGCCGGCTGCCGCTGCCGGGGCCGCCGTGCAACACGACGACCGGCTCGCCGAGCGGATTGCCGGCTTCGGTCCACGCGATCGTGCAGGCGTCGCGGTGCAGGTGCTTGAAGGTGTGCGTCATGTCGGTCGGGGTAGAGGGAGAAGGCGGCGACGGCGCGCCGCGCGCTTGCGTCCACTGAAGCGAGAATCGCGCCCGCGCGCAAGCTAGGGATTCGTCCGGGTGGCGGTGCGCCAAGGTTTCGC
>NZ_JAWRWU010000348.1:0-289 GCF_046535395.1 Cupriavidus sp. SIMBA_020 | reverse complement strand
GCATCGAGATGAACTGATTGATCAGATAGCCTTCGGAGCCCATGATCTCGACGCCGTCGTAGCCGGCCTCGCGTGCGAGCTGTGCGCAGCGGACGAACGCGCGGATCTGCCGCTCGACGCCGCGCGCGCTCAGTTCGTGCGGCGCGAACGGCGAGATCGGCGACTTGATCTTCGACGGCGCGACCGCGAACGGGTGATAGCCGTAGCGGCCCGTGTGCAGGATCTGCAGCGCGATCTTGCCGTCGTGCGCATGCACGGCGTCGGTAATCACGCGATGCCGCCGTGCGCC
>NZ_JAWRWU010000347.1:0-290 GCF_046535395.1 Cupriavidus sp. SIMBA_020 | reverse complement strand
CCCGCCATTGCGGCGGCCATGGCAACAGCGACACAGATTTTAGAAACAGATGCGATTTTCATGATGAGGCTCCTATTCTTGTCCCCGGGGTCGCACCAAGATCCAGACGCGAGCGCACGATGCCCCTTGTGGGTTTAGAGCCTTCAGGATCGCAAAATATCCCGCCCCGCGCTGTGAAGTTTGCCCAGGAATTGTGTCAAACGGCGAGGGAATCCTTGCGCTTCCCAGGGACAGTGTTGCTGGAACGGGCCGCTATTTGACCAGACGTAACACGTCGCGGAAGCGTGCAT
>NZ_JAWRWU010000346.1:0-290 GCF_046535395.1 Cupriavidus sp. SIMBA_020 | reverse complement strand
GTCGAACGCGCCGTTCTTCAGCGGCAAGAGCTTCGCCCTGGGCCGCAGCGTGCCGTTCTGGGGCATCCTGCTGGTGGTGGCGGTGTTCGTGTTCGTCTCCAGCGATCCCCCGGTGGTGCTGTTCGGCCTGTTCGTGCTGTACGGCTTTGCGGGCTGGGTCATCTGGGCCTGGCGTTGGAACCGTGCCCGCCGGCTGCAGCAGGAGCGCCGCGGCCAGTCGTCCTGAGCGCGTCGCCCGCCAAACGAAAAACCCGCCTGGATGCAGGCGGGTTTTTTCATGGTGGCATCAG
>NZ_JAWRWU010000345.1:0-290 GCF_046535395.1 Cupriavidus sp. SIMBA_020 | reverse complement strand
CCAAGGTCAAGCTGAACCACGTGCCCTACAAGGGCAACGCCGACATGCAGCAGGCGCTGTTGGGCGGCCACGTGATGGCGCAAAGCGACGCCACCGGCTGGGACCAGTTCGTCGATTCGGGCAAGATGCGGCTGCTGGTGACGTTCGGCGAAAAGCGCACCACCCGCTGGCCCGACGTGCCGACCGCGCAGGAGCTGGGCTACAAGGTCGTATCGACCTCGCCCTACGGCCTGGCCGGTCCCAAGGGCATGGACCCGGCGGTGGTCAAGACGCTGCATGACGCCTTCAAG
>NZ_JAWRWU010000344.1:0-290 GCF_046535395.1 Cupriavidus sp. SIMBA_020 | reverse complement strand
GACGAGGAACGAAGTCTTGCGATACAGCGCGCCGCCGCTCACGGCCTGCACGAACGCGCCGAGCAGACCCGCCGCCAGCGGCGCCTCGAACAGCACCGGCACCTTGCGCGTGTCCAGACCGCGCGCGTTCAGGCGCGACAGCGCGCGCTCGGCGGCGTAGCGGCCCACCGCTTCGGGCGAGGCCAGCTCGCTCGCGCTGCGGCGCGAGGTGTACCAGTCGTCGCGCTGCATGCTGCGGCCCGAGCCCGCGATCGGCGCGCACGCGACGTAGTGGCGCGAGTACGGATAAC
>NZ_JAWRWU010000343.1:0-291 GCF_046535395.1 Cupriavidus sp. SIMBA_020 | reverse complement strand
ATCCCGCCCTGGCTGCCACGGCCGTAGAGCACTGCCGCCGGGCCCTTGAGCACTTCGATGCGCTCGATGTTGTGCAGGTCGCGCACGTATTGGCTGTCGTCGCGGATGCCGTCCAGGTAGAAGTCGTTACTGGCATCGAAGCCGCGGATCCGCAGGCTGTCGAAGCGCGTGTCCGAGCCGCTGCTGACGTTGGGAATGCCACTCAGGGCGCTGCCCAGGTCGTTGACGCCGTAGTCCAGCACGTTGGCGGTCTTGATTGTGTCGATGGCCTGGGGCACGTAGCGCGCCGGG
>NZ_JAWRWU010000342.1:0-291 GCF_046535395.1 Cupriavidus sp. SIMBA_020 | reverse complement strand
GCCGATATAGGCAAAGTTCTGGCCGTACAGGTCAGTCAGCTGCAGCGCGAAGTAGCGCCGCGATTCCATGGGAGGAACGCTGATGACGACCGGCTCGGCCCGCAGATCCAGCACGGCGGACGACCTGGCGGTGTCGAGATCGGGCGCCGCGAGGCCGGCGTCTTCCGGCGTGCCCCCCCGCGCATCAAGGTGCAGCGTGTTGAAGGGGCCGCGATACTGCGGGCTGGCGGAATCGATGTTCGTGGCGTACAGGGCCTGATAGCTGGCGACCATGGGGTAGCCGTAGACGTA
>NZ_JAWRWU010000341.1:0-292 GCF_046535395.1 Cupriavidus sp. SIMBA_020 | reverse complement strand
GCAGCAGGCGCTCGCGCGGCGCGAACAGGAAGGCGCGCGCGGCGGCACGAACGCGCGCGGGTTGGCCCAAGGCGCGAGCTGGGACGTCGCGGATGTCCTCTGCACGCTGGGTCCGCGTGACCAGCCGTTCGAGGAGCGGCACGGCGGCGTGTGCATCGCGATGGTGGTGGCCGGCTCGTTCGGCTATCGGGCCGCGCCGGGCCGCGAACTGCTCACGCCCGGCGCGCTGCTGCTCGGCAACGCCGGCGACTGCTTCGAATGCGGCCACCGGCATGGGGCGGGCGACCGCTGC
>NZ_JAWRWU010000340.1:0-292 GCF_046535395.1 Cupriavidus sp. SIMBA_020 | reverse complement strand
CTTCCTGAATCTCGACCTGCTCGCGAACATGGAAGCGGCCGTGCTCAGCAACCGCTACGTGAAGTTCAATTTCGTGCGGCAGGCGCAGCTCAAACGCGACTGCGAGGCAATGAGCCGGATGCTGCGCGTGAAGACGCCCGGGCTGCACGAGGAAATCCAGAACCTGTCGGGCGGCAACCAGCAGAAGGTGCTGATCGGCCGCTGGCTGCTCACGCAGCCGCGCATCCTGATCCTCGACGAACCGACGCGCGGGATCGACGTCGGCGCGAAGGCTGAGATCCACCGCCTCGTC
>NZ_JAWRWU010000339.1:0-292 GCF_046535395.1 Cupriavidus sp. SIMBA_020 | reverse complement strand
AAACGCTCTCGACCACGCTGCCCGACGCGGCGCTCGTCTGGGAACCGCGCGACGTGGTGGGCGGCGACTTCTATCACTTCGCCGCGTTCGCCGACGGCTGGTTCGGCGCGGTGGCCGACTGCACGGGTCACGGCGTGCCGGGCGCGTTCATGACGCTGCTGGCGTCGGCGTCGCTTTCGCAGGCGCTGGAGCAACTGGGTCCGCGCGATCCGTCCGCGCTGCTGGCGGCGGTCAATCGCAGCGTGAAGGCGCTGCTCGGCCAGATCAACGGCGTGGGCGACGCGCCGCAATC
>NZ_JAWRWU010000338.1:0-293 GCF_046535395.1 Cupriavidus sp. SIMBA_020 | reverse complement strand
CGCCATTTCAATGGTGATGCGCCGGAACGCTGTACCGTCTGGGCGGGGTCCGCGTGCGACTTGCTCGATTTGCTCCCTGCAAAAAGGGACCGTGAAACTCGTCCTATTCTTTCACAGGCCGTCCTTGTCGGCCACTTGCGATATACCCCGAGACCGGCGCCAGGAACTTTCCGGCGCCGGCTCGATTCGTTCGTCAGAACGTGTGGACCATGCCGAGAATGACGCCGCGCGTATTCGAACCCGGCGCCACGGTCGGGCCGGCGTAAGCCGTGCCATTGAGCGTGAAGGCCGCC
>NZ_JAWRWU010000337.1:0-293 GCF_046535395.1 Cupriavidus sp. SIMBA_020 | reverse complement strand
CCCACAACGCCACCCCGATCCCCAGGGCCAGCACGCCAACCAGCGCCGCGACCAGCCGGTTGCTCTGCTCCTGGGCCCGCCGCAACTGCGCCATCTCGGCCAGCAGGGCCGGCGAGAGATTCGGGCGGTTCAGGTGGTCGTGGACCAGCCTGGGAAGCGCGGGCAGCATCTGCGACCACTGCGCGGCTTCTTTTTCCAGACTTTGCCGCAGGCCCTTGATGCCGACGCGCTGGCGCATCCAGCGTTCGAGATAGGGCTTGGCGGTCTTCCAGAGGTCCAGGTTGGGGTCCAGC
>NZ_JAWRWU010000336.1:0-294 GCF_046535395.1 Cupriavidus sp. SIMBA_020 | reverse complement strand
CGGCATGGCTTGGGACCCTAGGGATAACCCGAGTCGGCATCAAAATATCCTGAAGCTTGGGATAAAAGCTGTCAATTCAATTGACAAGTTGCGAGGCGCTCCCTTACCTTGGACGAATCCCTATAACCACACCGCGCGCCATCGACGCCCGGGTGGCGCGATCCGGCTGCACCGGGCGCGCCAGGAGACCCCCGCATCCGCGCGTTCCGCAACCGGCCAACCGGCCGCTACTTTACTCCGCACACCGTGACTCAGAAGAACTTTATCGCCAATCAATGGGTGCCCGCCGCCAGC
>NZ_JAWRWU010000335.1:0-294 GCF_046535395.1 Cupriavidus sp. SIMBA_020 | reverse complement strand
GACGGGGAAGTAGAGCTTGGCGAAGCCCGCCATGCGCTCCATGAAGATGCCCGAGAACACGGGCGCCAGCGCCGACGGGTCGGTCAACAGCACCGCGCCCATGGCTGCGATGGGCGCGCACAGAATCACGCTGTAGCCTCGATACGCCGCCAGCATCAGGAATGCCAACGCCGCCACCACGATAAACAATCCGGTCATCCGGTACTCCTGGAATGAGAGGTCAAGGGGTGTGGAGCTACACCTTAACAAATCGATCCCGGCAGCCGTTTGACGGCGGACAGGCCCGCGCCGCCG
>NZ_JAWRWU010000334.1:0-294 GCF_046535395.1 Cupriavidus sp. SIMBA_020 | reverse complement strand
CGCTACGGCTGGCAGAGCGCTTTCGCCGTGACGGGTGCGTTGGGTTTCGTGTGGGCGGCGGTCTGGTTCGCGCTGTATCGCTCGCCGGCCGATCATCCGCGTATTTCGCCGAAAGAACGCGACAAGATTCTCGACGGCCAGTCGCCGGTTGCGTTGTCGGGCGAGGGCGGGCATCGCGTGCGCAAGGTGCTCGGCACGCGGCGTTTCTGGGCCATCGCGCAGGCGCGTTTCTTCGCCGAGCCGGCATGGCAGACCTTCAGTTTCTGGATTCCGCTCTATCTCGCCACCGAACGC
>NZ_JAWRWU010000333.1:0-294 GCF_046535395.1 Cupriavidus sp. SIMBA_020 | reverse complement strand
GTCCCAGCCGGCCTTCGACGAGATCAGCAGCTCGTCGCGGTACGGACGGAAATCGTCCTTGAAAATACGGCCGAAATTGGTTTCGGCGCTGCCGTACGGCGGGCCGTAATTGTTCGCGAGGTCGAAGTGCGTGATGCCGAGATCGACGGCCGTACGCAGAATGTCACGCTGCGTCGAAATCGGCGTGGTGTCGCCGAAGTTGTGCCAAAGGCCGAGCGAGAGCGCCGGCAGCTTGAGTCCCGACTTGCCGCAAAAGCGGTATTGCATCTCCGAATAGCGTTCAGCAGCTGCTTC
>NZ_JAWRWU010000332.1:0-294 GCF_046535395.1 Cupriavidus sp. SIMBA_020 | reverse complement strand
ATGTAGTGGCAGCCGATGCCCGCCATGCCGCGCGAGCCTTCCGGCACCCGCGTCGAGGTATTGTGCGGACAGCCCGAACAGAACCACGGCTTGCGGTCTTCCACCACGCGCGGGCGCGCCAGCGCCTGTTCGCGATCGGCGATGAAGGCCAGGCGCGCCTCGATGCCGGCGCGCACGTCGGCCGGCAATTCGAAGCGCAGCAGGCGCGCGGCAATGGCCTTGGCCACCATCGCCGGCGAGAACTCGTAATGCGCCGGCAGCAGCCAGTTGCCCTGCGGCACCGCCCATTCGCCG
>NZ_JAWRWU010000331.1:0-294 GCF_046535395.1 Cupriavidus sp. SIMBA_020 | reverse complement strand
CGCGGTAGGAGAGCGTTCTGTAAGCCTGCGAAGGTGGCTTGTAAAGGCTGCTGGAGGTATCAGAAGTGCGAATGCTGACATGAGTAGCGATAAAGGGGGTGAAAAGCCCCCTCGCCGTAAGTCCAAGGTTTCCTGCGCAACGTTCATCGGCGCAGGGTGAGTCGGCCCCTAAGGCGAGGCAGAGATGCGTAGCTGATGGGAAACTGGTTAATATTCCAGTACCGTCGTACAGTGCGATGGGGGGACGGATCGCGGAAGATCATCAGGGTGTTGGATGTCCCTGTTGCTGTATCG
>NZ_JAWRWU010000330.1:0-295 GCF_046535395.1 Cupriavidus sp. SIMBA_020 | reverse complement strand
TTGTAGAAACCTTCGTATTCCAGTTCCAGCAGACCCGGCAGTTTCGCGTTGATGTAGTCAACGAATTCCAGCGCTTTTTTTTTGATTTCTTCAGATTTACCACCCGGGATGGTCGCGTACAGACCGTCGGTGTCGATGTACAGAACTTTGAAACCGAATTTTTCTTCCAGTTCTTTCCAAACGAATTCGATGTATTCACGACCCCACGCGGTAACAGATTCCGCGCATTCTTTGCAGTACCAACGCGCTTTCGCGTAACCGTAGTAACCGTAGTAAGAGTTCGCCAGGATTTTGA
>NZ_JAWRWU010000329.1:0-296 GCF_046535395.1 Cupriavidus sp. SIMBA_020 | reverse complement strand
TCACAGACGCTAACAACAGGCCGGCGCACTCGCGCGGCCCGCGTTGCTGCCGTATGATGCGGGGCGATTCCTCCCGCGCAGCCCGCGCCACCTTCGTCATGCCCAATCTGGATTTCACGCTGACCGGCGAATACGTCGAACTGCACAACCTTCTCAAGATCACCGGTCTCGCCGACAGCGGCGGCACCGCGAAGATGTTCGTCGCGTCCGGCGCGGTGAAGGTCGACGGCGTGGTCGAACTGCGCAAGACCTGCAAGATTCGCGCGGGCCAGGTCGTGCTGTTCGGCGACACGCGC
>NZ_JAWRWU010000328.1:0-296 GCF_046535395.1 Cupriavidus sp. SIMBA_020 | reverse complement strand
CGTTGCTGGGTCGACAGCGCGGTGCCCTTGAACTTGGTCGGGGCGCCGAACACGGCGGCGGCGACGGCGCGGCAGATGTCCACATCCATGCCTTCCCATTCGCCCTTGCTGTTGGTGGCCGAGAAGCCCGAAACGCCGTCGGTCAGGCCGCACTGCACGTAACCCTTCTTCTTGACCGCATCCAGCGTGGGGCCGGCCACCGCCGCCTGGGATGCGCACGCCAGGGCAAGCGCGCCGGCAGCAAACGAAATCAACCGCTTCATTATTGCTTCTCCTGAATTAGATGCCCCGCGCCG
>NZ_JAWRWU010000327.1:0-296 GCF_046535395.1 Cupriavidus sp. SIMBA_020 | reverse complement strand
CGAAGCGACCGATTCACAATCGACTCTGCGTGCGAAGCTCGCGCGCTATCACGACGATGTGGATTCGGCGTTCTATGGCTGGAATGACATCTGGCTCGATCCGGCATTTCGCACGTGGAATATCGTCGAGACCATCGCATCCATCACCGTGCCATTGCTCGCCATACAGGCGCGCGACGATCAGTACGGCACGCTCGCACAAATCGAAGCGATTGGCGAGGCCGTAGCGCACGCCGAGGTGCTAACGCTCGACTCGGGCGGCCATTCTCCTCATCGCGACGCCCGCGCCACGCTCG
>NZ_JAWRWU010000326.1:0-297 GCF_046535395.1 Cupriavidus sp. SIMBA_020 | reverse complement strand
AGGCCGAAGCTGAGCTCGGACGTGGCCTGGTACCCCACGCGGGCATTCCACACGGAAAAGCCCGCCAGCGCGAACTTGCGGTCCGAACTCAGCGTATGCGTCTGCGTGTTGACGCCGGCGCCCACGCTCAGGCGGTTCCAGTCACCCGGCAGCTTGTAGTTGGCCCACAGGCGCAGCATGTGCTTGGGCGTCCACGTGTTGAATATCTTGCCCTGGTTGTCCGGGTCTTCCAGGTACTTGGTGGTGTTGTAGGTGTAGCCGGCGAACAGTTGCAGGCCCTGGATCACCTCGCCCGAC
>NZ_JAWRWU010000325.1:0-298 GCF_046535395.1 Cupriavidus sp. SIMBA_020 | reverse complement strand
ATCGATCAGGCCGGGTTTTTCCTGGCCGGGTTGGCCGTAGCGTACGAGTTTCATGCGTAATCCTTGGAAGGGAATGAAAGAGGCCGACCGGTCAGTTGGACCAGCCGCCGTCGATAACCTGGATGGTACCGGTAGTGAAAGCCGATTCGTCGCTGGCCAGGTAGACCGCCAGCGCGGCCACCTCCTCCACCCGGCCGACGCGGCCGATGGGCTGGCGCGCCACGAAGGCGGCGCGCACCGCGGCTTCGTCGCTGCCCTGCTGGCGCGCCTGCGCGGCGATGCGCTCGCGCAGCGAGGG
>NZ_JAWRWU010000324.1:0-298 GCF_046535395.1 Cupriavidus sp. SIMBA_020 | reverse complement strand
CTGTCGCGGCTGCAAGGCGGCATGGGCCTGGGAATAGAAAAGCGCGAATGCCAGCTGTCGGAACTGCTGAACGGTCTGATCGATGAAAAGCGCCAGGCCTACCCCGGCCTGCGTATCGAACCCGAAGTGCAACCCGGCCTGACGCTGATGGCCGACACCGACCGCATCGCCCAGGTCGTCACGACCCTGATGAGCCATGCGCGCCAGCATGGCGCGCCGCGCATGCCGATCCGTGTCAGCGCCACGCAGGCCGGCGACACGATCGAACTGGCCGTGGCCAACCACGGCGCGCCGATAC
>NZ_JAWRWU010000323.1:0-298 GCF_046535395.1 Cupriavidus sp. SIMBA_020 | reverse complement strand
CACGCACCTCGCGCTCCATGTCGACGATATTGCGCGCGTACGCGTACAGCGTGTCGCCGGCCGGCGTGAGCGCGACGCGGCGCGTGGTGCGCGCGAGCAGCACCGTGCCGGCTGCCTGCTCGAGCCGCTTGATGTGGCCGCTGACCGCCGATGGCGTCAGCGCCAGCGCGTCCGCCGCCAGCGCGAAACCGCCGTGGTCCACGACCTCGAGAAAGGTGCGCAGCAGTGTCAGGTCCAGCACGGCGCCGGGGGAAGTCGGGAGGGTGTCCATGGGGCGGAATCAATACACGATTCTTTG
>NZ_JAWRWU010000322.1:0-298 GCF_046535395.1 Cupriavidus sp. SIMBA_020 | reverse complement strand
ACCCGAACCATGGCCGGTTGGCCCACCAGGGCCCGGGTGCTGCCCTGCACCAGCAGCGCCAGCGGCGCGCTGTCCTGCAGCAGGTAGGCGATGCGTTCCGCGGGGTGACCCGGGTCGATGGGCACATAGGCGCCACCGGCCTTGAGAATCCCCAGCAGGCCGATCACCATCCCCGGCCCGCGCTCGACGCAGATCGCCACCCGCTGATCCGGGCCCACCCCCAGCTCCCGCAAGTGCCAGGCCAGTTGGTTGGCCCGGGCATTCAACTGGCCATAGCTCAGGCGCTGCGCGCCCACCT
>NZ_JAWRWU010000321.1:0-299 GCF_046535395.1 Cupriavidus sp. SIMBA_020 | reverse complement strand
TGGCGCTTTCATAGAGCATGCCCAGCACCAGGTACATGGTGACCACGGCGGCCAGCATCAGCCACAAGGTGTTGGACAGCGAGGCCTGGAAGGCCGATGCCGCGCCTTGCAGCCGCAGTTCGACGCTGGGCGGCATGGCGATGTCCTGCCGCGCGGCCTCGATGGCGGCGTGCAGGGCCGGCAGGTTGGTCTGTTCTGCAATGGCGCGGATCACGTCCAGCACCTTGCCGATTTCCCGTGACTGCTCGGCCAGGGTCTGCACTTGCTGCAGCGCGATGCCGACATCGCTGCTCATGGCC
>NZ_JAWRWU010000320.1:0-299 GCF_046535395.1 Cupriavidus sp. SIMBA_020 | reverse complement strand
AAGTGCTGCGCGTGATCGACTCGCTGCAACTGACCGATAATTACAAAGTCGCGACGCCCGGCAACTGGAAGGACGGCGACGACGTCGTGATCGTGCCGTCGCTGCAGGATCCGGAAGAACTGAAGAAACGCTTCCCGAAGGGCTTCAACGCAGTGCGTCCGTACCTGCGCCTCACGCCGCAGCCGAACAAGTAAGCATCGGCCGCGCGTGACGCACGCGCGCACCGATGAAAACGGCCCGCCCGGCAGCGATGCCGGGCGGGCCGTGTCATTTCAGCGCATGCGGCGCGCGGGCGCCGC
>NZ_JAWRWU010000319.1:0-299 GCF_046535395.1 Cupriavidus sp. SIMBA_020 | reverse complement strand
GAGTGGGTTACATCGAACTGGATCTCAACAGCGGTAAGATCCTTGAGAGTTTTCGCCCCGAAGAACGTTTTCCAATGATGAGCACTTTTAAAGTTCTGCTATGTGGCGCGGTATTATCCCGTATTGACGCCGGGCAAGAGCAACTCGGTCGCCGCATACACTATTCTCAGAATGACTTGGTTGAGTACTCACCAGTCACAGAAAAGCATCTTACGGATGGCATGACAGTAAGAGAATTATGCAGTGCTGCCATAACCATGAGTGATAACACTGCGGCCAACTTACTTCTGACAACGATC
>NZ_JAWRWU010000318.1:0-299 GCF_046535395.1 Cupriavidus sp. SIMBA_020 | reverse complement strand
CTGCGCCCCGCCGGAACCGGCGGAGGGTACGTCCTGGCACGGGCCCCGGAGATGCCTGCGCCGGCTCAGGAAGCCTTGGGCTTGCCGCCGCGGCGGCGCTTGGCGGGAAGCGGCGGCAACGGCTCGCCGGCCAGCTCGGCCAGGAAGCGTTCGTCGGCCAGCGACAACCATCCCTGGGCGCGGGCCGACTCGATCAGTTCGGGGCGACGCGCAGCGGTCAGCGCCAGCGAGCGTTCCCGGCGCCAGCGCGAGATGTTGGCATGGTGGCCGCTGAGCAGCGGCGCCGGCACGGGTGCGCC
>NZ_JAWRWU010000317.1:0-300 GCF_046535395.1 Cupriavidus sp. SIMBA_020 | reverse complement strand
CTCCATCGCGTTGCCGGCCACGGACGCCATCACCACCTTGCGCGTGCGCTTTCTGCGGGCTTCTTCGTCGGCGCTGCGCGCCGCCCCTTGGTATGCCAACGTCATGCTGTTTCCCCTTGTTGTGGTCTACCTCGTCACGCGATAGCCGGCGGCGTCGCGGTCCCACGTGTCGGCGGTGATGCCGTCGTCGCGCAGGCGGAACTTGCGGACCTTGCCGTTCTCGGTGCGCGGCAGGTCGTCGAGCATGCGCAGATAGCGCGGCACGGCGAAATACGGCATGCGCGGCTGGCAGAAATCCAG
>NZ_JAWRWU010000316.1:0-300 GCF_046535395.1 Cupriavidus sp. SIMBA_020 | reverse complement strand
GGCGGCGGCCTGAAAACCGGCGACGCGATTTCGCTCACGCTCGACGCAACCTCGATCGGTTCGGAATGGCTCACGATCGAAGCCGACAATCCGGCGCTCACGCACAGCACGCGGCTCGCGCCGTTCGCGGTCGACGTGATGGGCGCGTGGCTCGAGGCACGGCGGCTCGCGCAACTGCCTGGCAAACTCGTCTTTCCCGGCTCGCCGAATGGGCGGCCGATGCACAAGGACACGGTGTTGCGTGCGATCGACGCGCAAATGGAAGCGGCCGGCATCGCCAGCACGCGCGCCGAGCGCGCG
>NZ_JAWRWU010000315.1:0-300 GCF_046535395.1 Cupriavidus sp. SIMBA_020 | reverse complement strand
GTGATCCCAAGCGCGCGCGGCAGGTAATCCAGCGCGTATTCATACGTTTCCTCGTGCTCGTTTCCCGTGTCAGCAAACACGGCCCGCACGTTTTCCGCTCCATGCTGTTCGAGCGCAACGAGCAACGTTGCCGTGCTGTCTTTCCCGCCCGACAGCGACACGACACGCAGTGTCTTTCGTTCCATGTCAGCCGCCGCCATTCACGTCTGATGCGTCGACCGAAGCGGCCACGCCGGTTCCGTGCCTTCGTCCGGATGCGTGCCGCACCAAGCGAGCACACCCACGATCGTGATCAGCCAA
>NZ_JAWRWU010000314.1:0-300 GCF_046535395.1 Cupriavidus sp. SIMBA_020 | reverse complement strand
TGGTGCGGTTTCTGAAAAAGACGCGCCGAAAGAACTGCTGCAGATGCTGGAAAAACAGAAAAAATGACTCGAGCACCACCACCACCACCACTGAGATCCGGCTGCTAACAAAGCCCGAAAGGAAGCTGAGTTGGCTGCTGCCACCGCTGAGCAATAACTAGCATAACCCCTTGGGGCCTCTAAACGGGTCTTGAGGGGTTTTTTGCTGAAAGGAGGAACTATATCCGGATTGGCGAATGGGACGCGCCCTGTAGCGGCGCATTAAGCGCGGCGGGTGTGGTGGTTACGCGCAGCGTGACC
>NZ_JAWRWU010000313.1:0-301 GCF_046535395.1 Cupriavidus sp. SIMBA_020 | reverse complement strand
CGGGCACCGATATCGCGAACTCGCCGTACGCGAGCCGCTTCGGGATGCTGCACGGCGTCTCGAGCCTGTTCTATCTGGTCGAGAGCGTGCTGGGGCTGATGCTGATCTGGCGTTTGCCGGCGCGGGACGCGTAAGCGACCAAATGACCAACCGGCCGGCACGACACGGGACACCCCGTGCCGCGCGCCGGTGTTACTTGCCCTGGTGCGGCCGCTTCGTGCTGGCCTGACGCTTTTTCGCACGCTTCACGGTGCCGCCCGCGGTCACGCGCTCGTTGCCGCGCACGAGGACCTTGACCGGC
>NZ_JAWRWU010000312.1:0-301 GCF_046535395.1 Cupriavidus sp. SIMBA_020 | reverse complement strand
GAAGGCCAACCCGGCGTACGACCGCAATACCACGCCCATTACTATGGCGCCTATTTCCGCGATCCAGACGGAAACAAGTACGGTGTCGCTTGCCATTGCCCGGAGACGGCAGATTACTGAGTATCGGCCAGGTAGCAATTCAAGAGGCAGCTTCCGCCCGACGTTGTGAGAAAAGGCGAGATTCCAGAGCAAACCGGAGTTTTGATTCGTCCTGGCCGGCGAGCGGTCGCTTGCGGCCAAGACGAGCCATTCCTAGCTTAGAAGTCTATACTCGGCGCCCCGCCAATTTGCGTAATAAGCC
>NZ_JAWRWU010000311.1:0-302 GCF_046535395.1 Cupriavidus sp. SIMBA_020 | reverse complement strand
AGCGCGAGCAGGCGCGCGCCGCGGGCAAGTTCAAGATGGCGCAGGGCCTCGAATACTCGGGCGCCAAGACCACTTTCCACGGTTACGAAGAGATCGCGTTCGACGACGCCAAGGTCGTCGCGCTGTATGTCGAAGGGTCGTCGGTCGGCGAAGTGAAGGCCGGCCAGGATGCGGTCGTCGTGCTCGACCACACGCCGTTCTACGCGGAATCGGGCGGCCAGGTCGGCGACCAGGGCGTGCTCGCGAACGCCGCGACGCGCTTCGCGGTGGCCGACACGCTGAAGGTGCAGGCCGACGTGATC
>NZ_JAWRWU010000310.1:0-302 GCF_046535395.1 Cupriavidus sp. SIMBA_020 | reverse complement strand
CACGATGATCGATCTCGCCGACATCCTGCCGTCCGCGCTGCCCGACGCTGTCGCGTGGGCCGACGCGCAGGCGGCGCACGGGCTCGCGCTGGGCGTGCCGCTCACGCCCGCGCAGGCCGACGACGCGCGCATCGTGGGCGTCGCGCAACCGGAGCGGATCCGCATCGTGGTCGGCGACCAACTGCCGTTTCCCGACACGCCGGCGCTGGGCGCGATCGCGCGCGACACCGGGCTGCTGCGGCCGGGGACGATCGGCCTCACGCTCGGCCATGCGGTGTTCGTGCTGCGCGGCCACGACACGC
>NZ_JAWRWU010000309.1:0-303 GCF_046535395.1 Cupriavidus sp. SIMBA_020 | reverse complement strand
CACCAGCCCGTCGTTCTGGCCCGACGCGCGATTGATCATCACCGTGCCCGTGCCGAGCAACGCAAGCGTCGACAGGTCGAGCGCGTTCGCCGGATCGACCAGCGGAATCGTGCTGGTGTCGGCCGCGCCCGTGACGCCCAACGCGGAAACGGTCGGCTGGATCGCCGTGCCGGCCCACGAATACAGCAGGTGCGTATTGCCGCCGACGCTCTCCGTCGGCGCACCCGTCTGGCAACTGCCCCGCGCGCCGAGGCCCGCGCTCGGATAGTTCTGGTTGTACGTGGCGGCCTGGGCGGTCGTCAG
>NZ_JAWRWU010000308.1:0-304 GCF_046535395.1 Cupriavidus sp. SIMBA_020 | reverse complement strand
CTTGAAGCGATCCATCGTCTGTCTCCTTCCGATTCTCTCGTCGCCCGGTCATTCCATACTTTTTGTATCGAAATAAGCGACCCGGACTGATCTTATCAAACCTTTCCTGCATCCCTAAAGTGTTCCCAACAGACCGATTCGCAAGATCCACACATTCAAGGAGACATGCATGGCCAAGATGAGAGCCGTCGACGCCGCCGTACTGGTGCTCGAGAAAGAAGGCATCCAGACCGCGGTCGGCGTGCCGGGCGCCGCGATCAACCCGTTCTACTCGGCGCTGCGCAAGTCGGGCGGCATCAGCCAC
>NZ_JAWRWU010000307.1:0-304 GCF_046535395.1 Cupriavidus sp. SIMBA_020 | reverse complement strand
CAAGCGATCCTGCTCGGTTCGTATCCGAAGGCGAAAAGCGCCACCGCGCTCGCGCTATGGTCGATGACCGCGACGGTCGGCCCGATCGCCGGTCCCGCGCTGGGCGGGTGGATCACCGACAGCTACAGCTGGACGTGGATCTTCTACATCAACATCCCGGTCGGCATTTTCGCGGCCACGGTCACGTGGATGATCTATCGCTCGCGCGAAACGCCCACGCGCAAGCCGCCGATCGATCTGGTCGGCCTCGGGCTGCTCGTCGCGTGGGTCGGCACCTTGCAGGTCATGCTCGACAAGGGCAAGG
>NZ_JAWRWU010000306.1:0-304 GCF_046535395.1 Cupriavidus sp. SIMBA_020 | reverse complement strand
CAGGGCATCGGCGCAGATTTCCGAGATCACGTCGGTGATCGAGGGCATCGCGTTCCAGACCAACATCCTGGCGTTGAACGCCGCGGTCGAGGCCGCGCGCGCGGGCGAGCAGGGCAAGGGCTTTGCCGTGGTCGCCAGCGAAGTGCGCTCGCTGGCGCAGCGCTCGGCCACCGCGGCCAAGGCAATCAACACGCTGATCAGCCAGTCGGCCGAAACCGTGCGCCAGGGCGTCGAGCGAGTCGGCGCCGCCGGGGAAACCATGGATCTGATCCTGGACTCGATCACCCAGACCACCGCGACCATG
>NZ_JAWRWU010000305.1:0-304 GCF_046535395.1 Cupriavidus sp. SIMBA_020 | reverse complement strand
CCGAGTTGAGCGACAGCGGCACGCCGCCGGCGCATCGCTTTCTCGTGGAGGCGCGCAATCTCGATGCCGAGACGGTCGAACGCGCCGAGTGGCCGGAATCGGTCTGCGTGTTCGCGCTGCCCACGATGCCGCCGCTGCACGTCGCGCTGCTGCGCGAGCTGTCGCGCTGGATCGACGTGCGCATTTACGCGCTCAATCCTTGTCGAGAATTCTGGTTCGACATCGTCACGGCCGCGCATGCGGAGGCGCTCGATGCGGCCGGGCGGCTCGACTATCAGGAGGTCGGCCATCCGCTGCTTGCGGA
>NZ_JAWRWU010000304.1:0-304 GCF_046535395.1 Cupriavidus sp. SIMBA_020 | reverse complement strand
GTTCGAGAATTAACTGAAAAAATCTTAGAACGATATCCGATCCGCCCTATGATTGATAGTAACGATAACAACGGAAATGAGTATGCTTGGCAAGGCAACTACTGGATTCGTGCTTATCTACACTTTTATTCTGTAACACAAGATATAAAATATATAAATTGGGCTATAGAATTAGCTAATAAGATGCTCAACGATACAGATCAAGAGCGCGCGACGAGACAAGCTAATTTTATTAATGACTATACCCGAGCCCCTAAAGCATTACTTATAAATCGTGACTTATTAGCACCAGGATGGAAACAAC
>NZ_JAWRWU010000303.1:0-305 GCF_046535395.1 Cupriavidus sp. SIMBA_020 | reverse complement strand
GTGACAGGCCGCGCGGCGCTGGGCGAAGCCGGCGTTTCGCGGTATGCTTTCGGCGCTGTCACGCATGTTGCGGGAGAGAGCGGCTGTTAACCGCAGCCGCCGCCGAAGGCGCAATTCGCCCGGAATCGCTCAGGTATCCCATACCGCACATGTTTGCCCTGTCCCGGTTTATGCCGTGCGGACGCGGCAAAACAGCACTCTGGAGAGACCTGGCGCCGCTGCCCAATCAGGGACATAGCGAGCAGCCCAGGCGCCGAAGGTGCAAACCCGCCACGCGGGGCAACTCTCAGGCAAAAGGACAGAGG
>NZ_JAWRWU010000302.1:0-305 GCF_046535395.1 Cupriavidus sp. SIMBA_020 | reverse complement strand
ACGACGACGCGCTCGCCGCATTCCATCGCGCACTCGAGCTGCGCCCCGGACACGCCGGCGCGCACAACAATCTCGCGATGGCGCTGAACGCGATGGGGCGCGCAAACGACGCGATCGCGCACTTCCAGGCCGCGCTCGCCGCCGAGCCGCGCTTCGTGGCCGCGCATTTCAACCTCGGCAACACGTTCGAAGCGCTCGGCCGCCATGCCGAGGCCGCCGCCGCATTCGAAGCGGCCCTCGCGCTGCACCCGCCGTTTCCGCTCGCCCTGTTCGGGCTCGCGAACGCACTGAGCGCGCAGGGCCGC
>NZ_JAWRWU010000301.1:0-305 GCF_046535395.1 Cupriavidus sp. SIMBA_020 | reverse complement strand
CGTTATAAGCACGCAGGCCAGGATATCGAGCATTTCCGCTGCTGATTGGCCTGTACGGCACGGCGCACGGGCGTTTGCCCGGGGTGGCGTTCGTAATCGCGTTTTGTCGATTTTGCCGGATGGCAATTCGGCTTATTGGCCATTTCCGGTATATTTTTCAGCGATGTTTTAATAATACTATTCGGTTCATTATGGCCGCTTAATGGGCATGGTGGATTCGCCGGTTCGCGTCCCGCTGTATTCCTGTTCGCTGTTCGCGTGATTAACGCGGATGCGCTGCGCCGATCTCTCGTATTGGCGTGGCG
>NZ_JAWRWU010000300.1:0-305 GCF_046535395.1 Cupriavidus sp. SIMBA_020 | reverse complement strand
CGTGTTGCACCGGAGTACGGCGGGAGGGGCGATGTTCCCGGTAGGTCGCGGCGAGCGTGCGCAACGCTTCACGGGAGCGCTGGTCCGACAGCGTCGAATGCAGGACGATTCTCGACGACGGCAGGTCGGGGAGGCCGAAGCGCTGACTGACCTCGATCGTGTCGGGTGGCGCGAGCCGGCACGAGAAGGCCGCCACCGCCAGGCCGGCCGACACGGCAGCTATCACCGCCGCGTGCCCGCCGCCGACGAACACCTCGGTCCAGCTGATGCCCGCGTCGTCGAGCGCGCGCATTGCTATGTCGCGC
>NZ_JAWRWU010000299.1:0-306 GCF_046535395.1 Cupriavidus sp. SIMBA_020 | reverse complement strand
CGTGCTGGGGCTGATCTCGGGCTACGCGGGCGGACGCATCGATGCCTTCATCATGCGCATCGCCGACGTGCAACTGTCGTTCCCGGCGATCCTGATCGCGCTGCTGATCGACGGCGTGGCGCGCGCCGCGGTGCCGCGCGAGCTGCACGAGATCATCGCGTTCCCGGTGCTGATCGGCGCCATCGCGCTGGCCGGCTGGCCGCAGTACGCGCGCACGGTGCGCGGCTCGACCCTGGTGGAGAAGAACCGCGAATACGTGCAGGCGGTGCGCGTGATCGGCGTGGCCTCGCCCGTGATCATGTTCCG
>NZ_JAWRWU010000298.1:0-306 GCF_046535395.1 Cupriavidus sp. SIMBA_020 | reverse complement strand
GGTGTTCGCGTGGGACGAAGCGACGGACAAAGCGACGGACGAAGGCGAGGGCGAATCCACCGTGGTCGCCGCGACGCGCCGCGCGGTCACGCAGGCGCTGGCGCTCGGCTTTCGCAAGCAGGACATCGTGGTGCTGTCGTTTCGCGGCCGCGAGCACTCGCATTTCACGGCGCTCGATCATCTGGGGCCGCATCGGCTGCGCAGCTTCACGGGCGAGTACGACCTGTTCGGCGTGCCGCAGTATCGCGACGGCGACCTGCTGCTCGATTCGATCTATCGCTTCAAGGGGCAGTCGGCGCCGTGCGT
>NZ_JAWRWU010000297.1:0-307 GCF_046535395.1 Cupriavidus sp. SIMBA_020 | reverse complement strand
GAAGGCCGCCGTCACCCATCACCAGATCACGCTGAACGGCCAGACGATCCGCTACACGGCCACCGCCGGCCACCTCGTCGCGCACAATCCGCAGACGGGCGCGCCCGAAGCGTCGTTCTTCTACGTCGCCTACACCGCCGACAACCAGCCCGCCGCGAAGCGTCCGGTCACGTTCCTGTACAACGGCGGCCCCGGCTCCGCATCGGTGTGGCTGCATCTCGGCTCGTTCGGCCCGAAGCGGATTCAGACCGGCGATCCGAACGCGAACACGTCGAGCTTTCCGTTCGTCGACAACGCCGAGAGCCTG
>NZ_JAWRWU010000296.1:0-307 GCF_046535395.1 Cupriavidus sp. SIMBA_020 | reverse complement strand
GCATGGCTCGTGAAGAAGGCCGACGGTTCGCTCGACATCGTGTCGACGAGCAACGCCGCGACGCCGCTGACGACGGCCGACAAGCCGCTGCTGACGATCGACGTGTGGGAACACGCGTACTACATCGACTACCGCAACGCACGTCCGAAGTTCGTCGAAGCGTTCTGGAACATCGTGAACTGGGACTTCGCAGCGAAGAACTTCGCGTAAGTTCATGCGTCCTGCGCGCCTATGCGGCGCGCGGCACCGCAAAAAAGCCCTCGTGACGAGGGCTTTTTTATTTTTCATCGGACGTGAATCGGCGCAC
>NZ_JAWRWU010000295.1:0-307 GCF_046535395.1 Cupriavidus sp. SIMBA_020 | reverse complement strand
CCTTAGGCTTCCGAGACGGAAACGAGATAATCCACCTTACGGATCATCCCACGCACCTCGGGCGTATCGACCAGCACGCGGCTGCTGTTGATACGGCCCAAGCCCAGACCGCGAACCGTGTCACGGTGCGATTGCTTGGTACCGATCACGGAGCGCACGAGGGTCACTTTGATCTGCTTCTGAGCCATGATTTACCCCAGGATCTCTTCGACGGTCTTGCCGCGCTTGGCAGCAACATCCGCCGGGGTCAGGGAGGCGCGCAGGCCATTCAACGTGGCGCGAACCATGTTGTAGGGGTTGCTCGAGC
>NZ_JAWRWU010000294.1:0-308 GCF_046535395.1 Cupriavidus sp. SIMBA_020 | reverse complement strand
TGTTCATCTCGCTGGGCGAGAACAACCAGCGCCCGACCGCGCAAGACCTGGACAAGCTGCAAGGCAAGGTGGTGCGGCTGAAGGTGGACGGCTCGGTGCCGACCGACAACCCCTTCGTGGGCCAGGCCGGCGCGCGGCCCGAGATCTGGTCGTACGGCCATCGCAACCCGCAGGGCATGGCGCTCAATCCCTGGACCGGCGCGCTGTGGGAGCACGAGCATGGTCCGCGCGGCGGCGACGAAATCAACCTGGTGCAGGCCGGCAGGAACTATGGCTGGCCGCTGGCGACCTATGGCATCAATTATTCG
>NZ_JAWRWU010000293.1:0-308 GCF_046535395.1 Cupriavidus sp. SIMBA_020 | reverse complement strand
CATCCGCGCGAACTTCCTGGCCTCGCCGCCGCTGGTTGTCGCTTATGCGATCGCCGGCAACATCACGCGCGACCTGATGACCGAGCCCGTGGGCCGTGGCAAGAAGGGCGACATCTGGCTGGGCGACATCTGGCCCACCACCGAAGAAGTCGAATCGCTGCTCAAGTACGCCCTGGACCCCAAGGCGTTCGAGGCCAACTACGGCCAGGTCAAGAGCAACCCGGGCAAGCTCTGGGAAAACATCAAGGGCGTCAACGGCGACACCTACAACTGGCCCGATTCCACGTACATCGCCGAACCGCCCTTCT
>NZ_JAWRWU010000292.1:0-308 GCF_046535395.1 Cupriavidus sp. SIMBA_020 | reverse complement strand
CAGGCCGCCCTGCCCGCCTGGAGCGCCAGGACCGGCAAGGAACGCGCCGCGATCCTGCTGAAGTGGGCCCAGCTGATGATGCAGAACCAGCAGGACCTGGCCGCCATCATGACCTCGGAACAGGGCAAGCCCGTGACCGAGGCCGCCGGCGAAATCGCCTACGCCGCCTCGTTCCTGGAATGGTTCGCCGAGGAAGCCAAGCGCAGCGACGGCGACGTGCTGCAAAGCCCCAAGGCCGGCCAGCGCCTGCTGGCCCTGAAGCAGCCGATCGGCGTCACCGCCGCCATCACGCCGTGGAACTTCCCCGC
>NZ_JAWRWU010000291.1:0-309 GCF_046535395.1 Cupriavidus sp. SIMBA_020 | reverse complement strand
GACCGCGCCACCAGCGGCGACTACCGCGTCAGCGGCCGCAGCACGGGCGAACTGGATCCGGACGAACTGACCGAATTGCGGCGCGAGCATTTCGGCTTCATCTTCCAGCGCTACCACCTGCTGTCCGACCTGACGGCGCAGGGCAACGTCGAAGTGCCGGCCGTCTACGCCGGCAAGCGCCGCGAGGCCCGGCTGGAACGCGCCGCCGACCTGATGGAAGGCGAGATCCAGCCGCTGATGGGCCTGCTGGCCCGCGAAGCCGGCAAGACCTTCGCCAACGCCATCGCCGAAGTGCGTGAAGCCGTGGAC
>NZ_JAWRWU010000290.1:0-309 GCF_046535395.1 Cupriavidus sp. SIMBA_020 | reverse complement strand
CGCGTCGAAACCGGCCTCGATCAGCTTGAATTCGCCGCGCTGGGCATAACTGGGCAGGATCTGGGCGAAGGTGCGGGCGATGCGCGCCACGCCCACGGCCCAGATGCGCGGCAGCGCCGCCAGGTCGGATTCCACGGGCGTCGGGACAGTCAGCATGGCGGCACCGGTAACGAAACTCGAAGAGGGGATTTCATCATTGCGATGGCCGCATTTCAATTATGAAAACCCTACCCCGCTCCACCGCCTTCGGCCCCAGGGCGGATGCGATTGGCATGTATCTTGCTTGATGGAAGTCATTCCTCCCCTGCC
>NZ_JAWRWU010000289.1:0-309 GCF_046535395.1 Cupriavidus sp. SIMBA_020 | reverse complement strand
CGGACGCGGCGCCTGGCTTCGGTGTGCACCGGCGCCTTCCTGCTGGCCCATTGGGGCATGCTGGCCGGCCGGCGCGTGGCAACGCATTGGGCTTCGGCACCATTGCTGGCGCGCCACTTCGATGGCTTGCAGGTGGAGCCAGAGGCGCTCTATGTTCAGGACGACCGATTCTGGACCTCGGGCGGCGTCACTGCCGGCATCGACATGTGCCTGGCCATGGTCGAACAGGACGCGGGCCGCTGGCTGGCGGCGCGAGTGGCAAGGCAGCTGAACCTGGCGCTGCGGCGCAGCGGCAACCAGGCGCAATAC
>NZ_JAWRWU010000288.1:0-310 GCF_046535395.1 Cupriavidus sp. SIMBA_020 | reverse complement strand
CTGGGTGGCGTTGAGGTAGAAGCCGGCCCCCAAGCCGAAGTCCCAGGCGCCGTCCGGGTCGCCCGGCACCTGCTCGCCACGCGGGCTGGTGTCGGGGGCCACGATGATCAGCCCAAGCTCCGCAGCCATGCGCTGGGCGCCGGCCCTCTGCATGAAGTTCTCGTCGGTGCAGGTGAGGCCGCTAAGCGAGTACAGCACCGGCAGCTTCTCGCCCTGCTCGGCCTGCGGTGGCAGGTACACGGCAAACACCATCGCCCGGGGGACTTCCACACCGGCAACCGCCAGCGGTGCCGACAGCGACCAGAGGATC
>NZ_JAWRWU010000287.1:0-310 GCF_046535395.1 Cupriavidus sp. SIMBA_020 | reverse complement strand
GGCCAGCACCGGCAGCGCCGCGCGGCCCACCGACACCGCGCCGATGCCCAGCAACAGCGACAGCAGCCGGCTGGCGTAGCCCAGCGTGGCGTTGGCATTGGCGCCCAGGTTGGCGGCGGCGTATTGGTCCAGCGGGCCGACGAAGCTCATGGCCACCTGGCCGATCAGCATCACGCCGGCGGCGCTCATCAGTTCGGGCCAGTGCGGCGATTGCAGGGTCAGCCTGGGCGCGCCCCAGAAACCGCCGTCGGCGCGCGCCGCCAGCCAGGCCAGCGAAACGGTCTGGATCGCGTAGCCGACCAGCGTGCCC
>NZ_JAWRWU010000286.1:0-310 GCF_046535395.1 Cupriavidus sp. SIMBA_020 | reverse complement strand
CGTTGAGACCGCTTGGCGGACAACGTCTTCGCTTCCCATCCGCGTGCAACTCCGGTTTGAAAAACACCGTACACTTGGCGGTCCGAATGACTGTTTGCTACGCGAGGACCACGCATGCCGACGACTGCCCTGGTTGCCCTTGCCGTTGTACTCACGCTCATCGTCGTATTGCTGATCGCCAATCTCACTAGCGGCGAGAAGAAGATCGAGCACAAGATCGAGCGGCTTTACGCCAGCGACGATGCCCAATTCACACGCTCGATGGGGCTGTTGCTCGGGCCGCCGGTTGTCGGCGGCAACCGCTTTGAAG
>NZ_JAWRWU010000285.1:0-311 GCF_046535395.1 Cupriavidus sp. SIMBA_020 | reverse complement strand
GGCGACATACCCCTCGGGCAGCACCTTGCCGCCGATGGTGTTCTCCAGCGCCAGCAGGCGCGTGCGCGCGAAGTGGTTGTCGATCGGCTTGATCGCGGCGGCGATCTTGTCGAGCGGGATCGAACCGTCGGCGGCGTTTTCGAGCGGCTGCGGCTGGATGCTGCCGAGGACCGCCGCGCCGCCGCCCTCGTACTTATAGGTGTGCGCCAGTTGCCCGACGATGTATTCGTCGCCGCGTCCGCAATGCGCCATCAGCGCGGCGAGGTTGCTCTGCGTGCCGCTCGGGAAGAACAGGCCCGCTTCCTTGCCCG
>NZ_JAWRWU010000284.1:0-311 GCF_046535395.1 Cupriavidus sp. SIMBA_020 | reverse complement strand
CGGCGCTGAACCTTGCTCCCGGTTCGTTCAATCAGAGAACTACCGTCAAACAAGCCTTCGAAACTCGTGCGGCTCACAACGTCGAGCCGGCGGCATTGCACCATCAAGCGACGAGGCGGCGCGCTCCACGGATGACCTGAAAAGCCGAGCCGCTCGCGAAACAGGCCTACACCGGCGTCGTGACCCGGGACCACCCGTCGCGGCATGCCCGCTTCGCACGACCGGCGCAGGCCCTGCTTCCATTCAACACAACGCAAGGTCATTGATCACGCACCGTGCCGACCTTCCGAACGACACGGGCGGTCGGGTAG
>NZ_JAWRWU010000283.1:0-312 GCF_046535395.1 Cupriavidus sp. SIMBA_020 | reverse complement strand
CGGGCAATGCCGGCAGCTTTTTCAAGAATCCCATCGTCGCGGCCGCGCAGCGTGATGCGCTGCTCGAGCGTTTCCCAGGGCTGGTTTCCTATGCGCAACCGGACGGGCGTTTCAAGCTTGCCGCGGGCTGGTTGATCGATCAATGCGGCTGGAAAGGACGCCAGCTGGGCGCCGCCGGCGTGCATGATCGGCAAGCGCTGGTGCTGGTGAATCGCGGCGGCGCCACGGCGGCCGACATCATGGCGCTGGCGCGTGCGATCCAGGACGCGGTCATGGATCGCTATGGCGTGGCGCTGGAACCCGAACCCGTGG
>NZ_JAWRWU010000282.1:0-312 GCF_046535395.1 Cupriavidus sp. SIMBA_020 | reverse complement strand
GGCGGTACACGAGCTGGTGAATCTGCTCGAAGCGGAATACCAGGCAGCCAGGCAAGCGCTGCTGCGCTGACAGTCAGAAGCGATAGCTCATCCTGACGCTGCCCGCCTGCGACGACGCGCGGGACGTGTTGACGAGCGCATCATAGGCAAGAGACACGTCCAGTTGCCGCGTCAGCGGCAAGCCGACGCTCGCGCCGAACGTCAGGAATCCGCGCGACAGATCGGCGCCCGGCGCGGCGAAGCGCGTGCCGTCCTGCGACACGACCGTCATCGCGCGGCCGGTATCAAGCAGTTCGCGGGCGTAGGCCACAC
>NZ_JAWRWU010000281.1:0-312 GCF_046535395.1 Cupriavidus sp. SIMBA_020 | reverse complement strand
GAACATCGAGAGTATTTTTTCGGGTGTCATGGGCGTCTCCTGCTTATTGTTGGATGCGCCAAGTCTAAAGGCGACGCGCGGCGCGCGAAACGTCCGCGGCGCGGACACCGGGTTACTCCCAGGCGAGATCGACCGCGCCGCCGAAGTCCCGCCCCCAAGGCCCGGCCTCGAAAAAAGAAAGGCGCCGAAGCGCCTTCCCGTCGAGCTGCATGCCAACGTGAATTACGGCCTATTGCGTTTTGCGTCGTCCTTGGCGTCTTCATTTGCATCGCCGTACGCCTTCTGGACCTTGCCGGCGCCTTGCTGCATACC
>NZ_JAWRWU010000280.1:0-312 GCF_046535395.1 Cupriavidus sp. SIMBA_020 | reverse complement strand
TGGTGATGCGCGACGCGTGCGGCTGCTCCAGCATCTCGGCCAGGGTCTGCAGAATCTGGGTCTTGCGCTCGCCGGGTTTGCTCGCCATGGACGGGCGCTGGCCATGTTTCCGCCGCCGATGAAGACGATTCTTTCACGCATGATGTCTGGTTCCCTGTGTCAATCGAAAATGGCCCGGCGCCTGCGCACCGCTGCGGCGTCGAGCGCGCCGATGCGATTACGCCCGAGCAGCCGCAATGTGTTCTCCAGTTCGGTCCGCAGAATCGCCAGCACCTCGCCCGCGCCGCGCGGCCCCCGTCCCGCCAGCCCGTA
>NZ_JAWRWU010000279.1:0-313 GCF_046535395.1 Cupriavidus sp. SIMBA_020 | reverse complement strand
GCTGCTTGACCTGGTTGTACTGGAACAGCGCCAGCGGCACCAGCAACAGCAGCACCATCACGCAGGTCACCGCAGAGGCCATCGGCCAGTCGGTATTGTTGAAGAACTCGTTCCACATGACGCGGCCCATCATCAGCGTGTTGGCGCCGCCCAGCATTTCGGGAATGACGTATTCGCCGACCGCCGGGATGAACACCAGCATGGCGCCGGCGATGACGCCCTGCCGCGACAGCGGCACGGTGATCTGCCAGAACGCCTGCCACGGCTTGGCGCCCAGGTCGTAGGCGGCTTCCGGCAGGCGCAGGTCCATCTT
>NZ_JAWRWU010000278.1:0-314 GCF_046535395.1 Cupriavidus sp. SIMBA_020 | reverse complement strand
GAGCTTTACGATCCGAAAACCTTCATCACTCACGCGGCGTTGCTCCGTCAGACTTTCGTCCATTGCGGAAGATTCCCTACTGCTGCCTCCCGTAGGAGTCTGGGCCGTGTCTCAGTCCCAGTGTGGCCGATCACCCTCTCAGGTCGGCTACGCATCGTTGCCTTGGTGAGCCGTTACCTCACCAACTAGCTAATGCGCCGCGGGTCCATCTGTAAGTGGTAGCCAAAGCCACCTTTTATGTCTGAACCATGCGGTTCAAACAACCATCCGGTATTAGCCCCGGTTTCCCGGAGTTATCCCAGTCTTACAGGCAG
>NZ_JAWRWU010000277.1:0-314 GCF_046535395.1 Cupriavidus sp. SIMBA_020 | reverse complement strand
CGGATTGGATCAAGCTGTTGACCGAACTGGACCCGACATGTGTTGGTGAAAGCGTTTCGCTGGCGCAAGCGGCCCGTCGACGAAGCTCGCGGAATCAAAAAGACCTGCGTCCGCGTAAAGGGTCCATGCGGTATCTCCAACCAGATCGCGGATGTTGGCGACGTCAGCGGTCCCCATCCCGTCTCAATGTTGAAACAGGTTTTGCGGCACGTCACTTCCTGTTCGTTTCCGCCTCGCCGCGCCTGAACATTCGACGGACCCCCGCGTCAGCGCTCGTGCGCGCTGGAGGTGCGACTGTCAGCAGCGCCATGCCC
>NZ_JAWRWU010000276.1:0-315 GCF_046535395.1 Cupriavidus sp. SIMBA_020 | reverse complement strand
CCAGCAAGTGCGAGACATAGGTGCCGATGGCGACCGCGGCCACCGCCAGCACGCCCAGCGCGGCGCCCGGACCCCGGCCCGCGGCGCTCTGCATGTACAGATAGATGCCGTAGCTCATCGGCGCCTGGCTGTCTTTGGTGACCAGCATGATGGTGGCCGACAGCTCGACCGCCGCCGTCACGAAGCTGGTCACGAAGCCGGCCAGCATGCCCCCGGCCATCAATGGCACCACCACGCGCCGGATGGTGCGCAGGCGCGTCGCGCCCAGCGATTGCGCCGCCTCCTCCAGCGATACGTTGATCTGCTGCAGCGCGG
>NZ_JAWRWU010000275.1:0-315 GCF_046535395.1 Cupriavidus sp. SIMBA_020 | reverse complement strand
CAATCGGCTGATCCGGTGAAAGTCATCACTGTTCGCACCACGGCATTCGACGCGGTCGCTGCGGAAGGCGGCAACGCATCGGTAGAAAAAATCGAAGCGGCAGCGGACAACGGCAAAGCGCAATTCGTCAATCGCGAAGTCACGAAACTCGATCGTCCCGAACTCACCAGCGCAAAGATTATCGTGTCAGGCGGACGCGGTCTGGGCAGCGGCGAAAACTACACGAAGGTACTCGAACCGCTCGCCGACAAACTCAACGCGGCACTCGGCGCATCGCGCGCAGCCGTCGATGCGGGCTACGTGCCGAACGATTAT
>NZ_JAWRWU010000274.1:0-315 GCF_046535395.1 Cupriavidus sp. SIMBA_020 | reverse complement strand
GACCGGCGGCGTCCAGGCGGAAATAGCGGCGGAAGCTGGCGTCGGCGGAGGCGGGGCGCAGGGTATCCACCGCCAGTCCCAACGCGGCGGGCAGGCCCTGCAGCCAGGCGCGGATCTGCTCCAGGCGGGGGTCATGATCGTTTTTCAAGGAAGATCCGTGTCAGAAGTGCAATATTGCGGAAAAATGGGTTGCGCGCACATAAGGCTGGGCGTCTGGCGCGGCTTCTCTATAATACCGGCTCGTTTCCGTTAGCATTGGCCCTTCTTGGGCGCCAGTGCCTGGTTCCCCCATCGTAAAAAAGGGCTGTTTTCACT
>NZ_JAWRWU010000273.1:0-316 GCF_046535395.1 Cupriavidus sp. SIMBA_020 | reverse complement strand
CGCGCAGCCCTGGCAGCAGTTCCACGCGGGCGACGACGCCCAGTCCGTGATCGCCCGCTTCGGCCCGCCGCGCGAAGTCTACGACCTGCCCGACGGCGGCAAGCGCCTGATGTGGCCGACCCAGCCGATGGGCGAGATCACCGTCGCGGCCGATGTCGACGCGGCCCACCGCATCATCAACGTGCGCCAGGTGTTGCAGCCGAGCGAGTTCTATCGCGCGGAAATCGGCAAGTGGACCAAGACCGACGTGCTCGTGAATTTCGGCCGCCCGGTCGAGACGTCGTACTTCCCGCTGATGAAGCGCGAGGTATGGACC
>NZ_JAWRWU010000272.1:0-316 GCF_046535395.1 Cupriavidus sp. SIMBA_020 | reverse complement strand
GCCGACTGGACGCACCGCATCGGCCCGGCTTTCAGGCACGTGCTCGCCTACCGGAAGCGGCTGCTGGCGGGACCGTCGTTCGCCCGCGCGGTGGACGAGGCGCGCCCCTATCGGCCGCTTTTCCCGCTCGGCGCACCCGACCGGGATTGAGCGCGGCGCGGCGGCTATGAGACAACAATATTTCCAACCTATACACTTCACTCCGCAAGCCACTTCCGCCAATCACTCATAGGGCAAAAGATGGACCGTTTCGAAGCCATGGAGATATTCACGCGCGTGGTCGAGGCGAACAGCTTCACCAAGGTGTCGGAATCGC
>NZ_JAWRWU010000271.1:0-316 GCF_046535395.1 Cupriavidus sp. SIMBA_020 | reverse complement strand
ACGTCCGACAGCATCTGGCCGCCCACGGCCTTGGACAGCACGCCTTCCAGCGCATCGGTCGCCTGCGCGTCCGAGTCGAACGACAGCAACGATTGCGCCGCGGTATCGGCCGCTTCCCGCGCCGACCAGTACACGCGGGGCTCGGGCATGCGGCGGCTGCGGGTGTCATCGGCGGTGAACTCGATCCAGGTGCCCGGGGGCAGCTTGGCGATGCCTTCGTAGATGGATTGCGGCGCCGGAATGTACTTGTGCCGCATGAACGACGCCAACGCGTTGCGGTTCAGGTTGCGACCGAATCCGGGAATCGGCGTCAGCC
>NZ_JAWRWU010000270.1:0-316 GCF_046535395.1 Cupriavidus sp. SIMBA_020 | reverse complement strand
GCGCATCCAGCAGGCGGCGCGCAAGCAGGACTACGCAGGCGTGTTCATGTACCAGCAAGGCGAGATGATCCAGTCGTCGCGCCTGGTGCACGTCCTGGACGGCACCGGCGAACGCGAGCGCCTCGAGATCCTGGACGGCCAGCCGCGCGAGTACCTGCGTCACAACGAAGATGTGCAGTGCCTGATTCCCGAGCGCAAGACGGTCCTGATCGAGCGTCGCCGCGGCGACCGCTTTCCCGGCCTGCTGCTGGGTGACCCGGCCAACCTGACCGAGCACTACAAGATCCGCACCGAATCGGCCCTGCACCGGGTCGCC
>NZ_JAWRWU010000269.1:0-316 GCF_046535395.1 Cupriavidus sp. SIMBA_020 | reverse complement strand
GAATGGCTCGACGTCGATCCGGACGACCTCGAAACGCTGCTGCGCGAAACCGAAATGCAGGCGTATACGCGCACGTTCGGCGAGCTGCGCTGCGCGGACCTGATGACGAAGCACGCAATCGAAGTCTCGCCGTCCACGTCGGTGACCGCCGCGCTGACGCTGCTCGATCGCCATCGCGTGAAAGCGCTGCCGGTGGTCGACGG
Organism: Cupriavidus sp. SIMBA_020; assembly: GCF_046535395.1. Classification (NCBI taxonomy): domain Bacteria; kingdom Pseudomonadati; phylum Pseudomonadota; class Betaproteobacteria; order Burkholderiales; family Burkholderiaceae; genus Cupriavidus; species Cupriavidus sp. SIMBA_020. The sequence goes on along the minus strand of NZ_JAWRWU010000269.1, from coordinate 113 downwards.
CGAGGCCCGATTGATCGGCATCGTCACGCGCGCCGACCTCACGCGCCCGTGGCGCCGGCCGCCGCCGCTGTGGCAGCGGCTGTCCGCGCGGCTGTCGCAATCGTTCGGCGGCC
>NZ_JAWRWU010000268.1:0-317 GCF_046535395.1 Cupriavidus sp. SIMBA_020 | reverse complement strand
CGCGATTGCAGCGCGATCAGGACCCCGTGCCGCGCCCCCTGCGCGACACCGTGCAGGACACCGCACGGCGGCTGCGCGCCATCATCGATACCCACGGCCCCGACGCGGTGTCGCTGTATGTGTCGGGGCAGATGTCGATCGAAGCCCAGTACCTGGCCAACAAGCTGGCCAAGGGTTTCATCGGCACCAACAATATCGAATCGAATTCGCGCCTGTGCATGGCCAGCGCCGGCAGCGGCTACAAGCTGTCGCTGGGCGCCGACGGACCGCCCGGCTCGTACCAGGACATCGACCGCGCCGACCTGTTCCTGGTGATC
>NZ_JAWRWU010000267.1:0-317 GCF_046535395.1 Cupriavidus sp. SIMBA_020 | reverse complement strand
CGAACATCGCCAACGCCGACACGCCGAACTACAAGGCGCGCGATTTCGATTTCAAGGCGGCGATGCAGAACGCCATGGAAGGCTCCAAGCGCCTGCCCGACACGTCGCTGACGCTGACCTCGGCGCGCCACATCCCGGCGAAGGCCGTGTCCGAAGGGCCGACCCAGATGCTGTACCGGCTGCCCTACCAGCCCAGCATGGACGGCAACACGGTCGACATGGACATCGAGCGGGTCCAGTTCGCCGACAACACCTTGCACTACCAGAGCACGATGCAACTGCTGTCGGGTCGCATCCGGACCATGATGGCCGCCATC
>NZ_JAWRWU010000266.1:0-317 GCF_046535395.1 Cupriavidus sp. SIMBA_020 | reverse complement strand
CGGTTGCCCCCCTGAAGTGGGTGAAGTGATACTGGGCCATATGCTGCCAGGCGTTGAGGGGGTATATAACCGGCACGCCTATGACAAGGAACGTCGCCTGTGGCTTGGGCACCTTTCGAAGTACCTGGAAAAGCTGGCTGCGGGCCGCGGTTAATGTCCTGCAGCAGCTTTGCTTTTGCGTGCGCCGGCACGCTTGAAGAGCGCATCGCCAAGCAGGCGGCGACCGTCCAGGCGCGGGAGGGCACTCGCAGCTGAACGAAGGGGCTGAAAGCGCATGAGACTAAAAGCGTTTTCAGCGACGTGTTACATGTTTTGGA
>NZ_JAWRWU010000265.1:0-317 GCF_046535395.1 Cupriavidus sp. SIMBA_020 | reverse complement strand
GGGCGTAGACGCCGAAGGGGTAGCGGCTTTCGATGGCGGTCAGGCGCTCGCGGGCTTCTTTCCAGCCCCCGGACGAGATTTCCGCCTTGGCGTCGGCGTACAGCTGTTCGGCGCTCCAGTTGGTGGTCTTGTCGTACTTGCTGTTGGTCGAGCCGCAACCGGCAATGGCGATAACGGCAAATAGCGCGATAACCACGCGCAAAACCGACCCGCTTCGGGAGGCGGGGTTCAAGGGAGCTGCGGAGTGGTGAATCACGAGAATCGTATCCTTGGTGTTAGCATGGCAGGCTGATTATATGATTTGTCTCCATGTCTGA
>NZ_JAWRWU010000264.1:0-318 GCF_046535395.1 Cupriavidus sp. SIMBA_020 | reverse complement strand
GCCGCGCCCGCCTGGCGCTCGGGGTGGCGCACGATGGCGCGGCAGATGCGCGCCAGGCGCGGCTCGGACGGCTGCGGCAGGTGCAGCGGCAGCACCGGCTCCTGTTTCAGCTCGTCCAGCAGCAGCATCATCAGGCGGCCGTCGCGGGTGCCGGGCTGCCATTCCAGCGGCACCTCGGCGGCCGCCACCATCAGCCCGCGCAACAGCGGCGAGATCGACAGCACGCAGCATTCGGTGGGCAGGTGCGAGGCCGCCCCCGGCTCGACGAACACGGTGCGCATGCGCGGCTCGCCGCTCATGCGGATGGCGTGGGATACC
>NZ_JAWRWU010000263.1:0-319 GCF_046535395.1 Cupriavidus sp. SIMBA_020 | reverse complement strand
GCCGAACTTGCGCAGGAAATAGCCGAGCACACCAATGCCCGTCACCAGCAGCAGATCGAACGTGCCGGCGTTGATGGCATACACGCCGATATAGCTGATGCACAGGATGCCCGGCACCATCAGCCAGCCCGGCACCGACAGCACCTTCGAGAACACACGCACCAGCGGCACGTTCATGATGAACAGCAGCACGTTGGCCACGAACAGCGAAGCAATCAGCCCCCACACCAGTTCGGGCTTGGATTCGAACAACGACAGACCCGGCGTGATGTTGTAGAGCGTCAGCGCGCCCCTCATCACCGCGGTGGTGCCGCCGCCC
>NZ_JAWRWU010000262.1:0-320 GCF_046535395.1 Cupriavidus sp. SIMBA_020 | reverse complement strand
CCAGGAGCAAATTCAGGCTTGGCTTGACAGACGGTGTCGCCCGACAGCAGCGCCTGGCCGCCCGAAGCCAGCGAGATGCTGAGTTTGTCGCCCTGCTCGTAGGTGGTGACGCCGATCAGCTGGTTCAGTTCCGACACGGCCTGGTCGCGCTGGTCCAGCAGGTCGTTGGGCGGATTGCCGCCGGCCTTGGCGCGGGCGGTGGAAATCTGGCTGTTCAGGTCGTTGATGCGAGTCAGGTAGCTGTTGACCTGTTCGACCGTGGTGGTGATCTGCGTGTTCAGGCCCAGGCGCTGGTTCTGCATTTCCTGGTAGGCCGAACG
>NZ_JAWRWU010000261.1:0-321 GCF_046535395.1 Cupriavidus sp. SIMBA_020 | reverse complement strand
GCCTCCTTTCATTGGATTGTTGCGACGCAAGCTTGAGAATCAAACAGGAAGCCCGGACCTCAACGCGGGGCAGCGTTGCCGCCGGGAGCGGCGGGCGAAGGCCTGGCGGCCCCGCCCCCCATCAATACGAACACGCCGGCCAGGACCAGCGCGGTGCCCGCCAACTGCCAGGCGGTAACGGGCTCATCCAGGAACCACGACGCCAGGAACAACACCGACACCGGCCCCAGCATGCCCAGGAGCGAGGCGGTCGGCGCGCCGATCAGCGCCACCGCCCACATCAGCATGAAGACGGGCACCACCGTGTTCAGGGTGGCGTGG
>NZ_JAWRWU010000260.1:0-321 GCF_046535395.1 Cupriavidus sp. SIMBA_020 | reverse complement strand
GCTGCCGAATGGCGTGAAAAGCTGGTTGAAGCCGCCGCCGAGTCGTCGGAAGAGCTGATGAACAAGTACCTGGAAGGCGAAGAGCTGACCGTCGAAGAGATCAAAGCCGGTCTGCGCGCGCGCACCCTGGCCAGCGAAATCGTACCGGCCGTCTGCGGTTCGTCGTTCAAGAACAAGGGCGTTCCCCTGGTTCTCGACGCCGTCATCGACTACCTGCCTGCTCCGACCGAGATCCCTGCAATCCAGGGTATCAACCCGGACGACAAGGAGCTGGACAAAGAAGATCCGGCTGTTCGTAAAGACGTGCGTCACGCCGACGAC
>NZ_JAWRWU010000259.1:0-321 GCF_046535395.1 Cupriavidus sp. SIMBA_020 | reverse complement strand
CAGCCCGGCCTGCAGGTCGAGTTCACGCTCGCGTCACCGCTCGATTTCGGCGGCCAGCAGCTCCCCGCTCGCCAGATTGTGCCGATCTGCCAGTGGAAATACCGCGACGCGAACTGCGGCTACACGGGCACCGCGTATTTCGACGCCAACGACCAGCCGGTGACTGATCCGGCGCTTGACCGCTGCAGCATGAAAACGAGCGGCTGCGAATGCCGCTTCGGCGTCAATAACCCGCTGCCGTTCGGCGGTTTCCTCAGCGACACCCTTTCCTGAATGAACGAAACGACGAAGGCCGCGATCGCCGCTCACGCGATCGCGGAG
>NZ_JAWRWU010000258.1:0-322 GCF_046535395.1 Cupriavidus sp. SIMBA_020 | reverse complement strand
GAGGGCTGCCCGTTCTACATGGGCGAAGACCAGTTCGCGTATTGGGAGCACACCCAGCTCATCATCGACGCCGTGCCCGGACGCGGCGGCGCGTTCTCGCTCGACAGCGCCGAGGGCAAGCGCTTTTTGCTGCGCTCGCGGCTGTACTCCGATGAAGAATGGGCCAACGTGGCGGCGGTCACCAAGAGCTGAGGCCCGATCGCGCCCGCCCCCGCATCGCCTCACGACCCTTGCGGCGTTCCGCCCTTGTCGGCAGCGGTCTCGCTGGCGGCCTGCTTCCATTGGAACGACACGCGACGGATGCGCGCGGCGCGAAATTGCG
>NZ_JAWRWU010000257.1:0-322 GCF_046535395.1 Cupriavidus sp. SIMBA_020 | reverse complement strand
ATCGACGGCGGCGATGACCTGGCGCGCCATGGCGGCGGTGATGACCAGGTTGTCGGCCTGGCCGGCGGTTTCCCAGCGCTTGGCGTCGCCGCGCGAGCCCTTGTGCGCGATCGCCAGTTTTTCCTTGCCCGGCAGGTCCACCCCCAGCACGGTCTGGCCCACCTGCCACTGCCATTGCGGCGCCACCGCCGCCGGCAGGTAAGACAGCGTCACGGGCCGGTCGACCGAAACGGTGAAGCCGGCGCTGTCGGCCGTCAGGCGCGAAAAAGTGCCGCGCCAGCCGGTCAGGGCGGCGTCTGCCGCCCCCGGCGCGCCTTTGCCC
>NZ_JAWRWU010000256.1:0-322 GCF_046535395.1 Cupriavidus sp. SIMBA_020 | reverse complement strand
CACCACGACGGCATGCAGTACGGCAGCGTGGCCTTCTGCAATCTGTTCATCAGCGAAGACAAGGGGCTGGATCTGATCTACCCCGGCACCGGCCAGCGTATTGCACTGCGGCGCGGCACCGCCGTGCTGTTCGACACCTGCCAGCCTCATGGCGTGGTGCCGCGGGGTTCCAGCATGTTCGACGAGGCCGACTTCCCGGCGAGCCGCGACTTGTCGCAGGTTTTCCTGACGTGGGAGTTGCCCATCGAGGATCCCGGCGTGGCCGGCGCGCTGGGCATCGCTTTCGATATCGATTCCGCGGGCGCCGCGCGGCTGGACGATG
>NZ_JAWRWU010000255.1:0-322 GCF_046535395.1 Cupriavidus sp. SIMBA_020 | reverse complement strand
CACGAGCATCGTCCGGTTCGCGCGGTACGTGTAGTAGCCGGTGGTGCCGGACGCGATCACGCCGATGCACGCGAACAGCACCGACAGCTTCGACGTGAGCCCGAGCCTGATCATTTTTCGAACGACGCCGGCCGGTCGCCCGACACGATGCGGCTCCACAACGACTCGCGCCGCGCGATGTCCTCGACCGGCTGGAGCCACACGAGGTGCTGGTGACCGGTCTGGAGGCCGGGTGGCGGCGCGAGCGTATTCGCGAGCCCCTGACGCTCGGTCAGCAGCGCGCCGATCACCGGTTCGAGCATGTAATTGATCCACGCGAACG
>NZ_JAWRWU010000254.1:0-323 GCF_046535395.1 Cupriavidus sp. SIMBA_020 | reverse complement strand
AGTAGTGAGACATCACCCTTCCCGTGGTTAAATAAAGCGGATAGCCGGCGCTCGGTTTCTCTTTCTGGACGGCCGGTTCATTTGGAATCACGCTTAATTCAGCTCTGTGATCGGGATGGGCAAATGAGTGCTCAAACAATCGCCCGGTTCCGGGGTGATCCGCTTCAGGACATGGCCACTGAATGCCGCCTTCCCGCCTGAGCCTGTCATAGGTGATGCCAGCGTAATCAGCAATTCCGCCGCGGCTCGCTTCTCTCAGTTCGTTAAAGATTTCCTCCGCCGACGTATAGGGAAAATAATGCCCTTTACCAAGAGCCGAGGCA
>NZ_JAWRWU010000253.1:0-324 GCF_046535395.1 Cupriavidus sp. SIMBA_020 | reverse complement strand
AATGCCCGAGGCGGTGCGCCAGGGCCTGGCCCACGCCGACGCGGCGGTCGCCGCCAGCTTCCTGCCGGGCATGGGCCGGCGCATTCCCAACCGGATCCAACCGCAATGAAAGCCCTGCGTTTTCCCGCCGGCCTGTACGGCGTCACCCCCGAATGGGACGACACCGAGCGCCTGATGCGCGCGGTGCGCCAGGCCGCCGAGGGCGGCATGCGGGCGCTGCAACTGCGCCGCAAGGACGTGCCCGACGCGGTGCGCGCCGAGCAGGCGCGCGCCCTGGCGCCCCTGTGCCGCGAGCTGGGCGTGGTGTTCCTCATCAATGACGAC
>NZ_JAWRWU010000252.1:0-324 GCF_046535395.1 Cupriavidus sp. SIMBA_020 | reverse complement strand
TGATGCGTACCCAGTTGGCCGTCGCCTCGGCCGACTCCGCCGGCTTCCTGCCGCCCCACCACTACGACCAGATCTTCACCGCCCACGGCGTCATCATGATCTTCTTCATGGCGATGCCTTTCATCACCGGGCTGATGAACATCGTGGTGCCGCTGCAGATCGGCGCCCGCGACGTGGCCTACCCGTTCCTGAACTCGCTGAGCTTCTGGCTGTTCGGTGCCGGCGTCGCGCTGATGATGATCTCGCTGTTCGTGGGCGAATTCGCCGCGACCGGCTGGCTCGCCTATCCGCCGCTGTCAGGGCTGGACTACAGCCCAAGCGTCG
>NZ_JAWRWU010000251.1:0-325 GCF_046535395.1 Cupriavidus sp. SIMBA_020 | reverse complement strand
CGATGCGCCCGCCGACCGGACCACCGCGGCCTCACGCTCTGGCGTGCCGCCTGGAGAACCGGCGCAACAACGATCAGATCAAGGGTTGCCAGCGATACACATGGAAGCGAACAGGATCACCGCGCCCCGCCGGGGCTCCTTGCGCACGGTCGTGGACCGGCTTCGGGCGTTCGGCCGGCGCGCGGACGTCAAGCCGCGGATGGCCAATAGCCGCGCCGCGCAACTGGAACAGGTGGTCGGCGCCGTCGATCTGCTCGCGCATGTCGACCGCGAACTGCGCTTCATCTACGTGTCCGACGCCAGCCTGCGCTTCATCGGCTACCAC
>NZ_JAWRWU010000250.1:0-325 GCF_046535395.1 Cupriavidus sp. SIMBA_020 | reverse complement strand
CGAGGTCCTGCGCATAACCGGCGTGGATCAGCCGCAGCGATTTGCCGATGCGCCCGAACTGCCCGCGCGTCGACAGCGCCTCGCGCATCGAGCTGCCTTGCGCGCCCGTGAGCACGCGGAAATACAGTTCGCGCAACAGGCTCGGCCCCAGCACGGCGGCTTCGAGCGGACGATGCAACGCTTCGAGAAACCGCAGCACGGAGGATTGCATCGCGTCGTCCATCGGCGTCGACATCATGCTTTGCGGCGGCTGCACCGGTTCGGCCGGACCCGCGCGGTCGATCTGCATCGCCAGTTCCGCGGCCAGCGTGAAGTCGAGGTGCAG
>NZ_JAWRWU010000249.1:0-325 GCF_046535395.1 Cupriavidus sp. SIMBA_020 | reverse complement strand
GCGATATCGGCGAGAAACGACGAAAACGACGTGCTCGCGTGTTCGTCGGCGGTGTCGGAGATGGTGCGCACGATCGCGCACGGCACGTCGTATTCGTGGCAGACCTGGGCGATCGCGGCGCCTTCCATTTCCACCGCCAGCGCGTCGGGCAGCAGCGCGCGCAACGCGCCCACGGCGGCGGCGCTCGCGACGAACTGATCGCCGCTGATCACGAGGCCGCGATGCACGCCCGGCCGCGCGTTCGCGAGGCGCGGCAGCGCGGCGCCGAACTGCGCCGACAGCGCGTCGCCCTCTTCCGCGATGAAGCGCTCGCACGCGGCGGCCA
>NZ_JAWRWU010000248.1:0-325 GCF_046535395.1 Cupriavidus sp. SIMBA_020 | reverse complement strand
CCGCCGCGCACGTGGGCCGCAGCCCCGAGGACCGCCACGGCGAAGGCATGATCGGCGACAGCCCGCTGTGGGAAAACGCCATCGTCGAAGATCTGAAGGACCCGCGCTTCTCGCGCTTCGGGCTGATCCGCGCCAAGGCCGGCCGCGCCTATGCGGCGGCGCTGGCCAGGCAGTTCGACGTGCGCGCCGCTTCGCTGGATGTGCGCACCCGCAGCCTGTCGGGCGGCAACATGCAGAAGCTGATCCTGGGCCGCACCCTGGCGCGCGAACCGCGCTTCATCGTCGCCGACCAGCCCACCTGGGGTCTGGACATCGGCGCGGTGGC
>NZ_JAWRWU010000247.1:0-325 GCF_046535395.1 Cupriavidus sp. SIMBA_020 | reverse complement strand
CAATATAGTACCCTCTTGTGGCTGAAATCGTTAAGTTCTTAATAAAGATAGAAATCCATGGAACCTCAGCCCATCTACCTTGTCCTACCGAACCTACTATATGATAAATTTTTAGATCTAATTCGGCGTCTTTAAAAAGAGACTCCTTTATCTTATGACGAACAAGTGTCCCTAAGGGATGGTCTTTAAACATCTCCCTTTTAGCTTTATGATATTCTGTTATTACTTTAATCATTTTTTCTAGTATGGTTAAATTTGAATCATCTAAAACTTTAGCCATTATTTCAAACACCTATATATATAAATGAGATACCTAGAGACGAAG
>NZ_JAWRWU010000246.1:0-325 GCF_046535395.1 Cupriavidus sp. SIMBA_020 | reverse complement strand
AACGAAATGTGCTCATCGAGTAATCAGCTTGCTGATGAAGATGGGTACGGGTTGTGATTGCATTAATTTTGTTCCAAGTTCTCAAGACTGGGGTGAATAACCTCAGACTGCTTTGAAACTTATGAACGGCACAAACGCTAATACTCAGGTCCTATAGCCTACAGCGTTATAGGATCAAGCGACTAAGTGCATATGGTGGATGCCTTGGCGATCACAGGCGATGAAGGACGTAGTAGCCTGCGAAAAGCTGCGGGGAGCTGGCAAACAAGCTTTGATCCGCAGATATCCGAATGGGGAAACCCACTCCGTAAGGAGTATCCCTGAC
>NZ_JAWRWU010000245.1:0-326 GCF_046535395.1 Cupriavidus sp. SIMBA_020 | reverse complement strand
CGCCAACTTCCGAACGGTGACCCACACTTCGCCAATCCAGTACATCAAGTCCACCCGCCTTCATCACGCGCGCCTGATGATGATTCGCGACGGCGTCACCGCTGCGGCTGCAGCGGGACGCGTCGGTTACGAGAGCACTTCGCAGTTCAGCAGGGAATTCAAGCGGCTTTTCGGGCGAACGCCGATGGAAGAAGCACGCGACATGCGTGAGTCCTTCACGCTCTCGCCAGCGGTGCGATTTGCCGCTTAGGCGAGCGCTACCGGGCCACGTCCACAACGATCTTGCCTCTTACGTGGCCGCCCTTGCTGTGGTGAAGCGCCTGGCC
>NZ_JAWRWU010000244.1:0-327 GCF_046535395.1 Cupriavidus sp. SIMBA_020 | reverse complement strand
GACCCGCAGGGCGACCACTGCGGCGTGCTGGTCCTCGCCAACGTCTACCACGGAGGCGGCCCGGTCCTGAAGGACATCGACGTCGACCTGCACGCGCTGGCGACCTGGTGGGACGTGCTGCGCGTCGCGAAGGCATCGGGCTACTTCGAGACCAAGACGCTCGACGAAGTCGAGAAGTTCCTGCACGCGCCGGCCGAGTGGTCGGCCGCGCACGGCGGTGCCACGGCCCCGAAGGAATGACGCCGCGCCGGCCCGCAGGCCTGGGTGGGCGTGTCGCTGGAAATCCTGGCGCGCCTGAACAAGCTGAGCTTCGAGATGGCCTACGCC
>NZ_JAWRWU010000243.1:0-327 GCF_046535395.1 Cupriavidus sp. SIMBA_020 | reverse complement strand
GCGGCAGCAGGGTCGCCGCGATGCCGCTCGCCACGAGCAGCGTTTCCATCGTGTTGCAGGTGCCGTAGCGGTGCGTCTTCGCGTTGTCGCACACGGTCAGCGCCTTCGCGAGATCGGCGCGATCGTCGACATACACGTGGCAGATGCCGTCGAGGTGCTTGATCATCGGCACGCGTGCCTCGTTGATCAGGCGCTCGATCAGGCTCTTGCCGCCGCGCGGCACGATCACGTCGACGAACTCCGTCATGGTGATGAGCTTGCCCACCGCCGCGCGGTCAGCCGTTTCCACGACTTGCACCGCGTCTTGCGGCAGACCCGCCGCCGCCA
>NZ_JAWRWU010000242.1:0-327 GCF_046535395.1 Cupriavidus sp. SIMBA_020 | reverse complement strand
AGTGCGCGTGGCTTCGTGCACCACGACGCAGCGGCCGGTCTTCTTGACCGAGTTGACGATGGTTTCCAGATCCAGCGGCCACAGGCTGCGCAGGTCGATGACCTCGGCGTCGATGCCGGTTTCCTCGGCCGCGGTCAGCGACACGTGCACCGTGGTGCCGTAGGTCAGCACCGTCAGCGCGTTGCCGGGCCGCACGATGGCGGCGGTGTCCAGCGGCACGGTGTAGTAGCCGGTCGGCACCACGCTGCCCGGGCGTCCGGTCCACGGCGTCACGGGACGGTCGTGGTGGCCGTCGAACGGACCGTTGTACAGGCGTTTAGGCTCCAG
>NZ_JAWRWU010000241.1:0-328 GCF_046535395.1 Cupriavidus sp. SIMBA_020 | reverse complement strand
CGTTCCTGTGCAGGCATTTTTTACTGCCGGACCCCACGCCCCCACGGGGGGCAATGCCTTCACGCCATCAGCGGCGCAGGCTTTCAACCTCTAACTTTCATACCCTACTTATTGCCGACTTAGCCGCCATGACCGACACCCCCGACCCTGCTGCCGTCTCGTCTCCCGCTGTCAAAGCCGCGGTGCTTTCCGAAGCGCTGCCCTATATCCGACGATTCCACGGCAAAACCATCGTGGTCAAGTACGGCGGCAACGCCATGACGGAAGAGCGATTGCAGCGCAGTTTTGCGCATGACGTGGTGCTGCTCAAGCTGGTGGGTCTGAATCC
>NZ_JAWRWU010000240.1:0-328 GCF_046535395.1 Cupriavidus sp. SIMBA_020 | reverse complement strand
CCTGCCCGGCGCGGTGGTCGGCGGTTTCGTGATCGGCGTGGCCGAGAACCTGGTGGGCCTGTTCATTTCGACCAACGCCATCGTGGTGGCGCCCTTCGTCGCCATCATGGTGGTGCTGCTGCTGCGTCCGCAAGGCCTGCTGGGCGGCAAACTGCAGGTGAAGAAAGTATGAAATCCAATACCGACCGCGCCCTGCTGGCGCTGATGGCCGTGGCGCTGGCGGCCCTGCCGTTCATGGCCAGCGGCTATGTGATCTACGTCGTCAACCTGCTGATGGTGTTCGTGGTGCTGGCCCTGGGCCTGCACATCGTCATCGGCGAGACCGGAC
>NZ_JAWRWU010000239.1:0-328 GCF_046535395.1 Cupriavidus sp. SIMBA_020 | reverse complement strand
CTTGCGCGAGCGGCCGCCGCGCGGATCGCCGCGGCGCTTGTCGTAGGTCACCACGAACGTGTCGGGGTCCACCATCACGCTTTGAAAGCGCGCATAGGGACACATGTACTTGCACACCGACTCGCGCATGAAACCCGCGTTGCCCCAGGTGGCAAAACCGTAGAACAGCATCCAGAACCATTGCCACGGCCCCAGCTGCAGCGTGAACAGCTCGTGGCCCAGCTCGCGGATCGGCGCAAAATAGCCGATGAAGGTCGACCCCGTCCACCAGGCCAGCGCGATCCACAGCGCATGCTTGGTGATCTTGATGCGCGCCTTGCGCCAGGAC
>NZ_JAWRWU010000238.1:0-328 GCF_046535395.1 Cupriavidus sp. SIMBA_020 | reverse complement strand
ACAGCACGAAGTCGAGCACCTTCTTACTGTTCGCGTCGTGCGGCGCGCCCTTCACGAGGCTCATCACGTACGGCACCGCGATCGTGCCTTCCTGCGGGATCACGAACTCGACGTTCGCGTGATCCTTGTACTTCGCGCGATACGCGTCGAAGTCGTAGGCATATAGATCCAGCCCGGCCGCTCGTAGAAGTGGTGATGCGCATCGACGATCGGCAGATCCGGCTCGAGTGCGGGTTCGAGCGCGGACGCGAGCCAGTCGTTTCGCACCGCGAGATAGTTGCCTTGCGTCGTCATGCGGGGAGCTCCGTTGTCAGCCGGCGTGCGCGTA
>NZ_JAWRWU010000237.1:0-328 GCF_046535395.1 Cupriavidus sp. SIMBA_020 | reverse complement strand
CTAACTGCTCCTTCAACTCGGATGCCACAGCAGGCCACGCTCTCGGCTTTCTTATGATCCCGCGATATCTTCAGCACTTCGTGCTCCGACGTCAGACCGAGATCGACCAAAAGCGGATTGTCAGTAGGTTGCAATCGGTAGGCTTCTTCGGTCGGGAGCGGCCTTCGCCATCTTGAGGCGGCTCTCGGCGCGAAACGGAAACTCACTACCAAAAGGATTCCTCATTTGCCTTTGGAAGCGAGAGGGCATGGTGCCTAGTGTTGTGGATATCGATGGTCTGCCTGATGTTGTCTTGTGCGAAGATCAGATAGAGCACCTCCAGAGCCCC
>NZ_JAWRWU010000236.1:0-329 GCF_046535395.1 Cupriavidus sp. SIMBA_020 | reverse complement strand
CTTCCCTGGCGGCTTCGGGCGTATTGACGGTGATGCGCACCATCTCGGAGCCGGCCTGCGCCAGTTCCTTGACCTGGATCGCCGTGGCGATGGCGTCGGCGGTGTCGGTGTTGGTCATGGACTGCACCACCACCGGCGCGTCGCCGCCGATCATGACCGTGCGGTCGCCCCACTTCACCGCCACCGAACGCGTGGCGCGGCGGGGAGCCGCGCCCACGGAGGGCGGCGGCGCATCCTGGCAAGGCAGAGAGGAATCTTGCATCGGCGGAACCGGTAATTACTTGGACAGCTTGGGAAGCCAGTCGAACGCGAGCCAGTGCTGCGGCAGC
>NZ_JAWRWU010000235.1:0-329 GCF_046535395.1 Cupriavidus sp. SIMBA_020 | reverse complement strand
CGATCACCGGCAGCATGTTCGGGCGCAGCACCTTGACCGCGACGGCCTTGCCCGCGTGCACGCCCTGCTTCAACTTCCCGAAATGCACCTGCGCGATCGACGCGCTCGCGATCGGCTCGCGCTCGAATTCGTCGAACAGCTCGTCGACCGGCGCGCCGAGCGACTTCTCGATGATCGCTATCGCGACAGCCGAATCGAACGGCGGCACCTGGTCCTGCAGCTTCGCGAGCTCGTTCGCGAAATCGACCGACAGCAGGTCGCGGCGCGTCGACAGCACCTGGCCGAACTTCACGAAGATCGGGCCGAGGCTTTCGAGCGCGTGACGCAGC
>NZ_JAWRWU010000234.1:0-329 GCF_046535395.1 Cupriavidus sp. SIMBA_020 | reverse complement strand
AGCCAGACAAAACGGCAGTCGCGCAGATCGATATCGGGCTGATAGGTGGTGGCGTACTTCTGACGCGTGGCGCTGTTCAGGCCGTCGCTCGCGATGATGAGGTCGGCGTTTTGCACGTCGTCGTCGCTCATCTGGGTCTCGAACACGAGCTTCACGCCGAGCTGTTCACAGCGTGCCTGCAAAATATTCAACAGACGCTTGCGGCCGATGCCGCAAAAGCCGTGACCCGACGATCGGATCGAGCGGCCGCGAAAATGGATTTCGATGTCGTCCCAGTGATTGAAGGCGTCGAGAATTTCGGCGGCGCTTTCCGGGTCGGCTGCGCGCAG
>NZ_JAWRWU010000233.1:0-329 GCF_046535395.1 Cupriavidus sp. SIMBA_020 | reverse complement strand
CATCTTCCTCGTGCTGCCACTCGTGATCGTGGCTGCGCTGTTCTCCGACGAACTGTGGCAGGAACATCGGCGCCAGCATCCGCGCGACGAAAACGCACCGCATATCGACTGGAAGCATCCGTGGCGCCGCGTGCGGCGCGGGCACTGAGTCGATCGCCGTCCCCGCAGTGCAGCCGTCCGGGCGGGTCGCCCCGAACGGCGCAGCCTTCCGCTACGAACCGATTCCCGCTCAACCAGCGAGACGCCGACGTGAACGACAAACCCGCTCTCCCCCCGCACGATATCCCCGGCGAAGCGATCGACCTGCAGATCGCCGACGTGCTGGCCGC
>NZ_JAWRWU010000232.1:0-330 GCF_046535395.1 Cupriavidus sp. SIMBA_020 | reverse complement strand
GAATGGCCTGGCCCATACGCCTGGTAGAACGGCTGGAATAGCAACGGCTGCTGGTCAGCGGATATCCCCAGGCCGGTGTCGGCGATGCGCCACTCCAGCACCGACAGGCCGTCGCCGCCGCCGACCACCGTCAGGTCGATCCGCACCCAGCCCGCCTCGGTGAACTTGATGGCGTTGCTGATCAGGTTGTTCAGCACCTGCTTGATACGCAAGGCGTCGCCATGGGCATACACCGGCACATCAGTGGCAATGGTGGAGAAGAACTGCAGGCCCTTGGCGTCCGCGGTGGCGGCGTAAGATTGCAGCGCGTCCTCTGTGAGCGCAGCCGGA
>NZ_JAWRWU010000231.1:0-330 GCF_046535395.1 Cupriavidus sp. SIMBA_020 | reverse complement strand
GCGCACCGCGCCGCGCGCGCTGTCGGGCCACGGCGCACGGTAGCGCACCTTGCGGAACTGGCCGGGCCGCAACGTCAACCTGTCGGGCACGCCGGGCTCGCGCACGAGATCGAGCGGCGCGGGCGCGACGTCGCCGTTCGTCAGCGTTACGCGCAGCGTCGCGGGCAGCGTGACCTTGAGCGGGCGGCCGTCGTCGGCGGTGACGAGCAGGGTGAGTTCGAGCGGCTGGGAGGCGGCGACTTCGCGCGGCGGCTGCAGCATGGCGATGCGCGCGTGCGCGGCCGGCGCGGCGGCAAGACCCGCGGCGGCCATTGCCAGCGCCGGAATCAA
>NZ_JAWRWU010000230.1:0-330 GCF_046535395.1 Cupriavidus sp. SIMBA_020 | reverse complement strand
GCACGGGCCGCCGCTTCCTGCTCGGCGAGCGTCGGACGGTCGCGCAGATGCAGCAGGAATTCCTGGATCAGCCGGTCCCACAGCTCGACCGTCGAGCGCAGATGGCGCTCGGACACGCCGCCCGCGACCACCACGTCCATCTCGAGCGCGAGAAACGCGCCGTGGCTCGCGAGACGCGCGAAGCGCTTGGTCCTGTTCCAGTTCGCCACCAGTTCGGCCGGCAACTCGCCTTGCACCTGCAACACGCAGGACAGCGTGTAGTCGAGGTAGACGATCCGCGCGGCGTCGATGGCCGGCGGCACGCCTACGGCCGGATTGCCGAAGCGCACC
>NZ_JAWRWU010000229.1:0-331 GCF_046535395.1 Cupriavidus sp. SIMBA_020 | reverse complement strand
GCCGCAAAGACGGCGCCGCGATCCACCAGCTTATCTCCGAGTGCCCGCCACTCGATGTGAATTCCCTATACGCGTACCTGCTCCTGTGCGAGCACAACCGCGGCACCTGCGTCCTGGCCGAAAGCGCCGGTGGACGCATCGATGGATTTATCTCCGCTTACGTGCTTGCCGACAGGCCCGACGTGTTGTTCGTCTGGCAGGTCGCCGTGCACACCCGCGCACGCGGCCAACGGTTAGGCCGCGCCATGCTTCGGGAGCTCTTGCGACGCAAGGGGCTCGAGCATGTTCGTCATCTTGAAACCACGGTGGCGCCTGACAACCAGGCCTCGCG
>NZ_JAWRWU010000228.1:0-331 GCF_046535395.1 Cupriavidus sp. SIMBA_020 | reverse complement strand
AGCCGGAATACGAAAGCTACGCGGCGCTGCCGCCCGACTGGGCGAGCTCGCTCGAAGTCAGTTGCTCTTCGTGAGCGCGCCCCCATCTAAGCGACTCTTCCGCACTTCCCCTCGACCGCAACCCGACAGGAACCCGACATGAGCCAGGACGACCACAACTCCGACGCCTACCCCGGCCACAAGTCCGACGCCGAATGGCGCGAGAAGCTCGACCCCACGCAATACCAGGTCACGCGCCATGCGGCCACCGAACGCGCCTTCACCGGCAAGTACTGGGACCACAACGAGCGCGGCATCTACGACTGCGTCTGCTGTGGCACGCCGCTGTTCG
>NZ_JAWRWU010000227.1:0-331 GCF_046535395.1 Cupriavidus sp. SIMBA_020 | reverse complement strand
CCATGTCGAGGGCCGCGTCCACGATGGCCGCGAAGGTCAGCTAGCTTTTTTCGGTCTTGGCAGTCATGGCGCGAATTTAGCACGACTGTGCGAAAAATGCGCGTTTATCGCGCCGGGTCGGGGCGGCGCCAAAAAAAGCGGGCAGCCTGGGCTGCCCGCCGTTCGGGTGTTGCGCCCGGTGGGGCGCTCGACTCAGGCCTGCGCGGCCTTGAATTCCAGGCGGAACTTGTGCAGCAACGGCTCGGTGTAGCCGTTGGGCTGGGTCAGGCCTTCGAAGACCAGCGCGCACGCCGCCTTGAACGCCAGCGAGCCATCGAAATTGCCGGCCATC
>NZ_JAWRWU010000226.1:0-332 GCF_046535395.1 Cupriavidus sp. SIMBA_020 | reverse complement strand
GCGGCAGGCCGTAGATCAGGTCGACGTTGACCGAGTCGTAACCCAGCGCACGGGCGCTTTGCATCAGGTCGCGGACGTCCTCGAACGACTGCACGCGATGCACCGCCACTTGCACGCGCGCATCGAAATCCTGCACGCCGAAGCTCAGCCGGTTGAAACCCAGCCGTCGCAATTTCTCCAGCCGCTGCGGGGTGGCCGTGCGGGGATCCACCTCGATGGAGATTTCCGCGTCTGGTTCGAAACGGAATGCGCCGCGCAAGTCCGCCATCAGGCGGTCCAGTTCTTCGTCGGACAGGAAGGTGGGCGTGCCGCCCCCGAAGTGAAGCTGCGAG
>NZ_JAWRWU010000225.1:0-333 GCF_046535395.1 Cupriavidus sp. SIMBA_020 | reverse complement strand
ACAGGCGGCACAGGCACACCACCAGGCCCAGCGCCACCGCCAGGAAAGCCGAACAGAAAAACAGCGCCAGGGTCCAGAGCGTGCCCTCGGCCAGGGGACTCAGGTACATGCGCAACGTGGCGAGATCCAATGCTTGCTCCTTAACTCGTGCTGCTTATCCGCGCGGCGGCGGCATTACTTGCTGAGCAGGTCGGATACGCCCCACTTCTGCCCGATCGCGGCCAGTTCGCCGTTGCGCTTCATCTCGGCCAGCGCGGCGTTGACGGCCTCCAGCAGCGCCGTATTGCCCTTCTGCACCGCCATGCCCACCTGCCACTTGCGCTGCGGCTGGTA
>NZ_JAWRWU010000224.1:0-333 GCF_046535395.1 Cupriavidus sp. SIMBA_020 | reverse complement strand
GCATCGATCAGCAATTGCCGACGCTCGCCCTACAGCGTGCGCATGCGCCGCACGTGCGACGTCAGGTGACCATCCATGATGAATTCCGCGAGCACGGCCTGCTGCATCAGCTGGCCTTCGCGGTACAGCTCCGACAGCCCGGTGCGAAACGTGTCGACGAGATGCTCGGGCACGACCATGTAGCCCATCCGCAAGCCGGGGAACAGCATCTTGCCGAGGCTGCCGACGTAGATCACGCGGCCGCCGTCGTCGAGGCCCTGCAGTGACGCGAGCGGCCGGCTGCCGTAGCGGAATTCGCTGTCGTAGTCGTCCTCGATGATCCAGCAGCGATGC
>NZ_JAWRWU010000223.1:0-334 GCF_046535395.1 Cupriavidus sp. SIMBA_020 | reverse complement strand
AACTCGCGAGGCCGCGCGGGCCGTTGCAGCGCGGCGCCCGCCGATTGCAAACCGACTTCCCCTTTCATCACCACCTTCGCTCCCTCGGGCGTCTTGCGCCCACTTTCCGCTGTGCAGCAACGCCGGCGCCGATCCGGCGCGGGCGTTGCATCAAGTCAGGTGTTTCTTTCGCAGTCCGAATGGCATGCATGGCATCGGGATCCGTTGTGGGAAACCCGATTCATGCGCTGGCACGGAAGCGGTCTGCGGCATCGCGTCATTTCCGGCGCTTCGACAGCATCCTCACGCATGGCGCGGTGACAAACGTGTGTCGAAGTTCAGTAACGCGTGTGGC
>NZ_JAWRWU010000222.1:0-334 GCF_046535395.1 Cupriavidus sp. SIMBA_020 | reverse complement strand
CCCGGCATGCCGGCGCGGTCCTCGTAGTGGTGCAGCGCCGCCGATATGCTGTCGTCCGCGCCGATGCGGTACATGCCCTTGAGCATCACATCATCGATATCGACGCGATCATTGCTGTCACGAAAGCCATTGCCGTGCGTGCCCGAATAGAGCAGGGCGCCGCCCAGGCCGCGGTCGTTGGTGCCGCCGATGAACGCGCTGGGTGTCGTCTTCACACCGCCGCGGCTGTACATGTCGGTCTCGACCGACGCATCCACCGTGAAATCCTGCGGAATCGCGCGCGTCACGAAGTTGATGATCCCGCCCACGTTCTGCGGGCCGTAGCGCACCGATC
>NZ_JAWRWU010000221.1:0-335 GCF_046535395.1 Cupriavidus sp. SIMBA_020 | reverse complement strand
AGAAGGTGATGCCTGGCCAATCTGACCAGTTCATGAAACTATTCGCCGCTCCTGGGATGGATCATTGTGGTGGCGGCGTTGGACCAAACGTCTTCGGCAACTTGAATCCCGGATTCCCCACCGCGCCGGATGATCCCACCAAAGACATATTGGCCACCGCGCAGCAATGGGTCGAAAAGGGCCGGGTACCGAATCAGATTATCGCGACGAAGTACGCAGGCAATCTTCCGACGGGTAAGGTTGAGCGCACGATGCCTTTGTGTCCGTGGCCCAAGGTCAGCAAATACAACGGCACGGGCGATGTGAACTCAGCAGATAACTTTAGTTGCGTTGAT
>NZ_JAWRWU010000220.1:0-335 GCF_046535395.1 Cupriavidus sp. SIMBA_020 | reverse complement strand
CGAAGAGGTTAGCGCGACCAGCGACGCCAGGGCCAGGCTCCCCGGTCGATGCTGCTCAGACTCCGTTTTTTATTCAGAAACATGCGGATGGAAGAAATAATCAGATGGTTGGCCGGCCGGCGTTGTGCGCGGTGATCGCGCGTGCTGCGACCAGCAACGAATCGACTATACCATCCGAATTTATCGTTTGTATAGCCTTGCCGTGGTTGTACCCGTACGGCACCGTCAGCGTCGCCATGCCGGCCGCACGGCCCGCCAGCGCGTCGTTTTCCGAGTCGCCGATCGCGACCGCCGCGTCCGGCGCGACGCCGAGCGCGTCGCAGGCCGCCAGCATC
>NZ_JAWRWU010000219.1:0-335 GCF_046535395.1 Cupriavidus sp. SIMBA_020 | reverse complement strand
ATAGCCTGGTTAAACGCAAAACCAGCTATTGGGCAAATATTCTGGTTGTGAAAGATCCGGCAGCACCGGAAAATGAAGGTAAAGTGTTTAGATATCGTTTTGGCAAAAAAATTTGGGATAAAATTAATGCAATGATTGCAGTGGATGTGGAAATGGGCGAAACCCCGGTGGATGTGACCTGTCCGTGGGAAGGCGCAAATTTTGTGCTGAAAGTGAAACAGGTGAGCGGCTTTTCTAATTATGATGAATCTAAATTTCTGAATCAGAGTGCAATTCCGAATATTGATGATGAATCATTTCAGAAAGAACTGTTTGAACAGATGGTGGATCTGAGC
>NZ_JAWRWU010000218.1:0-336 GCF_046535395.1 Cupriavidus sp. SIMBA_020 | reverse complement strand
CCGTTGAGCGCGAGCTTCATGTTGCCGGTGCCGGACGCCTCGGTGCCCGCCGTCGAAATCTGCTCGGAGAGATCGGCGGCCGGAATCAGCACTTCGGCCACGCTCACGCCGTAGTTCGGCACGAACGTCACCTTGAGCCGGTCGCCCACCACGGGATCGTGATTGATCTTCTCGGCCACGTCGTTGATGAGGCGGATGATCATCTTCGCCATGCGATACGCCGACGCCGCCTTGCCCGCGAACATCACCACGCGCGGCACCCAGTCGCGCTCCGGGTTCGCGCGAATCTGGTTGTAACGCACGATCACGTGCAGCACGTTCAGCAGTTGCCGCTTG
>NZ_JAWRWU010000217.1:0-336 GCF_046535395.1 Cupriavidus sp. SIMBA_020 | reverse complement strand
CGCCTTGCCTGAGGCCTCGATGACTGCACTGAATCACACCCCGCTCAACGCCGCGCATCGCGCGCTCAATGCCCGCATGGTCGACTTCGGCGGCTGGGACATGCCCGTCAACTACGGCTCGCAGATCGAAGAACACGAAGCCGTGCGCACCGACGCCGGCATGTTCGACGTGTCGCACATGTGCGTCGTCGATTTCACCGGCAGCCGCGTGCGCGCGTTCTTCGAGCATGCGCTCGCGAACAACGTCGGCAAGCTCAAGACGCCCGGCAAGGCGCTCTACTCGTGCCTGCTCAATCCGCAAGGCGGCGTCATCGACGATCTGATCGTCTATTACTT
>NZ_JAWRWU010000216.1:0-336 GCF_046535395.1 Cupriavidus sp. SIMBA_020 | reverse complement strand
ATCACGAAATGCGGCGCGGCGGTACCGTGATCGGTGCCGTTGCTCTGGTTCTCGCGCACGCGCCGCCCGAATTCCGCATACGTCATCACGAGCGTCTGGTTCCAGCGCCCGAGCTCGATCAGCGCGTCGCGCATCGCACCCATCCCTTCCGCGAACTGCTTGAGCAGCGCGGCGTGCTGTCCCGGCTGGTTCTGGTGCGTGTCGAACCCGTTGAGCGTAAGCCGCAGCACCGCGACGCCATCCTGCGCGCCGGGCCCCGACGCTTCGCATGCCGCGAGCACCTGCATGGCGGTCTTCACCGAGGTCCCGAACGTACCGGCCGGAAAGGCCGTCCTG
>NZ_JAWRWU010000215.1:0-336 GCF_046535395.1 Cupriavidus sp. SIMBA_020 | reverse complement strand
GCCTGGCCGCCGCCACCGAACTGACCCTCACGCCCTACAACCCCGGCAACGACGCCATCTTCCAGGTTTCGTCCGTGCTCGTCAGCGGCCAACGCGAGGCAATCCTGATCGATGCCCAGTTCGGCAAGTCGCAGGCCGAACAGTTGGTGGCGCTGGTGCGCGCCAGCGGCAAGACGCTGACCACCATCTACATCAGCCACGGCGACCCGGACTTCTACTTCGGGCTCGACACCGTCCTGGCGGCGTTTCCGCGGGCCAAGGTCGTGGCCACCGCCCCCACCGTGCGCCATATCCGCGACACCGTGGACGCCAAGCTGGCGTTCTGGGGCCCGAAGC
>NZ_JAWRWU010000214.1:0-338 GCF_046535395.1 Cupriavidus sp. SIMBA_020 | reverse complement strand
CACGCTCGGCCGTATCCGGAAACAGCTGTTCGAGGCGCTTCTCGAGCCCCTCCTTCGACAGCTGGACCAGGTAATCGTCGAGCGACATGCCGTCCGGCGTCGGGAACAGCGGCAGCTTCAGGCGTGCCGACTGCGCGGCCGCGCGTTGCGGATAGGCGCTCGCACGGTTGCCGAGCCGCGCGTCGATGCGCGCGACGGCAGCCTTCACCGCCGGGTTGTGCACGCGCGGCGAGCGGCGCCGCGACTCGATCGCGGCCGCATTCTCAGCGAGGGCGTCGGCCACCGTGTCGCGCCCTTGGTTCAGCGCGGTCGCGAGCAGCTTCAGTTCGGCGAGCTTC
>NZ_JAWRWU010000213.1:0-338 GCF_046535395.1 Cupriavidus sp. SIMBA_020 | reverse complement strand
CCCCACACGCTCACGCGTTATTGCAGCGTCCGCGCAATCGTTCGCGGACGCGGGAATCGCCACGTCCATTGAACGCGCTTTGGTCCGCGGAATGACCGGAATCCAGAATGAAATTAAAAACGCACGCACTCGCACTGATTTGTCTGGCCGGCGCACATGCCGGCGCGGCCCATGCACAAAGCACCGTGACTCTGTACGGTCTCATTTCCGTGGGCATTGCGTGGTCGCCGAATCAATCCGGCCATCACACCTGGCAAGCGCTGAGCGGGCAGAATCAAAGCCCCCGCTGGGGCCTGCGCGGCACGGAGGACCTGGGCGGTGGCAATAGCGCCGTATTC
>NZ_JAWRWU010000212.1:0-338 GCF_046535395.1 Cupriavidus sp. SIMBA_020 | reverse complement strand
CGCATGGCTACTACAGCCATCGCAATGCCCTGCACAAGGGCCTGGATTTTCCGGGCAAGGAAGACCCCGACTACTGGGACTTCGCCTATTTCGCCCTGGTGCTGGGCATGACGTTCCAGGTTTCCGACGTGCAGATCGTCAGCCGGCGGATGCGGCGCACGGCGCTGGTGCACAGCGTCATCGCCTTCTTCTTCAACGTCTTCATCATCGCCATCAGCGTCAACGTCGCGGCGGGGCGGGCATGAAAAAACGGCCGTGAGGCCGTTGTTTTACCGTGAGGCCGGTTGACCGCTCTCAGGCCGCCGCCAGCCGCCACAGCGACGTGACTTCCTTCGAGC
>NZ_JAWRWU010000211.1:0-339 GCF_046535395.1 Cupriavidus sp. SIMBA_020 | reverse complement strand
CCTCGTCCCACTTGAATAGCCGCCTCTGGCCCCCCAAGCCCCTTCAGCGTCTCGCGAGCGATTGCTTCGTGAAGTCATCATTTCAACGTCGGTCAAGTACACGAGCACAAGCACTTCTCCGTCGCGGCCGCGAGCACTGTGCTCCATGACTTCGTACTTGTCCGCACCGTCATCGTCGAACCAGACTTCAGCGGGTTGTTTTCCCTGCGCCTCCCTACCGTGCTGCAAGACGTCGTAAGCAAAGCTATGAACCGCCCCGAGTTTTGTGGAGGCTCCAACTCTTGAGAGAATGGAGCCATGAACAAGAAGCCAAGCAAGTTTTCCCCGGAAGTCCGAGAG
>NZ_JAWRWU010000210.1:0-339 GCF_046535395.1 Cupriavidus sp. SIMBA_020 | reverse complement strand
CCCTGGACGGATTCCGCCAGCCAGTCAACGATCTTGCCCTTGCCCTCGTCACCCCATTGAGTGCCGATTACGACTACGTTCTTGCTCATGTTACGAATCAATATCGAGTTTCTCGGGAAATCCGGAAATCTCCCCGCGGCCCTCTCGTTGCCGAGAGGGAGTTAGTCACAGCGTTCTGACCGTCCAGGCGCCGTCTTGCAGCGCCAGCTCGCGATCGCAAACGAATTCGTCCTGATCCTGCTCGTGACCGGGCAATACCTGAACGACAATCTCACCCGACCGGCGCAGACGGCGGACCGCCTCGGTCAGGGCGGGGGCTTGCCCCCAGGGCGCGCGAAC
>NZ_JAWRWU010000209.1:0-340 GCF_046535395.1 Cupriavidus sp. SIMBA_020 | reverse complement strand
GTGATGTCCTGGTACGCGTCGGCCTTCAGCCCTTGCGCCGCGCCGCCGGTCTTCGTCGTGACGGGCGGGATCAGTTCCTCGCGCGTCGCATACGCGAAGTCATCCCAGATCAGCGGAGCGCCTTCGATGTTGAACTGCGTCGTCAGCTTGCGATGGCCGTCGCTCGTCACGAAGAAGTGCACGTGCGCCGGACGGTTGCCGTGGCGGCCGAGGCGGTCCAGCAGTTGCTGCGTCGCGCCCTGCGGCGGGCAGCCGTAGCCGACTGGCATGAGCGTGCGGATTTCGTACTTGCCGTCCGCGCCGGTGCGCACCGCGCCGCGCAGATTGAAGTCGTCCTGTG
>NZ_JAWRWU010000208.1:0-340 GCF_046535395.1 Cupriavidus sp. SIMBA_020 | reverse complement strand
GTCACATGGATATGCCTGCCTCACCGGGCGTCAGTACTCAATGCCATAAGGTTGGCAAGGTGCTCGCCATCGTTGGCGACAAATGGACGGTCATGATTGTCAGGGTACTGATTGATCGGCCACGCCGCTTCAACGAGATCAAACGGACCATCGGCGGGATCTCGCAGCAGATGCTTACGCGTACCCTGAAGGCACTCGAGCGCGACGGCATGGTGAGCCGCACGGTCTACCCGACGGTGCCTCCGCAGGTCGAATATGCCCTGACGCCGCTCGGACAATCCCTCGCCGTCCCGGTTCGTGCACTGGGTGCGTGGGCGGGAGAGCATCTCGACGAGATTGA
>NZ_JAWRWU010000207.1:0-340 GCF_046535395.1 Cupriavidus sp. SIMBA_020 | reverse complement strand
GACAGTTGCCCGCCGCGGATGCAGCGCCCACGCAGACCGACACTGGCGCTGCCGGCGCAGAAGCACACGCGCCGGCTGATTTCCACCGCTTGAGCGTGCTGATCGCCGAAGACAATCTGCTCAACCGCTCGCTGCTGCGCGACCAGTTGCGCACGCTGGGCGCGAACGTGATCGAGGCGAAGGACGGCGAGGAAGCGCTCGCGAAACTCGAGACGGCGCACGTCGATCTCGTCATCACCGATCTCAACATGCCGAAGATGAATGGCTACGAGCTGCTGCAAACCGCGCGTGCGAAACAGCCGTCGTTGCCCGTCTACGCGGTGAGCGGCAATGCGCTGCC
>NZ_JAWRWU010000206.1:0-340 GCF_046535395.1 Cupriavidus sp. SIMBA_020 | reverse complement strand
AATCGCCTCGGGCGAGCCGCGCGCGCGGCAGGAACGTTTCTACGCCGCCCAACTGGCCATGGCGGCGGAATTCAAGCTGCCGGTGCTGCTGCACGTGCGCAAGTCGCAGGACATCCTGCTCAAGTACCTGCGGCGCCACGACCGTATCGGCGGCATCGCGCACGCCTTCAACGGCAGCGCGCAGCAGGCCCAGGCCTTCGTCGAGCAGGGCTTCGCGCTGGGGCTGGGCGGGGCCATGACCTACGAACGGGCATTGCAGATCCGCCGCCACGCCACTGACGTCGACCTGCGCCATCTGGTGCTGGAGACCGACGCGCCGGATATTCCCCCGGCCTGGCTG
>NZ_JAWRWU010000205.1:0-341 GCF_046535395.1 Cupriavidus sp. SIMBA_020 | reverse complement strand
CCAGTGAAATAAAAATGCCAAAACCGCGTGAAGCTCAGAAGAGTGTGTCGATCCGCCTCCGCATGACTGCGGAGGACAAGACCGTGATCGAGGAAAAAGCGCGGGACCGAGCCATGACTGTGACCGAGTACCTGACGCGCGCCGGCCTCGGACGATCGGCTCGGCAGCGGTCGGACGTCGACGCGATCAACCTGCTTCGAGAGTGCGCCAACGAGTTGAAGGCGATTCATAACACCTTGCGCGGCATGGATGCCGGCGAGGCTGCGCCCACCGACGCCGCAATGGATCAGACCATGAAGGCCATCTGTGCCGCGATCGGGCGCGTTTGGCAAAGCGAGGAC
>NZ_JAWRWU010000204.1:0-341 GCF_046535395.1 Cupriavidus sp. SIMBA_020 | reverse complement strand
CGACCGAGGTGACGCTGTCCGCGCTGATCCAGCACAACTACGACATGCCCGACTACGGCGTGCTCGCGGTCAACGGCCATCCGGCGCCAGTGCCGAAGAACACCTTCTATGGCCTCACCGACGATCGCACGATCCAGGACGTGCAGACCGTGTCCGCGCGCATCGATCATCGGGTCAACGATGCGCTGACGATCAGCAACCGCACGTCGTTCTCGCACTCGATGACCGATGCGCGCGAGACGGCCGCGAACGCGGTGCTGACCGGGCCGCTGTCGTCGAGCACCGCGCTGACGAACGGCAACTACACGTCGTTGCCGATGTCCGCGCTGTACGTGAGGCTC
>NZ_JAWRWU010000203.1:0-342 GCF_046535395.1 Cupriavidus sp. SIMBA_020 | reverse complement strand
TGGAAATCCTCGGGTGAAAAACCCGCCCAGGAATAGTTGCGGACGTTCTTCCTGCTCTGCGCGTCACGCACGTAGAAAGACAGCGACGCCTTCTGCTCGGGCACGTTCACCGCCTTGTGCAGCGACGGCACGAATTCGTATTGGGCCGTGGGATAGGTTTTCTTCACGCCCAGCAAAGTGCTGACCGAGATCTGGGTATCGCTGAATTCGTAGCGGTTCACGAAGACGTAGTCTTTGCGGATGATGAGAAACGCGATCAGGCCCAGCACCACCGTGGCGACGTAGAAGACCGGCGTATCGATGTGGCGGTCGACGGTGTAGCGGTAGGCGTAATTGAAGACC
>NZ_JAWRWU010000202.1:0-342 GCF_046535395.1 Cupriavidus sp. SIMBA_020 | reverse complement strand
GCTCGAGGATTTCGACCACTGCGAGCTGATCATCTCGATCGGCCACAACCCCGGCACCAACCACCCGCGGATGATGGGCACGCTGCACGAGTGCTCGCGCCGCAACGTGCCGATCATCGTCTTCAATCCGCTGCGCGAGCGCGCGCTCACACGCGGTGCCGGAGGACCCGCTGTCGATCGAGCGCGTCGAGATCGTGCGTGGACCGGCCGCGCTGCTGTACGGCGGCAACGCGATCGGCGGCGTGGTCAACACCATCGACAACCGCATTCCGCGCGAGCCGATCCAGGGCGTGACGGGCGCCATCGACGCGAGCTACGGCGGCGCCAACGACGCGCGCGCGG
>NZ_JAWRWU010000201.1:0-342 GCF_046535395.1 Cupriavidus sp. SIMBA_020 | reverse complement strand
CGCTGACGCTCGACGGCGACTGGTACGGGCTGTCGGTCGTCGGCCCGACCGAGCGGATCCGCCAGCATCGCGACTCGCACGCGGCGCTGCTGGTCGACGCGAAGGTGCGGTTGCTGGCCGAGCAGGGGCCAACCCTGTTGCAGGTGCACCATGACCAGCCCACCGGTACCTCGCCGGTGGCCACCGTGGTGGAGCCGGCCCGGGTGGCAGGGGTGCCAGGGTTCTGGCTGGACCTCGGCCAGCCGTCCTTCGGGCCCGAGGCGGTGGCCGCCATTGGCGTCGAGGCGGTGACCCTGAACGGTCGCGAGCTGAGCCGGGTGGCACCGTTGCAGGCACTCGACC
>NZ_JAWRWU010000200.1:0-342 GCF_046535395.1 Cupriavidus sp. SIMBA_020 | reverse complement strand
CGTCCTCGTGGATCGGCTCTGGCCTCGCGGTCGCAGCAAGGAGAGATTGGCGCTCGACCAATGGGCGCGCGACATCGCGCCAAGCGCCGCCTTGTGCGAATGGTTCGGACACAAGCCGGAGCGATGGGAAGTCTTCCAGCAACGCTATCGGCACGAACTCGATGCTGAGGAACTTCGAGGACGCATGCGGTCGCTCCTGGCTGATGCGAAGGGACAACCCATTACGCTGGTGTACGGCGCGAAGGACGAGGAGCATAACCAGGCCATCGTGCTGCGAGACGTCCTCGCGCATTTCGCGGCGGAATCAAACCGCTAAACCTTTCGGATCCACCACGTATGCGC
>NZ_JAWRWU010000199.1:0-342 GCF_046535395.1 Cupriavidus sp. SIMBA_020 | reverse complement strand
CCGGCGACTGGCGCCTGTTCTTCCTGCAGCGTGACCGCGCCCGCAAGGCCACGCTGGCCGAGGTGCAGCAGGCGGCCACCACCTACCTGGTGCAAAGCAATCGCATCGAAGGCCGCTACATCCCGACCGACAAGCCGCTGCGCGCGCCGCAGACGCAACGGGTCGACCTGACCGCGGTGTTCAAGGACTACAAGGGCGACCCCGACTTCAAGGCGGCATCCGCGTTCGATCCCACTCCGCAAAACATCGACCGCCTGACCCAGCGCAAGACGCTGGAGCTGCCCAACGGCCCGGTGCAGCTGGCGTTGCTGCCCAAGGCTACCCGCGGCAACCGCGTGCAGG
>NZ_JAWRWU010000198.1:0-343 GCF_046535395.1 Cupriavidus sp. SIMBA_020 | reverse complement strand
GAAGGCCAGTTCGTGTCCACCGCGATCCTCAACCAGCCGAACGGCTCGTTGATCCAGGACCTGCCGTTCTCGATCCAGCTGAACAAGTTCATCGTCGATTACTACACGACCGGGATGCCGAAGCTGTTTGCGAGCGACATCGTCGTGATCGATCGCGAGACGGGCCGGAAGATTCCGGCGCGCGTCGAAGTGAACAAGCCGTTCACCTACAAGGGCGTGTCGATCTATCAGTCGAGCTTCCAGGACGGCGGCTCGCAGATGCAGATGACCGCGTTCCCCATGACCGGCGCAAGCGCGAAGACCGCACCGTTCGCCGGCACGATCGGCGGCAACGCGCCGCTTG
>NZ_JAWRWU010000197.1:0-343 GCF_046535395.1 Cupriavidus sp. SIMBA_020 | reverse complement strand
CGGTGAACAGGGCGGCATCCCACCAGGTGTCGCCAGCCTCGATGGCTTCGCGTTCGGTGGGCGACAGCGGCGGCATGGCCTTGCGGGCCCAACGGTAAGCGGGTTCGGAGATGCGGCGCCGGCGCCATGCGTTCAAATCCATGTGCTCCCCTTCTTGTTCGATGCCACTGGGCGTATCGGGTCAAAGTACCAGAATTGGGGGGCCGGGGCCAAGCTGGAGCGGGCTGACTCTGCGACAATGGGCCTCCCCTTTGCGGGAACGCAATCAACCGCTATCCAGGCACACGCCGCATGCTGAACAAACTCTGGCTGGGCTTTTTCCTGACGGCCACCGCTGCCGCCC
>NZ_JAWRWU010000196.1:0-343 GCF_046535395.1 Cupriavidus sp. SIMBA_020 | reverse complement strand
CCCCACCCACGCCGCCAGATGCCGAACCGGATAGCCGTACCCGTGAGCAATTGCTCAAGGAGAACGAGTACCTGCGCGCGGAGGTGGCCTACCTAAAAAAACTCGATGCCTTGATTCGGGCGGGGCAACGTCAGACGCGACGCGCAAAGCGCAAGTAGTGCTCGAATTAAGGCAAGACCATGCATTGTCGATCCTGCTGAACGTGGCGGGCCTGGCGCGCAGCACCTTCTACTACCAGCGGAAGGTACTTCGGGCGGGGGACCGTTACGCCGCACTCAAGCAACGCATCCAGGCAATCTACGCATACCACCGGGGCCGGTATGGCTATCGGCGAATTACGGCG
>NZ_JAWRWU010000195.1:0-343 GCF_046535395.1 Cupriavidus sp. SIMBA_020 | reverse complement strand
CTGTATCGGCCTGGATGTTAATTGGAAACAGCCGTTGACTTTCGCCTGTCGGGCACCCATAGTGGACTTGCAGCTATTCGAGCATCGTGATCAACGTCCGGTATCGCGCCCCTTCTGGCGCCTCATTGTTCGCCATCCCTTTCCTTGATTGGCTCCCTTCCCGGGCGCTGCCCGCCATGCAAGGAGTGAAATGATGGAAACCGGAATTGTGAAGTGGTTCAACGACGCCAAGGGCTTTGGCTTCATCATGCCCGAGAACGGCGGCAAGGACCTGTTCGCGCATTTCTCCGAGATCGTCGGTGACGGCCACAAGGCGCTGGTCGAGAACCAGCGCGTCAGCTAC
>NZ_JAWRWU010000194.1:0-344 GCF_046535395.1 Cupriavidus sp. SIMBA_020 | reverse complement strand
AGAAGTAGGCGTAGAACGGGCCGCCGTCCCATGCCTTGACCGGGATGTCGTCGACGCCGAAGAACGATTGCGCCACCTCGCGCCGGGCAGCCGGGGCGTAATCGACCTCGATGACGTCGAGCTGGGGCGTGTCGCGGCGCAGGTCTTGCGCCAGGGCCAGCAGCTTGGCGCGGTATTCGTCGAAGTGCGTGCCGCGATAGCGGCCCGATCGGCTGCGGTGCGTGTCGATGGTGACGAGGATGCGGTCGACCATGGGCGCCCAGACACGGATCTGGTGCGGCAGCAGCAGCGCCGCATGGGGATAGTCCATGGGGTACATACTGATCTGGGCGGCGACGCGATAG
>NZ_JAWRWU010000193.1:0-345 GCF_046535395.1 Cupriavidus sp. SIMBA_020 | reverse complement strand
CTCTGGGGCGAGCGGTGTGCTTGGCGTGTTGGCGCACATCGGGGCTGGAGAGGAGGGGCTTGCGGGGCCCGCCGCAAGCCGGCCGCGCGGGCGGCCTTTTGCGGCTTACGCGACGTCTTGCGTCGGGGTGATGGCGCTCTCGCGTGTGGGAGAGGCCGAATCGCTTGCTATTGAAAGCCTGTTGGCATCACGACGGTTTGTGGTCGGCGCGAGAGGTCGTCCCGCGCAACATGCCTTATGCCGCGCCGACCACCACCGCCCCTCCCCCTGACGTGCGGAATCATTAGAAAACCGCTCGCCGCCAGCGCGCAGCGCACCCGCAACACAGTCAAATGCACAGACGCC
>NZ_JAWRWU010000192.1:0-346 GCF_046535395.1 Cupriavidus sp. SIMBA_020 | reverse complement strand
GCTCGCCCGGCATGGCGATCTGCTGCGCCACGGGTTCCAGGCTGCCGTCTGCGGCCACGGGCAGCACGGCCAGCGTGCCGCTCAGGTGGTTGGACACCATCAGGTAGCGGCCCGACGGCGCCAGCGCCAGATGCACGGGGTTCAGGCCGTCGCACGACTAGCTGCGCCAAAGCGTCAGCCGTCCGCTGCGCGCATCGCGTCGCAGCGTGCTGACTTCGCGGCGGTCGCCATGCACCGCATACAGCACGGGCAGCGACGGGTGCGGCAGCAGGTATGACGGGTTGACCAGATCGCCGACGACTTGCGTGAGCGTCAGCGCGCCGGTCTCCGGCGCATAGTCGAAGAC
>NZ_JAWRWU010000191.1:0-347 GCF_046535395.1 Cupriavidus sp. SIMBA_020 | reverse complement strand
CAGGCCGCCTGGTCGCTCGGCCTGAAATCCGCGCAGCAGCTGATCGAGCGTCATCTGCAGGATCACGGCGACTATCCGCGCGCGGTCGGGCTGTCGGTATGGGGCACCGCGACCATGCGCACCGGCGGCGACGATATCGCCCAGGCGCTCGCGTTGCTCGGCGTGCGGCCGAAGTGGGCGCCGGGCAGCCACCGCGTGACCGATTTCGAAATCATGCCGATCGAGGTATTCGACCGGCCGCGTATCGACGTCACCTTGCGCGTGTCCGGTTTTTTCCGCGACGCCTTCGCGAACGTGATGCATCTGTTCGACGCGGCCGTGCAGGCGGTGGCCGAACTCGACGAACT
>NZ_JAWRWU010000190.1:0-347 GCF_046535395.1 Cupriavidus sp. SIMBA_020 | reverse complement strand
GCACGCTGCCGTTGAAACGGACGAGATAGGCGAACAACCACGCGGTGGTGACCGCCGTCAGGTCAAACAGGAAAGCGCTCAGCGAAAGCCATGATGCCTTGGTTCGCAACATCGGCAGGAAACCTCAAGAGTTGTTTTCGGCGGCCGACTGAAACCGGCGCCAACGCATGTCGATCACCAACCCGATACATGCAAGGACGCCATACCATGCGACAAACAACAGCCATTGCTGCTGTTCAGGGCGGCCTTTTGCCCACACGGCGATGATTATGCCTGCGAGCATGATGAGGTACCAATAAAGAGCGGTCCGGCGATGACCTACGCCCGCGCGGACCATCCTCTGATAA
>NZ_JAWRWU010000189.1:0-347 GCF_046535395.1 Cupriavidus sp. SIMBA_020 | reverse complement strand
GAGCTTGCGCTTGAACAGCACCGGCACGATGCCGGAGGTCGATTGCGGTCCGGCCTTACAGGCCTCCAATACTTCGGCCAGGCGGTCGCGATGGTGCTCATGCTGCTGCGCGATGCGTTCGTGCAGGCCCTTGAACGGCCGGCCGTGCGACGGCAACACCAGCGTGTCGCGCGGCACGTCGGCGTAGCCGTCGAGCGAGCGCAGGTACAGCGGCAGCGGGTTGGCGTCGGGCTCGTAGTCGAACACACTGACGTTGGTGGAGATGCGCGGCAGCACCATGTCGCCGGAGATCAACACGCCCAGGTCGGGCGAATGCAGCGAGGCGTGCTCGGGCGCGTGGCCGTAGC
>NZ_JAWRWU010000188.1:0-347 GCF_046535395.1 Cupriavidus sp. SIMBA_020 | reverse complement strand
CTATACTCTCCGTCACCGGGAGCGGCGCGGCGGTCGGGGAACTGCTGCGCCGCGGCACAGTCCAACCCCGCACAAGTCCCGCTCGCTGAGGAACAAAAAAAGCATGAAACGCATCATCCTTTTCGTCATTACCAACCTGGCCGTCATGCTCGTGCTGTCGGCCACGCTGCGCATCCTGGGCGTAGACCGCTACCTGACCGCCAACGGCCTGAACCTGCAGGCGCTGTTGATCTTCTCGGTCGTGGTCGGCTTCACCGGCGCCATCATCTCGCTGCTGATCAGCAAGCCCATGGCCAAATGGAGCACCGGTGCCCAGGTGCTGGATCCGAACGCGCCGCGCAACCAGC
>NZ_JAWRWU010000187.1:0-347 GCF_046535395.1 Cupriavidus sp. SIMBA_020 | reverse complement strand
ACACCACGGGCAAGCGCGCCGTCGATCTCGTGCGCGAGGACGTGCGACCGTCGACGATCATGACGCGCGCAGCGTTCGAAAACGCGATTGTCGTGGCGTCGGCGCTCGGTGCATCGACGAATTGCCCGCCGCATCTGATCGCGATTGCGCGTCACATGGGCATCGATCTCACGCTCGAAGACTGGCAGCGTTTCGGCGAGCAGGTGCCGCTGCTCGCGAACACCATGCCGGCGGGCGAATATCTGGGCGAGAGTTTCCATCGCGCGGGCGGCGTGCCGACCGTGCTGCGCGAACTCGATCG
Organism: Cupriavidus sp. SIMBA_020; assembly: GCF_046535395.1. Classification (NCBI taxonomy): domain Bacteria; kingdom Pseudomonadati; phylum Pseudomonadota; class Betaproteobacteria; order Burkholderiales; family Burkholderiaceae; genus Cupriavidus; species Cupriavidus sp. SIMBA_020. The sequence continues at coordinate 46 of NZ_JAWRWU010000187.1, read as the reverse complement.
CGCGGGGCTGCTGCATGGCGAGTGCCGGACGGTGTCGGGACGCACG
>NZ_JAWRWU010000186.1:0-348 GCF_046535395.1 Cupriavidus sp. SIMBA_020 | reverse complement strand
GTGATGGGCATGATGCCCGGCACGATCGGCACCCGCACACCCTTGGCCTGGGCGCGGTCGACGAAGTCGAAGTAGGCGTCGGCGTTGAAGAAGTACTGCGTGATCGCGGAATTCGCGCCGGCCTTCACCTTGCGCGCGAAATTCTCGAGGTCGGCTTTCGGCGAACGCGCTTGCGGGTGGTACTCCGGATAGCCGGCGACTTCGATGTGGAACCAGTCGCCATGCTCGGCGCGGATGAAGCTGACGAGTTCCGACGCATAGCGCAGCTCGCCCACCGCGCCCATCCCCGACGGCAGGTCGCCGCGCAGCGCGACGATGTGGCGGATGCCGTGCGAGCGGTACTGGTCG
>NZ_JAWRWU010000185.1:0-348 GCF_046535395.1 Cupriavidus sp. SIMBA_020 | reverse complement strand
AAGTCAAGGATGGTCAATTTGCCTGGGGTGTGGCTGGGGAGTCACACCGAGGGGGCGTCCGCTCAAGCCGCGAACGCCGACGTGATCGCATCCACGACCACACGCACTCTGGCCGTGCGTGCCAAATCCTGGTGCAGCACCAGCCACGCCTCGTAGGGCTTGGCGCGCCGGCGCTCGGGCCATAGCCGCACCAGCGCGGGATCGCGCCGTGCCAGGTACTCGGGTAACTCGCCCAGGGCCAGGCCGGCGCGCACGAAGGTGCTGAGCATCAGGCTCGAATCCAATTCCGCAACCACGCGGCCCTTTGCCCTCGATTCACCCGCCAGCGTGTCGTCCTGCCGGCCGGTC
>NZ_JAWRWU010000184.1:0-348 GCF_046535395.1 Cupriavidus sp. SIMBA_020 | reverse complement strand
CCCGCCATGACACCGTCGACGCCCACGAACACGGCCGAGGCGCCTTCGCTGGCAACGCGCTGAAGGAAGGCCTTGCTCCAGGGCGCCGGCGTCGCGACCGTCGATACATAGGCAAACGAGCCGATCGCAACCACCTGACCGTCGATCTCCCCCGTCAGTCCCGCGCCGGGCTGTTCGACAACACGGGCTGGCACGGCAAGCGAGAGCTTGCGTTCGCGTGCGGCCGTGGTTACCCCCTGGGAAATCACATGCCCCGACGCTTGAGCAAGCGAAGCGGCAAACCGCAACACGCTGTCCGCCGTTGTCCCGGGATCCGTGACGACCGCGACCAGACGAGCATGGCCGCCC
>NZ_JAWRWU010000183.1:0-348 GCF_046535395.1 Cupriavidus sp. SIMBA_020 | reverse complement strand
AGTGATTGTTGACGGTCGCGTCGAAGCCCGCATTCCCGGCCTTGTCTTCTCCCGGCATCCCATCGAGGCTGATGCTGCTGCCGTCAGGGAAAATCAGTCGCGTCCAAACCACCAGAATGCGCTCCTGCCCGTACGCGATTTGGCTGTCGTATGTGCCAATCAGCTTACTGCCCTGCGGGATCAGCAGATACTTCCCCGTTGCCGTGTCGAACACGTTCTCTATCACCCGAGCGCACGTCTGCCCCGGCAGGTCGGAATTGAGCGCACACTCGAGCGCTGCCGGAATGATCCAACCCGCCTTTATCTCGTACGGGGACGTCGCCGGCAGCTTCACCTCGTTCAATCGAG
>NZ_JAWRWU010000182.1:0-349 GCF_046535395.1 Cupriavidus sp. SIMBA_020 | reverse complement strand
CGACGCCAGCGCGCTCAGCAACGTGAGCAGCCAGCGAGGCCTTCGTGAAGGTGTCCTTGATCGGCGACGAAACGCCGGACGCCTTCACGGCGACCTTCTTAGCTGCGGCCGTCTTGGCGGGCGCTTTCTTTGCGGCAACTTTCTTGGTGGCCGGGGCTGCTGCCTTTTTGGCCACTTTCTTTGCGGAAGTCGGCATGTTTCTCCTACCAGTGTTGGTCAGTGAGTAGACGAAGCACAGCGGGATGCAAATGCTTCAACGTCGGATTCTACAAGCGTGCAAGCGTTTTGCGTGATTCTTTTGCATCGCAGATGCAAATTTGTTGCTCCGCGCTGACTGCCTGACGCATTT
>NZ_JAWRWU010000181.1:0-349 GCF_046535395.1 Cupriavidus sp. SIMBA_020 | reverse complement strand
CGAGCGCGCCAAGCGGCCGCATGAAAGCGCCCACGCCGAAGCTGCCGACGGCGAGCAGCAGCGAGGTCATCGGGTCGCCCGCCGGGAAGAATTTCGCGCCGATCATCGCCGCGAAATAGCCGAACACGGTGAAGTCGAACATCTCGAACGCCGTCACGAGCGAGGCGCTCGCGACGCGTCGGCGGACTTCGCGCGCGGAGGTTTGCGGTGCGTTGGCGCGTGCTTCGGCGTGCGCTTCAGCCGGTTGTTCCAGTGCGTCCTGGCTCGGGGGCATGGTTTCGAAGTTCAGTCGTCAGGGTGCGCGGCGCGCCGCTCAGACCAGCAATTGCCGCGATAACACCTCGCGCGC
>NZ_JAWRWU010000180.1:0-349 GCF_046535395.1 Cupriavidus sp. SIMBA_020 | reverse complement strand
GCCGGCCGCGATCTGGCGCGACGCCGCCGCGATCGATCCGGTCGAATGCACGATACTGCGTACCGCCACGTCCAGGCGTTCCTGCATCAACGCCATGGCGTCGAACAGCCGCCCGATCTCGCCACGGTGATGGCGCGAAATGATGCTGGACAGGTCGCCTTGCGCCACGCGTTCGCATACCGCCACGGCCTCGTCCAGCGGCCGGATGATATGCGAGCGGAAGAACCGCAAGGCCGCCGCCAGCAACAGTGCGAGCAGCACCAGCGTCACGGTGCCCTGGCGCCAAAGCGTCTTGAAGAAGGCCGCATCGACGTCGTCGACGTACAGGCCGGTGAATATCAGCCAGCCC
>NZ_JAWRWU010000179.1:0-351 GCF_046535395.1 Cupriavidus sp. SIMBA_020 | reverse complement strand
ATGAAGGCCGAACCGACGATGCCGAAAACGTCCTTGACGCCCTGCGCCACCAGCGTCTCGACAAACGCTTCGCTGGGGGTCATGTGTTGTTTGCTGCTCCGGGTCTCTCTCCTGGCGGACCGGCGCGGCTTGGATTGCATCTTGGCCGGGGTAAACCGATACTGCAGCAGAAGCCCGGCATTTCCCACCCTGCAGCGTTCCATTTTCTGCAGAATCCGCACCAACCTGGCGGCCTTTCGCCAAATCTTCAAATATTGAAAGATGAAAGACGAATCCTCCGCGGCGCTGCGCGCGCTGACCCTGCTGGAACAGGTGGCCCGGTCCGAAACCCCCGTGTCGCTGGCGGCGTTG
>NZ_JAWRWU010000178.1:0-351 GCF_046535395.1 Cupriavidus sp. SIMBA_020 | reverse complement strand
CCCATCACGCGCGTGCCGTGCCAGCTGCTGTTGTTCGGTTCGCTCGCGCAGTGGTAGTACGGGCCGGTCGCGTCGTCGAGTTCCTGCTGCGTGACCCAGTCGCCCGGGTCCGTCGCGTCGTTGCTGCGCGCCTGGCCGTTGTTGCTGGTGTTGGCGTTCGAGATGAAGTTGTAGCCGGGCAGCAGGTTGCCGACGAGGTCGGGGTGCGGGCGGTAGCCGGTATCGAGCACGGCCGTGACGACCGTCGGTGAACCCTTGGTGCGCGTCCACGCGGGCGGCGTGTTGATGCCGACGCTCGCATCGGACAGATACCACTGCTGGCTGTATGAGGGGTCGCTCGGCGTGTCGCGG
>NZ_JAWRWU010000177.1:0-353 GCF_046535395.1 Cupriavidus sp. SIMBA_020 | reverse complement strand
CCAACGATCACTATCGACACCACGGATCTGCCTACAGGTAACCAAAACCTGGACTATGGCACGCACACGGTTGCGGCCTCTGGTGGCGCGGCAGCCTATGCGTACGAGATCAAGGGACTTCCGGCAGGACTGAAGGCGGATGGCAACACCATCTCCGGCACGCCGACCGAAGCGGGTTCCTTCAGCATCACTATCAACGTGAAGGATCACGATGGCTATGAGCAGCCCTTCACGAAGACGCTTGAGATCAAGAGCGCTCCAACGATCACGATCGACACCACCGACCTGCCCGCAGGTAAACAGAACCTCGACTATGGTTCGCATACAGTTACGGCCTCTGGCGGTGCGGCACC
>NZ_JAWRWU010000176.1:0-353 GCF_046535395.1 Cupriavidus sp. SIMBA_020 | reverse complement strand
CGGCGATCAGCGGGCTGCTGAATACGCGGCGCGCGGCGGCGAGCGTGAGTTCGCGGTCGTCGGTGGCGGCCATCAGCATCCAGTGCGTCTGGCCGATGCGCTGATACAGCAGGTAATCGCCGCGCCGCTCGATATAGCCCGAGCCACGCTGCATCCAGCGCCCGGTGGAGTCGCGCGCGATCTGCAGCAGCGCGAGGCTGAAACGACGCGGGCGTTCCTCGGTGAGCACGCCGTTGCGAAAGTAGACCACGTTGCCGTTATTGTTCAGGAGACCGAATTCAACCGGCGGCGCGTTTTCCAGTACGTCGCCGGGGTCGGCCGTCGCCAGTTGCAGCGAGAGCAGACGCGACTGC
>NZ_JAWRWU010000175.1:0-354 GCF_046535395.1 Cupriavidus sp. SIMBA_020 | reverse complement strand
CGCACCTCGCGCAGCACGGGATGCATGAAGGCATAGCCGTCCAGCGCCACGAGAATGGCTAGGCACCAATTGGGGGGAATGCGGGTCAGCGCCAGGCGCAATCGGCGCGCAAGGCCGGACAGGGAATGGGGCATGGCAGGGGCGTCCTTTGCGGCTCATTCTATAGGGCAGGGCGGCAGGCTTCCTATATCCAATATGTATAGAAGGCTATCAACAAAGAATTACTTGAATTGCGCCCGACGTCCTAAACTTCTTTCATCACGCGGCTATCCGAGAGGAACACCGCTGATACGGGCGACAAGCCTGCCAGCTGCAAGGGCAGGCGAAATCACCCGGGCGTTGATCACGCTGCAG
>NZ_JAWRWU010000174.1:0-355 GCF_046535395.1 Cupriavidus sp. SIMBA_020 | reverse complement strand
GCGGCGTACAAGAGCGGCACCGTCGCGCCGGACGGCACCGCGTGCGACGACGGCGGCACCGTCGTCGATTCGAAGTCGACCGTGCGCAACATGACGTGGTGGGATCTCGCGTATCTCGGCAACATGGTGCAGAACGGCACGACCGGCTTCGGCTCGCAGTCGAACTTCCGTTTGATGGTGTTCAACTACGCGAAGAACCTGACGCTGTACCGCATCACGCTGAACAACAGCCCGAATTTCCACGTGGTGCCGAGCGGCGTCGACGGGCTGACGATCTGGAGCGTGAAGGTGCAGACGCCGACGCTCGCCGCGTTCGCGAACCCGGCCGGCAACGGCAACCCGCTGTACAACGGAC
>NZ_JAWRWU010000173.1:0-356 GCF_046535395.1 Cupriavidus sp. SIMBA_020 | reverse complement strand
GGCGCTCGTGACGATCGACGGCGAGATCGCGGCAGGCACCAACGCGAACGGCGAAGACATCAATACGGCGCTCGACGCCGCGTTCGACGACGACGGCGCGGCCGGCGTCGTGCTGCGGATCAACAGCCCGGGCGGCAGCCCGGTGCAGGCGGGTTACGTGTATGACGAAATCCGCCGCCTGCGTGCTGAATACCCGGCTATCAAGCTGTATGCAGTCATCGCGGATCTCGGCGCTTCTGGTGCCTATTACATTGCCAGTGCAGCGGATGAGATCTACGCCGATAAAGCCAGCCTGGTGGGTTCCATTGGTGTGACGGCGGCCGGTTATGGCTTTGTCGGCACCATGGAGAAGCTAG
>NZ_JAWRWU010000172.1:0-356 GCF_046535395.1 Cupriavidus sp. SIMBA_020 | reverse complement strand
CCGACCAGCGCAAGCACGCGATCGCGTTCACCGATCCGATCTACACGATCCCGAACCAGCTGATCGCGAAGCAGGGCAGCGGCCTCCAGCCGACGCCGCAAGCGCTGAAGGGCAAGCGGGTCGGCGTGCTGCAGGGCACGATCCAGGAAGCGTACGCGAAGAAGAAGTGGGCGCCGGCCGGTGTCGAGGTCGTGCCGTACCAGACGCAGGACCTGGCCTACGCCGACCTGAAGTCGGGCCGTCTCGACGCGACGTTCCAGGATTCGGAAGCGGGCGCGAAGGGCTTCCTGTCGAAGCCGCAAGGCCAGGGCTTCGCATTCGCGGGCGGCACCGTCAGCGATGCCGAGATTCTCGGC
>NZ_JAWRWU010000171.1:0-356 GCF_046535395.1 Cupriavidus sp. SIMBA_020 | reverse complement strand
CGCGTGACGCTGGGGATTCGTCCCGAGCATGTGGAGGCCAACGCGGGCGATGTGCCGTTCAGCGTCGAGGTGATCGAGCCGACTGGCGCGGAAACGCACTTGTACGGGAAAATAGGCGGCCAGTCATGGTGCGTCACGACCCGCGCGCGTCCCGGCATCGAACCGGGCCAGCGCATGACGCTCGGTCTGCCTCTCGCGCATCTGCATCTGTTCGACACCGAAAGCGGCAAGCGTCTCGATTGAAGCATTGAACCCGGGCGTCGGGCGTCTCGCATCTTCCACGGTTCAACCCACGGAACATAGCTTGCCGGTCTCCAACCTGATCCATCACATCCGCAACGTGGCGGAGTCGCTGC
>NZ_JAWRWU010000170.1:0-357 GCF_046535395.1 Cupriavidus sp. SIMBA_020 | reverse complement strand
GCTACCGCGCGCGCCTGACCGTGCGCAACGTCGCGAAGAAGGGCGGCGTCCTGGTGGGCTTCCACGAAAAGAAGAGCAGCTACGTTGCCGACATGACGAGCTGCGAAGTGCTGCCGCCGCACGTGTCGGCAATGCTGGTGCCGTTGCGCCGGCTGGTCGAGGGGCTGTCGATTCGCGACCGGATGCCGCAGATCGAACTCGCGGTCGGTTCGCAAGTCACGGCGCTGGTGCTGCGCGTGCTGGAGCCGATCAATGCGGACGACGAAGCGCTGCTGCGCGCGTTCGCGGACGAGCACAACGTGCAGTTCTGGCTGCAGCCGAAGGGCCCCGACACGGTCGCGCCGTTCTATCCGCTCG
>NZ_JAWRWU010000169.1:0-357 GCF_046535395.1 Cupriavidus sp. SIMBA_020 | reverse complement strand
GAGCGTTCGGCCGGTTCGTCCCAGTCGAAGCTGACGTTTTCGGTGCGCTTGTCGGCGCGCATGGCCGCGGCCACGCGATCGGCGATGTCGCGCACGGTCGCGATCGTCGCCTGCTGGTCGTCGCGATGCTCGTTAGCCTGAAGGCGCCAGTAGGTCTCCTTCCGGAGGCCGCTACGATCGAGGATTATCAGATCCCCCGGACGGACTTCCAACAGGCCGTCGTAGACAGTCAGCTCTGGCGTCTTGATCATGTCCAGCAACTCGCGCAAGCCGTTCGCCGTCACGCGCGGCTTGACGAGCGGATGCTGGAACAGCGCCTTCGGCTCCGACGCGAACACGAGCCCGCCGTCTGTCGGG
>NZ_JAWRWU010000168.1:0-357 GCF_046535395.1 Cupriavidus sp. SIMBA_020 | reverse complement strand
GGTCGGCGTGCAGGTCCATCGTCAGGACGCGGTCGACGCCAGCCACTTGCAGCATGTTGGCCACGACCTTGGCCGAGATGGCCACGCGCGCCGAACGCGGGCGGCGATCCTGGCGGGCATAGCCGAAATAGGGAATCGCGGCGGTGATGCGGCCGGCCGAGGCGCGGCGCAGGGCATCGACCATCACCATGATTTCCATCAGGTTGTCATTGGTAGGCGCACAGGTGGGCTGCAGGACGAAAACGTCCTTGCCGCGCACGTTCTCGTTGATCTCGACCATCACCTCGCCGTCCGAGAAGCGACCGACGGTCATCTTGCCCAGGGACATGTCGAGGTGGTTGACTACGTCCACGGCCA
>NZ_JAWRWU010000167.1:0-357 GCF_046535395.1 Cupriavidus sp. SIMBA_020 | reverse complement strand
GGTATGGTTATCGGTTACATCGTTCTGCGTGGTGACGGTCCGATCTCTAACCGTGCGATCCTGGCGGAAGAATACGACCCGCGTAAACACAAATACGACGCGGAATACTACATCGAAAACCAGGTTCTGCCGGCGGTTCTGCGTATCCTGGAAGGTTTCGGTTACCGTAAAGAAGACCTGCGTTGGCAGAAAACCAAACAGACCGGTCTGACCTCTTGGCTGAACATCAAAAAATCTGGTACCGGTGGTGGTGGTGCGACCGTTAAATTCAAATACAAAGGTGAAGAAAAAGAAGTTGACATCTCTAAAATCAAAAAAGTTTGGCGTGTTGGTAAAATGATCTCTTTCACCTACGAC
>NZ_JAWRWU010000166.1:0-358 GCF_046535395.1 Cupriavidus sp. SIMBA_020 | reverse complement strand
CACCAATACCAAGCAGCCGCAGAATTTCAGCTACGAAAAAGATGGCGTTCGGCTGGTGGTGCATTTCGAGCCGCGCGTGCCGGTCGACAAGCAGCGGCCGCTGGCGGTGTCCCAGGTCCGCTACGAAATGCCGTGGACGCCGGCCAACAAGGACGCCATGGCGCAGGCCGTGGTGCAGAAATACGGCAAGCAGTCGAACTTTCCCAACCAGCTGAACCTGGAGTGGTGCCAGAAGCCGAGCACCAACCCCGGCATGGGTTGCTCGACCGACATGACGCAGGCGGTGCTGAAATACAGCGGCGTCAGCGTGCAATTGTATGACCCGGCCTGGACCAACGCGCGGATCGAGTTCATCAAC
>NZ_JAWRWU010000165.1:0-358 GCF_046535395.1 Cupriavidus sp. SIMBA_020 | reverse complement strand
CTTGCCGGAGCCGCAGGCCATGGTCCAACCCAGCGTGCCGTGGCCGGTGTTCAGGAACAGGTTGCCGTAGCGGGTCGGGCCGACCACGGGCGTGCTGTCCGGCGTCATCGGGCGCAGGCCGGTCCAGAACTCGGCGCGGGCCACGTCGCCACTGCCCGGGAACAGGTCATTGACCACCAGCTCCAGCGTCTTGCGGCGCGCGTCCTTCAGGCGCAGGTCGAAGCCCGACAGCTCGGCCATGCCGCCGACGCGGATGCGGTCGTCGAAGCGGGTGACGGCGATCTTGTAGGTTTCGTCCAGGATGGTCGAGACCGGCGCGGCGGCCTCGTCCTTCATGGGGATGGTGAGCGAATAGCCC
>NZ_JAWRWU010000164.1:0-358 GCF_046535395.1 Cupriavidus sp. SIMBA_020 | reverse complement strand
CAACGAATTCGCTGAAATCTTCCAAACGAGTCGCACGGCAACGTGTATTCGACTTGCACAAATCGATACGTTACCGATTATCGCTGCCTGTTACCGCGGCAACGACCTGCGATGGCTATCCAGGGCGCCAGATGTGCCTAGAAAGTGGTTTGTCAAGCGCCGCCTAGACGAAGATAGTGAACCGCACCGGGAATCGTGGAGGCTGGTTGGTTTAAGTTAATGCGGACACGTCAGCGGCATTTCTGAGTTGCCTGTAGTAGTTTGCCTCAGCTTCAGCAGGCGGGATATAGCCGAGCGGTTCCATCAGCCGATGACGGTTGTACCAGGCGACCCATTCCAGCGTTGCCAGTTCGACGGA
>NZ_JAWRWU010000163.1:0-359 GCF_046535395.1 Cupriavidus sp. SIMBA_020 | reverse complement strand
CTCCGCGGCCGCCAAGATCTTCGGGCCCATCGAACCGGCCGCGAAGCCCAGTTTCTCCAGTTCGTCGGGATGCGCGCTCGCGATCGCCTTTTGTGACGACGTGTTCCAGTCGACGTACGCGGCGTTCACATCGGTGGCGATGATCAGCATGTCCGCCTGCAACTCCTGCGCGAGCAGTGCGGAGCACAAATCCTTGTCGATCACGGCCTCCACGCCGCCCAGCTTGTGGCCTTCGCCGTAGAGCGTTGGAATGCCGCCGCCGCCCGCGCAAATCACGATCGTGCCGCGCTCCAGCAGCCATTTCACCGGACGGATTTCGAAGATGTGCTTCGGTCGCGGACTCGCCACGACGCGGCGGA
>NZ_JAWRWU010000162.1:0-360 GCF_046535395.1 Cupriavidus sp. SIMBA_020 | reverse complement strand
GCAGCGCAGGGCCGCCGGCGCGCAGCACGCGGTCGCACAGCTGGGTCATTTCGAGCACGGGCGACACGGGTTGCGTGAGGCGCCGCAGTTCGCCGAGCGCTTCGAGATCGAGCAGATCGCGCCGCACGGTTTCGCGTGACACGCCAAGGTCCGCCATGATCCGTTCGGTCGACACGCGTTGAAGCGTCGACAACAACGCTCGAATTCTCTGATGACGGTCTTCCTGCCACATGCGTTTTTCCCTGGATGCGAACGCGCGTTACACGACTTTGTTTCTAAGGACGACATCGTGGACACGAATGTGTGTCCGGGCGATGTCAAGCGTACTACTTTAGCCGGATTGTGTTGTATTTTTTTGGC
>NZ_JAWRWU010000161.1:0-361 GCF_046535395.1 Cupriavidus sp. SIMBA_020 | reverse complement strand
GGAGGCGCCCGGGAACGATATTGAGATATCGGGGAGAGGCCCGATTGGCGCGGTTGCGCCTTGCGCGCTATTGTACAATGCGACGGTTTACTGAATACCCGTGAGGCCGGCGCGGGCCTTTCGAGCGAGATCGGTCGCTGTCGTACATTGCAGAACCTGATTCCCACAAGACGAAACAAGGTGCGCGAATGAATCGACTGTGCAAGTCTCTGATGGTGCTTCAGGTTGCAGCAGGGTTCGTAGGTTTCGTAGCGGAGGCAAACGCGGCGGATGCGGCAAAGCCGGATCTGGACCGCGGCAAGGCGATTGCCGGGCAGGTGTGTGCGTCATGTCACGGCGCCGACGGCAACAGCGCGTCGGG
>NZ_JAWRWU010000160.1:0-361 GCF_046535395.1 Cupriavidus sp. SIMBA_020 | reverse complement strand
TGACGATGACGGAGCCACCGGCCACATCCGCAATCTGGCGTCGAGAGTGGAAGCAGTGGCGGCATCGGCTTCGCACTCCGTCAACGCGCGCGCCGACGCAGTCGCGTGGCGCTGGTCCAGCTTCGAGCAACTGCCAGTCGCGCACCTCTACGCGGCGATCAGCCTGCGGGAAAGCATCTTTGTCGTCGAACAGAATGTGCCTTATCTCGACGCGGACGGACGCGACCCGCATTGCCGTCATTTAACCGGCTTCGTCGATGGCCGGCTCGTTGCGTACGCGCGCGTGTTGCCGAAGGATCTGTTCGAGCCGGGCTTTTTTAGCTTCGGCAGAGTCGTGGTACATCCGGAGCATCGTCATGCC
>NZ_JAWRWU010000159.1:0-364 GCF_046535395.1 Cupriavidus sp. SIMBA_020 | reverse complement strand
CGAACTGCGCGCCATCGAGTACGAGATCGAGCAACTCAAGCAGCAGGGCCTGGGCGAGCGCGAGCCCGAGATGCTGGCGCTGATCGTGCAGGTGCTGCGCCGGCTGCGCAACTCGGCCCGCATCGTCGACCGGCTCGCCGACCACACCGCCGCCTCGCCCCACGCCAAGCCCACCGACGTGCTGCGCATCAACAAATCGCTGACGCGCTTCATCTCGCGCCAGGAATTCCGCTTCGGCCTGCTGACCAGCAACCTGCGCCTGGATTCGCCGCACTTTCGCTACGCCCTGCGCGTGACGGCGGCGGCCGCCATCGCCATGACGCTGGCCAGCCGCTGGCTGTCGCCGGCGTTCTCGGCGCACAAC
>NZ_JAWRWU010000158.1:0-364 GCF_046535395.1 Cupriavidus sp. SIMBA_020 | reverse complement strand
GGATGAGCTTTCATCGCGATGCGGTTGCGGCGCCGTCATGCTCGGCGACTTCGGCGCGTAAGCGAAACACCGAATGGAGTTTCCTATGACGAAACTACGCGATGTGCCAGGCGTCCATCCCTACACCGGACCGGCGGGCGGCTGGGGCGCGCTCAAGGCCACGGCGCAGGCGATTCACGACCAGATGGAAAGCATCGAGGCGCCCATCACGCTGATGCGGACCAACCAGCCCGACGGCTTCGACTGCCCCGGCTGCGCCTGGGGCGAGTCGCCGGAAAACGGCATGGTCAAGTTCTGCGAGAACGGCGCCAAGGCGGTCAACTGGGAAGCCACCGGGCGCCTGGTGAACCCGGCCTTTTTCAAC
>NZ_JAWRWU010000157.1:0-365 GCF_046535395.1 Cupriavidus sp. SIMBA_020 | reverse complement strand
CGTTGAACTCCAGCGTCACGCGGGTGGCCGTATCGAGATAGAGCTAGGAGCCATCTTCCAGTTGCAGCCGGCGCCGTTGGCCGGTGGCGGTATGCCATGCGTCCGCGTCCCGGGCACGGACCACGCCGTAGGCGCTGCCCGCCAACAAGCCCATGCCGGTCAGCGACAGCAGGATGCGGACGGTGATCATTTCCTCCGGCGGCCCGATCTCGTACACGCGCCCCTGGTGCATGAACACCACGCGGTCGCAGACCTCGCGCGCAAAGCGCATTTCGTGCGTCACCATCAGCAGCGTCATGCCGTCGGCGGCCAGCTCGCGCACCACCGCCAGCACCTCGTTGACCAGCTCCGGGTCCAGCGCCGAC
>NZ_JAWRWU010000156.1:0-365 GCF_046535395.1 Cupriavidus sp. SIMBA_020 | reverse complement strand
CCGGCAATTGTCGCTTCGCGATAGCCGGCTTGCGGCCCCCGGAATTGATTTTCTATGTGGGCTGGTGTAGTCGGGCGCGCCAGTCGGAAACTCCGGTGTCCCCGCCGATCTGAAGGCGGTCGTCCTGATCCTTGCAGAACGTGCCGCCATTGCGCGGTGGCCAACGATCTGATTGTGGCCCGGCCTGCATCCCGGTCGACCGCGGACACGTCATGCAGGTGCTACCTGCGTTGTGTGAAATTGCTCCACAATGACGTTCGAAAGCGTTTCCCGTCCTTGCCTTGCGCCTACTCCCGATGGTCGCCAAACGGTCCGCCCCGACTCTAGTTAATCCCGGTGCGCCGCTGCCACATGGCTGCTTCGCC
>NZ_JAWRWU010000155.1:0-366 GCF_046535395.1 Cupriavidus sp. SIMBA_020 | reverse complement strand
CCAGCAAGCCGCTGAAGGAGCGGTTTGTGACCTGCCCGTGGGCGGTTTATCACGTGCAGGTGAATGCGGGTTAGTCGGACGCGGCGGCGGCTAAGTTGTTAGCGGATCGCGTTAGCGACGCTTGATCGATGCGGCGACTTCTTCGCCAATTTTTTCGAGTTCGTCGGCGGTGACGGGGGTTTTGCCTTGGGATGCGGAGGCGTTGCGTTCGACGTACAAGAGCAAGTCGGGTGTGTCGGTTGAGGCCTCTGGATCGCCTTGCACCGTCACGAGATAGCCGTAATCGGTCGAATCGTCGTTTCTCGTGATTGTACCGAATGATCCCACGCCTTCTCGGCCATCGAGCTTGACTGTGCGCCACGGGCG
>NZ_JAWRWU010000154.1:0-367 GCF_046535395.1 Cupriavidus sp. SIMBA_020 | reverse complement strand
ATTGTTCTTAAAGATGCGGCTACTGAGAAAGTTATCAGCAGTGTGCAAACAGGTATTTTCTTTAATGCTGGACAAGTGTGCTCTGCAATGTCGCGTTTACTGGTGGATAAAGCTCGTTACGAAGAGATTAAAGCGGCAGTGGTTACTATGGCTGAAAATTTAGTAATCGGCTCAGGTGAAGAGCAGGCCGATTTAACGCCGGTGGTTTCTCAGGCGCAACAAACCAGTGTATTGGCAATGATTGAACAAGCTAAAAAAGAGGGGGCAACTATTTTATGTGGTGGCTACGCTCCTGATTTGGCAGGTTACTATGTTGCTCCAACTGTGATCGAAGCAACCCCTGATATGTCCATATCTCAACAAGAAG
>NZ_JAWRWU010000153.1:0-367 GCF_046535395.1 Cupriavidus sp. SIMBA_020 | reverse complement strand
ACATGCTCTCCCTACGCAAAACCTTCACCGCCACCGCCCTGGCCCTGGCGCTGGGCGGCGCGCTGCCCGCGGTCCTGTCGACCGCGCAAGCCGCCGGCACGCTCAACGTAGCCATCAACCAGGACCCGGGCAGCTGGGACCCGATCGACACCTTCGTGACGTTCTGGGGTTCGGTCGGCAGCAACCTGTACGACGGCCTGACGATGCGCGGCGCCGACCTGAAGCTGCAACCCGGCCTGGCCACCAAGTGGGAATACCTGGACGACAACAAGCGCCTGCGCTTTACGCTGCGCCAGGGCGTGAAGTTCCACAACGGCGAACCCTTCAACGCCGAAGCCGTGAAGTTCACCTTTGAACGCCTGCTGGG
>NZ_JAWRWU010000152.1:0-368 GCF_046535395.1 Cupriavidus sp. SIMBA_020 | reverse complement strand
GGGCGCCGGGCGGTATGGCCACCAGCTTGCCGTCGACCCGCAGGCGCACCGCCTTGCAGTGCACGTAGGCCACGTGCCGGCCCAGCAGGCGCGCGGCGTTGAGCGCCGATTGCTCCTGCCATTGCCAGTTGCCGATGTCGAAGGTCATGCCCAGCACGTCCGTATGCCCTTCACGCGCCAACGCGTCGAACACCCCGACGAATTGCGCGAGCGACCCGCCTTCGGCCAATTGCCCGTTTTCGACGACGAGCCGGACATCCGCGCAACGCATATGCTCGGCGATCACCGCGGCATTGGCCTCGGCGGCGAAACCGCCGAGTTGTAACTTGACGAAGCGCGCGCCGAGCGCGATCGCTTCTTCGACGGAG
>NZ_JAWRWU010000151.1:0-368 GCF_046535395.1 Cupriavidus sp. SIMBA_020 | reverse complement strand
CGGCAGCGGGCAGGTGTCACACCGTATACGTCATCTTGCGATTTTGCACAGTGCTGTGTTTTTAATAAACAGTCCCAGCCACCTGGTCACTGCGGCTCCAATCAGCTTAGAGAGCAAGTCTCATCACCAATCGGAGCGTACCTTCTCCCGAAGTTACGGTACGATTTTGCCTAGTTCCTTCACCCGAGTTCTCTCAAGCGCCTTGGTATTCTCTACCCAACCACCTGTGTCGGTTTGGGGTACGGTTCCTAGTTATCTGAAACTTAGAAGCTTTTCTTGGAAGCATGGCATCAACCACTTCGTCACCTAAAAGGTAACTCGTCATCAGCTCTCGGCCTTAGAACCCCGGATTTACCTAAGATTCCAGC
>NZ_JAWRWU010000150.1:0-368 GCF_046535395.1 Cupriavidus sp. SIMBA_020 | reverse complement strand
CGGACGTGCCGGCCGGCCTGCCGTCGGACCTGCTGACGCGTCGCCCCGACGTGATGCAGGCCGAGCAGACGCTGCTGGCCGCGAACGCGAACATCGGCGCGGCACGCGCGGCGTTCTTCCCGCGCATCTCGCTGACGGGCGCGTTCGGTACCGGGAGCCCCACGCTCGGCGGGCTGTTCAAGGCCGGCACGGCGGCGTGGTCGTTCGCGCCGCAGCTGACGATGCCGATCTTCGAAGGCGGGCAGAACATCGCGAACCTGAACCTCGCGAACGTGCAGAAGCGCATCGAGATCGCCAACTACGAGAAGGCGATCCAGTCGGCGTTCCGCGAAGTGTCCGACGGGCTGGCGGCACGCGGCACGTACGAC
>NZ_JAWRWU010000149.1:0-368 GCF_046535395.1 Cupriavidus sp. SIMBA_020 | reverse complement strand
AAATCAAGGGGATATGAGACAATTCCTAGAATGTTTCACGCTCAGACGCGTTTCGCTGAGGGTCAAAGTGGGTTTATCCGCACCAAGCGACACTTCCCGGCGCTCAAGGCATTGAAGTGTAATGATGTGAATGTATTTTGTAGTTATTTGAACATTTATGCGCGAATTACCCGTGGATTGACAATTCTCGCTGCCTACGCCATGCTTGTAGGAATGAACCGTCGCCAATGCCCGATTTCGCTGATTATTCGCACCATTCCTCGAATGGTGGGTTAGCGTACGACTGGCAAAAACGACAACGACCCGCCCCACGAGGCGGGTTTTTTATTTCCGCCTCCTGGCTAAACAAGTATCACAAGAGACAGCAC
>NZ_JAWRWU010000148.1:0-369 GCF_046535395.1 Cupriavidus sp. SIMBA_020 | reverse complement strand
GCTGGCGCTGTCGTGGGCCGACCATCTGCGCCAGATCCGCGCGCCCGTCGCCGTGGTGCTGCTACTCACGGTCGCACTGGTGCTGATGCTGCTCTCGCTGCTGCGTTACTGGAACCGGCGCGTGCTCGCGCGCACCTATGGCGAGGCCACGCGCGCGCTCGAAAACGAGTTGCTCAATCATCTGCTCGTGCACGCGACGCCGATCGGCCTGTGCATCGTGCGCAAACGCGACTTCGATATCGTCATCGCCAATCAGATCGTGCGCAACGTGCTCGGCCTCGACACCCGCGCGACGCGCCTGCCCGCCGCGCTCTGCCTCGAGTTCGAAAAGCATCTGCCCGCGCCTGTCAACGAAGGCACGGCCAGCAC
>NZ_JAWRWU010000147.1:0-370 GCF_046535395.1 Cupriavidus sp. SIMBA_020 | reverse complement strand
TTGCCGGGGCTGGACGGCCGCAAGATGTCCAAGAGCTACAACAACACCATCCCGTTGTTCGAGGGCGGCGCCAAGGCCCTGCGCGCCTCGATCATGCGCATCGTCACCGACTCGCGCGAACCAGGCGAACCCAAGGACGCCGAAGGCTCGCACCTGTACACCATCTATCGCGCCTTCGCCACGCATGAACAGGCCACGGCGTTCCGCCAGCAGCTCGAGCAAGGCGTGGGCTGGGGCGAGGCCAAGCAGGCGCTCTACGACCATCTGGAGAACCTGCTGGCGCCCATGCGCGAGCGCCACTTCGACCTGATGGCCAACCCCGGCCGCATCGAAGACGTGCTGCAGGCGGGCGCCGCCAAGGCGCGCAAGC
>NZ_JAWRWU010000146.1:0-370 GCF_046535395.1 Cupriavidus sp. SIMBA_020 | reverse complement strand
GGCGGCACCGTATGCCCGCGGCCGGCGCGCAACGCCGGCCAATGGGTCATCGGCACGTCGCTAGGCCTGTATTTCACGCCGCAGGTGATCGGACACATAGGCAGCAATGCCGGCCCCATCATCGTCGGCATGCTATTCGCGTTGGGGCTGGCGTTCATCGGCACCGCCATTTTGCGGCGCTACACCGATGCTGATTTCAAGACGGCGTGGTTTTCGTCGGCCATGGGCGGGGCCAGCGAAATGGCGAGCCTGGCGGAGCGACACGGCGCCGGCATCGACCGCGTGGCGACCGCGCATAGCGTGCGCGTGCTGCTGGTCGTGGTCACATTGCCGTTCATTTTCCAGGGGTGGGGGGTGGCCGGTATCGACC
>NZ_JAWRWU010000145.1:0-370 GCF_046535395.1 Cupriavidus sp. SIMBA_020 | reverse complement strand
GCCGGATCTGGCACGCTGTGCCGCGCGAAGCGGGCAACACGCCGCGCTGTTTGACGCCCGATGGTTTCAGCGCGCGTGGACGCGTCTACGAATACGGCGGCGGTTCATTTTGCATTGCCGCTGACGCGATCGTCTTCGTCAACGAGAAAGATCAGCAGCTTTATCGTCAGCCGATCGACGGTCATAGCGCGCCCGTTACGCTCACGCAAGGCACGCGACGCTATGGCGATCTGCGCTTCAGCCACGGCGCGATTCTCGCAGTGGAAGAAGACGGCGGCACGCATCGCCTCGTGTCGATTGCACTCGACGACGGCACGCGCACGGTACTCGCGGAAGGCGGCGATTTTTACGCCGCGCCCTGCCTGAGCCC
>NZ_JAWRWU010000144.1:0-370 GCF_046535395.1 Cupriavidus sp. SIMBA_020 | reverse complement strand
GCACCAGGGTGGGGATCAACCACCAGAGCAACTGCGTTTTCAGGGTGCGATTGCGGTTTTTTTTCCTGGAAACCGGGGTTTTTTCCGGAAAGCTAGTTGTCAACAGCGTTCTCCAGGCAGTAGCCCATGCCCCGCATGGTGGTGATCTGCACGCCGGTTTCCGCCAATTTTTTGCGCAGGCGATGCACCAGCACCTCGATGGCTTCGAGGTTGATGTCGGCGTCGTCAGTGACGATGCGGTCGAGGATCTGCTGCTTGTTGATGGGTTCGCCGCTTTTCTGGATCAACACCCGCAGTACGGCGTGTTCACGTGGGGATAACTGCAAAGCCTGTCCGGAGACCGTGAATTTTTGCGCGGAAGTCTCGAAAA
>NZ_JAWRWU010000143.1:0-370 GCF_046535395.1 Cupriavidus sp. SIMBA_020 | reverse complement strand
CTTACAATTCAAATGTATATGATTCGAGCAGCATGAACCGTTTAAAAAACCATTTCATTAGAATGATGGAAATCATTTCAGAAGACCCCACAGTCAATATTTCGGAGATTGATATCACGATAGACAATGAACGGCACCAACTCTTAGAAGAGTTTAATGATACACAAGCAGATTATGACAGAGAAAAAACACTACAGGAGCTATTTGAAGACCAAGCGGATAAACGCCCTGATCATATAGCGGTGAAGTTTAGAGATCGTTATCTTACGTACCGGGAACTCAATGAGAAGTCGAATCAGCTCGCAAGAGTGCTGCGTCAAAAAGGAGTAACCCGGCATTCAATTGTCGGACTCATGACAGAAAATTCCCT
>NZ_JAWRWU010000142.1:0-372 GCF_046535395.1 Cupriavidus sp. SIMBA_020 | reverse complement strand
CTGGACGCGTCCACCCGCTTCAGCGCGTATGGCAGTGAATTCCGGGATATCTGGAAACAGCTCTATCTCGCCGCGGGCCACGGCTGGAAAATGCCCGGCGACGATACCTTGAACCTGGACCTGTCCGCTTACCGGTCCCTTGATAGCGGCGCCAAGCGCGCCGGTGACATCGACGTCACGGCCTGGGGACTGACGCTGTCCTACGTCGCAGACGCCCACACCTTCAAGGTGGCACGCCAGCAGGTGCATGGCGACCAGCCGCTGGATTACCTGGGCATGGGACCGGGCACCTATCACGACTCGATATACCTGCCGAACTCATCGCAGCTGGCCGACTTCAATGGTCCGCATGAAAAATCGTGGGGCTTCTTC
>NZ_JAWRWU010000141.1:0-372 GCF_046535395.1 Cupriavidus sp. SIMBA_020 | reverse complement strand
CGATCGCCGCGGCCGGCGGCGTCGGCACCGCCGCGCGACACCTGTCGATCCAGATGAATCCGGGCTTCAGCTGCGGCTTCGACACGCTGCAGCCGATCGTCGACAGCCTGCCGCCCGCCCAGTGGTTCCCCGGCATGTTCAAGGTGGCCGGCCTGTGCGAGACGGTCTATCCGCCGATTTTCGGCATCCTGCTGCCCGGCTGGGCGCTGATCGGCTTCGCCGTGATCCTGGTCGCCGTCGCGTCGAGCCTCTGGCGCCATCGCCGCAAGCTGGCAGGCTGACCGGTCGGGACCGCGTAGCCGCCCCGTTCGTCCGGCTCCGCCGGCGACGTCCCGCGCGGCCGCACCCTGCCGGCCGCACCTCGCCGGCCAC
>NZ_JAWRWU010000140.1:0-373 GCF_046535395.1 Cupriavidus sp. SIMBA_020 | reverse complement strand
ATCGTGGGTCACTACAACCGTTTCGACGTGTTCGACCTGCGGGTGAACCGGCGCCCGCTGCAGGCGGCGCGCTACGACGACCTGGCCGAAGCGGGCGCCGCCGACCTGGATGGCGACTTCGAACCGCTGCCCGACTCGCCACGCGAGGCGCGGGGGTGAGGGCGGCCGCGCCGCGGGTAGAATGGGCCGCCTGAGCGCCCACCGGCCGCGCCGCCGAACGCCAGCTGACATCTGGAGAGCACGTTGAAGCCAAGAATCAAAGCTTCCCGCCAGGACGAGCCCGGCGCCGACGGGAACGCCGAGGTAGAGGAAATCACGCTGTCCGAGCAGGTCTACCGCCTGCTCCGGCGCGACATCATGAGCGGGGCGTTCG
>NZ_JAWRWU010000139.1:0-373 GCF_046535395.1 Cupriavidus sp. SIMBA_020 | reverse complement strand
GCGGTATGTGCACGCTGGTCATGCTGGCGTCTTCAGCAGGTCTTTCCATGGCAGTTCCTCTCCGCTTGGCGTATCGGCCCCTGGCCTGACGCACGCGGCGGCACGCGATCGAAGACGGATAAATCAGTAAGCCTCGCGCCGGGCGCGACGGCATAGCGCCATTCCCGCGCCGGACGCGGCGGATGGCATTCAAGGATTACCAGTCGAGGTACCGACGGGGCGGCAATGAAAACGTGGTTCAAGCGCATTCTGATAGGCCTGGTGGTGTTGGTTGTCGTGGCCGTCGTTGGCCTGGCCATCTTTCTGCTGACGTTCGACCCCAACGCGTACAAGTACAAGCTCGAAGAGCTGGTCCAGGAACGCTATCACCGCA
>NZ_JAWRWU010000138.1:0-374 GCF_046535395.1 Cupriavidus sp. SIMBA_020 | reverse complement strand
CACGCAGGCCGAGGCGTACGCGCGGCGCTTTCCGTACCTGACCGCGATCACGCTGCCGATGGGCGTCTACGATCTCGGCCGCAACCTGCCGCCCGCCGACATCCACACCGTCGCGCCGACGATCGAGCTGGTCGCGCGCGACACGCTGCACCCCGCGCTGTCCGACCTGCTGATCGAGGCCGCGCGCGAGGTGCACGGCCACGCGACGATCCTGCAGCACGCGGGCGAATTCCCGTCCGCGGTCACGCGCGGCTTCCCGCTGTCGGACGACGCGGCGCGCTACTACAAGTCGGGCAAGACCTTCCTGTACCGGCGGCTGCCGTTCTGGGTCGCGAGTCTGGTCGACCGGATGCTCGTCGTGCTGGTGCCGCTGA
>NZ_JAWRWU010000137.1:0-374 GCF_046535395.1 Cupriavidus sp. SIMBA_020 | reverse complement strand
ATCGCGAACTCGCCGAAATCTGGCGCGACGTCGACCGCGATCCGAACGCGCGCGTGGCCGTGATTCGCGGCGAGGGCAAGGGCTTTTCGGCCGGCGGCGATCTCGCGCTCGTCGAAGACATGGCGCTGCATTTCGACGTGCGCGCGCGTGTCTGGCGCGAGGCGCGCGATCTCGTCTACAACGTCATCAATTGCAGCAAGCCGATCGTCTCGGCGATGCACGGGCCGGCCGTGGGCGCGGGTCTCGTCGCGGGGCTGCTCGCCGATATTTCGATCGCCACGAAGAGCGCGCGCATCATCGACGGGCATACGCGGCTGGGCGTGGCCGCGGGCGACCACGCGGCGATCGTCTGGCCGCTGCTGTGCGGCATGGCG
>NZ_JAWRWU010000136.1:0-376 GCF_046535395.1 Cupriavidus sp. SIMBA_020 | reverse complement strand
CTCCTGGTGGAGCGCCGACCCTTTCGCATTCGAACGGCAAAGCAGGCCGATAAGCCGGATTCTGTGCACGCTGCACGCCGAAGCGAGCAGCGCGTGGCAGCCATTCCTCTAGGCGCGCCATTGCTGACGCGCTCAAGCTTCCTACCCGCAGACGAGACGGGGGCCCCATCCTGCATCCGAAAATGCGCGCCTGCCTACTTGGAATTGCTCCAGGTGGAGGTTACCGTGCCGGCGAACGTCGCCGTCGCCGCGGTGCGCTCTTACCGCACCGTTTCACCCTTACCTGATCCCGGCTTGCGCCGGGCCCTCGGCGGTTTGCTTTCTGTTGCCCTGCTCCGCGTGTCGCCACGGATGGCCGTTAGCCATCACCCTGCCC
>NZ_JAWRWU010000135.1:0-376 GCF_046535395.1 Cupriavidus sp. SIMBA_020 | reverse complement strand
GACGGCGAGAGGGACGAGAACCGCGAGCGGCAACCCCGTAAGTATCTTTTTATTTTCCATTACTAATTTATTTATGGCAGGCGCCCACCTTTTTTACGCTACGCCTAACGATAATTGGGCAGCTATTAGCCACCCCTACGCCCTACGTCCTTCTAAAATCCGGGCGCGCTCCGCCAATGCACACAATCAGGAAAGGCATCGCCGTTGAGAAACGCAGCAAATAGTTCGACGACTTGGTCCGTCGTAAACCACTCGTCGGATCGCATCACAATATTTCCCGCTCTAAACACGAGAACAGTCCGTCCGGCCTGATCGGGCTTGGTTTGTCGTGATACGCGCGCTCGCGCGTATTGGTTCCGTTCTCGTACCGCTCAAC
>NZ_JAWRWU010000134.1:0-376 GCF_046535395.1 Cupriavidus sp. SIMBA_020 | reverse complement strand
ACGGCCACGTCACGTTCGGCTGTTTCGGCAAGCTCGTGAAGCTCGGTGACGACGTCGTGCGCGTGTGGTCGCGCGTGCTGGATGCACTGCCCGGCGCACGGCTGTTGCTGAAGGCGCGCGAGCTCGAACAGGCGGCGGTGCGCGAGGCAACCGCCGCGCGCTTCGCACGGCACGGGATCGACGCGAGCCGGCTGCTGTTCGACGGCGCATCGCCGCGCGCGGAGTATTTCAACGCGTACAACCGGATCGACGTCGCGCTGAGCCCGTTCCCGTACCCGGGCGGCACGACGACGGCCGAAGCGCTGTGGATGGGCGTGCCGGTGCTCGGGATGAAGGGCGGACGATTCGTCACGCACATCTGCGAGAGCCTGCTGCA
>NZ_JAWRWU010000133.1:0-377 GCF_046535395.1 Cupriavidus sp. SIMBA_020 | reverse complement strand
GGCGCATGCCGGGGTCCTGCATCATCATGGCGTAGTGCGCCTGCAGGTCGGCATCGCTGCCCAGCACCATTTCGTGGCGGATCTTGCCCGAGTTGCGCACATTGAAGCGTACGGTCTCGCCCGCCTTCACCTGCACCTGGGCAGGCGTGAAGCGCATGGCGTCGGTCATGTCGATGTCGATGGTGCGGGTGACGCGGGCGGCGTCGCCGGGCACGCCGATGGGCGCGGATGCCATCGGCATGGCGTGGCCGGCGTGTTCGCCATGGGCGCCGGCCGCGAAGGCGGTGCCGGTGCCCAGCAGGGCGGCCAGGACGGTGATCTGGGTGATGCGGAGCAAAGTGCCGTTCATGCTGTTCCCTTGATGGGGGTTGACCATG
>NZ_JAWRWU010000132.1:0-378 GCF_046535395.1 Cupriavidus sp. SIMBA_020 | reverse complement strand
CGGTGCAGCGCTTGCGCGCGCTGATGCGGCGCGCCGGCGAGACATTCGCCGACAGGCATGCGCTGTCGGGCGCCGTGTCGATCGCCGAGATGCAGTCCGCCATCAACCAGGTCTGGCGTCCGCTGGACTGGGGCTGGGTGGAGATCGAAGAGGCCGAGGATCACCTGGCCCTGGCGCACTACTGCGCGCCGCTGCGCGCGGCGTTCGGCGCCGCGCACCTGGACTGGAGCGCGGGGTTCCTGGAGGGGGCCTACGAATCGTGGATGCGCCTGCTGGGCGCCGATGCGCAGTTGAAGGTCTCGCAGCAGCGCGCGTCCGATGAATCCGGTGTCATTCTCTACCGGTTCGGCCGCTAGGATGCGGGACCACGGATGAGAG
>NZ_JAWRWU010000131.1:0-379 GCF_046535395.1 Cupriavidus sp. SIMBA_020 | reverse complement strand
AGCATCCGCTCGGAGCGCCAATTGATGGATCAGGTGCAATACAACCTGCTGTTTCGCTGGTTCATCGGCCTGGCGATGGATGACGAGGTTTGGGTACCGACGGTCTTCACGAAGAACCGCGAACGCCTGATCAAGCATGATGCGGTGATCGAATTCTTCAACGAAGTGGTGGCGATCGCTGAGAAGAAGTGCCTGCTCTCGGGAGAGCACTTCAGCGTGGACGGCACGCTGATCCAGGCGTGGGCGGGGCACAAGAGCTTCGTGCCCAAGGACAGTGACGATCAGGACAGCGACGGCGGCAACGCAGGCGACTTTAAAGGCGAGAAGCGCAGCAACGAGACGCATGAGTCCCGGACCGATCCCGATGCACGGCTCTATC
>NZ_JAWRWU010000130.1:0-379 GCF_046535395.1 Cupriavidus sp. SIMBA_020 | reverse complement strand
CTCGTCGACGCTCAGCGTGGGGAAAACGTCGCGCTGCTCCGCCACGTAGCCCAGGCCGAGGCGCGCGATCTCGAAGGTCCGCAGCGGCGCGAGATCGACGCCAGCAAAGCGGCGCACGCCGTCGGCGGCGACCATCGACATCAGCGCCTTTGCAAAGGTCGAGCGCCCCGAGCCATTGCGGCCCGCCAGCGCCACGACCTCGCCCGCGTGGATGCGCAGATCGACGCCATGCAGCACCTGGCTCGCGCCGTACCACGCGCGCAGGCCCGCGACGTCGAGCAGTAACGATCTCGTCGTGCTCATGACGATGCCGCGCCGAAGTCGGCGCCCAGATAGGCCTCGCGCACGGCGGCATCGGCGCGAATCGCCTGCGGCGTGC
>NZ_JAWRWU010000129.1:0-381 GCF_046535395.1 Cupriavidus sp. SIMBA_020 | reverse complement strand
GCGATATGGTCCGAGCCCCAGCCCGACTGCGCAGGTTTGCCCGAAAAGCCAAAGCCTGGCAGCGAAGGCACCACGACGTGGAACGCGTCGTCGGCACTCGCGCCATAAGCGGTCGGATCGGTCAGCGGTCCAATTGCCTTGATCAATTCGAAAATCGAGCCGGGCCAGCCGTGCGTCATGATCAGCGGCAGAGCATGTTCATGACGGGAACGCACGTGAATGAACTGCACGTCGAGGCCGTCGATTTGCGTCATGAACATCGGCAGCGCGTTCAGTTTCGCTTCGCCCTTGCGCCAATCGTAGTCGGTGCCCCAATACTTCGCGAGCGCCTGCATTCTGGCGAGCCGCACGCCTTGCGACTCATCGTTGACGGTCTCCTTG
>NZ_JAWRWU010000128.1:0-382 GCF_046535395.1 Cupriavidus sp. SIMBA_020 | reverse complement strand
GGTGCAGCTCGCCGCGCTCGCCGCGTCGCTGGTCGGCCGCTTCGTGCACTTCGACCCGCCGCGCCTGCGCCTGCTGGTCGCCTGCGGCGCGGCGGCCGGCATCACGTCCGCATACAACGCGCCGATCGCCGGCGCGTTCTTCCTCTCCGAAATCGTGCTCGGCACGATCGCGATGGAGAGCTTCGGGCCGATCGTGGTTTCTTCCGTGGTCGCCAACATCACCATGCGCGAGTTCGCGGGCTACAAGCCGCCGTACGAGATGCCGGTGTTTCCGCCCGTGACGGGCATCGAGGTGCTGCTGTTCGTCGCGCTCGGGCTGCTGTGCGGCGTGCTCGCGCCGCGTTTTCTCTCGCTGCTCGACGTCGCCAAGGCGGGCTTCGGC
>NZ_JAWRWU010000127.1:0-383 GCF_046535395.1 Cupriavidus sp. SIMBA_020 | reverse complement strand
ATAGAGTGGCAGGTTGGTATCTCCTGCGCCCCGCGAGGGGTTCTATGCATGCCACGGCGTCAACCTGACTTTCACAAGTTGAGGGGGCGCGCGAGGGTATGGACTGCGCGCCCCGCACGAATGGGGATGTGTACCGATGCGCAATCACGCAAACGATCCGGCGGCCGGCAACGGCGTAGTATTCAGCGACACGCATTTCAATCGCGACGACCTCGCTCGCGCGCTCCGCGAGTCCGGCGACGAGCCGACTTTCGAGCGCTGCCAGTTCGACGGCGAAGATCTTTCCAATATCGATTTCCACGCGGCGCGATTCGCGCAATGCACGATCGGGCAAACCCGCTTCGAGCACAGCGATTTATCGCGCACCCGCTGGATTGGCTGTC
>NZ_JAWRWU010000126.1:0-384 GCF_046535395.1 Cupriavidus sp. SIMBA_020 | reverse complement strand
GCAGGTGCGGCGCTTCGCGGTCGATCAGCCAGCCGCGGTCGGTGAACAGGTTGACGATCACGCGTCCGTGCGCGCCGGTCACGCCCGGCTGCACGAGCCCGCGGACGATCGCGGGATCGATGTCCTGCGCATGGATCGCCGTATCGTCCGGCGCATGCACGCGCGCACCGTTCGACGTGATCAGGTACGGCCGGATGCCCAGCACGTCGCGGATGCCGGCGACGTCCGCGTAATGGCGGCCCGTCGCGATCACGAACTGCAGGCCGTCGCGATCGAGCCGGCGGACGGTCTCGATCGTGTACGGATCGAGCTGGTGGTCGCTGTTCAGCAGGGTGCCGTCGAGATCGGTGGCGATGACTTTGTACATGGGAGCGGGGAAATGGC
>NZ_JAWRWU010000125.1:0-384 GCF_046535395.1 Cupriavidus sp. SIMBA_020 | reverse complement strand
AGCGCTGGCGAAATTCCTTGATGACCGGCGGCAAGGCGTAGCGCGCCTGCGAATGGGTGGCGGCAATGGACAGCACGCCCGTGCGACTGTCGGCGTATTCCGCGCCCGCGTGGCGGATGTTGTCGGCGCATTGCAGGATCTGCTCGACCAGCGGCAGGATCAGTTCGCCGGGCGGGGTCAGGCCGATCAGGCGCTTGCCCGAGCGCACGAAGATGTCGACGCCCACCTCTTCTTCCAGTTCGCGGATCTGGCGGCTGACGCCGGGCTGCGAGGTATGCAGGCTTTCCGACACGTCGGTCAGGTTGAAATCACGGCGTACCGTTTCGCGCACGGAACGCAATTGCTGGAAGTTCATGGAGTCGCTGGGCCTGTAGAGGGCACAAG
>NZ_JAWRWU010000124.1:0-385 GCF_046535395.1 Cupriavidus sp. SIMBA_020 | reverse complement strand
AGTCGTCGAGCGTTTCGGCTTCGAAGTCGCGATGCGACAGCAGCATCACGATACCGAACGCGCCGAGCGTGGTGATCAGGTAGACGATGCTGTAGAACATGGCCGAGCTGTATGCGCTGGCCGCGCCCGTCGCCTTGTTGTCGACGATGCCGGCGAGCAGGCCGAGCAGCACGAAGCCCATGTTCGAGATGGCCGAGTACGCGAGCATGCGCTTGACGTTGCGCTGGACGATACCCGTGATGTTGCCGACGATCATCGACAGCGCCGCCAGGATGATCAGCATTTGCTGCCAGTCTACGGCCAGCGGCAGCAGACCCATGACCAGGAAACGCACCGCCCAGGCGAACGCCGCGACCTTCGGGCCGCCGCCGGACAGCAGCGACAT
>NZ_JAWRWU010000123.1:0-385 GCF_046535395.1 Cupriavidus sp. SIMBA_020 | reverse complement strand
TTCCGCGCCCGCCGTTGATCTGCGAGAATGAGGCGTGAACCGGGTACTCCCTCTCCGGCCCACCCTCTCCGCCGTCCCATGCGCTCCAACCGTTCCCTGCCCGCCCTGGTCTCGCTGCGCGCCTTCGAGGCGGCCGCCCGGCGCCTGAGCTTCAGCCTGGCGGGCGAAGAACTGTTCGTCACGCAAAGCGCCATCAGCCACCACATCCAACGGCTGGAGGCGGAACTGGGCGTGACGCTGTTCGAGCGTCGCACCCGCGCCGTGGCCCTCACGCCGGCGGGACAGGCCTATTACGAGCGGGTCCACGCGGCGTTCGAACTGCTGCGCCAAGGCACCGACGAAGCGCGCGCGCCCGCCGCCGCCCGCCACACGCTCAAGGTCGGGC
>NZ_JAWRWU010000122.1:0-385 GCF_046535395.1 Cupriavidus sp. SIMBA_020 | reverse complement strand
GGCGCGGGCAAGACCACCAGCATCGGCAAGCTCGCGAAGCATCTGCAGAGCTTCGACCAGTCGGTGCTGCTGGCCGCGGGCGACACGTTCCGCGCGGCCGCGCGCGAACAGCTGGCGGTCTGGGGCGAACGCAACAACGTGACGGTCGTCCAGCAGGAAAGCGGCGACCCGGCCGCGGTGATCTTCGACGCGGTCAGCGCCGCGCGCGCGCGCAAGATCGACGTGATGATGGCCGACACGGCCGGCCGCCTGCCGACGCAGCTGCACCTGATGGAAGAGTTGAAGAAGGTGAAGCGCGTGATCTCGAAGGCGCACGACGGCGCGCCGCACGAGGTGCTGCTCGTGATCGACGCGAACACCGGCCAGAACGCGCTCACGCAGGTGA
>NZ_JAWRWU010000121.1:0-386 GCF_046535395.1 Cupriavidus sp. SIMBA_020 | reverse complement strand
GCAGTGGCCTTACCGATGTCGATTCACCGACGCGCCGCGTAATATGCGGCGCGCATCACAACTACGCCGATCCACGGATGGAGATGAGAGACATGCAGGACCAGTACATCCTCGCGCTTGACCAGGGCACGACGAGCTCCCGCGCAATGCTGTTCGATCGCCAGGGCAACATCGTTTCGATCGCCCAGAAGGAATTCGAACAGATCTACCCGCAACCCGGCTGGGTCGAGCACGACCCGCAGGAAATCTGGTCGACGCAAGCCGGCGTCGCCGCCGAAGCCGTCACGCGCACGGGCCTGAACGGCACGTCGATCGCGGCGATCGGCATCACCAACCAGCGCGAGACGACCATCGTCTGGGATCGCGAAACCGGCCAGCCGGTCTAC
>NZ_JAWRWU010000120.1:0-389 GCF_046535395.1 Cupriavidus sp. SIMBA_020 | reverse complement strand
GCTGCCTCCAGCACGACCACCCGGGCGCCGCGCTCGGCCGCATGCAGCGCGGCGCTCAGGCCCGTGAAGCCGGCGCCTATGACGAGCAGGTCCGCGAAGTACGTGCCGCTCGGCAGCGGCGCAGTTGCAGCGGCGGGCGCGGCGGTGGCCGCCCACAGCGATGGAGGCAGGCGGCTTGGGTCGAGGCTCGCGTCAGGCATGGCAGATTCCCCATCCGGAATGGTCCGGTGCGTTTGCATGAATAGGTGTCGTTGAAGAAAACGTGCGGGTGAGGTTCGCCGAGGGTTGGCCGAGCGTGCATGGCAAACGGCCGGGATGCCGTCCGCCATGACTGAGACGGGCTTGCATCGAAGGTTGTCTTGCGTCGAGGGCCATGCGTGTCCTTTCCG
>NZ_JAWRWU010000119.1:0-389 GCF_046535395.1 Cupriavidus sp. SIMBA_020 | reverse complement strand
CAAGCGAGATTGACGCGGCCGTGGACGAAGCGCAACGTGCGTGGCCCGGGCTGACCATCCGCGTCCTGCGTCTGGAGGCGGGGGGCAGGGCGGTGCAGCTTGAAGGGCAGACAGACGCCTGGCTGGTGCGTGACCGCGCCAACGCCATTCGCATTTCTTTGCCTAGCGGGGCGTCCACCCGCCGCAGCGCGGACGAGCTCGACGTGCATCAGCGCATTTCAGAGCTGGCCGACCCGCTGCATTTCGGTGCTTTTGGCCCCTGGCCCGTACGCGCCATCTGGTTCCTGTTCGGTTCCATGCTGACCGCGCTGAGCGTGACGGGTGCCTATCTCTATGGGCTGCGCATCGCGGGCGCCAGCGCCAAGATCCGCGCCAAGGCGGGGCATGAC
>NZ_JAWRWU010000118.1:0-394 GCF_046535395.1 Cupriavidus sp. SIMBA_020 | reverse complement strand
CGGCGATGCCCGCACCGGCCTTTCCGGTGTATCGGCACATCGGTCTCTACGCGTATCGCGCGCGCTTTCTGCGCACCTATCCGTCGCTCGCGCAGGCGCCGATCGAGCAGGCCGAGCAGCTCGAACAGCTGCGCGCGATGTGGCACGGCGAGCGCATTGCCGTGCTGATGACCGAGCACGCGCCCGAAGCCGGCATCGACACGCCGGCCGATCTCGCACGCGTGCAGGCCCTTTTTCGCCCGGGTTCAAAATAACCCGTGGCATAATCAGGCGATTGTGCGAGCCGTCCGCGACCCGCGCGTCCTCGCTTGACCCCGCCGCGGCCCGTGCCGGCAGCCGCGCGTCGCCATCGCCGACGCGCCGCCTGCGTTGGCTTCCCGGCGATTGCTGTCGA
>NZ_JAWRWU010000117.1:0-397 GCF_046535395.1 Cupriavidus sp. SIMBA_020 | reverse complement strand
AGCGCCAGGAACGCCACCTTGGTCGGCGCGAAACCGTAGCGCAGCGTGTAGTACAGGTTGAAATCCTGCAGCTCGTAGGGCCCGATCGTGTCTTCGCTCTTCTGGGTCGGCTTGCCGTCGTCGCCGCCCGGCACCAGTTCGGGGCTGACATCCGTGCCCAGCACGTCCAGCAGCACCGCCGCGCCCGCCTCGCCCAGGCGGCCGGATTCGGCCACCCAGCGCACCAGGTGCGTGATCAGCGTCTTGGGCACGCTGGCGTTGACGCTGTAATGAGACATGTGGTCGCCCACGCCATAAGTGCACCAGCCCAGCGCCAGCTCGCTCAGGTCGCCCGTGCCGATGACGATGGCGTTGTTGAAATTGGCGATGCGGAACAGGTGGTTGGTGCGCTCGCCGG
>NZ_JAWRWU010000116.1:0-398 GCF_046535395.1 Cupriavidus sp. SIMBA_020 | reverse complement strand
GATGCTGACCATGTGCCGTTCGCTCCTGGGCAATCCCAAGGTCATGCTGATCGACGAACCCACCGAGGGCCTGGCGCCCAAGATCGTGGAAGTGATCGCCGACGTGATCCGCGACATCCACCAGCGCGGCGTGTCGGTGGTGCTGGTCGAGCAGAAGCTGACCATCGCGCTGAAGGTCTCCACCCGCGTGAGCGTGATGGGCCATGGCCGCATCGTTTTCGAAGGACCGCCCGCGCAGTTGCATGAGCGCCAGGACGTGGTCCAGGAATGGCTGGCGGTCTGACCGCGGCCCTATCTGTAGAGGCAAGCACTTGGACAATACCCCTGAAGTACGCCACGCCGACCTGCGCGGCAAGAACGTGGTGATCACCGGCGGCGCCAAAGGCATCGGCCTGGCC
>NZ_JAWRWU010000115.1:0-398 GCF_046535395.1 Cupriavidus sp. SIMBA_020 | reverse complement strand
AAGCGAAGTCGGTGAATCGCGTCAACCTGATTTACGCCGGCATCACGAACAACGACGGCGAGAAGCTGACGCCCCTGCAGCTTGCGGAAAAAGTCGTGGAACTGCAGGAATTCGGCGAGTCCAGCGCGACGATCTGCAAGCGCCTGAATGTCACCGACCAGACCATCCGTGATGTCCTGCTGCTTGCGAATGCACCACTGACCCTGCAGGAGCTCGTCCGCAGCAAGGTCGTTTCGTCGACACTGGCGATTGAAGAAATCCGGGCGCACGGCGGCGAGAAAGCCCTTGAGCGCCTTCGCACTGCGGCGGAGCAGGCGAAGGCAGGCGGCAAAGCCCGGGTGACCAGGAAGGCACTGGCGAAGCGGGCCGGCAGCAGCACCGTCGCACCGCAGGCAAAG
>NZ_JAWRWU010000114.1:0-399 GCF_046535395.1 Cupriavidus sp. SIMBA_020 | reverse complement strand
CTTGCCGTAGATGCCGTAGTAGCCTTCTTCGGTCAGTTGGTGAGCGTCCATCTTGGTCGGCGGCGACAGCCACAGACGGGTTGGCAGCTGGCCCTTGACCTGATCCAGCAGTTTACCGGCAGCGCGGAAGTGACCGATGTTGGTCATGCACGAACCGATGAACACTTCGTCGATCTTCTCGCCAGCAACGCTGGACAGCAGACGGGCGTCGTCCGGGTCGTTCGGCGCGCACAGTACCGGCTCGCTGATGTCGGCCAGGTCGATTTCGATGATTTCGGCGTATTCGGCGTCGGCGTCGGCTTCCATCAACTCAGGGTTGGCGATCCAGGCTTCCATCGCTTGAGCGCGACGTTCCAGGGTACGTGCGTCACCGTAGCCTTCGCCGATCATCCAGCGCAG
>NZ_JAWRWU010000113.1:0-400 GCF_046535395.1 Cupriavidus sp. SIMBA_020 | reverse complement strand
CAGCAATGGGCGCATACGTCGCCTTCGTGGACATAGGGTTGGGATTGGCCGGACCGCTCGCCGGTATGGTTGCTGGCCACGTTGGATATCCCCCTGTTTTTTTGCTGGGTGCATGTGCATCAGCAGTGGCTTTCGTTTTCGTTCTGCGTCTTCCTGCGCAATAGGGAAATATTTTGCGCATGGAGATAATTGGCTGCAATGGTGACCAAGTACGGATTTAACATCGGCGATTTGCGATTGTTAATTGCGGTTGCTGCGCCAAGCAGGCACGTCCAGATTGTGGCGGGACACGCTGGATGTCGTCCGGGGTGAAGTTCGCCTGCTGGATTGTCTTCCGGATCAGGCTGCGCTCCCTGAAGAAGTACTGCGCTGCCCGCCCTGGTTCGTCATGGACCAGTAC
>NZ_JAWRWU010000112.1:0-405 GCF_046535395.1 Cupriavidus sp. SIMBA_020 | reverse complement strand
AGGTGATGCGGGTTCGCAATGCTTTCGTCGAAGATGACGGTACATATCGCGGAATTAACGTCGGGCTGCGGACCAAAGACGGCAAAGATCTTGAGGTTCAACTCCATACTGGTAAAAGCTTTTACGCCAAGCAGAGGAATCACAAGTATTACGAAAAATTGAGGTCGCTTAGCAGCACGATTGAGGCTGGCAGCGATCGGGCGGACGGCAATGATATCGCTGTCTTCGACGCGGAGCGCGCTCGCTTGTCGGATTTAATGCGTTCGGAGACTGCGAGCGTCGAGATGCCGGCTGCTGTTGAGACAATCATATCTTTCCGGCATTACTAATTAAGAGACGGTTTCAAAACGAACCGGTACTGCCACCATCCAAGCCTCGGCGCGAGAAGAACCCGGGACGCCTGCC
>NZ_JAWRWU010000111.1:0-406 GCF_046535395.1 Cupriavidus sp. SIMBA_020 | reverse complement strand
AGGCACTTGGAGTCCATCTCCAACAGGTCCGACACACGACGACGAACGCTCGCGACCAAACTTGCTTCGTCTCGCGTAGGCAATACGGTCGGCCAACCAGCAGTGAACATGAGGCGTTGGGGTAACTCGCTCTCGATTGCTTGACGCCTTTCCGACAACACTTTGCTACGTGCAATCCGGTCACGTAGATCGGTTGAGAGGAGGTGCGGCGCTACGTCGGCGAGCCAGCGGCTGCCTTGAAACGCAAACGTCGAGGACGCTTCGAGTTCGACCATCTGGACGTACAACTCGTGGTTGTCCGGACAGTTGCTTGCCGCGAGGAGATCCTGTTGTGAAGACATGATGCAGGAGGCGCAACTTACGCGACTCGCACCGTACATTGTGTATGCCTCGTGGAGCGCGAGTC
>NZ_JAWRWU010000110.1:0-407 GCF_046535395.1 Cupriavidus sp. SIMBA_020 | reverse complement strand
ATGTTCACTCCCAGGAAGGCGAAGCCGGTGATCAGCAGCCCCGTCAGCGCCCAGTAGGCCGCCATCGTGCCGCGCAGGCCCTTGATCAACCGCATGTGCAGCCAGGCCGCGTAGTTCAGCCAGACGATCAGCGCCCAGGTTTCCTTGGGGTCCCACTGCCAGTAGGCGCCCCAGGCGTCCGCGGCCCACAGCGCGCCCAGGATGGTCGCCACGGTGAAGAAGGCGAAGCCGATGGCGATGGCGCGGTACATGATGTCGTCCAGCACCTCCAGCGGCGGCAGCGCGGCGGCGATGCGGCGCCGGCCCAGCAGGATGGCGCCGACGATCACCGCGCCGATGCCGAAATACAGCATCCAGGTGGCCGACAGGCCGTCGGTGCGGAACACCATGGGCTCGGCGCACAGCAG
>NZ_JAWRWU010000109.1:0-407 GCF_046535395.1 Cupriavidus sp. SIMBA_020 | reverse complement strand
GCGTCGCGCAGCGAGCGATCGATGCCAGGCTCGACGACGCGCCGGTTGCGGCGGATCAGCACCGTCGCGAGATAGCCGGCGATCGCGAGCACGGTGCCGCCCACCAGCACGTCCAGCTGGCGCCGGTAGCCCAGCGCGGCCGCCAGCGTCAGGAACAGCAGGTTGCGGCCGGGCACGAAGGTGTTGGGCAGGCCATTGGCCTGCATCTCGATGGCGCGGTCGCTGGTCATGGCGGTGTCGCCCACCTGGCCCAGCACCTTCAGGTCCAGCAGATGGTCTTCGCCCAGTCGCGGCGCCCATTGCGGAAAACGCGCGCGGATGTCGCGCAGCACATTCAGGCGCGCATCCAGCTCGATGCGGTGGCGCTGGCCGTAATCGAACGCCACGGTTTCCACATGGGCATAGCG
>NZ_JAWRWU010000108.1:0-410 GCF_046535395.1 Cupriavidus sp. SIMBA_020 | reverse complement strand
CCAGTGGCGTGTCGGCGTGCTCGTCGACGAGGCGCACAACCTGCTCGATCGCGCCCGCAGGATGTACAGCGCGTCGCTCGACCCGTTCGCGTTCGCGGCCGCGCGCGAGGCGGCGCCGGCGGCGCTGCGCAAGGCGTTCGACCGGCTCGCGCGCGCGTGGGGCACCGTCAATCGCGCACAGGCCGAGCGCTATGCGGCCTATCCGGAGATTCCGGGCCCGATCGTGTCGGCCGTGCAGAACCTCGTCGCGGCGATCGGCGAACACCTGACCGATGCGCCGCGCGCGAACGACGACGCGCTGCTGCGGTTTCATTTCGAGGCGATCCAGTTCGGCGTGCTCGCCGATGCGTTCGACAGCGCGTCGATCTTCGACGCGACGCTGCACGGCGAGCCGCTGCCGCGCCAGTCGG
>NZ_JAWRWU010000107.1:0-411 GCF_046535395.1 Cupriavidus sp. SIMBA_020 | reverse complement strand
GCCACGATGCGAAACACCGGGCGCAGCAGGTAACGCCCGCCCACCACCACCACGGCGATGCTGCCCAGCACTTGCAGGCCGTGGCGCAGGTCCTCGGCGCTGCTGGTGTGGTGATCGCCGCCGGCCAGCACCGGGACCATGGCGATCAGTGGCATGGCGGCGATGTCCTGGCCATTGAAGATCAACTGGCCGCCGTTGATGCCGACCAGCTTGAGCAAGCACTTGCCGATGGTCGACTTGCCCGAGCCGGACTCGCCGACGATGCCCAGCGTCTCGCCGCGCCGCACGCTGAAGCTGACGCCGTCGACCGCATGCACCTCGCGCTTGCCGCCCAGCCAGCCATGGCCGACGACGTAGGTCTTTCTCAGGTCCTTCACCTCCAGCACCGGTTGTTCCGGCGTGGCGGCGGCG
>NZ_JAWRWU010000106.1:0-411 GCF_046535395.1 Cupriavidus sp. SIMBA_020 | reverse complement strand
CGTGCAAGGCGACTCAAGCGGTGATAGACAGCTTTCGAAAAACGAGTTTGAAACGCAAATGAAACGCGCTGGTCTTGCGATAGACGCCGCCGACAAGCTTTTCAAAGCGTTTGACTCATCAGGCGATAGTCAACTGACCGTTTCGGAATACGTTGATGGCGTCAACGACAGCATCCGCGCGGGGAACGAGTTGTTCAATACACTGATGCATTCCTACACCCAAGACCCAAACGGAGGCATGCAAAAGTCAGCGATTGATCGGTTTCTGAAGTCGGGCGAGGATGTAGCTTCGGCATACTGGAAGAATGCCCGCCAAACCGAATAGGCCAATGGCTGCTCTTGAGGGCGCGGTCACCTAGCGTAGGTGGCGACGTGACCAGGCAGAGAGGCGGGTGAAGCATGTCGTCAAAC
>NZ_JAWRWU010000105.1:0-413 GCF_046535395.1 Cupriavidus sp. SIMBA_020 | reverse complement strand
CGGCCATTTGTCTCTCCCAGGGATCGGCGGCGTTGATGTCGGGCAGGCGACCACGATCGTGCTTGAACACCAGCGCACGCTTCGCCAGTTCGCGCGCTTCCTCGATCGGAATGTTGATCTTGCGCGCCGCGATCACGGCCTGCACCTGTTTAAGCGTTTTTTCATCCATCGCCTTTGCGAGAATCGCGTAGGCGGTATCGAACGGGTTGATCCGGTCGATCAGGTCGATGTCCAGTTCCTTGACGCTCATCGCAAACTGCTTCACGCCTTCAATGAGTGCAAGGTTCGCTTTCGGTGTGCCGTCGCCGGTCCCGCCGGTTGCCTCATCATCGGCCAGCATTTCGATCTGCTTGGCCTTTTGTGTGAAGGCCAGCGCAGCGACCGCATACTGGCGCACGGCTTCTTGGTCGTCC
>NZ_JAWRWU010000104.1:0-413 GCF_046535395.1 Cupriavidus sp. SIMBA_020 | reverse complement strand
CTCGTTCGGCGTGGCGAACGACGCGCGACGACTCGGCATCGGCCGCGCGTTGCTCGATCATGCCGAGCGCGCACTCGCCACGCTCGGCTGCCTGAAGATCAATCTGCAGGTGCTGCCCGGCAACGACGACGCGTGCCGCTTCTATGCGGCGCTCGGCTATCGCGTCGAGGAACGCATCTCGTTCGGCAAGACGCTGCCGGCCGCCTGACGACGCCGGCAGTCGCCTGCCTCAGCGCGTGATCGGCCCCGCGTCCGGCAGCGGATTGCCGAGCGCGTCGGTCGGCACGGCCTGCTTCTCGAACGCCGCGAAATACGCGGCCCATTGCGTGTCGCTCACGCGCACGATCAACGCGCCGTCCTGCCACACGTCGTTGTGATCGTTGTGGTCGTTGCCCGCGCGGTGCAGGTAGTTC
>NZ_JAWRWU010000103.1:0-414 GCF_046535395.1 Cupriavidus sp. SIMBA_020 | reverse complement strand
CAGCAGGAACCCGCCGGACAGCAGGATCACGATCACCGAGCCCGACACCCAGTTGAAGAAGCGGCCGAACACGCCTTCGATCAGCGGCAACCGGAGCGGCGGCGTCAGGTCGGACAGCGCCGGGCGCAGGCAGAAATTCGCGAAGACCATCCCGCCCACCCACACGGCGACGGCCAGCAGGTGAAGAAACAGCGCGACGGCAACAGCGTGGGACATGGCGACAATCCTGATAGGGGTTGGGTGCAACGAACAGCCGCGTCACGCGCGGTCTCGAGCGACGTTCGACCGGCGGCCCGCCGCTCGGTTCGGACCCCGGGGCGGCATTTCACACTATTTTGCAAATTCCGCGTGACGCTGCCACTGTCGCTTACCTGAATACGCCGCCCAAAAGAACAGGCCGCACGCCCGCCGAAG
>NZ_JAWRWU010000102.1:0-415 GCF_046535395.1 Cupriavidus sp. SIMBA_020 | reverse complement strand
GCCTGACTGCCGCCGCCGCCCGAGCCGCCCTGCGGACGCGGAATCTTGTCGCCGCGGACGTAGTCCTCGTTGCCCGGGTGCACGTATTCACGACGCCCGCCCGGCGCGTGCCGGAAATTCGGCTCCGCGATGTCCTTGCGCGGGATCGTGATGCTTTGCGTGCTCTGGATATCCTTGATGCTACGGTCGCGCACCGCGTCGGAGACGGCACGACGAATGTAGTTCTTGACGCGACGCAGAAAGCGTTCGCGGTTGGCGATGCTCTTGTTCTTGCCGGCCAGCCTGCGGTCGATGATTTGATGAAGCACTCCCGGTCTCCCGCTCGAAAGTCGATATGCCGGGACGCTCGCCGCACATGCCGTCTGCCGTCATGCGGGCGGCGCCTCTAAAGGTGCCCGCGCGGACCCTCCGCACG
>NZ_JAWRWU010000101.1:0-416 GCF_046535395.1 Cupriavidus sp. SIMBA_020 | reverse complement strand
AGGCCGCCACGCCGCCGCCGTAATAGCTGTTGACCTGATTGGCCGACGGCGCGCGGAAGCCGCGTGCGTATTGCACATACGGCACGAGCGCCGGGCTGATTTCATACAGGAACGCGAGGCGCGGCGAGAGCGCATTGCCGCTCGAATTGGACAGCGGCTGCGTCGACGCGCTCGCGGCCGACGTATAGGTGCTGTCGGCATCGGGCGTCATGTGGTAGTAGTCGAAGCGCAGGCCCGGCACGAAAGTCAGCTTGTTCCAGCTGATGCTGTCCTGCATGTACGCGCCCAGATTGAGCGTTTGCGTCTTCGGGAAATTCTCCAGATAACCGGAGGTCGTATCGACCGTATTGCCGTTCGAATCGGTGCTGTATTGCGACCCGCTCAGGTCGAAACCGTACACAAGCTTGTGCGAGAAC
>NZ_JAWRWU010000100.1:0-416 GCF_046535395.1 Cupriavidus sp. SIMBA_020 | reverse complement strand
TGATGCCGGTATTGCCGATGTGCGGATAGGTCAGCGTGACGATCTGGCCGCTATAGCTGGGATCGGTGAGAATTTCCTGGTACCCGGTCATCGCGGTGTTGAACACCACTTCGGCGACGGTATGGCCAGGCGCACCGATCGACACGCCTCGAAAAATGGTACCGTCCGCCAGAGCCAGAATTGCAGGAGGGAAGCGGTTGATCCCCTCGGGAAAGAGTTGCGGCAGCACAGTAAACCCCGGTTTTAGAATCGATAATCAAACCTTGGAATTATACCTTGAGCGGGCGTTTTTCCCGGGGAACCGCGCCAAATAAGGCTGAGATCGGAGATTTCAGCCGCCGCGGCGGGCCGGCCGTGCCCCTCCTTTGCCATACCAACGGTGACAGCGCCGTCGGCGGCTCGGTGATACGCTAAAG
>NZ_JAWRWU010000099.1:0-417 GCF_046535395.1 Cupriavidus sp. SIMBA_020 | reverse complement strand
TGCCCGCTTAATTTCGCCTAAACCCATGGATACACGTCAGATACTGCAGTTCGTCAACGTCGGCTTGGTTGCACCGCGGGAGGATCGACGTAGATGACCGCAGCCGAACTGTCCGCCATGCTCCCCGCGATGCTGCCGCGTCTCTGGACCTTCGCGCTGCGAATCTCCGGCGACCGGCACGACGCCGAGGATCTCGTGCAGGGCGCGTGCGTCCGTGCGCTCGAACGCGCGCATCAGCTACGACCGGGAACCGCGCCGCTCAGCTGGATGTTCTCGATCGTGCAATCCACCTGGCTCACCGAACTCCGCGCACGCAGCGTGCGTCGGCGCTCGGGCATGGACTGGGACGACGACCTGCTCGAAACCATCGCCGATCCCACCGCGCCGACCCTGGAGCAGCAGGCGCTCGATGCGCAG
>NZ_JAWRWU010000098.1:0-419 GCF_046535395.1 Cupriavidus sp. SIMBA_020 | reverse complement strand
CCTGCGACTGGGCGTCGATGCTGCTGCGCCAGTACGTGCGCTACTGCGAGCGCAAGGGCTTCAAGAACGAAGTGCTCGAAGAGTCCGAAGGCGACGTGGCCGGCATCAAGAGCGCGACCATCAAGGTCGAAGGCGAATACGCCTACGGCTTCCTGCGCACCGAAACCGGCATTCACCGCCTCGTGCGCAAGTCGCCGTTCGACTCGTCGGGCGGCCGTCACACGTCGTTCTCGTCGGTGTTCGTGTATCCGGAAATCGACGAATCGTTCGAAATCGACGTCAATCCGGCCGACCTGCGCATCGACACGTATCGCGCTTCGGGCGCGGGCGGTCAGCACATCAACAAGACCGACTCCGCCGTGCGTATCACGCACATCCCGTCGGGCATCGTCGTGCAGTGCCAGAACGACCGCTCGCAG
>NZ_JAWRWU010000097.1:0-419 GCF_046535395.1 Cupriavidus sp. SIMBA_020 | reverse complement strand
GTAGTAGGCCAGGCCCAGCCGCGCCAGGTCGTCCGGATAGTCGAAGTAGGCTTCGTCCAGCGCATGCAGGCGCGCCTGCTCGGCCTCGGTCATGGCGCCGTAGATATCGTTCAGTTCGATCACTTCGGGCGCGGCCTCGAAACGATCGACCAGGCCGCGCATCTCCGCCAGGATGGCGCGCGTGCGCGCCGCGCCGATCTTGCCCAGCGCCAGCAGCGCCAACTGGCAGGTCGGATCGCCCCAATTGCACAGGAACTGCATGAAGCCGCCGTTGTTGATGTCGGCTTCCATGCGCCACAGCGCAACCAGCTCCTGCTCACGCTGCGGCAGGCTTTCCAGCTTCCACTCCACCGCCCGCAACGCCGCCAGCGCGCCTTCGTAATGCGCGTCCCACAACAGGTCGCGCACGTTCAGCATGC
>NZ_JAWRWU010000096.1:0-422 GCF_046535395.1 Cupriavidus sp. SIMBA_020 | reverse complement strand
CTGCGGCATCTTGCCGGCCTCGGCGGCGGTCTGGATCGGCGACAGCGGCGGGATGTACCAGACCATCGGCAGCGTGCGGTATTCCGGATGCAGCGGGAAGGCGACTCGCCATTGCACCGCCATCTTGTAGACCGGCGACTGGCGCGCGGCCTCCAGCCACGATTCGGGAATGCCCTGTTCACGCGCCGCGGCGATCACCTCGGGCGAATGCGGGTCCAGGAACAGGCCCAGCTGCGACTCATACAGGTCCTGCTCGTCGCCCACGGCGGCGGCGCGTTCGATCTGGTCGGCGTCGTACAGCATGACGCCCAGGTAGCGGATGCGGCCGACGCAGGTCTCCGAGCACACGGTCGGCTGGCCGGCCTCGATGCGCGGATAGCAGAAGGTGCACTTCTCGGCCTTGCCGCTGTGCCAGTTGTAGT
>NZ_JAWRWU010000095.1:0-422 GCF_046535395.1 Cupriavidus sp. SIMBA_020 | reverse complement strand
CCTGTATCACCAACAATAATAGCGGCATCACCAACATCTGTAGTTATACAAGGTACACCACACGCCATAGCTTCATTAATAACATTCGGAAATGCCTCACTAGAACTAGATAATAAATGAATATCAAGACTGTTCATAATAGTAGGTATATCATTCCTGCTACCAACTAAAATCACCTCATTCTTTATATCATTTTCTTCAATCCATGATTGCAGAGTTTCATTTTCATTTGTGATACCTGCACCTCCTAATAAACACTTAAACTTATAACCTTGACTTTTCAATAATCCTAAAGATTTTGTTAAATTTTCATGATCTTTAAAGGGATGAAAACGACTAACCATACCTAATAAGACAGTATCTTGAGAAAAATTAAACTCTTCTCTAATTGTTTTTTTTGCATCTTCAACAACATTAAATAT
>NZ_JAWRWU010000094.1:0-424 GCF_046535395.1 Cupriavidus sp. SIMBA_020 | reverse complement strand
CCTGAAGGTCGCCGCCGTCAAGGCGCCCGGTTTCGGCGATCGTCGCAAGGCCATGCTCGAGGACATCGCCATCCTCACAGGCGCGACCGTCATCTCGGAAGAAACCGGCAAGCAACTGCAGAAGGCGTCGCTCGAAGATCTCGGCAGTGCGAAACGTGTCGAGGTCCGCAAGGAAGACACGATCATCATCGACGGCGCGGGCGATCAGGAGCGCATCGAGGCGCGCGTGAAGTCGATCCGTACGCAGATCGACGAAACCACGAGCGACTACGATCGCGAGAAGCTGCAGGAACGCGTGGCGAAGCTCGCCGGCGGCGTGGCCGTGATCAGGGTCGGGGCGGCCACCGAGGTCGAGATGAAGGAGAAGAAGGACCGTGTCGACGATGCGCTGCACGCCACGCGTGCGGCGGTCGAGGAAGGCATT
>NZ_JAWRWU010000093.1:0-424 GCF_046535395.1 Cupriavidus sp. SIMBA_020 | reverse complement strand
GCCCCATCGAGTACCGTGAAAGCCTCGGGTTAGCAACGTAAATCAGTCCAAGAAAATAGCCGCATCCCCGGTGGGTCAATTCTGCGCGCGCGTTAACAGGCGACCGTTCCAGCCTTCGCGAAATCTCACGAACACTGCAGTCCTGCGCCCACAGTAGCGCGATCTCTTCGCGCTCCGAAAATGACAGATAACGCCCAGAGTGTGGCGCCAGGTCGATCGGTGCCATGACGCCCGCTTCACGAAACCACCGCGGTCCCAACGGTTGCGATACGTTACACGCCAGCGCTGCGGCCTCGGTCTCCATACCTTGTGCAATGCACTTCCAGAATGCTCGCTTCGAATCGAGTTGATTGACACCCGGTCTGCCAGGTGATCGCATGACGGGCCTTCCCGTTTGTTCCGAGCCCCATCCCAGTGGTCGTCC
>NZ_JAWRWU010000092.1:0-424 GCF_046535395.1 Cupriavidus sp. SIMBA_020 | reverse complement strand
CGACTAGTGAGCTATTACGCTTTCTTTAAAGGGTGGCTGCTTCTAAGCCAACCTCCTAGCTGTCTAAGCCTTCCCACATCGTTTCCCACTTAACCATAACTTTGGGACCTTAGCTGACGGTCTGGGTTGTTTCCCTTTTCACGACGGACGTTAGCACCCGCCGTGTGTCTCCCATGCTCGGCACTTGTAGGTATTCGGAGTTTGCATCGGTTTGGTAAGTCGGGATGACCCCCTAGCCGAAACAGTGCTCTACCCCCTACAGTGATACATGAGGCGCTACCTAAATAGCTTTCGAGGAGAACCAGCTATCTCCGAGCTTGATTAGCCTTTCACTCCGATCCACAGGTCATCCGCTAACTTTTCAACGGTAGTCGGTTCGGTCCTCCAGTCAGTATTACCTAACCGTCAACCTGCCCATGGATAG
>NZ_JAWRWU010000091.1:0-425 GCF_046535395.1 Cupriavidus sp. SIMBA_020 | reverse complement strand
TGGGACGACCAGAAGGTGCGCGACGCACTGGCCGCCAACGGCCGCAAGAAGATCGTCGTGGCCGGCCTGTGGACCGAGGTCTGCAACACGACCTTCGCCCTGAGCGCGATGCTGGAAGGCGACTACGAGATCTACATGGTGGCGGATGCCTCGGGCGGCACGACCAAGGAAGCCCACGACTACGCCATGCAGCGCATGATCCAGGCCGGCGTGGTGCCGGTGACGTGGCAGCAGGTGCTGCTGGAATGGCAGCGCGACTGGAAGAACAAGGAAACGTACGACGCCGTGACCGGCCTGGCCAAGCAACACTCGGGCGCCTACGGCATGGGCATCGACTACGCCTACACCATGGTCCACAAGGCTGCCCAGCGCACCCAGACGCCGCACGCATCCATCGCCCCGGTGCACGCGCCGGTGATCGAGTA
>NZ_JAWRWU010000090.1:0-427 GCF_046535395.1 Cupriavidus sp. SIMBA_020 | reverse complement strand
CGGACAGGGCCGTGATCCAGAAGCTCGTCGGCCAGTCGGTGTAATACGCGAGGGCGATGCCGACCCACGCTTCGAACAGCGCGAACAGCGCGGCGAGCAGCACGCCGGTCGACAGCCGCGTCGACAGGTTCTGCGCGGCCGCCGCCGGCCCGACCAGCAGCGTGAACACCAGCAGCACGCCGACGATCTGCGTGCACGCCGCCACGGCCAGCGCGGCGATCGCCAGAAACAGCACCGACACGAGACGCAACGACACGCCCTTGGCCTCGGCCAGTTCCGGCTGCAACGAAGCGAACAGCAGCGGCCGCATGATCGCTGCGAGCGCCAGCAAACTGACGACGCCCAACGCCGCCAGCACGCCGAGCGTCGACGTATTCACGCCGAGCACGTTGCCGAACAGCAGTGCGGTGACCTGGGTCGCGTAGGC
>NZ_JAWRWU010000089.1:0-427 GCF_046535395.1 Cupriavidus sp. SIMBA_020 | reverse complement strand
GCCGATCGAGGTGCCGGCGATGACGCGGGTGAACGGCACCAGCGCCACCAGCAGGATGATGAAGGGAAACGAACGCACGGTATTGACCGTCCAGCTCAGCAACCGGTGCGCCAGCGGACGGTCCAGCGACTGGCCCGGACCGGTCAGGAACACCAGCACGCCGAGCGGTCCGCCCAGCAGGATCGACGCGGCCAGCGCGATGCCCAGCATCAGGAAGGTCTGGCCGACCGCCACGCCCAGTTCGGGCAGCAATTGCACAAAGGTGTCCAGCATCAGGCGACCTCTTCATAGGGATGGGTGGCTTCGCGGATCAGCTCGCGGCCGAGCGCCGAGGTCAAGTGCACGCCGGCGCCGGAGATCTCGGCCTGCTCCAGCACCTGGCCGTTCTCCATCACGGCGACGTGGCGGCACAGCGCCCGCACCACCG
>NZ_JAWRWU010000088.1:0-431 GCF_046535395.1 Cupriavidus sp. SIMBA_020 | reverse complement strand
GCGTGAAGCGGTCAAGCAGAGCAGTAGTCATCTTCGCATCGCCAAACACGCTCGACCACTCGGTGAAGCTAAGGTTCGTTGTCACAACGATGCTTGTATGTTCGTAAAGCTTTGAGAACAGGTGGAACAGTAGTGCGCCGCCGGTCTGGGTGAACGGCAGGTAGCCGAGTTCGTCAAGGATGACGACGTCTGTATACATCAGCCTGTTGGCGATTTGCCCTGGTTTTCCAGCGGCTTTCTCTGCTTCGAGCTGGTTCACCAGTTCAACGGTAGTGTAGAAGCGCACGCGCTTTGCGTGGCGCTGTACGGCTTCGATGCCAAGCGACGTAGCCAGATGGGTTTTGCCCGTACCTGGCCCGCCAATGAACACGACGTTCTGCGCCGATTCGCAGAACTCTAACGTGTGGAGTTCACGCACGAGCGGCTCGTCC
>NZ_JAWRWU010000087.1:0-431 GCF_046535395.1 Cupriavidus sp. SIMBA_020 | reverse complement strand
TCTTCCTTTTTCAATATTATTGAAGCATTTATCAGGGTTATTGTCTCATGAGCGGATACATATTTGAATGTATTTAGAAAAATAAACAAATAGGGGTTCCGCGCACATTTCCCCGAAAAGTGCCACCTAAATTGTAAGCGTTAATATTTTGTTAAAATTCGCGTTAAATTTTTGTTAAATCAGCTCATTTTTTAACCAATAGGCCGAAATCGGCAAAATCCCTTATAAATCAAAAGAATAGACCGAGATAGGGTTGAGTGTTGTTCCAGTTTGGAACAAGAGTCCACTATTAAAGAACGTGGACTCCAACGTCAAAGGGCGAAAAACCGTCTATCAGGGCGATGGCCCACTACGTGAACCATCACCCTAATCAAGTTTTTTGGGGTCGAGGTGCCGTAAAGCACTAAATCGGAACCCTAAAGGGAGCCCCC
>NZ_JAWRWU010000086.1:0-432 GCF_046535395.1 Cupriavidus sp. SIMBA_020 | reverse complement strand
AACCTGTGCAGGGGGCGCGCGCGCCAAGCCGCGCCGGCAGACCCGGATTGTAGTGGACGGGTAAAATCCCGGCATGACTATCTCCGCCTTCGACATTGCGATTCTCGGCGCCGGCCCCGTGGGGCGTGTCCTGGCGTTGATGCTGGCGCGCGTGGCGCCGGACCCGTCCCGCATCGCCCTGCTGCAGGGCGCGTCGCCGGCGCCCGTCACGCCGGCCGCCGCCGTGCCCGCGGCCGATCCGCGCGTGCTGGCCATGAACCACGGCAGCCGCGTGCTGCTCGAATCGCTGCACGCCTGGCCCGCCAAGGCGGCGGACATCCTCAACATCCACGTCTCGCAGCGCGGCCGGCTCGGCCGCAGCGTGATCCGCAATACCGATTTCGACGTGCCGCAGCTGGGCTGCGTGGTCGCCTACTCGGCGCTGCACGCCCG
>NZ_JAWRWU010000085.1:0-433 GCF_046535395.1 Cupriavidus sp. SIMBA_020 | reverse complement strand
GCCCTGCCAGGTGTTCAGCCGGCTCTTGAACTTGACCGGCGTGAATTCCGCCAACACGGCCATCGCGATCGCGAAGTCGATGCCGTAGGCCGCGCCCACGAAGAAACGGCCCGCCAGGATGACGTCGAACGACGGCGCGAACACCACCAGCAGCGCGCCGATCAGCGCCAGCAGCTTGGCCGTGATGAGAGGCCGCATGCGGCCCCAGCGATCCGCCATCCAGCCGCCGATGGGATTGAAGGCGATGGCCACCCAGGACGCGAAGGACGTCATCAACGCGACCTGGCCCGCGCTCAGGCCAAGGTCGCGCGTCATGGGGCCCAGGCCCGCGCTGAGCGCGGAATTGGCGAAAGCGTCCAGGAACAATCCACCCAGGGCGAGCCACCAGATGAGGCCGGCTCGGCCCACGATGCCCGGGCGCGAATCGATATAG
>NZ_JAWRWU010000084.1:0-433 GCF_046535395.1 Cupriavidus sp. SIMBA_020 | reverse complement strand
CTGGCGTGGGCCGGCGAGGGCGAATACCGCGATACCCCTGCCTCGGCCCTGTCGAGCGGCAGAGCTTCTACAGCCCGTGTATAGGACGGCTCCCGAAGGCCGCCGTTGATCTGGTTGTGTCTCCATTGGATTCTCTAATGTATTTTGTGATTAGATTAATCCGAAAATTGAGCGTGTGCAAAGCCGTCTTTTAGGTCTGCTCCGAGTTTCGCTGCTAGAAATGCCGCTTTG
Source organism: Cupriavidus sp. SIMBA_020 (assembly GCF_046535395.1). Lineage (NCBI taxonomy): Bacteria > Pseudomonadati > Pseudomonadota > Betaproteobacteria > Burkholderiales > Burkholderiaceae > Cupriavidus > Cupriavidus sp. SIMBA_020. The sequence continues at coordinate 202 of NZ_JAWRWU010000084.1, read as the reverse complement.
CTCGCGAAGTCCTAGGGAAATCCCTAGATGAGGGGATCGGCTCCAGATCTGTCTTATGTGTACAGATAAATCAATTTGTCGCGCGAACCGTCCAAGAGGTTCTAGTTGTTGGAATCAAGTTTTCGCCCAACCGCGCACAGTTGACCGTGGCTGCGTTGAAGCAGACCAATCTCTTGCGGACAAGCGAATGGAAATTTGCCTC
>NZ_JAWRWU010000083.1:0-435 GCF_046535395.1 Cupriavidus sp. SIMBA_020 | reverse complement strand
GGCGCGTGCGGGCGTGGTCGTGGAACGGCGTGGGTATATTGGACTTGGGCGCGCTGGACATGGAGTTCGGGCCGGATAGGCCGGGCATTTTTCATCGCCGGGCCGCCTCAAGATGAAAACGGCCCCGCGGGGCTGCAAGCCGGAGGCGCGGCGTGGGGGGCATTTTTATGCGTGTCGGAACGGAATTGCCGGGAATCAAGCCGGACAGGCGGATGATCGGCTAAAAAAGTGGGGAATATCGCTGTAAGCTTCTGTTCATGTTTTCGCATTATGAAATGCCGTACCGCAACATGAAATTTTCCTTGCGACCGGTTAATCTTCTTTCTTAGAATGCCGGCTGATAGAGAGACACCGCTCAGCGAGTCGCCGGTCTCTAGCACAAGACCCCGACCCATGCATGGCAGGGTAGCCCGGATGATCCCGGGTACCATGGCG
>NZ_JAWRWU010000082.1:0-438 GCF_046535395.1 Cupriavidus sp. SIMBA_020 | reverse complement strand
CAGTTCCGGGTACGCGCCGGGCAGCACTATGTGCGGTTCGTTGATGATCTCCTGCACATGCGGCTTCCGGCTGACGAAAAGTTCAGCTCCAACAAATATGAGTTTCTGGTTTTTGTCGAACTCTCCGACATGGTGAAGGAGATAGGACAAAGAGACGCCAGCTACGGTTTGGCCCGGCTCGTGGCCGGTTTCTCCTGGCCCTGGGTTTCCAGAAAGCCCCCCTACCAACATGACATCGAAATCGGTGACGTGCGGCTGCGGTGGAACAGCACCACTGTGGATTGGATCAACGCGAAAGGCGCCGCGGACGAGGTGGGCTGCATTCATACCACCCAAGGCTATGATCTGAACTACACCGCCGTAATCTTCGGCCACGAAATCCGCTATGACGAAGCGCTGGACCAGATCGTCATTGATCCCCGCAACTATCATGACCGG
>NZ_JAWRWU010000081.1:0-439 GCF_046535395.1 Cupriavidus sp. SIMBA_020 | reverse complement strand
TGTCACTTCGGTCATGGATACTGCACAGCAGCACAGTGTACGGCAATCCGACAGATTGCGAACGGTCGTGCAGTTTTCTTTCGAAGAAGCATACAAGAGGAACATCGGAAAATGGCCCTGCGATCTCATGAAAGCGATCGTAGGAATGCGCCGTGCGTGGAGTCGTAAGCGGCGACGCAGCGGGCCTCCGCCTGTCGTTCGCCTGCCTTCTTTCCTCGGTTACAATCGCCGCATGCGAATCCTACTCAGCAATGACGACGGTTATCTGGCGCCTGGTCTTGCCGCGCTTCATGAAGCGCTCAAGCCGATCGCGGATGTCACCGTGATGGCCCCCGAACAGAACTGCAGCGGCGCGTCGAATTCCTTGACGCTGTCACGCCCGCTCTCGGTGCTGCGTTCGGCGAACGGTTTTTACTACGTGAACGGCACGCCTACGGAC
>NZ_JAWRWU010000080.1:0-439 GCF_046535395.1 Cupriavidus sp. SIMBA_020 | reverse complement strand
CCGCATGCGGCCGCCGCGACCGTCACGACGAACACCCATGCAAGGTCGCGCGCCACTGTCGAATGCGGCGAAGCGCGGCGCGTGGGATGCTTGGAATCGGAATTCGAGGGATCGTTTGACATCACGTTTGCATTCTACGCAGCCCGCTTGCGCGCGGACGATTCCGGCAACGCATTTGGGAACGCTTCCCCGCCAGATCGGGAAAAGCTCCCGGGCCCGCGTTGCCCCGGTATGCGAAGCTTTTCTCCACACCATGAGAAAGCGCTACGCGCGCGACGCATCGCCCGCATGAGCGACGCCAGCCACGATAGCGCATCGACCCGGCAGGAGACAAATCATGAACATGCCGTTCCATTCGCGCCGCACGGTCCGCTTGCGACGACGCATCGGCCTGACCCTGGGTTTCGGCGGCGCGCTCGCCGGTCTGAGCGTCACCGCG
>NZ_JAWRWU010000079.1:0-442 GCF_046535395.1 Cupriavidus sp. SIMBA_020 | reverse complement strand
CCGCTTCTCAACCCGGTACGCACCAGAAAATCATTGATATGGCCATGAATGGCGTTGGATGCCGGGCAACTGCCCGCATTATGGGCGTTGGCCTCAACACGATTTTACGTCACTTAAAAAACTCAGGCCGCAGTCGGTAACCTCGCGCATACAGCCGGGCAGTGACGTCATCGTCTGCGCGGAAATGGACGAACAGTGGGGCTATGTCGGGGCTAAATCGCGCCAGCGCTGGCTGTTTTACGCGTATGACAGGCTCCGGAAGACGGTTGTTGCGCACGTATTCGGTGAACGCACTATGGCGACGCTGGGGCGTCTTATGAGCCTGCTGTCACCCTTTGACGTGGTGATATGGATGACGGATGGCTGGCCGCTGTATGAATCCCGCCTGAAGGGAAAGCTGCACGTAATCAGCAAGCGATATACGCAGCGAATTGAGCGGCAT
>NZ_JAWRWU010000078.1:0-443 GCF_046535395.1 Cupriavidus sp. SIMBA_020 | reverse complement strand
ATGCGCGGTTTCGGCGGCTTCGGCGGCAATGCTGTGTACGTGAATTTTCTCGACGGCCTCAATCTCGGGCGCGGTCTTTCGTATGCGGTGCCGCAGATCGAGCAATACGGTTTGCAGCGTATCGAAGTGCTGCGCGGACCGAGTTCGATTCTGTATGGTCAGGCGAATCCGGGCGGCGTGGTGGCGCTCGAAAGCAAGCGTCCCGAAGCCGATCACGTGAATGAAGTGATGCTCGGCGCGGGCACGCACAATCGCTGGGAAGGCGCGTTCGATCTCGGCGGCGCGGTCGACGCGGACAAGCGCGTGCTCTATCGCTTCGTCGGTCTCGCGCGCGATGCGGACACGCAAGTCTCCGGCACGAAGGAGCAGCGCATTTACGTGGCGCCCTCGCTCACGTTGCGTCCCGATGCGAACACGGAATTCACGCTGCTCGCGAGTTATCA
>NZ_JAWRWU010000077.1:0-444 GCF_046535395.1 Cupriavidus sp. SIMBA_020 | reverse complement strand
ATCGAGGCGTCCGGCTACGTGCCCGAATCCGAGGCCGACGGCACCGGCGGCTACGGCTACAACGTCGCCTACGATCCCGACAAGACCGAACGCGGTGACGCCTTCGAAGGCCGCGATACCCGCTATTCGTGGCGCAACCCCGGCTTTGCCCAGACGGATGAGCACCCCGTGGTCAACGTCAGCTGGAACGATGCCACCGCCCTGGCACGCTGGCTCAGCCAGCAGGAAGGCCGCGTCTACCGCCTGCCCACCGAAGCCGAATGGGAATACGCGGCACGGGCCGGCGGCCGCGCCCGCTATCAACACGGCGACGACCCGGCGGGCCTGCCGGACGTGGCCAATACGTTCGATGCTGACGCGGCGCCGTTGTGGCCCAGGTGGCAGGCCTTTGCGGCCCCGCGCAGCGACGGCCACACCTTCACGGCGCCGGTCGCCCGCTACGCC
>NZ_JAWRWU010000076.1:0-444 GCF_046535395.1 Cupriavidus sp. SIMBA_020 | reverse complement strand
CTGCATGATGATGACGTTGCTGGTCAGCGCCGCCACCTGTTCAGGCGTCAGACTCATGCCGAGCGGCAGGTCGAGCGACTTCGACAGCGACGCGCCCGCTGCAAGCAGCGACTCATACATGCCCTGAAGATCGGTGTACGGGCCGAGTACCGCCTTGCCGGTCAGTGACGTAATCTGGTTGCGAACGAGTTGCTGTTCGTAGAAGCCATCGCCAAGACGCTTGATTGTCGTCTGCGGATTCAGGCCAAGCTGTTGCAGGTAGTAGTCGCTCGAAATGAACGTCTTCTGGTTCGTGAACGCCGGATTGGTTTCGATGAGGTACGTTGCGCCCGGTGCGCTCGCGGGGCTGAACAGACCACCTTGCGGTATCGACAGGTTTTGCAGGACGTTCTGCGCGGTGGCGCTGGCAATGGCCGGATTGACCATGCCCGAGCCGCCATTCAC
>NZ_JAWRWU010000075.1:0-449 GCF_046535395.1 Cupriavidus sp. SIMBA_020 | reverse complement strand
GTCGATGGCGGGCGCGCGGCGCTGTACCACGATTGACGCAACGATTCGAAAGACCGCACGTGCGACGGCCGCGCGCACGCTGCGTCGAAACCAACAAGCGGCTGCATCCCGTTCGATGAAGACAAGGAGACACTGGAGATGAAACGCAGAACGTTCGTAACGCTGGCCGCCGCCGCGGCGGTGGTGATGGGCAGTCCGGTCGCGCACGCGGCCGATCCGGTCAAGATCGGCTTTCTGGTGAAGCAGCCGGAAGAGCCGTGGTTCCAGACCGAATGGAAGTTTGCCGATAAAGCCGGGAAGGATTTAGGGTTTGAGGTTATTAAGATTGCCGTGCCGGATGGCGAAAAAACATTGAACGCGATCGACAGCCTGGCTGCCAGTGGCGCAAAAGGTTTCGTTATTTGTACTCCGGACCCCAAACTCGGCTCTGCCATCGTCGCGAAAGCGCG
>NZ_JAWRWU010000074.1:0-451 GCF_046535395.1 Cupriavidus sp. SIMBA_020 | reverse complement strand
CGCGCTGATCAGCGCGTTCGCGACAAATTCAGGAATGCCGAGCGGTGCGAACGGTTGCGTGGAGAACCCGGCTGCGGCGATCAGGTCGGCCGTGTGCAGCAGCGCGAGCGTCGCTTCGCGAAAGAAGAGGGCGGCCAGGAAGCCGGACAGGAATGGCAGGATGACTTTCTGCATCGGTGAGTGCATTGCAGGCGCGGCTGGCCGGGGCCGTCCGCGCGAAGTTGTTCGGATTGGTGCGCCATTATAGGGCCCGGCCGCCGCGATATTCGCTGGAGCGTCGTGCTAATCACGAAAGCGGAAAACCTAAGCTCAAAAAAATCGTTCCAAAGCCCCGCACCGATCCATAGACTGATTTCCCAGAAACAGCCGTGCAATCGCGTACTCGCCCGCTGCACGGCCTGACCCGCGAGCCATCCCGATTCGAACGCACAGCATGCATGCGTCGCGCATC
>NZ_JAWRWU010000073.1:0-453 GCF_046535395.1 Cupriavidus sp. SIMBA_020 | reverse complement strand
ACGACGTGCTCGGCGGCTACGTGCAGCTATCGAAGCGTTTCGGCGACAGCTTCATCGACGACACGACGATACCGACACATGCGCGCAACAACACGTTCCTCGAACTCGGCGCGACCGACCGGCATTACTTCGGCGCGGCGCAGTTCGACGGCACGCTCGCCTACCGTCAGGGCATTGGCGGCTTGGGCGCAACGCCGGACCCGTATATCGATGGCCCGACGTACCGCTTCCATATGGCCGTGCTCGATGCGAACCTGTCGGTGCCGTTCGCCATCGCCAACCAGCCATTCCGGTACGTCACGACATTCCACGGCCAGTTCACCAACGACACGCTTTTCTACATCGACGACCTGACCATCGGCAGCCGTTACACCGTGCGCGGCTTCGACGGCGAAACGATGCTCGCGGCCGAACGCGGCTTCTACTGGCGCAACGAGCTGCAATGGCCGATGT
>NZ_JAWRWU010000072.1:0-454 GCF_046535395.1 Cupriavidus sp. SIMBA_020 | reverse complement strand
CCTTATATAGAGAAGGTCCAGTGCCTGCTTCTTCTTCTCCATATAGAGAAGAAGCTACAAGAACAGTCTGTCAGCACGGGGTGCGTCCCCCGAAAACATCATCTTTCTGCAAAGCGGGTGTCATTCTGGCGTGACAAGCCAAAATTCTGTGCTATAGTCTTGCTCCTTCGCAGTTCAAGCAGTTTTCTGAACCGCGAAGCCAAGCAAGTGCAACGGGTCGGGACGCAAAAGCGAACAGATCTGCCGCAGGGCTCCAAGGCGATGAACCGGCAACGGTTCTCGAACCAGCAGTCAGCGGGTTTTGCAAAAGGTGGTGCAAATCAGGCAGAAGCCAGTTGCACAATCTGCAAAAATAGTGCTATAGTCTTGGGCTTGGCTGGTGACGGCGAATCAGGGTTTACCCGATAGGGTGGTCTGAACAACGTTGCAAGCCGACTGGGCGGTAGCCAACCTC
>NZ_JAWRWU010000071.1:0-460 GCF_046535395.1 Cupriavidus sp. SIMBA_020 | reverse complement strand
CCAACACGAATACCCTGATACCGGACGCGGACAGTTACGACGCTCGTTCAGAAAGCCGCGCGTAAAATTGCCTCCACATCGGCGCGAGATCGCCGGTCGTAAGTTGGTCGCGGATAGATCGCATTCCCGTTGCATCGTGATTCAAACCCCGTCTTTCAAGGAGACCGCGGATGATGAAGGCAGCGACTTTGGCAGCAGCAATGGTGATGGGCGTGGCCGCCGGCCAGGCGGCGTGGGCGCAAAACGAGCAACCCGCGCAGCCCGATCAGGCGGGCGGACAAACGGCGCTGGCGGGCGCGGCGCAGGCGATCATCGCCAATGTGCCGCCGGTGCATCTGAAGGCGAAGATCGTCGGGATCGACCGTGCCGCGCGCGTGGTCACGCTGCGCGGTCCGCGCGGCAACGACGTGGATATCGCGCTCAGCCCGCAGGTCGGTAATTTCGATCAACTGAACGTGGG
>NZ_JAWRWU010000070.1:0-461 GCF_046535395.1 Cupriavidus sp. SIMBA_020 | reverse complement strand
AAGCGCGCCGACTATCTGGTCAATCTGCTGCAAAGCGTGATCGAGGCGCTGCTGTTTTTTCATCCGGCAGTGTGGTGGCTGTCGCACCGGATTCGTATCGAGCGGGAATGCGTCGCCGATCAAATAGCCGGCACGCTCATTCAAAACCCTCGGCGTTTGGCGCTTGCGCTCGAGGAGCTCGACGCGCTTCAATCGTCGAGTGCCGGATACGCGCGAGTCGCGCAATCGGCGCGGGGCGGCCAGTTGCTGGACCGCATCAAACGCCTCTGCCACCCCGTCCCGCCCTCGCCGCACTGGGTCGCGTGCGTCCCGGCCATCACGGTTTGCTTCGTCGCGTTGTGCGTGACGGCGCAGACACTGTGGCAGGTGCCCGTGACGCAACCCGCGGCGGGCATCGTGCCTGCCGGGTTGCTCGCATCGAGCCACGTCGTGGTGATCGACGACAAATCCGGTCATGTCCT
>NZ_JAWRWU010000069.1:0-465 GCF_046535395.1 Cupriavidus sp. SIMBA_020 | reverse complement strand
GCCGGCAAGTACGTCGACGGCACACCGCTGTATCGAATGGAGGATGTGCTCGCGCGCTCGAACATTGCAGTCAGCCGCGGCACGCTGGCGAACTGGATCATCCGCCCGGCCGAGCTGCACTACGCGCGGATTTACGATGCGCTCAAGCAGATTCTGCGAAGCCAGTGGTTGATCCACGGCGATGAGACCACGGTCCAGGTGCTCAAGGAAAAGGATCGAAAGGCACAGGACACGTCGTACATGTGGGTCTACAGGAGCGCAGCGGACAGCGAGCAGCCGGTCGTGTTGTTCGAGTATCAACCTGGGCGCGGTGGGGAACATCCGCGTGCCTTCCCCGGCGACTACGCCGGCACGCTGATGACGGACGGTTGGCCTGCCTGGCGCACGATCAAGACGGCGATGCACCTCGGATGCCTGGCGCACGCGAGGAGGCTGTTTACGGACGCGCTCAAGGGCCAGAAGAAC
>NZ_JAWRWU010000068.1:0-468 GCF_046535395.1 Cupriavidus sp. SIMBA_020 | reverse complement strand
GAGAGCGAAGGGACCGTTTTTCTGCATGATCGCTGTCCTCGCTCAACCCAGGCTGCGCCGGTAGGAACGTTCCACCACGCGGTTGTACGCCATCATGATGACGACGTTGACCACCAGCAGCACGATGGCGATGGCCGCGCCCAGCGGCCAGTTCAGTTCGGTCAGGAATTCGTCGTAGACCACCGTGGCCACCATCTTCAGGCGGCGTCCGCCCAGCAGCGCGGGAATCGCGAACGAACTGGCCGACAGCCCGAACACGATCAGGCTGCCCGACAGGATGCCCGGCATGGCCTGCGGCAGCACGATGCGTCTCGCCTGGCGAAGCCGCGGCAACCCCAGCGCCGCAGCCTCTTCTAGCTGCCCCTGATCGACGGACAGAATCCCGCCGCGAATCACTTCCGCCGAAAACGCGGCGTGATTGAGCGTCAGGCCGAGAACGGCCGCGCAGAAAGGACTGATGACCTCGAT
>NZ_JAWRWU010000067.1:0-470 GCF_046535395.1 Cupriavidus sp. SIMBA_020 | reverse complement strand
CTGCTGCCCGCGGCAGCTTGCGCCCAACAACCGCCCGTGCCGCAGGCCGCGCAGGCCCTGGTCGGCAAATGGCGGCACCAGACCATGCTGCGCACGGTGGACGGCCAGGCGCTGCCGCCGCAGCCGGCCGGCGGGGCCGGCGTAGCCGAGTTCCGCGCGGATGGCACCTGGTCGATGCAAGGCCCCGGCATGGTGTCCAGCGGCACTTACCGCTGGCTGGACGGCAAGCGCATCGAACAGACGCTGGAGCAATCCACCAGCAAGCATGAACTTGGCGTGGCCTCCATCCGCTACGTGAAGATCCAGGGCGATCACCTGAGCCTGACGCGGGTGCAGGACCGCAGGGAAATGGACAAGCTGATGCCGCCGCCCGGACCGAACGTGCGCCGCCCCGACCAGTTGATCGTCACCAACGTCTTCACCCGGTTGCCGGCGGAGCCGAATCCATCCGCGTCCGCGGGCGGCGCGGG
>NZ_JAWRWU010000066.1:0-474 GCF_046535395.1 Cupriavidus sp. SIMBA_020 | reverse complement strand
GGCCTGGATACGCACCGAATTTCCACGGATATCGTATTCCAGCGTGTAGTCCAGCGCGGCATCCCGGTCCAGATCGATGTCGCGGAAGAGGGTGATCAACGCCTCGATCAGATTGGACTTGCCGATGCCGTTCTGGCCGATCAGGGAATGGCTGCGAATGGATTTGGTGGTTACGTCTGCGTCCGCGCCAGGAATTGGGGAAAGATGCGTCGCAAAGTCGATCACCAACTCGCGTAAGTTGCGGAAGTGCGGGATGGCTAGATGCTTAAGCTGCATGCTCAAGCGCCCTCTTTTATTTTCATCTTGGCGACTTGAGCACCATCCGGATACTTTTTCGGGCTGTCCGGAGCCCGCGCATCCAGCACGTAGCTCGGGTCGTCAATCCAGCCGCTGCGCCATGTCGAGGCCGATCGGCTTGAGCGCTTCCATCGCGTGTTCGATGTTCGCTTCATAGCGGCCGGCGAACGGATTCGT
>NZ_JAWRWU010000065.1:0-476 GCF_046535395.1 Cupriavidus sp. SIMBA_020 | reverse complement strand
CCCGCGGATCGCGAGTTCGCGCAGCAGGATGCCGATCTCCTCGCGGGTGTTCATCGCCATGCTCTCGAGAAGCTCCAGCTGCAGGCATTTGGTCGGCAACGCGGTTTCGCTGAGGATGGTCGTCAGGTCGCTGAGAAAATGGTCAGTGAAACACTGGCGCGCCGACACGTTCACCGACACGCGCCCGAACACGAAGCCTTTGTCGAGCCAGCGGCGCGCCTGGCGGCAGGCTTCGTGCAGCACCCACCTGCCGATCGGGACGATCAGCGCCGATCGCTCCGCGAGCCCGATGAAGTCGCCCGGCGGCACCAAACCCCTGCTCGGATGCAACCAGCGCAGCAGCGCCTCCACGCCGACGATCCGGCCGCTGGCCAGATCGTATTGCGGCTGGTAGAACAGGCGGAATTCATTCTGCTCGAGCGCGCGGTGCAACTCGCCGAGCGTCTCCAGCTGCTCGATCGCCGACGACGTCATCT
>NZ_JAWRWU010000064.1:0-477 GCF_046535395.1 Cupriavidus sp. SIMBA_020 | reverse complement strand
AGCTTTATATATCTATGTGATCTTTCATATAAAAAACCCAGTTCATGATGAACTGGGTTAAGATAGCTTGGCGGCGTCCTACTCTCACAGGGGGAAACCCCCGACTACCATCGGCGCTGAAGAGCTTAACTTCCGTGTTCGGCATGGGAACGGGTGTGACCTCTTCGCTATCGCCACCAAACCATTGAGAGTGTTCTCTCAAAACTAGATAACAGTAAGCATACATTCAAATTGGTTAAGTCCTCGATCGATTAGTATCTGTCAGCTCCATGTGTCGCCACACTTCCACCTCAGACCTATCAACCTGATCATCTTTCAGGGATCTTACTTCCTTGCGGAATGGGAAATCTCATCTTGAGGGGGGCTTCATGCTTAGATGCTTTCAGCACTTATCCCGTCCGCACATAGCTACCCAGCGATGCCCTTGGCAGAACAACTGGTACACCAGCGGTGCGTCCATCCCGGTCCTCTCGTACT
>NZ_JAWRWU010000063.1:0-480 GCF_046535395.1 Cupriavidus sp. SIMBA_020 | reverse complement strand
AGATGCGTAAGGAGAAAATACCGCATCAGGCGCTCTTCCGCTTCCTCGCTCACTGACTCGCTGCGCTCGGTCGTTCGGCTGCGGCGAGCGGTATCAGCTCACTCAAAGGCGGTAATACGGTTATCCACAGAATCAGGGGATAACGCAGGAAAGAACATGTGAGCAAAAGGCCAGCAAAAGGCCAGGAACCGTAAAAAGGCCGCGTTGCTGGCGTTTTTCCATAGGCTCCGCCCCCCTGACGAGCATCACAAAAATCGACGCTCAAGTCAGAGGTGGCGAAACCCGACAGGACTATAAAGATACCAGGCGTTTCCCCCTGGAAGCTCCCTCGTGCGCTCTCCTGTTCCGACCCTGCCGCTTACCGGATACCTGTCCGCCTTTCTCCCTTCGGGAAGCGTGGCGCTTTCTCATAGCTCACGCTGTAGGTATCTCAGTTCGGTGTAGGTCGTTCGCTCCAAGCTGGGCTGTGTGCACGAACCC
>NZ_JAWRWU010000062.1:0-480 GCF_046535395.1 Cupriavidus sp. SIMBA_020 | reverse complement strand
CTGCAATTTATTCATATCAGGATTATCAATACCATATTTTTGAAAAAGCCGTTTCTGTAATGAAGGAGAAAACTCACCGAGGCAGTTCCATAGGATGGCAAGATCCTGGTATCGGTCTGCGATTCCGACTCGTCCAACATCAATACAACCTATTAATTTCCCCTCGTCAAAAATAAGGTTATCAAGTGAGAAATCACCATGAGTGACGACTGAATCCGGTGAGAATGGCAAAAGTTTATGCATTTCTTTCCAGACTTGTTCAACAGGCCAGCCATTACGCTCGTCATCAAAATCACTCGCATCAACCAAACCGTTATTCATTCGTGATTGCGCCTGAGCGAGACGAAATACGCGATCGCTGTTAAAAGGACAATTACAAACAGGAATCGAATGCAACCGGCGCCGGAACACTGCCAGCGCATCAACAATATTTTCACCTGAATCCGGATATTCTTCTAATACCTGGAATGCTGTTTTCCC
>NZ_JAWRWU010000061.1:0-481 GCF_046535395.1 Cupriavidus sp. SIMBA_020 | reverse complement strand
CCGTCTTCTGGCCGCAGTGGTCCAGCAGGCGGCCGGGGGTGGCCACCAGGATGTCCAGCGGCTTGCGCAGGGCGCCAGGCCGACCACGTAGTGCAGCGATTCGGACAGGTGATAGCCCAGCGCCACGCCCAGCGTCATGTCGCCCAGGCCGGTACTGCGGTAGCGCTGGCCGCCGGCCTTGAAGGTCACGTCCAGCAGCGGCGCGATGGCATGGAAGGCCAGCTGGCCGCCCAGCACCTGCTGCGGCGTGACCCAGATCAGGCGCGGGGCCAGCACGTTGACGTCGACCTTGAAGTCCGGCACCGGCAGGCGTTCGCCGTCGTTGCCGCGCAGCTTGTCGTAGCGGGCGACGCCGGCGTAGACCAGCATATGCACGCCAGGCGGCGGCAGCGCGCCCGACATGAAGTTCTCCAGGCCGTCCGGATAGATGCCCAGGCCGCCGCCTTCGGTGGCTTGCGCCACGCCGCCGGCCAGCTTGCCG
>NZ_JAWRWU010000060.1:0-481 GCF_046535395.1 Cupriavidus sp. SIMBA_020 | reverse complement strand
GCGACAATCTATCGATTGTCGCACCTGATTGCCCGACATTATCGCGAGCCCATTTATACCCATATAAATCAGCATCCATGTTGGAATTTAATCGCGGCCTAGAGCAAGACGTTTCCCGTTGAATATGGCTCATAACACCCCTTGTATTACTGTTTATGTAAGCAGACAGTTTTATTGTTCATGACCAAAATCCCTTAACGTGAGTTTTCGTTCCACTGAGCGTCAGACCCCGTAGAAAAGATCAAAGGATCTTCTTGAGATCCTTTTTTTCTGCGCGTAATCTGCTGCTTGCAAACAAAAAAACCACCGCTACCAGCGGTGGTTTGTTTGCCGGATCAAGAGCTACCAACTCTTTTTCCGAAGGTAACTGGCTTCAGCAGAGCGCAGATACCAAATACTGTCCTTCTAGTGTAGCCGTAGTTAGGCCACCACTTCAAGAACTCTGTAGCACCGCCTACATACCTCGCTCTGCTAATCCTGT
>NZ_JAWRWU010000059.1:0-483 GCF_046535395.1 Cupriavidus sp. SIMBA_020 | reverse complement strand
GTGCCCACGCGTGCCATGGGCATGATGTCCGTCTGACGAGTGCGCTGAAACCGGCTGCTGAGGTGCCCCATCGTCTTCACGTTGACTGTTCATCTTGACGCTCCTTCGCTATCGGCACTGATTCGGTGTTATTCGAACCCGGGTGCGAGCCCCGGCCTCTGTCCTGAGTCAGTCGCAATGCGTTTGCCTGGCCAACTCCGCCAATATCGGGCAATCCGGGCGCGAGTCGCCCTTGCAGTGCTGGGCCAGATACTGGAGTGTGTCGCGCATTTCGACGAGTTCGCGGATACGCTCGTTCAGGTCGTCGATGTGCTGCGTCACGAGCTGCTTGACCTCGCTGCTGGGACGTTCGCGGTCTTCCCAGAGCTCCAGCAACGCCGAAATCTGCGTAGTCGAGAAGCCGAGATGTCGCGCCCGTCGCACGAAGCGGAGGACCTCGACATCCTTGGCCGTGTAGACCCGATAGTTCGATGCCGTTCTCGT
>NZ_JAWRWU010000058.1:0-487 GCF_046535395.1 Cupriavidus sp. SIMBA_020 | reverse complement strand
CATGGTCGATATCGAATTCGCCGTGCAGTACTGGGTGCTGTTGCACGCGGCGAGCGATCCCGCGCTGATCCGCAACACCGGCAACATCGCGCTGCTGCGCGAAGTGTCGGGCCTTGGCTTGATGAGCGAGGCGGAAGCGGAGACGGTCGGCGCGGCTTATCGCACTTACCGCAAGTTGCAGCACAAGCTGCGGCTGGACGGGATGGAGAAGGCGCGGGTCGATCCGGCGTTGGTTGCCGCCGAACGGAAGGCGGTGCTGGCGCTGTGGAAGCGGGTGTTCGGGTGAGGGGTAAGGCGCTGCGTTGGCTGGGGGGGCGCGGTTCGGTGCGCCGCTGCGATTCCCCTGTCCTCGCACAATTACGCTACGCCGCCAGCATTTCCTTCGCGTGCTTGCGGGTGGTCGCGGTGATTTCCAGGCCGCCAAGCATGCGCGCGACTTCTTCCACGCGGCTCGCCTTGTCGAGCGAGATCACGCTGCTGACCGTGC
>NZ_JAWRWU010000057.1:0-488 GCF_046535395.1 Cupriavidus sp. SIMBA_020 | reverse complement strand
GGGTTGCTTTTTTAGGTATATTTGCAAATTTGTGGCAACGTGTCTAGACTGGAAAAACCTTAATCGCAAGGGTTTTTTTGGCGCTGCACCACGCCTGGGAGCTCGTCAATGCAAACTTCGCCGCCGCTTACCGCGCAGCAACTGGCCGCCTTTTCCTCGTTCGCCCAAACGCTGGCGGACCAGGTCCGGCCGTTGTCGCGCCAGTGGTTCCGCCACCCGCTGTCGGTGGACACCAAAGCGGACGAAAGTCCCGTCACCCAGGCAGACCGCGAGGTCGAAGCCGCATTGCGTGCGGCCATCGCCAGTCAGTACCCCGATCACGGCATCTTCGGCGAGGAATTCGGCGAGGTTCTGGTTGAGGCTGGCAAATCCTTGACGAACACGGTCAGCAGAGCACCCATGACCAGACCGGTAGCGGTGTTGTTGGGCATGTGGATCGGCTGGTAGCGGCCAGGCTGCGCGTAGGCAGTGCCGTTTTCCTTGGCTTC
>NZ_JAWRWU010000056.1:0-490 GCF_046535395.1 Cupriavidus sp. SIMBA_020 | reverse complement strand
CCGTGGGCCTGTCGCGCCAGTTGTACGGCCTGACCATCGCTTCCGAGCGCCCCGGCCACCGCATGATGGAAACCTGGCATCCGCTGGGCGTGGTGGGCGTCATCAGCGCCTTCAACTTCCCGGTGGCGGTGTGGTCCTGGAACGCGGCGCTGGCGCTGGTGTGCGGCAACGCCGTGGTCTGGAAGCCGTCGGAAAAAACGCCGCTGACCGCGCTGGCCTGCCAGGCGCTGTTCGCGCAGGCGCTGCAGCGTTTCGGCGATGCGCCGGCCGGCCTGTCGGAAGTGCTGATCGGCGGCCGCGACGTCGGCGAGGCGCTGGTGGATTCGCACGCCGTGGCGCTGGTGTCGGCCACCGGCTCGACCCGCATGGGCCGCCAGGTCGGTCCGCGCGTGGCGCAGCGCTTTGGCCGCGTGCTGCTGGAACTGGGCGGCAACAACGCCATCATCGTCGGCCCCACCGCCGACCTGGACATGGCCGCCCGCGGCATCGT
>NZ_JAWRWU010000055.1:0-491 GCF_046535395.1 Cupriavidus sp. SIMBA_020 | reverse complement strand
ATCATGGCGATCTACACCGTCGTGCTGCTCGTCCTCTTCTTTGGCGCACACGACTTTTCGTACGACGGCTGGGCGTCGATTTTCTCCGCCCAATGGATGAAGCTCGCGACGTTCGTCACGCTGCTCGCGCTGTTCTATCACGCCTGGATCGGCGTGCGCGACATCTGGATGGACTACATCAAGCCCGTCGGCCTGCGCATCGCGCTGGACGTGCTGACGATCGCCTGGCTGCTGGGCAGCCTCGGCTACGCCGCGCAGATTCTCTGGAGAGTGTAAAAGCATGGCTGCAATCAAGAATTCTCTGCCGCGTCGCAAGTTCGACGTGGTTATCGTCGGCGCGGGCGGCTCGGGGATGCGCGCTTCGCTGCAACTGGCGCGCGCCGGTCTGTCCGTCTGCGTGCTCTCGAAGGTGTTCCCGACGCGCTCGCACACGGTCGCGGCCCAGGGCGGCATCGGCGCCTCGCTCGGCAACATGAGCGAAGACAACTGGC
>NZ_JAWRWU010000054.1:0-492 GCF_046535395.1 Cupriavidus sp. SIMBA_020 | reverse complement strand
ATTTTTTTTAAAGCCATGATTAACCAGAATTGCAAACGGTGCCTGTTCATCATTTTTAGACGGCAGAAAGCGAATAACTGCCTGACCATTACCTGCATTATCCAGTTTCAGTTTCCATTCGCCTTTATCTTCTGAGCTAAAGCCTTTATTACCATTCAGTTTTGCCATCTGTGCTGCCAGTTCTGCGGTTGATTTACGTTTAAACATATGTATATCTCCTTCTTAAAGTTAAACAAAATTATTTCTAGAGGGGAATTGTTATCCGCTCACAATTCCCCTATAGTGAGTCGTATTAATTTCGCGGGATCGAGATCTCGATCCTCTACGCCGGACGCATCGTGGCCGGCATCACCGGCGCCACAGGTGCGGTTGCTGGCGCCTATATCGCCGACATCACCGATGGGGAAGATCGGGCTCGCCACTTCGGGCTCATGAGCGCTTGTTTCGGCGTGGGTATGGTGGCAGGCCCCGTGGCCGGGGGACTGTTGGGCG
>NZ_JAWRWU010000053.1:0-495 GCF_046535395.1 Cupriavidus sp. SIMBA_020 | reverse complement strand
CCAGCCATAGTAGAGGCGCATGTGTCTGAAGATCTGCGCCTCGAGCGTGCCGCCGGCATCGACATGGCTCATGTATTCGTCGAATAGCGCTTTGACGTCCTCGTCGTACTCAAACAGATCGTGGACATCCTTGGTGGCGAGCGACGGCGCAGTGAATGGCACGCCGCTGATGGCACCCTCCAGGCGCATGCGATTCAGTGCGATGCGCGCCAGCAGGTCGGAGCGTGCCTGTTCGCCGGGGCGATAGCCGCCGCCGATGTCAGAGTGCACCCCGGGCCAGATCAGCTTTTCAACCGGTGCGCCGCCATCGTGCGCCCGTGTCAGCGGGAAGTAGGCCCGCAGCTCGTGACCGGCCGCGATGTGAAAGCACCGTTCCACCTGATCAGGAATACGCATCCACATGTCGCTATTGAGGTTGTGCCCCGGCAGCCCGACGGACTCGACGGTATCGAACAGACCCAGAAACCGGATATGCAGCGGCGCGGCTTCACCATC
>NZ_JAWRWU010000052.1:0-499 GCF_046535395.1 Cupriavidus sp. SIMBA_020 | reverse complement strand
GAACAGGATGCCGTTGCAGGCGTACATGCCGTAGGCTTCGCGGTAGTTCACGCTGATCCAGTAGGCGTACAGCTTGGCGGCGGCGTAGGGGCTGCGCGGGTAGAAGGGGGTGGTTTCCTTCTGCGGCGTTTCCTGCACCAGGCCGTACAGCTCTGACGTCGAGGCCTGGTAGAAGCGGGCCTTGTCTTCCAGCTTCAGGATGCGGATCGCCTCCAGCAGGCGCAGCGTGCCCAGGCCGTCGGCGTTGGCGGTGTACTCGGGTTCTTCGAACGATACGCCCACGTGGCTTTGCGCGGCCAGGTTGTAGATCTCGTCGGGCTGCACCGATTGCACGATGCGGATCAGGCTGCACGAGTCCGTCATGTCGCCGTGATGCAGCACGAAGTTGCGCGGCTGGTCGTGGGGGTCCTGGTACAGGTGGTCGATGCGCGCGGTGTTGAACAGCGAGGCGCGCCGCTTGATGCCGTGGACTTCATAGCCCTTGGCCAGCAGGAACTCC
>NZ_JAWRWU010000051.1:0-516 GCF_046535395.1 Cupriavidus sp. SIMBA_020 | reverse complement strand
CCAGAACTCGCGTGAAACCCGCACCAACTCCGATTCCGGCGGCGTCGAAGGCGGCTGGACGCCGCCGATCTCGGCCATCGAGCGCATCGAGGTGGTGCGCGGGCCGATGTCGTCGCTGTATGGTTCCGACGCCATGGGCGGGGTGATCAACATCATCACCCGCAAGGTGCCCAACGAGTGGGGCGGTGAAATCCGCATGGACACCACCATCCAGGAAAGCAGCAAGTCCGGCGACATCTACCAGGGCAACTTCTACCTGGCGGGCCCGATCAAGAATGACCTGCTGGGCCTGCAGATCTACGGCCAGGCGACCCAGCGCGACGAAGACAGGATCGTCGAGGGCTACCGCAAGCGCAACGCCACCAACATCACGGCCAAGCTGGCGCTCACGCCCAACCGCGATCACGACATCGTGCTGGAAGCCACGTCCAGCCGCCAGAAGTACGAGAACACCCTGGGCAAGACCGTGGCGCCGTTGCCGCCGGGCCAGGCTTGCGCGCGCACCGGTTGCCCGGC
>NZ_JAWRWU010000050.1:0-528 GCF_046535395.1 Cupriavidus sp. SIMBA_020 | reverse complement strand
AGTGCAGCATGTCGGGTACGTCGTGCAAATCGAGCACCCCGGCTTCCGTGGGCGCCGACGAGGCATGGTGCATGACCATGCGCCAGCCGGTGGGACCCTTGTGGTAGATGTTCGTGGCGTAGCAGTTGGCGAACTGCGTGCCTTCCCGTGTGCGCACCGCGACCTGCTCGACCAGCACGTGCACCGCGCACATCATGCTCAGCATGACCAGCGGGCGCAGCGGCCGGATGTGCAGGCCGCGGCCAATGAAATCCAGCGCGGTCAGCGGGTTGACGATGGCCAGGCCCAGGCCGGCGCCGCTGACGCCGGTGCGGGCGGCCTCGCCGCGTGAAAAGGGACGCAGCAGGCGATCGACATCTTCGGGGGCGATCCCGGGGCCGCGGTCGGACACCTCGATCACGATCATGCCGCCCTCAGCTTGCAGTGTCATGACCAGATGAGCCTGGCCGTCGCTGGAACGACCGTAGCGGCGCGCGTTCTCGATCAGGTTGCTGACGATGCGCTTGAGGTCCAGTGCCGTGATGCGGG
>NZ_JAWRWU010000049.1:0-540 GCF_046535395.1 Cupriavidus sp. SIMBA_020 | reverse complement strand
GCCCGCCTGTGCCTGGTCGACGGGTTCGCGAGCGATGTCCGGCGGCACGGTCGCGCCGGCCTCTAGCGGCGCAAACGGCTCGGTTCGGTCGAACACGCCGGGTTGCGCAGCCAGCGCGGCTTCGCGCTCGTGCAGCGAGTCAAGGGCGGGGTGCGCTCTTGTCCGCTTTCTCGGCTGAGCGTGTTCCGCGTGATGCGCGGGTTCCGCCGCCTGCGCGGAGTCCCGGGCAAGAGCAGGTTCGGCCGCATGTACCGGTTCGGGCGCAAGCACCGGTTCGACAGCGAAGCTCGGTTCGCGCGGGGCGCCGGGCTCGGCCGCCGGTTGCGTGGCCGCCGCGGGACGCGCCTGGGCAGGATTGCCCGGTACGAGAACCTCGTGCAGCACCGGGATCGAATTGTCGTTGGAATCGGACACGTGCGCTCTCCGTGTTTGAGTCGAAGCCGAGGCAGGCCGCGCGCACGCCGCATCCTAAGACAACGACACAACGCGACGCGGGCGTGATAAGACCTAACTGCCCTGCTTGTAATTGTTCAAAGCATA
>NZ_JAWRWU010000048.1:0-542 GCF_046535395.1 Cupriavidus sp. SIMBA_020 | reverse complement strand
TATTCGTCCACTGTCACCGCGACGGTGTACTTCTAGTGGCCCGCGTCCTGCGCGGGCTGGCCGTGGCGATATGGGCCGGCTGGATCAGCCTGGCGGCAGTGCCCGTCCAGGCCGCCACCCTGCAGATTTCGCCGGTGCTGGTGGATCTGGCGCCGCAGCAGGGCGCCACCGGCATCCTGCTGCGCAACCCGGGCGCAACCCCGATCTACGGCCAGGTACGCGTGTATGCCTGGGACCAGGCGCAGGGCGATGATGTGCTCACGCCCACGACCGAGATCCAGGCCAGCCCACCCATCATCCAGGTGCCGTCCAAGGGCGAACAACTGGTGCGGCTGGTGCGCAGCGGCAACGATCTGGCGCCGCTGCAGAAAAGCTATCGCCTGGTGATCGACGAGATTCCGGACCCTTCCACGCCGCTGGTCAACGGCGTCGTGCTGCGCATGCGCTATTCGGTGCCGGTGTTCGTGGCGGGCGCCACGCCCGAGCCGACGCCCGAGCTGGCCTGGCGGGTGACGCGCGCGGGCAAGGAATGGATTCTGCGG
>NZ_JAWRWU010000047.1:0-547 GCF_046535395.1 Cupriavidus sp. SIMBA_020 | reverse complement strand
GCCAGCGCGAGCATGCGGCTGCCGTAGCGCGCCGAGACGAAGTCCGCCGATGTCACATAGCCCTGGCGCTTGGCGATGCTCCACAGTTTCGGGAACACGACGAACGCGAACGGATAGATCAGGATCGTGTAGGGCAGCGCGAAGAAGCCGGTCGCGCCCGCGCCGAACACCAGTGCCGGCACCGCGATGAAGGTGTAGGCCGTGTACAGGTCGCCACCCAGCAGAAACCACGTGACGATGGTGCCGAAGCGCCGCCCGCCGAGGCCCCACTCTTCCAGATGGGCGAGATCGCCGCGCCGCCAGTTCGCGGCGAGAAAGCCGAGGATGGTGACGCCGATGAACAGCAGGACGAAGACGAAGGTGGCGCCGAGGTTCATTGCGCACCTCCCTGCGAGCCGCCGGCCTTCCATCCGTGCTTGGTCTTCCGGTACACGAACGCGGTGATCACCGCGCTAATGAACACCCACAGCAGCTGGTACCAGTAGAAGAACGGAAACCCGAACCATTGCGGTTCGATCTTGCTGTACGACGGCACCCAGACCATCGC
>NZ_JAWRWU010000046.1:0-552 GCF_046535395.1 Cupriavidus sp. SIMBA_020 | reverse complement strand
GGCATTCGGAGTTTGACTGAATTCGGTAACCCGGTAGGGGCCCCTAGTCCAATCAGTGCTCTACCTCCGAGACTCTTACCTTGAGGCTAGCCCTAAAGCTATTTCGGAGAGAACCAGCTATCTCCAGGTTCGATTGGCATTTCACCCCTACCCACACCTCATCCCCGCACTTTTCAACGTGCGTGGGTTCGGTCCTCCATTCAGTGTTACCTGAACTTCACCCTGGACATGGGTAGATCACCTGGTTTCGGGTCTACGACCACGTACTCAATTCGCCCTATTCAGACTCGCTTTCGCTGCGGCTCCGCATCTTCTGCTTAACCTTGCACGGGATCGTAACTCGCCGGTTCATTCTACAAAAGGCACGCCATCACCCGTTAACGGGCTCTGACTACTTGTAGGCACACGGTTTCAGGATCTCTTTCACTCCCCTTCCGGGGTGCTTTTCACCTTTCCCTCACGGTACTGGTTCACTATCGGTCACTAGGGCGTATTTAGCCTTGGGAGATGGTCCTCCCGGATTCCGACGGAATTTCACGTGTTCCGCCGTAC
>NZ_JAWRWU010000045.1:0-555 GCF_046535395.1 Cupriavidus sp. SIMBA_020 | reverse complement strand
CAGGCGAACCGGCGCAGCCGGTTGGGGGTCTGGTCGAGGGAGGCGTCGGTCATGGGCCGGTATTATCCGACAAAGCGGCCACCCGGTGGGTTGACGGTTTCCCGGCTCCGGCCATAAAAAAAACCCGCCGGTAAGGGCGGGTCTATAAAAGGGGCTATGCAGCCCCCAAGGGGAAATCGTTCAGGCCATCAGGCCTGCAATCCTGCTTCAGGCGGCCGAGTGCGCGTTCTTGGCGCTCGTCTTGCCAGCCAGGGCACGGATGCCGTGGGCCAGCTTACGCAGGCCGGCGGCCAACGCACGCATCGGGTGCGGGCGGAACTGTTCTTCAATAGCCTGCAGCATCAGTTGACGCTCGAGTTCGTCGGTCAGGCGGATGGTGTTGTTCGGGTTGATCACAATAGCCTCCACGGGCTTGCACTGTTGTTTAGCTACTAGGGATAACCCGAATTATAGGGTTAACCCTGAAGCTGTGCAAGTGCCTGGTGCGTATCGGCAACATCCTGGTGCTGATGATGCCCCAAATCGGCGCTGCGGGGCAGCATAAGCAAAGATACG
>NZ_JAWRWU010000044.1:0-584 GCF_046535395.1 Cupriavidus sp. SIMBA_020 | reverse complement strand
TGGTGCAGGGCGCTGACTTCCGCGTTTCCAGACTTTACGAAACACGGAAACCGAAGACCATTCATGTTGTTGCTCAGGTCGCAGACGTTTTGCAGCAGCAGTCGCTTCACGTTCGCTCGCGTATCGGTGATTCATTCTGCTAACCAGTAAGGCAACCCCGCCAGCCTAGCCGGGTCCTCAACGACAGGAGCACGATCATGCGCACCCGTGGGGCCGCCATGCCGGCGATAATGGCCTGCTTCTCGCCGAAACGTTTGGTGGCGGGACCAGTGACGAAGGCTTGAGCGAGGGCGTGCAAGATTCCGAATACCGCAAGCGACAGGCCGATCATCGTCGCGCTCCAGCGAAAGCGGTCCTCGCCGAAAATGACCCAGAGCGCTGCCGGCACCTGTCCTACGAGTTGCATGATAAAGAAGACAGTCATAAGTGCGGCGACGATAGTCATGCCCCGCGCCCACCGGAAGGAGCTGACTGGGTTGAAGGCTCTCAAGGGCATCGGTCGAGATCCCGGTGCCTAATGAGTGAGCTAACTTACATTAATTGCGTTGCGCTCACTGCCCGCTTTCCAGTCGGGAAACCTGTCG
>NZ_JAWRWU010000043.1:0-620 GCF_046535395.1 Cupriavidus sp. SIMBA_020 | reverse complement strand
GTGCACGCGGGCCAGGTCCTGCGGGTGGGCGGCGAGGAAGGCGTCGACCTCGGCGTGGCGGCCGGGCGGCAATTGGCCGTCGGCGTAGGCGTGCAGGTCGGCTTCGGTGATGGGGTTGCCGGCGGTGGGAATGGCGTGGAGGCGTTTGTCGTTCATGTCATTTCACGCGATGGAGCCGGCTGGCGGGTTCCTGGCCTTGCATCAGGGCGCCCAGCCGTTCGCGGGCGCGCGACAGGCGCGACATGACCGTGCCCATCGGCACGCCCAGCACCTGCGCGATGCGTATCGCGCGGTTCGCAGCCTCGCCCTCCACTTCCGGCGGCCGCGACAGCGGATGCGCCTCCGGCCCGGTCATCCCGCGCGCGAGCAACGCCTGCTGCAGCCGGAACACGAGTTCGCCGTTCTCCGCGTGCACGGTCGGCAGCGCGCCGAGTTCGAGCGAACGCGAGAAGCTGTTCACGAGCACCTCGTCGTCGGCCATGATCGCGTTCTTGTACGCCATGAAGTGCTTGAAGCTCGACACGCCGTGCTCGCGCACGAGCGTGCCCATATCGCGGTGCACCGATTCGTCCCACCATGTGACGGCCACATGAAAACCGTAGTCGGCCGCCGCCTTCTCG
>NZ_JAWRWU010000042.1:0-662 GCF_046535395.1 Cupriavidus sp. SIMBA_020 | reverse complement strand
CTGGTAGTAGAACGTGCTGCGCGCCAGATCGGCAACCTTGAGCAGGATCGGCAGCGGGTGGTGCTCTCGCAAAGCATTCACGACTTGCGCTTTTTCTTTGGCGCAGCTTGCTCCTTGGCCCGGAGCAGGGCATCCAGCTTTTTTAGGTACGCCACCTCCGCGCGCAGATATTCGTTTTCCTTCAGTAGATCTTCGCGCGAGCGTCCGTCTTGAGTGGGCTCGGGAGTGGATTGGGGTGGCTGCTTAGGCTGGGACATGTTGGGTGGCCGGCCTTTGCGGCGCGGCTTGAGGGCTTCGATACCGCCCTCATGATACTGGCGCTCCCAGCGGCTGATGCCGCCTGCTTCGCGCAAGTCGAAGACGGCACTTGCCTGCGCATAGGACAACTCGTGGCGCCACATGTGCCGCAACACCGTCAACTTGAACTCGGCGCTATAGGCCTCATGCTTCTTGCCAAGCGCGGCTTCTCCATGCTGCCGCCACGCGCTGACCCAGCGCTGCAGCACCGAGCGGCCTATTCCGTGCTTCCGGCTCAGTGTCCCAGTCCCAACTCCCCCGGACAAATATTCCTGAACCACCTGGCGCTTGAACGCCTCGTTGTACTTCGCCATGAAAAACACCCCAAAGGTTGAACGGGTGTCCAACTTTTGGGGTGCAGTTCA
>NZ_JAWRWU010000041.1:0-694 GCF_046535395.1 Cupriavidus sp. SIMBA_020 | reverse complement strand
ATCACAAGTGACCATGCGAGAAATCACATAGTCATTTGAGATTGCTGAGCCAAGTTTAGGGTTTCTTAAAAACCCAAGCAGTATTGAACTGAAGAGTTTGATCATGGCTCAGATTGAACGCTGGCGGCAGGCCTAACACATGCAAGTCGAGCGGTAACAGAGAGTAGCTTGCTACTTTGCTGACGAGCGGCGGACGGGTGAGTAATGCTTGGGAACATGCCTTGAGGTGGGGGACAACAGTTGGAAACGACTGCTAATACCGCATAATGTCTACGGACCAAAGGGGGCTTCGGCTCTCGCCTTTAGATTGGCCCAAGTGGGATTAGCTAGTTGGTGAGGTAATGGCTCACCAAGGCGACGATCCGTAACTGGTCTGAGAGGATGATCAGTCACACTGGAACTGAGACACGGTCCAGACTCCTACGGGAGGCAGCAGTGGGGAATATTGGACAATGGGCGAAAGCCTGATCCAGCCATGCCGCGTGTGTGAAGAAGGTCTTCGGATTGTAAAGCACTTTAAGTTGGGAGGAAGGGCAGTTACCTAATACGTGATTGTTTTGACGTTACCGACAGAATAAGCACCGGCTAACTCTGTGCCAGCAGCCGCGGTAATACAGAGGGTGCAAGCGTTAATCGGAATTACTGGGCGTAAAGCGCGCGTAGGTGGTTTGTTAAGTTGGATGTGAAAGCCCCG
>NZ_JAWRWU010000040.1:0-698 GCF_046535395.1 Cupriavidus sp. SIMBA_020 | reverse complement strand
GTAGGTGGCAAGCGTTGTCCGGAATTATTGGGCGTAAAGGGCTCGCAGGCGGTTTCTTAAGTCTGATGTGAAAGCCCCCGGCTCAACCGGGGAGGGTCATTGGAAACTGGGGAACTTGAGTGCAGAAGAGGAGAGTGGAATTCCACGTGTAGCGGTGAAATGCGTAGAGATGTGGAGGAACACCAGTGGCGAAGGCGACTCTCTGGTCTGTAACTGACGCTGAGGAGCGAAAGCGTGGGGAGCGAACAGGATTAGATACCCTGGTAGTCCACGCCGTAAACGATGAGTGCTAAGTGTTAGGGGGTTTCCGCCCCTTAGTGCTGCAGCTAACGCATTAAGCACTCCGCCTGGGGAGTACGGTCGCAAGACTGAAACTCAAAGGAATTGACGGGGGCCCGCACAAGCGGTGGAGCATGTGGTTTAATTCGAAGCAACGCGAAGAACCTTACCAGGTCTTGACATCCTCTGACAATCCTAGAGATAGGACGTCCCCTTCGGGGGCAGAGTGACAGGTGGTGCATGGTTGTCGTCAGCTCGTGTCGTGAGATGTTGGGTTAAGTCCCGCAACGAGCGCAACCCTTGATCTTAGTTGCCAGCATTCAGTTGGGCACTCTAAGGTGACTGCCGGTGACAAACCGGAGGAAGGTGGGGATGACGTCAAATCATCATGCCCCTTATGACCTGGGCTACACACGTGC
>NZ_JAWRWU010000039.1:0-766 GCF_046535395.1 Cupriavidus sp. SIMBA_020 | reverse complement strand
AGCGGCGATGGCGGAGCTGAATTACATTCCCAACCGCGTGGCACAACAACTGGCGGGCAAACAGTCGTTGCTGATTGGCGTTGCCACCTCCAGTCTGGCCCTGCACGCGCCGTCGCAAATTGTCGCGGCGATTAAATCTCGCGCCGATCAACTGGGTGCCAGCGTGGTGGTGTCGATGGTAGAACGAAGCGGCGTCGAAGCCTGTAAAGCGGCGGTGCACAATCTTCTCGCGCAACGCGTCAGTGGGCTGATCATTAACTATCCGCTGGATGACCAGGATGCCATTGCTGTGGAAGCTGCCTGCACTAATGTTCCGGCGTTATTTCTTGATGTCTCTGACCAGACACCCATCAACAGTATTATTTTCTCCCATGAAGACGGTACGCGACTGGGCGTGGAGCATCTGGTCGCATTGGGTCACCAGCAAATCGCGCTGTTAGCGGGCCCATTAAGTTCTGTCTCGGCGCGTCTGCGTCTGGCTGGCTGGCATAAATATCTCACTCGCAATCAAATTCAGCCGATAGCGGAACGGGAAGGCGACTGGAGTGCCATGTCCGGTTTTCAACAAACCATGCAAATGCTGAATGAGGGCATCGTTCCCACTGCGATGCTGGTTGCCAACGATCAGATGGCGCTGGGCGCAATGCGCGCCATTACCGAGTCCGGGCTGCGCGTTGGTGCGGATATCTCGGTAGTGGGATACGACGATACCGAAGACAGCTCATGTTATATCCCGCCGTTAACCACCATCAAACAGGATTTTCGC
>NZ_JAWRWU010000038.1:0-782 GCF_046535395.1 Cupriavidus sp. SIMBA_020 | reverse complement strand
TTTGCGCCGATGATAGTGCGGACTACCCGTGTGAAAGTAGGTCATCGCCAGGCTCTTATACCCAAAACCCCCAGCCCAAAAAGGCTGGGGGTTTTGCTTTTGCGGCGCCAGATTGATGTTGCCGCCGGCGTTGCCCAGCCGAAGCCCGGAATGCCGCGCCAGCGCTGGATTTCGGAGCCCCTATAGGGTGAGAGCGTCGATTTTTCAATCGATGATTCTGGTTCGCGACAGCCGTGCAAAGCGTGCTGTTCGCAGAGCTGGCCAGGCTACCGCAAAGGTACTTACCGCAAGGGAAAGTGCTTGACAGCCCAGGCGAGCTCCACCATAATCACAAGTTCTCTGCGGAGAGGTGCCCGAGTGGCTAAAGGGGGCAGACTGTAAATCTGTTGGCTTACGCCTACGCTGGTTCGAATCCAGCCCTCTCCACCAGAATGCAAGGCAGCAACCAGGCGATGTGCCGGTGAAGGAAGTAACCGGGCGGGTGTAGCTCAATGGTAGAGCAGAAGCCTTCCAAGCTTACGACGAGGGTTCGATTCCCTTCACCCGCTCCACCACCGCGGTTGCCGCCAAAGAAGTAAGTCAAGTTTCGCCCATGTGGCTCAGTGGTAGAGCACTCCCTTGGTAAGGGAGAGGTCGGCAGTTCGATCCTGCCCATGGGCACCATCTATACCCGCACTGGCAATTGCTACCGAGACAGGAGTCGCGAAATGGCAAAGGAAAAGTTCGAGCGGACCAAGCCGCACGTGAACGTAGGTACGATTGGTCACGTTGACCACGGCAAG
>NZ_JAWRWU010000037.1:0-867 GCF_046535395.1 Cupriavidus sp. SIMBA_020 | reverse complement strand
ATGCTTTGCGAGAGCACCACCCGCTGCCGATCCTGCTCAAGGTTGCCGATCTGGCGCGCAGCACGTTCTACTACCAGATGGCGGCAGGCAAAGCCGGGGATCGCAATGGGGAACTCAAGGCGCGTATTCAGCAGGTGTATGCCCAGCACAAGGGCCGATATGGCTATCGCCGGGTCACGGCGACGCTGCGCCTGGCAGGCATGTTGGTGAATCACAAAACCGTGCAACGGCTGATGTCGGCACTGCAATTGAAGGCGCTCGTACGGCCGAAGAAATACCGTTCGTACCGTGGGCAAGTCGGGCGAGTCGCCCCCAATCTGCTACAGCGCCAGTTCGAGGCGAGCAAGCCGAACGAGAAGTGGGTGACGGATGTGACCGAGTTCAACGTAGGCGGCAAAAAGCTCTACCTCTCGCCGGTCCTGGACCTGTACAACGGGGAGATCGTCGCCTGGCAGACCAGCGAGCGGCCTGACTTCGCGCTGATCCGGGAGATGCTCGACAAGGCGCTTCGCAAGCTGCGCCCGGGCGAAACCCCAATGCTGCATTCGGATCAGGGCTGGGCCTATCAGATGGCGGCATATCGCCGCAAACTGGCCTCGCGAGGCTTGCGTCAGAGCATGTCCCGCAAAGGCAATTGCCTGGACAATGCGGCGATGGAGAGCTTCTTCGGGACGCTCAAGTCAGAGTGCTTCCGGTTAGAGCGCTTCGCCAACGTCGACCAGTTGCGTCGTGGCATAGCCGAATACATCCGGTACTACAATCACGACCGCATCAAGCTCAAGCTAAAAGGGCTGAGTCCTGTGCAATACAGGACCCAGCCCTTGGCCGCGGCCTAACTTACCCGTCCAACTTTAGGGGGTCAGTTCA
>NZ_JAWRWU010000036.1:0-868 GCF_046535395.1 Cupriavidus sp. SIMBA_020 | reverse complement strand
CTGAGTCCTGTGCAATACAGGACCCAGCCCTTGGCCGCGGCCTAACTTACCCGTCCAACTTTAGGGGGTCAGTTCACAAGGCGCCCTTTTTTATAGGCTTGCACTCACGCGCACTTTGATTTCCTCGAGGAAGGACGTGTAGGTGAAGCCCCAGAGCGACAGGTCGATGTGGTCGATGAATTCCTTCCGGTACGCGGCCTCCAGTTGGCCTGCGTTGTCCGTCTGGAATCGTTCGATCTCTTTAAGGACCTGTGCCCGGTCATCGGGGCTGGAACCCTCGATATACGCATCCATAACCTCCCCGAAGTTATCCCCAAACAAATCGTAGTCTTCATGGAAATAGCCACCGATAAGTTGGCCGAGTTCTGGGTATCTCTTGTGCACTTTCTTCCCTATCAAATATCGACGTACGCCGTAAGAATAAAGAACGGCATCCCGTTGTATTCCTCATTCTTGAGAACAACCGTGACATTGCGCCCTTCATTCACCTTTCCCGTTTGACGGCTTAGCACCTTACCGACGGGACGTGCGAATCGCTTTTCCAGTGTCAGGATCTGCTTGTTGGTGGATGACCACCCCAGAATCCGTGCGTGATATGCACTGAGCATTTCGGAGATTGCCGCTTCCGCAGTGGGCAGATTGAAGAATGTCGATGCGCTCCTACGGTCTGGCTCTCTGACCAGCCTCGCCCGCAACTGCGCCTCGGTCTGCGCGACGTGCTTCATGATCGTATGCCCACCGGGACCTTTCAGGGATTTCGCCTCGAACTCCATCAGGTGAAACCGCCCGGCGGTAATACTCGCCACCCGCGCCGCCTTCAGCATGCCAGCGAGGCCGAATCCCACACCAATATCCAGCGACAGCCCGA
>NZ_JAWRWU010000035.1:0-895 GCF_046535395.1 Cupriavidus sp. SIMBA_020 | reverse complement strand
GAAACCATGCGGGCGCCGCCGGACATGGCCGGCAATATCGGGCTGTCGCTGGATATTGGTGTGGGATTCGGCCTCGCCGGCATGCTGAAGGCCGCGCGGGTGGCGAGCATTACCGCCGGGCGGATTTACCTGGTGCAGCATGAGGCGAAATCGCTGAAAGGTCCCGGTGGGCACACGATTGCGAAGCACGTGGGGAAAACGGAGGCGCAATTGCGAGCGAGGTTGATGCAGGGGCCCCGGTTAACGGCGGCATCATCGTTCACGGACCTGCGCACAGCCGAGTTCGCCATCTCGGAGGCGTTGCGCGCCCATAGTGGCCAGATAAAGACATGGGCGGCGGGCTACGGGGCGGCAAAGCTGCGCTTCGATGCCGCTACGATCAAACCTGTTGGCAAGGTTGTTTTGCGGACGACGGGCAGATTGGAGGATGCTCGCAAAGTTCGCGTGGTGCTATTGCGAGAGCAATACAATGGAATGCCCTACTTCGTACTGACAGCATTTCCGATAAGCTGATTTTATGACTGATTCCCGATACCCGGAGCTATGGCAGTTGATTGGGGCCTATTTCAATCAGGACTTCGATATGTTTGGGGACAGCATCGAGGATCTGATCGCGGTATATATCTCGGAATCCGATCCCGCTACGCGGAAGAGGGTGATTCAGGATATTGAGAGGTTCATGGCTGAAAACCGTGGCGCGATCGAAGAAGCCTATCGCAGGGAGTTTGGTGAAGAGATCGACTGGGGAATCAGCCACGAGGCGTTCCTCCGGAAAGTCGAGCATCTCATTCACACCAGCCTATAAAAAAAGGGCGCCTTTGAACTGCACCCCAAAAGTTGGACACCCGTTCAACCTTTGGGGTGTTTTTCATGGCGAAGTACAACGAGGCGTTCA
>NZ_JAWRWU010000034.1:0-945 GCF_046535395.1 Cupriavidus sp. SIMBA_020 | reverse complement strand
ACCTGCAGGTGCGGCGCGGCTCGATCCACGCATTGATCGGCCCCAACGGCGCAGGCAAGACGACCTGCTTCAACCTGCTTACCAAATTCCTGGAGCCGACCACCGGCACCATCCTTTTCAACGGCATCGACATCACCCGCGAGAAACCGGCGCAGATTGCGCGGCGCGGTGTGATCCGTTCGTTCCAGATATCCGCCGTGTTCCCGCACCTGACCGTGCGCGAGAACGTGCGCATTGGCCTGCAGCGCCAGCTTGGCACCTCGTTCCAGTTCTGGCGCAGCGAACGTTCGCTCGATGTCCTCAACGACCGGGCGATGGACCTGCTCGAGCAAGTGGGCCTGACCGAGTTCGCCGAAACTGTCACCGTCAACCTGCCGTACGGCCGCAAGCGCGCGCTGGAAATCGCCACCACGCTGGCGATGGAGCCCGAGCTGATGCTGCTGGACGAGCCCACGCAGGGCATGGGCCACGAGGACGTGGACCGCGTGACGCAGCTGATCAAGAAGGTGTCGGCGGGCCGCACCATCCTGATGGTGGAGCACAACATGAACGTGGTGTCCTCCATCGCCGACAAGATCACCGTGCTCCAGCGCGGCGCGATCCTGGCCGAAGGGCCGTACGCGGAGGTGTCCAAGGACCCGCGCGTGATGGAAGCCTATATGGGCACGGTCGACGCGGAACTGCAGGGGGCGCACTGAGATGAACACCAACACTCCCGCCCTTGAGATCAAGGACCTGAACGCCTGGTACGGCGAGTCGCACATCCTGCACGGGGTGGACCTGACCGTGAACCACGGCGAAGTGGTGACGCTGCTCGGCCGCAACGGCGCGGGCCGCACCACCACCATGCGCGCCATCATGGGCCTGACCGGCGCCCGCAAGGGCTCGATCAAGGTCAACGGGCACGAGACCATTGGTCTGCCCACGCACAAGATCGCGCATTAC
>NZ_JAWRWU010000033.1:0-992 GCF_046535395.1 Cupriavidus sp. SIMBA_020 | reverse complement strand
CACCTCACGCGCCGCATCCTGGAGACCACCGACTGGGAGGTCTACGGCATGGACATGGCCTCCGACCGCCTCGGCGACCTGGTGAGCCATCCGCGCATGCACTTCTTCGAGGGTGACATCACCATCAACAAGGAGTGGATCGAGTACAACATCCGCAAGTGCGACGTGGTGCTGCCGCTGGTGGCCATCGCCACCCCGGCCACCTACGTGCGCCACCCGCTGCGCGTGTTCGAGCTCGATTTCGAGGCCAACCTGCCGATGGTGCGGGCGGCCGTGAAGTACAAGAAGCACCTGGTGTTCCCGTCCACCTCCGAGGTCTACGGCATGTGCGCCGATGATGAATTCGACCCGGAAGCCTCCCCGCTGGTCTACGGCCCGATCAACAAGCCGCGCTGGATCTACGCCTGCTCCAAGCAGCTGATGGACCGCGTGATCCACGCCTACGGCATGGAGGAAGGGCTGAACTACACGCTGTTCCGCCCGTTCAACTGGATCGGCGCCGGGCTGGATTCGATCTTCGAGTCGAAGGAAGGCTCCTCGCGCGTGGTGACGCAGTTCCTGGGCCATATCGTGCGCGGCGAGCCGATCAAGCTGGTCGACGGCGGCGCCCAGAAGCGCGCGTTTGCCGATATCTCGGACGGCATCTCGGCGCTGATGCAGATCATCGAGAACAAGAACGGCGTGGCCAGCGGCAAGATCTTCAATATCGGCAACCCGGCCAATATCCACTCGGTGCGCGAGCTGGCCGAGATGATGCTGAAGATGGCCGCCGACTACCCCGAGTACGCCGACGAGGCACGCAAGACGAAGATCGTGGAGACGTCCTCCGGCGAGTTCTACGGCAAGGGCTACCAGGACGTGCAGCACCGCGTGCCGAAGATCGACAACACGATCGAGGAGCTGGGCTGGCAGCCGAAGCTGAACATGGAGCAGGCGCTGCGCCGCATCTTCGAGGCCTACCGCGACAAGGTGGTGGAGGCGCGTACGCTGGT
>NZ_JAWRWU010000032.1:0-1110 GCF_046535395.1 Cupriavidus sp. SIMBA_020 | reverse complement strand
ATTCAGCCTTGAGCGTGCCGAAGAAGCTTTCCATGGCGGCATTGTCAAGGCAGTTTCCCTTGCGGGACATACTTTGCGTCACAGCATGCTCCTTGAGCATGCGCCGATAGGCAGGCATCTGGTACTGCCAGCCTTGGTCTGAATGCAGCATCGGCTTATCGTTGTCCTGGCACTTGGCCAGTGCCTTCTTGAGCATGGCCCCGACCAGATCGAAGGTAGGTCGCTTGCTTGTCTGATAGGCAATGATCTCGCCGTTGTACAGGTCCATCACCGGCGACAGGTATAGCTTCTCCCCGCCAACATTGAATTCGGTCACGTCGGTCACCCATTTCTGGTTAGGACGTTGTGCGTCGAACTGGCGGTTGAGCAGATTCGGCGCCGCCCGTCCCATCTCCCCGCGATAGGAGCGGTACTTTTTCGGCCGCACCAGCGACTTCAGCCGCAATTGCCCCATAAGGCGCTGTACGGTCTTGTGGTTGATGATCCAGCCCATCTGCCGGATTGTGGCGGTGATCCGCCGATAGCCATAGCGCCCCCTGTGGCATGTATAGACGGCCCGGATCCTGGCTTTCAGCTCCGCGTGCTTGTCACCGGCATTCACCACCTTTTGCTGGTAATAAAACGTGCTGCGGGCCAAATCTGCGGCCTTGAGCAAGCCCGCCAACGGGTACTGCTGCCTTAGCTCAAGCACTATTTGCGCTTTTTCTGCTGCGCTGCTTTCTTCGCTTGAACCAAGGCATCGAGTTTTTTTAGGTACGCCACCTCCGCGCGCAGGTACTCGATTTCTTTGAGCAATTCCTTGCGCGGACGCTCGTCATCGGCAACCGGCTCGGCCGGAGATTTGGGAGGAATGGCTTGCGGCATCGTCTTGGGGCGCCCGCGAGGTCGGGGCGACAGGGCATCTATACCGCCACTATGATAGCGGCGCTCCCAGACGCCAATGCAACCCGGGCTGCGGATGTCAAACAACGCCGCCGTTTGCTCGCCTGAAAGACCTTCTCGCCACATGCGCAGCAGCACCGAGAGTTTGAATTCAGTGCTGTAGGGATTGCGCTTCTTGCGCAGCCCGTCTTGGCCATGCTGGCGGTAGCTCGCCACCCAACGCTGCAC
>NZ_JAWRWU010000031.1:0-1177 GCF_046535395.1 Cupriavidus sp. SIMBA_020 | reverse complement strand
GGGAACGAGAAGAGCATTTAGCCGAGAGTTCAAACTCGAGGCGGTCAGGTTGGTCAAGGAACGCTGAGTATCGGTGGCGCAGGCCGCACGTGACTTGGACGTGCATGAGAACGTTCTGCGCAAATGGGTGCGGGAGGCTGCGGCCGATCCGCAGCATGCCTTTCCCGGGCCGGGGGTGATGAAGCCGGAGCAGGCTGAGATCGAGCGTTTGAAGAAGGAGAACGCCAAGCTCAGGATGGAGCGCGACCTGCTGAAAAAAGCGGCGGCCTACTTCGCTCGGGAGTCGACGTGAAGTTCGGCTTCGTGGCGAAACACCGAGGAATCTGGCCGGTGGGAATGATGTGCGAGGCGCTCGGTGTCTCGCGAAGCGGCTTCTACGCGTGGCTGAGCCGGTCGCCTAGTCGACGCCGCCAGGCCGATGAGGTGCTGGGCACCCATGTGCATCAGAGCTTTCTGAATAGCGACCGTACCTATGGGGCGCGCCGAGTCTGGCACGACGTGCTCGCGCTTGGACAACGCTGTGGCCTGCACCGGATCGAACGGTTGATGCGCGAACAAGGCCTGCGAGCGAGGCCCAGGCGCCGTGGGTTGCCGAAGGATCGTGCGCGGCGAGGCGCCGTTGCGGCCAACGTCCTGGACCGTCAATTCCGGGCCGACGGGCCGAATCAGAAGTGGGTGGCCGACTTCACCTACATCTGGACCGCCGAGGGCTGGTTGTACGCCGCGGCAGTGCTGGACCTCTATTCTCGCCGGATCGTTGGCTGGTCGATGCAGGAGAGCATGAGCTCGCAGCTTGTTGCCGACGCCCTGATGATGGCGGTCTGGCGCCGGGGCAAGCCTGTAGCCTTGCTGCATCACTCCGACCAGGGCAGTCAATATACCAGTGAGCACTTCCAGGGATTGCTTAAGGAGCAAGGCATTACCTGCAGCATGAGCCGTGCGGGCGAAGTCTGGGATAACTCGGCCATGGAGAGCTTCTTCAGCTCATTGAAGACCGAACGCACCGCCCGCAAGGTGTATCTGTCCAGGGCGCAGGCGCGTGCCGACGTGTTCGACTATATCGAGCGGTTCTACAACCCGACGCGCCGCCATTCGACGCTCGTCTACGTCAGCCCGATCGAGTTCGAAAAGACGGAGAGAGCTTAGGTAGGTGTCCACAGGATCAGCAGCAGCCCAC
>NZ_JAWRWU010000030.1:0-2323 GCF_046535395.1 Cupriavidus sp. SIMBA_020 | reverse complement strand
TGCCCCGGCAGCCCGACGGACTCGACGGTATCGAACAGACCCAGAAACCGGATATGCAGCGGCGCGGCTTCACCATCAGCTGCCGTCGGGCAAGGCCAAAAGGGACGCCCGTGCCTCATCTCGCACTGCTTCAGCAGCCGGTTTACGAAAGCACGCGCGAGCGCCGCGCCGCGGGAGAAGCCGAATACGGCGATGTCGATGCGGGTGACTTTGTGGTTGGCTTTCAATCTATCTCGAAAATCTGCCTCGGCCAACGCTAATCGCGCATCGGCGCCCAATCCGGCTCCTCCGCCCAGTGTCTCGCTGTCGCGGATTTGTTCCCACCAACTTGGATCACTGGCGCCAAGCGGCGTGCCAACGCCCGGGTAGTAAAGCGCCACGATCAACGGTTCTTCATCAGCGACATGCCCCTTAAACAGTCGGGCGATGTTGGACTTCTTCTGCCGTGGTTTGTCCAACTCCAGATTGTTGCCGGTACCATCGAAAAAGAAGCTGAACCACGGCTTCTGCTCGCAGGTCGAGCAGGTCGTGAACTCTTCGTTGTGTAGCACCGTGGCGGTCTTGAGCGCCCGATGGAAAGTATCGTGGCTGTCGGTAAACCAGTCTTGCATCGTTATTCTCCCTTTTGGCGCATCACGCGTGGCCTACCAAAAAAAAGTCTGTCTATCCGTAGATTCTCCGGTCCGAGATCGCCGTCACCAGCGAGCAGTTCGGTCTCGACCTCATGGTCCGGAAAGAACCGGACAATCAGATAGCTCTGAAGCTTATAGTTTGGCTTTGGCATCACCCCTTTTACGTCAACATCCCGTGTATAGGTCTTCCACTTGGACCTGTCGTCCTGGCGCCCACCGACCTCCCATACGACCCTGATCGTCTGACCGACGCCGGGCATTCGCGCACAGCATCGCTGCCCACTGGTCCCGCCTCGCGAGAACTCCGATACATTGGAGCCTCCCACTCCGGTGTTCTTCCCCGAAGCCGTCTGAATCCAGTAGTCATAGATATAGTCCTCGGTGTAGTTCGCACTGCGCGCCGCCGCCAATACAGAACGGTCAGACTGGACCGCAGCGCAACCACCGAGCGCGGCCAATATCATCACAAACGACACACAAGCAATCCGTCTCATTCAGCCCTACTCCGTTTCAAGCCGCGATGTTCTGCCGCGTGGCTATTGGACCAATCCTGCATCGTTATTCCCCCTTGTGGCGCATTACGCGCTCGCCTGAAAAAAGCTTGTCGACCCGAGGGTTTTTGGGATCCAGCTCGCCATATGGAAACAGCTCTGCCTCGATCTCGTGATTGGGAAAGAATCGAACAACCAGACGACTGTGATGCCTCGATCCTCGCGGCATCGTTCCTGTTACAACGACATCCCGGCTGTAGGTTTTCCACTCGGACCTGTCTTCCTGCCGTCCGCCGACCTGCCACACGACCTTGACCGTCTGACCGACGCCCGGCATCCGCCCGCAGCATTCGATCCCTGCGGTTCCGCCTCGAGAAAACTCCGCAACGTTGCCGCCCCCCACGCCGGTGCGTTTCCCCGAAACCGTCTGAATCCGGTAGTCATAGATATAGTCCTCGGTGTAGTTCGCAGCCCACGCCGACGCTTCGACATCCCGGTTCGGCAAAGCCACGGCGCAACCACCAAGCGTGGCCAGCAGTGCCACGAGGAACACCCCTGCAATTCCTTTCATTCCTTCACTCTCGGTTACCTCCCTGCTCAGCAGGCAGCTGGCGTGGCTTTCGAAGTTCCAGGGACAGCGCCATCTCCGTGCATCCCACGATGAGATGACCTTCTTGCAGTGATACCTGCATTCCGCTGAACTCGCAGTCGATTACCCGTCCGTTGAAATCGACGGCGTAGCAAAGCGTGCCACCGTTAAGGAACCGTACGACGTGAGACACCGTTTCATGCACTCGGTTGACATAATGCTCCGTCACGTAGGCGATATCCGCAACGGTTACCGAGTCCACAGTGCAGAACCTGCCCCGGCAATATCCTTGGGCGCTGGCCGAGATTTCACTGCCATCCGGATGGCGAACGGTCACGCTCCCATCTGGATCCTGGCGTGCCACCACGCCTTTTGGCATTGCAATGACGCGTGGCGAATCGTTCGGACCAAGCTGGTCGAGCAAGAGCGGGGCGTCTTTGTTCGGGCTCTTTCCGCGAGATTTATCCGAAAACATGCGCCGCTCCTGTGCCAGTGAGAGCCAATGTCTTATTCAGCAGATGCTCTGCGCCGGAGGGCGCGATCAGTTCTCGCGGCCTCAGATAACCGCTGTGGTCCACGCGCAGAAACCCCGCGCGCGAGTCGTGGATGTA
>NZ_JAWRWU010000029.1:0-5197 GCF_046535395.1 Cupriavidus sp. SIMBA_020 | reverse complement strand
AAGACACACTGGTTATAGGATCAAGCCTTACGGGCAATTAGTACTGGTTAGCTTAACGCATTACTGCGCTTCCACACCCAGCCTATCAACGTCCTGGTCTCGAACGACCCTTCAAGGAGGTCAAGCCTCCAGGGAATCCTCATCTTCAGGCGAGTTTCCCGCTTAGATGCTTTCAGCGGTTATCTCTTCCGTACATAGCTACCCTGCGATGCCTCTGGCGAGACAACAGGTACACCAGCGGTACGTCCACTCCGGTCCTCTCGTACTAGGAGCAGCCCCCGTCAAGATTCCAACGCCCACGGCAGATAGGGACCAAACTGTCTCACGACGTTTTAAACCCAGCTCACGTACCTCTTTAAATGGCGAACAGCCATACCCTTGGGACCGGCTACAGCCCCAGGATGAGATGAGCCGACATCGAGGTGCCAAACACCGCCGTCGATATGAACTCTTGGGCGGTATCAGCCTGTTATCCCCAGAGTACCTTTTATCCGTTGAGCGATGGCCCTTCCATTCAGAACCACCGGATCACTATGTCCTGCTTTCGCACCTGCTCGACTTGTCGGTCTCGCAGTTAAGCACGCTTTTGCCATTGCACTTTAGGTACGATGTCCGACCGTACCAAGCGTACCTTCGAACTCCTCCGTTACACTTTGGGAGGAGACCGCCCCAGTCAAACTGCCTACCATGCACTGTCCCCGACCCGGATTCACGGGCCAAGGTTAGAACCTCAAACAAACCAGGGTGGTATTTCAAGGACGGCTCCACGTGAACTAGCGTCCACGCTTCAAAGCCTCCCACCTATCCTACACAGATCGGTTCAAAGTCCAATGCAAAGCTACAGTAAAGGTTCATGGGGTCTTTCCGTCTAGCCGCGGGGAGATTGCATCATCACAAACACTTCAACTTCGCTGAGTCTCGGGAGGAGACAGTGTGGCCATCGTTACGCCATTCGTGCAGGTCGGAACTTACCCGACAAGGAATTTCGCTACCTTAGGACCGTTATAGTTACGGCCGCCGTTTACCGGGACTTCAATCAAGAGCTTGCACCCCATCATTTAATCTTCCGGCACCGGGCAGGCGTCACACCCTATACGTCCACTTTCGTGTTTGCAGAGTGCTGTGTTTTTATTAAACAGTCGCAGCCACCATTTTATTGCAACCCCTTCACCCTCCTGGCGCAGGCCAGTCAAGCTACAAGGGCGTACCTTATCCCGAAGTTACGGTACCAATTTGCCGAGTTCCTTCTCCCGAGTTCTCTCAAGCGCCTTAGAATACTCATCTCGCCCACCTGTGTCGGTTTGCGGTACGGTCTCGTATGACTGAAGCTTAGAGGCTTTTCTTGGAACCACTTCCAATTGCTTCGCGGCTCAAGGCCGCTCGCCCCACATCCTTGAATTTCGCGCCCGGATTTGCCTAAGCGCCTTCTCCAATGCAGGGACCGGGACTTCCAACACCCGGACAACCTTCCGCGATCCGTCCCCCCATCGCATCATACGACGGTGCAGGAATATTAACCTGCTTCCCATCAGCTACGCATCTCTGCCTCGCCTTAGGGGCCGACTCACCCTACGCCGATGAACGTTGCGTAGGAAACCTTGGGCTTACGGCGAGGGGGCCTTTCACCCCCTTTATCGCTACTCATGTCAGCATTCGCACTTCTGATACCTCCAGCATCCTTTACAAGACACCTTCACAGGCTTACAGAACGCTCTCCTACCACGCACTTGCGTGCGTCCGCAGCTTCGGTATATAGCTTAGCCCCGTTACATCTTCCGCGCAGGACGACTCGATCAGTGAGCTATTACGCTTTCTTTAAAGGGTGGCTGCTTCTAAGCCAACCTCCTGACTGTTTTAGCCTTCCCACTTCGTTTCCCACTTAGCTATATTTGGGGACCTTAGCTGGCGGTCTGGGTTGTTTCCCTCTTGACACCGGACGTTAGCACCCGATGTCTGTCTCCCGTGATTGCACTCTTCGGTATTCGGAGTTTGCTATGGCGGGGTAATCAGCAATAGACCCCCCAACCATGACAGTGCTCTACCCCCGAAGGTGAGACACGAGGCACTACCTAAATAGTTTTCGGAGAGAACCAGCTATTTCCAGATTTGTTTAGCCTTTCACCCCTATCCACAGCTCATCCCCTAACTTTTCAACGTTAGTGGGTTCGGTCCTCCAGTACGTGTTACCGCACCTTCAACCTGGCCATGGATAGATCATCTGGTTTCGGGTCTACACCCAGCGACTCAACGCCCTATTCGGACTCGCTTTCGCTACGCCTTCCCTAATCGGTTAAGCTTGCCACTGAATGTAAGTCGCTGACCCATTATACAAAAGGTACGCCGTCACCCGTTTCCAGGCTCCGACTGTTTGTATGCATGCGGTTTCAGGATCTATTTCACTCCCCTCCCGGGGTTCTTTTCGCCTTTCCCTCACGGTACTGGTTCACTATCGGTCGATTACGAGTATTTAGCCTTGGAGGATGGTCCCCCCATCTTCAGACAGGATTTCACGTGTCCCGCCCTACTTGTCGTACACCTAGTTCCACAACGCTGTTTTCGCATACAGGGCTATCACCTGCTATGGCCGGGCTTTCCATCCCGTTCTGCTAACAATGCTGCTAAAGAGTACAAGGCTCTTCCCATTTCGTTCGCCACTACTTTGGGAATCTCGGTTGATTTCTGTTCCTGCAGCTACTTAGATGTTTCAGTTCGCCGCGTTCGCTTCCCTGACCTATGTATTCAGTCAGGGATGACCCATAAGGGCCGGGTTTCCCCATTCGGACATCTCCGGATCAAAGCTTGTTTGCCAGCTCCCCGAAGCTTTTCGCAGGCTACCGCGTCCTTCATCGCCTGTAATCGCCAAGGCATCCACCACATGCACTTGTTCGCTTGACCCTATAACGAGTGTGTCTCAAGCTCTCGCTTAAGCCACGACTCACCATAGGTCTGAGTTCTCGCGTTTGTGCCGTATTCCAAGTCATCTTTCGATCACTTTAAATACATTTTGGTTGATACAATCACAACCCGGTATCGCGTTGGATAATTCAGCGTCTCATCAACGCTCGCGCGACACCTTTACTACATCCCATATTGTTAAAGAACAGCCGACTGTTTCAGTCGATCTTGGCAACGCCAAATGAAAGCACTCAAATCTAAGCGCTTTCATTTGGCAAACCAACCCAAGGTAAGTGGTGGAGGATGACGGGATCGAACCGACGACCCCCTGCTTGCAAAGCAGGTGCTCTCCCAGCTGAGCTAATCCCCCGGATAACTTGGTGGGTCTGGTAGGACTTGAACCTACGACCCCCGCCTTATCAAGACGGTGCTCTAACCACCTGAGCTACAGACCCTTGGCTGTAACAGCAAACAAACCGATAAGTGTGAACGCTTGACTTGTGAACACAAGCCTCTGGAAAGGAGGTGATCCAGCCGCACCTTCCGATACGGCTACCTTGTTACGACTTCACCCCAGTCATGAACCCTGCCGTGGTAATCGCCCTCCTTGCGGTTAGGCTAACTACTTCTGGCAAAACCCACTCCCATGGTGTGACGGGCGGTGTGTACAAGACCCGGGAACGTATTCACCGCGGCATGCTGATCCGCGATTACTAGCGATTCCAGCTTCACGTAGTCGAGTTGCAGACTACGATCCGGACTACGATGCATTTTCTGGGATTAGCTCCCCCTCGCGGGTTGGCAACCCTCTGTATGCACCATTGTATGACGTGTGAAGCCCTACCCATAAGGGCCATGAGGACTTGACGTCATCCCCACCTTCCTCCGGTTTGTCACCGGCAGTCTCTCTAGAGTGCCCTTTCGTAGCAACTAGAGACAAGGGTTGCGCTCGTTGCGGGACTTAACCCAACATCTCACGACACGAGCTGACGACAGCCATGCAGCACCTGTGTCCACTTTCTCTTTCGAGCACCTAATGCATCTCTGCTTCGTTAGTGGCATGTCAAGGGTAGGTAAGGTTTTTCGCGTTGCATCGAATTAATCCACATCATCCACCGCTTGTGCGGGTCCCCGTCAATTCCTTTGAGTTTTAATCTTGCGACCGTACTCCCCAGGCGGTCAACTTCACGCGTTAGCTACGTTACTGAGGAAATGAATCCCCAACAACTAGTTGACATCGTTTAGGGCGTGGACTACCAGGGTATCTAATCCTGTTTGCTCCCCACGCTTTCGTGCATGAGCGTCAGTCACGTCCCAGGGGGCTGCCTTCGCCATCGGTATTCCTCCACATCTCTACGCATTTCACTGCTACACGTGGAATTCTACCCCCCTCTGACGCACTCTAGCCTTGCAGTCACAAGCGCAATTCCCAGGTTGAGCCCGGGGATTTCACGCCTGTCTTACAAAACCGCCTGCGCACGCTTTACGCCCAGTAATTCCGATTAACGCTCGCACCCTACGTATTACCGCGGCTGCTGGCACGTAGTTAGCCGGTGCTTATTCTTCCGGTACCGTCATCGACCCCGGGTATTAGCCAGGGCCATTTCTTTCCGGACAAAAGTGCTTTACAACCCGAAGGCCTTCTTCACACACGCGGCATTGCTGGATCAGGGTTGCCCCCATTGTCCAAAATTCCCCACTGCTGCCTCCCGTAGGAGTCTGGGCCGTGTCTCAGTCCCAGTGTGGCTGATCGTCCTCTCAGACCAGCTACTGATCGTCGCCTTGGTGAGCTTTTACCCCACCAACTAGCTAATCAGACATCGGCCGCTCCTATTGCGCGAGGCCTTTCGGTCCCCCGCTTTCACCCTCAGGTCGTATGCGGTATTAGCTAATCTTTCGACTAGTTATCCCCCACAACAGGGCACGTTCCGATGTATTACTCACCCGTTCGCCACTCGCCACCAGGATTGCTCCCGTGCTGCCGTTCGACTTGCATGTGTAAGGCATGCCGCCAGCGTTCAATCTGAGCCAGGATCAAACTCTTCAGTTCAATACCTGTGTGGTGCCGAAGCACCTCGCTCTTTCGAGCGGTCGCTCACTCTCAGAAAACTGACTCGATCCCATCCGAAGATGAAACCGAACATGTTTTACTGTGCGAGCACTTTGATAACTTTTGAAGCATCACGCAGACCGGAGTCTGCGTGGCGTTCGCCATCAAGCGCCCACACTTATCGGTTGTTTGGTTGTTAAAGAACTGGCCACACCGGCTTTGCCGGGGGCGGTACTGCTTGTCTGCGCTGCG
>NZ_JAWRWU010000028.1:0-8364 GCF_046535395.1 Cupriavidus sp. SIMBA_020 | reverse complement strand
TTGAACCGCTCATCGTACTTCGCCATGAAAAACACCCCAAAGGTTGGATGGGTGTCCAACTTTTGGGGTGCAGTTCACGAGGGTGGCTTTTTCCGACGATCGCCTTTCAACGTCGTCATAAACGATTGCCGCCGCGATAAACGTCTTAGTCGCGCCAGCGGCCATGGCCTCGACCGTGACCGTGGCCATGGTAATGGCCGCCGCGATATCCCGGCGGGCCGTAGTAGTAGCGCGGACCCGGGTAGTAGCGGGGACCATAGTAGACCGGCGCCGGGCGCACCACGACGGGCGGCGGGCCGTAGTAAACCGGAGCCGGCGGCGCGTAGTACACCGGCGGGGGCGGTGCATAGTAGGCGGGTCCACCCACCACCACACCCGGAATGCCAATCGCCACGTCCACGTTCACGCGTGCCATTGCAGCGCCAGACGCCAGCGCGGCGGCCACACCGAATGCTGCGAACAACCAACGTTTCATGATCGTGCCTCTTTGAGTTTGGTCAAGCTGATACCCCGTATTGTAGGGGTTCGCGATTTTCGAGGTGAAACGGCGGGTTCTACATTGTTACCGGCGGTAACAGGGACGTCACATGGCGAAGTGCCCCGTGTTGGCTTGCTTCCTGGGGACGAAGCCACCACAATACCGGGCTTGCCGTGCGGCCGTGGAGAAATTGGTAGACTCAGCAGACTTAAAATCTGCCGCTCATACGGGCTTACGGGTTCGAGTCCCGTCGGCCGCACCAGCGCGCTTCAAGTCGCGCTACATCGCCCCGCGCAGCGCTCAGACGAGCCACGCGCACAGCAGCGCGCCGACCACCATCAGGAACACAAACAACACTGCGGCGAGCGCTAGCGGCTTGCGTCCTGCACGTAGCAGATCGCCGATTCGGGTATGGAGTCCGATGGCCAGCATCGCGCAAGCCAGCAGCCAGTTGTCGAGGGCGACCAGACCCGGCTTCCACTCACCCGGCACCATGCCTGCCGAATTCAGCGCCATCACCGCGACGAAACCCAGCGCAAACCACGGCACGGACTTCAGCAGCCCACGCCAGTTGCGACGACCACCGGCCGCTTCGCCACCGCTTGCACGCGGCCAGAGCGCCATGATCAGCAGCAACGGACCCAGCGCCAGCACGCGGACCATCTTGGCCACCACGGCGGCATCGGCGGTGGCATCGCTCACCATCTTGCCGGAGGCGATGACCTGCGCCACTTCATGCAGCGTGGCACCCGTAAAAATACCAAACGCGCGCTCCGTCACGGGGAGGTGCCAGTGCTGCGTCGCCAGTTCGTAGAGCCACGGATAGAGCAGCATGCCGACCGTGCCGAACAGCACCACCGTGGCCACGGCCACGGCCGTCTGCTTGTCATCGGTACGCACCACGGACGAGACCGCGATGGCCGCCGCCGCACCGCATACGGCACTGCCTGCGCTCACCAGGATGGCCTCGCGCCGGCTCAGGCCGAAAAACGACGACCCCACCCATGTGCCAAAGAGAAGCGTGGCCACCAGCATCACGAGCGGCACCACGACACCGCCAAGGCCCAGTGCGGCGATGGCCCCGAACGTCAGCCGCAGACCATATAGCGCCACGCCAAGCCGCAGCAGATGATGACGCGCGAACTGCATGCCCGGCGCCAGGGGCGTAAGCCAGTGCTTGGGCATCGTATTGGCCGCGACCATGCCGGCACACATGGCCAGCGTCAACGCGGACAGCCCGTATTGCGATACGGCCGGATGGTCGGCCAGCACCAGCGCCAGCCCGGCAATGGCGCCCAGCGGCAGCAGGGTAACGAGACGGATACGCCACAGGGTGAAACCCGTTGGGGCGAGTGCGAGGGGAGTGGCAGGGGTTGTGGACATGGCAATCTTCTAGGGATTGCGTGAAGCGTACCCACGCCGCCTTGACCAGTAAAACGGGTAATATCGTTATGACTTACCGTAATTATCGATAACACCATGGACCAGCGCCCGCTCCGCCTTACCCTGCGCCAGTTGCAGGTCTTCGTGGCCGTGGCCCAGCATGGGAGCACCACGGCCGCCGCTGAGTCGCTCGCGATGTCTCAATCGGCGGTCAGCGCATCGCTGGCAGAACTGGAACGTGCGCTGAACGGCCCATTATTCGACCGCGTGGCGCGCCGCCTGAGCATCAACGAAACCGGGCGGCAATTCTTCCCGCGCGCGCTGTCGCTGCTCGACCAGGCGCACGAACTCGAGCGATTTGCCTCGGAGGGTGGCGTGCAACTGCGCATCGCAGCGAGCAACACCATCGGCAGCTATATTCTCCCTGCCCTGCTGGCCGGCTTTCGCAATGCGCAGACCGGGCCGTGCGAGCTGGACATGCGTATCGGCAATACGCAGGACGTGCTGCAGGCACTCCTCAAGTTCGAGGCCGATATCGGCCTGATCGAAGGTACCTGCCACGAGCGTGACTTACGCAGCATGCACTGGTGCGATGACGAGATGGTGGTGATCGTGGGGCCGACGCATCCGCTGGCGATGGCCGCCGATCAGCCCGAGTTGCTGCACGACATGCTGCGCGATGCCGACTGGATCGTGCGCGAGCCGGGTTCGGGCACACGCGAGATCATCGAATCCCGCCTCGTGCCCGCCTTGGGGACGCTGCGCTTTGCGCTGGAGCTGGGCAACACCGAAGCCATCAAGCGCGCCGTGATGAGCGGATTTGGCGTCAGCTGCCTGTCACTGCATGTCGTCGGCGATGAAATCGCTCGCGGCGCGCTGGTGCCGCTGCGCGCCGGCCTGCCGCGCGTGATCCGGCCGCTGCAGCTTGTCGTGCATCAGGACAAATTTCCGACCCAGGGGCTGCTCGCCTTCACCGAATACCTGCGCGGTGCGGCACCCGCGCTGTGCGCCTGAGCCGCGATGCCGGCGCTAGAGAAACGCCAGAACGCAAAACGGCGCCACAATGGGCGCCGTAGGCTTGAAACGTCTGGTAAAACTTGGAGGCGGAGGTCGGAATCGAACCGGCGTACACGGCTTTGCAGGCCGCTGCATAACCACTCTGCCACCCCGCCAGGTGACGATGCAGGATTGTACGACAATCCTGCCAAACAAAAAGGGAAGCCACGCTTCCCTTTGGGATTGGAGCGGGAGACGAGTCTCGAACTCGCGACCTCAACCTTGGCAAGGTTGCGCTCTACCAACTGAGCTACTCCCGCGTACAACTTTCTGCTACTGACTGCCAGCCCGACGATGATGCCGTCGAACCTTACTTAACCTGGAGCGGGAGACGAGTCTCGAACTCGCGACCTCAACCTTGGCAAGGTTGCGCTCTACCAACTGAGCTACTCCCGCAGGGCCCTGCATCTTACAGAAAAGCAGACTATCGCGCAACTTCTTTTAAACACGCAGCTTTGTGCTGGCATTTCGCGCTAAGTACCGCTTGTCTTGCTGCTTTCGTCTTTCGTCGTCAGCAGCGAGAACGAGATTATTGCAAAGACCGAACCGGTGCGTCAAGGACTTTTTTGCGGAAAGCTTCACTTTTACTTCTGCGCACCCGCACCGCCCGTAACGTTGCTGCGCTCGCGGATCTGCGGCCACGCCAGCTTCATGTAATAGAACATCGACCACAGCGTAAGCACGGCCGCCAGGTAGATCATCCAGCCGCCGAGCAGCGAGGCATCGATGCCGAACAGCGAATCGTTGAACAGCAGCAGCGGAATCGCGATCATCTGCACTGTGGTCTTCAGCTTGCCGAGGAAATTCACGGCCACGCTCTTGGACGCGCCGATCTGCGCCATCCACTCCCGCAGCGCGGAAATCGTGATTTCACGTCCGATGATGACCAGCGCGATCAAGTCCGCCACACGGCCCAGCGCCAGCAGGGACAGCAGCGCTGCGGTCACCATGAGCTTGTCGGCCACCGGGTCGAGGAACGCGCCGAACGACGAGGTTTGGTTCCAGCGTCGCGCCAGAAAGCCATCCAGCCAGTCCGTTGCCGCCGCGATGACGAAGAACGCCGCCGCGGTCACGTTCTTGGTATGCATCGGCAACCAGGTTTCGGGCAGGTAATAGACCCCGACCACGAGAGGGATCATGGCCACGCGAAGCCAGGTCAGCAGGATGGGAATATTCAGGGGCATGGGCGGAGCGTTGGAAAAGGAACGGGCCGATCCGGCGATGGTCTGGAAGGCGAATGCCGCGATTGTCGCCGATTTCCAGCCGAACCCGCCAGTTTTGGGCCAAAATGGCTGGCAACCGGCTGGGTGAGCCGGTCAATGCAACTGGCGGTAGATCTCCTCGGCCAAGGTGCGCGAGATGCCTTCCACGCTGGCAAGTTCGTCGATGCTGGCGGCCATGACGCCGCGCAGGCCGCCGAAACGCGTCAGCAGTTTCTGCCGCCGGCGCGCGCCTACGCCCTCGATTTCCTCCAGCCGCGACGTGTTGCGCGCCTTGGCGCGCCGCGCCCGCATGCCGGTAATGGCAAAGCGGTGCGCCTCGTCTCGGATCTGGGCCACCAGCATCAGCGCCGCGCTGCCCTGCCCCAGTTCCAGCGACGGACGGCCATCGGCAAAGACCAGCGTCTCCAGCCCCACCTTGCGGCCTTCGCCCTTCGCCACACCGACCAGCAGGCCGATATCGAGCCCAAGCTCCTCGAACACCTGCCGCGCCACCTCGACCTGCCCCTTGCCGCCGTCGATCAACACCACGCGCGGCATGCGCGGCACCCCATCCGGGGCGCCTTCTCCGCCCAACTCGCCACCATCCTCCTGGATCTGCTCCACCAGCTTCTGGTACCGGCGCGTGAGCACCTGGCGCATGGCCGCGTAGTCGTCCCCGGGCGTGATGTCTTGAATGTTGTAGCGCCGATACTCGCTGTTCTGCATCTCATGATGGTGGAACACCACGCAGGATGCCTGGGTGGCCTCGCCTGCCGTGTGACTGATATCGAAGCATTCGATGCGGAGCATCGCCAGGTCTTCCATGTCCAGGCCGAT
The DNA here is from genome assembly GCF_046535395.1 of Cupriavidus sp. SIMBA_020. Lineage (NCBI taxonomy): Bacteria > Pseudomonadati > Pseudomonadota > Betaproteobacteria > Burkholderiales > Burkholderiaceae > Cupriavidus > Cupriavidus sp. SIMBA_020. The sequence goes on along the minus strand of NZ_JAWRWU010000028.1, from coordinate 3,408 downwards.
GGTCTCGGCGAGCGCGCGCGTGCGCGCCTCCTGGCTGCCCTGCTCCGCCAGCCGGCGCGCCAGCGCCAGCGCCGCGCCCTGCGTGGCCATCTCGAGCCAGATCTTGCGCTGGCCCTGCGGCTGACGCACCAGCGCAATCTTGCGGCCGGCCTGCATCGACAGTGCCTCCACCAGCGCAGCGTCCGCCGGCAGATGGCTCACCACGATGATCGGCGGCGGCGCCTGATCGAGATAGTGCTGGACCATGAACGCCGACAGCACGCGGGCCGCGATGCGGTCCACGGACAGCGGACCGGCTTCCGGCGCCACCTGCTCGCCACCTTCGCTCTCTCCCGCATCGTCGCTATCTTCGACGATCATCGCCGCTTCGTCGGCATGCGCGGGGAAATACGCCTTGTCGCCAAGGTGACGGCCGCCGCGCACCATCGCCAGATTCACGCAAGCGCGGCCACCCTGCACCGCCACGGACAGGATGTCGATGTCACGCGCCTGCCCCACCTCCTCCACGGCCTGCCGCTTGAGCACCGTGGAGAGCGCGGCGATCTGGTCGCGCACGGCAGCGGCCTGCTCGAAACGCAGTCGCACCGCGTGCTCCTCCATCTTGACCTGGAGGCCGTCGAGCACCTCGGTTTCGCGGCCCTGGAGGAAGCGCGCGGCGTTATGCACGTCGCGCGCGTAATCTTCCTCGCTGATCGCCTTCACGCACGGCGCCGTGCAGCGATGGATCTGATGCAGCAGGCACGGGCGGGTGCGGTTGTTGAACACCGTATCCTCGCAGGTGCGCAGCTGGAACACCTTCTGCAGGATCTGCATGCTTTCGCGCACCGCGTAGGCGCTCGGAAACGGGCCGAAGTACTGGTGCTTGCGGTCCGTCGCGCCCCGGTAATAGGCCATGCGCGGGAACTTGTGGCCTGTCAGCTTGAGAAATGGATAAGACTTGTCGTCGCGGAACAGGATGTTGTAGCGCGGGGCGAGTGCCTTGATGAGATTGTTCTCAAGCAGCAGCGCCTCGGCCTCGGTCCGGACCACGGTGGTATCGATGCGCGCGATCTTACCCACCATCATCGCGATGCGCGGCGACAACTGGGTCTTGTTGAAGTAGCTCGAGACACGCTTTTTCAGGTCACGCGCCTTACCTACATAAAGCACGTTGCCATCGGCGTCGAAATAGCGGTAGACGCCCGGCAGGCCGGGCAGTCGCGCCAGGATCGGCCGGGGATCGAATGCCGGGATATCGGCGGGGGCCTCGGCCGGGAGATCCACGCGGACCTCGGCGGCTGCATCGTTCGAAGCGTCGTTCGGGGAAACCGGTTCCTGCTCGGGCATCGGGGGACAAGAAAGTTTGGGCGGCAAGGCGCGCAGCGGCTGGCCTCGCTCTAGAATCGCAAGTTTAGAGCAAATCTTCCGCGGACCCTCGCGGAACGGGACGCCGCCATGCCCATTCAATCCTGCGACATCTTCTGCACGGTCGTCGACAACTTCGGCGATATCGGCGTTTGCTGGCGCCTGGCGCGCCAGCTCTCACAGGAGCACGGCCACGCGGTGCGGCTCTGGGTGGACGACCTGGGCAGCTTTGCGCGGCTGGCGCCCGAGATCGACCCGGCGCGCGCCTGCCAGCATCTGGGCGGCGTGGAAGTGCGCCGCTGGGACGCCTCCCCCGGGGCATCATTCGAGCCGCTGCCGCCGCACGACCTCGTCATCGAGGCATTCGCCTGCCACCTGCCGGAGCCTTTCCTGGCCGCGATGGCCGCCGCGCCGCGCCCGCCGGTATGGATCAACCTGGAATACCTGAGCGCCGAGGCGTGGGTCAGCGAGCACCATGCGCTGTCCTCGCCCCATCCGAAGCTGCCGCTGGTGAAGTACTTCTTCTTCCCCGGCTTTGCGCACGGCACGGGCGGGTTGCTGCGGGAGTCGATGCTGGGCGCCCAGCGTGAGGCCTTCCTGTCCAGCCGCGCCGCGCAATCCACCCTCTGGTATCGGCTCGGCACGCAACCCCTGCCGGACGCGCTGCGCGTGAGCCTGTTCGCCTACACCAACCCCGCCCTGCCGGCCCTGCTCGCCCAATGGCGCGACGGCGCCACGCCCGTGCAGTGCCTGGTGCCGCAAGGCCCGGCGGCGCAGCAGGCGGCTGCGTGGTTCGGCGGCCCGGCGGCGCAGGCGGCCCCCGGCACAACGCTGACGCAAGGCAGCCTGACCCTCCAGGTGATTCCGTTCGTACGGCAGGAAAACTACGACGAGCTGCTCTGGGCCTGCGACGTGAACTTCGTGCGCGGCGAGGATTCCTGCGTGCGCGCACACTGGGCGGCGCGGCCCATGGTCTGGCACATCTATCCGCAGGACGACGTGGCGCACCATGTGAAGCTCGACGCCTGGCTCGAGCGCTTCAGCCGCTGCGGCGTGCCGCCGGAGGCCGCCCAGGCCATGACCGCCTTCTGTCATGCCTGGAATGGCTATGGCGCCACCCCGCACGCGCCCGACTGGGCGCAGTTTCACGCACAATTGCCTGCACTCGCCACGGCTATGGATCGCTGGCAGCGGCAGTTGCAGCACTTGGGCGACCTCGCGGCAAATCTGGTGGCTTTTTGCGAAAATCGGGTAAAATAGCGGGTTGATTTTGATGATGGCGAGCTCAAAAAGAGCAACTGCCGGCCGCGCGCCTTCGCCATACCGCATACCGCATACCGCGAATCGGGGTCATGAGCGCCCCGGACACTTTTTTCAGGAAAACAGTTCAGATGAAGATCGCACAGGAACTCCGCGTCGGCAACGTGTTCATGATCGGTTCCGACCCGATGGTCGTGCAAAAGGCCGAGTACAACAAGTCGGGCCGTAACGCCGCCGTCGTCAAGATGAAGTACAAGAACCTGCTGACGGACGCCCCGGGCGAGTCGGTGTTCAAGGCCGACGACAAGTTCGAAGTCGTGATGCTCGATCGCCGCGAATGCACCTATTCGTACTTCGCCGACCCGATGTACGTGTTCATGGACACGGACTACAACCAGTTCGAAGTCGAGAAGGACAGCATGGGTGACGCGCTGAACTACCTCGAAGACGGCATGAACGTGGAAGTGGTGTTCTACAACGAGAAGGCCATCTCCGTGGAAATGCCGACCACGCTGGTCCGCGAGATCATCTACACGGAACCGGCCGTCAAGGGCGACACGTCGTCGGGCAAGGTGCTCAAGGGCGCCAAGATCAACACCGGGTTCGAGCTGCAAGTGCCGCTGTTCTGCAACATCGGTGACAAGATCGAAATCGACACGCGTACCGGCGAATACCGCAGCCGCGCCAACTAAGGCGTCGCCGCGAGTCAGCAAAAAGGGCAGCTTCGGTGAACTGCACCCCAAAAGTTGGACACCCGTTCAACCTTTGGGGTGTTTTTCATGGCGAAGTACAACGAGGCGTTCA
>NZ_JAWRWU010000027.1:0-12829 GCF_046535395.1 Cupriavidus sp. SIMBA_020 | reverse complement strand
TCGCCGAGGCGGTCGGAGGCCATGTCCATGCCGTAGACCTCCCAGTCGGTGGTCTCCAGGATGCGGCGCGTGAGGTGATGGCCGATGAAGCCGTTGACACCAAGAATCAGGACTCGCTTGGGATGCATGTAGGAATCAGACAGGAACAGAAAGACAAATGGGAAAGCCGCTCAGCGCTCAGCGCGAGGCCAGGGTCGGCGCCGGGCCGGGCACGTTGGTCACCACCACCCGGCGCCAGTCGCGCGCCACCACGTACAGCGGCAGCGTGGGCGACAGCGCCAGATAGGTCTCGGGCGACATCACGGCCATGGCGGGCTGGCCGTTGCGCCAGACTTTGGCGAAGGTGGCCATATCGGGCAGCCAGCGGTTCGGCTCCACCTCGGTGCCGAAGGACAGTTCGTCTGCCTCCGCCACCATGATGAGCGGGTGCCGCACGTAGAACGGCAGGGTGTGGTCGAGCATCTTCACGCCATAGAACGGCATGCCCGGCGTGAGCTTCTGCTGCACCAGCGGGGCGATGTCCGCGCCGGACGCCGGGCCGCCCACGGTCTCATGGCCGACCAGGGCCGCCGTGAAGCCGAGGTACATGCCGAGCGCGTACACCGCCACGCTGGGCAGCACGCCGCGCCGCAGCAGCCAGCGCGCGGCGGCAATGCCCAGCAGCATCACCACGAACGCCGCCGCCGCCCAGATGGCATAGGCGCGATAGAACGCGTTGGGCGTATGGTTGGCATTGAGCGTGGCCACCACCGGGCTGGCCAGCAGGCCGCACGCGGCCACGATGGCCATGCCGCCGAGCTGGCGCCGCCAGGCGCGCACATCGAGGCGGTCCAGCGCCACGCCGGCCAGGATGCCCATCGCCGGAATTACCGGCACGATGTAGCCGGGCAGCTTTGAATGCGAGAGGCTGAAGAACACGAAAATGGCGATGGCCCAGATGCCGGCCAGCAACGCCGGGCGAAAGCGCTCCGCCACATCATCCGGCTCATCGACCGGCGGCGTGCCGATGGCGCGCCACAGGCGCGGGAACAGTCCCACCCACGGCAGGAAGCCGCCCACCACCAGTGGCACGAAGTACCAGATCGGCCCCGGCCGCGCGTGGACGCCAGAGGTGTAGCGCTGCCAGTGTTCGTGGATAAAGAAGAAATGCAGGAATTCCGGGTTCCGCGCCGACACCAGCCAGAACCAGGGCACCGTCACCGCCAGTAGCACCACCATGCCGGAGGCCAGGTGCAGCCGACGCCACAGCCGCCAGTCGCGTGTGATGCCTATATAAATGACGAGGACCAGGCCCGGCAGCGCCACGCCCACCAGCCCCTTGGTCAGCACAGCCACGCCCATCGCCACCCAGCAGCCGAGCATCCAGCCCCGCCGCGCGCTGGCGGAGGCGGCGGGATGCTGCGCCAGCAGCATGCAGGCGAGCACGCAGGCCATGACGCCGGCCAGCGTCATGTCGAGGGTGTTGAAATGTGCCGCCACGCTCCACATCGGCGCCGCCAGCAGGGCCAGCCCCGCGAAGGCCGCCGCGCGGGCGCCGAACCAGCGCCACGTAGCCAGCATCGACATGACGATGCCGGCCAGCCCGGCCAGCGCCACGCAAAGCCGCGCCTGCCATTCCCCCACGCCCCACAGCGCGTACGTCAGCGCCGTGACCCACATGTGGAACGGCGGCTTCTCGAAGTACTTCAGCGCGTTGTAGCGGATGGTGACCCAGTCGCCGGTGGCCAGCATCTCGCGCGAGATCTCGCCGTAGCGGCCTTCGTCCGGCCCCAGCAGGTGGCGCATGCCGAGCGTGCCGAACCAGACCAGCAGCGCCACGGCGATGAACGCAGCGGCCCAGGCCATGGCCGGCGACCAGGCGCCCACGTGCCAGCCCTCCAGCGGACGGGCCGGCGTCACGGCAGGCTGCGGAGTGGACAGGGAGGGCGACGGCGGATGAGACTGCGGTAGCGGCATGCGCGCGGGGGGGACCGGGTGAGACGAGCGCGCAGGTTAGGAGAGCAACCTTAATCCCACATTAAGCGTGCGGCGCCGCGCGCGCGGTGCTACGCTTCACGCCGTCCACCGTGCCGTATGCGCCCTTTTTCGCACCCAAGATGAGAATCCTTATCGTTGAAGACGACCCCATGCTCGGCGACGGCCTGCAGCGCGGGCTGAAGCTCAAGGGGCATGCCGTGGACTGGTTCGCCACGGGCGCGGAGGCGGATCGCGCGATCGCCGATATGCAATACGACGCCGTGGTGCTCGACCTCGGCCTGCCCGACGACGACGGCGTGGCCCTGCTCGCGCGCTGGCGCCAGCAGGGGCGCCAGACGCCGGTGCTGATGCTGACCGCGCGCGACGCCATCTCCAGCCGCATCGGCGGCCTCGATGCCGGCGCCGACGACTACCTGATCAAGCCCGTCGATCTCGACGAACTGGCCGCCCGGCTGCGCGCCGTGACGCGCCGCAGCGCCGGCATGCCCGAGCCGGTGTGGCACCACGGCGCGCTGACCTACCAGCCGGCCGCCCGGCAGGCCACCTGGAAAGGCCAGCCCGTCGACCTCACCGCGCGCGAAGCCATGCTGCTCGAACTGCTCCTGGCGCACCCGAGCCGCGTGCTGACGCGCGAATTCCTGCGCGAGAAGCTCTACGCCTGGGAACAGGGCGCGGAGAGCAACACGTTAGAGGTGCACATCCACCATCTGCGCCGCAAGATCCACCCCGGCATCGTCCGCACGCTGCGCGGCGCGGGCTACACGCTCGGCACCCCGGAAGCCATCGCCAGCCCCGGAGACGACGCATGACCTTGCAGCGGCGCCTGATCCTGGCCGTGCTGTTGGGGGTGGCCATCGCCTGGAGCCTTACCAGCGTGCTGATCTACCTCAGCACGCAGGAGGAAATCAACGAGCTGTACGACACCGCCATGGTGCGCATGGCGCAGCAGATGCAGGCCATGCTGCCGCTGATCAACGTTGGCGCCGTGCCGCAGCCGCCGCCCCAGAACGGCCCCCTGCCCGGCGATGCCGACCTGGGCGACATGGGCGACGCGGGGCTGGGCGATCTCGCCATCGCCGCGTGGCGGCCCGGCGGCGAACCGTTGCATATCGACCCGGACGGCGACCGCCTGCCCCGCGCGCCACACGTGAAGGGCTTCACCAACATCGCCATCGACGGCGTGCCGTGGCGGCTCTATTACCTGGACGATCCGGTGGAAGGCTGGCGGGTCTGCGTGGGACAGATCCAGGCCGAGCGCGAGGAACTGGTGGTGTCCTACCTCCAGGCCCAGGTGCTGCCGTGGATGCTGGGCGTGCCGCTGCTGATGGCGCTGGTGGTGTGGGCCGTGCGCGTGACGCTGCGGCCGCTGCGCGCGCTCTCCGCCGCCATTGCCGCGCGCGCGCCCGGTGACCCGGCGCCGCTGGAACTGGCCAACGTGCCGCCGGAACTGGTGCCGCTGGTCGGCGCGATGAACACCCTGCTCCATCGCGTCTCGGCGTTGATCGAGCACGAGCGCCAGCTCACCGCCGATGCCGCCCACGAGATGCGCACTCCGCTGGCCGCGCTCAAGGCGCAGTGGGACGTGGCGCGCCAGTCGAACGATCCCGCCGAACGCGCGCAGGCCTCCGCGAACGTGGAGGCTGGCATCGACCGGTTGAGCCATCTGGTGTCCCAACTGCTGACCATGAGCCGGCTCGAGGACGAAGACGCGCCGCCGGTGCGCGCGGCGGTGGACTGGCATGAGATCGTCCAGCAGGTGCTGTCCGATTGCCTGACGCTGTCCGAGCGCCGCCAGGTGGACATGGAGGTGACGTGGCCGGCGGCCATCGACCCGCCCCTGCCGGTGCGCGGCGATCCGGCGCTGCTCGGCATCATGCTCCGCAACCTGATGGACAACGCCCTGCGCTACAGCCCCGCCGGCACGCTGGTGACGCTGGCCTTCGCCCCGGATGCGATCACGGTGTCCGACCACGGCCCCGGCGTGGCGCCCGGCCTGCTGCCACGCCTGGGCGACCGCTTCTTCCGGGGCGCCGGGCAGCGTGAGCAGGGCAACGGGCTGGGCATCTCCATCGCCCGGCGCGTGGCCACGCTGCACGGCCTGTCATTAACCTTCGATAACCTCGCCAGCAGCGGCCACACCGGGCTGATCGCCACCATCCGCCCTGCAACGGGCCAGACACCGTCCCCCCACTCGCCATGAGCGCCGTACCAGACCTCGACCACACTGACGACCGCGGCAACGCCTGGGCGGTATTCCTGATCTTCCTGCGGCTGGGGCTGACGTCGTTCGGCGGCCCGGTGGCGCATCTTGGCTATTTCCGCGAGGCCTTCGTCACGCGGCGGCGCTGGTTCAGCGAGCAGGCTTATTCCGATATCGTCGCGCTCTGCCAGTTCCTGCCCGGGCCGGCCAGCAGCCAGGTTGGCATGGTGATCGGGCTCACCCGGGCCGGCTACCGGGGCGCGCTGGCGGCGTGGCTCGGCTTCACCATGCCTTCGGCCATCGCGCTGATCGTGCTGGCGCTGGGGCTGTCGGCCACGGGCAACCACGTGCCGGACGGTCTGCTGCATGGCCTGAAGGTGGCGGCGGTGGCCGTGGTGGCGCAGGCGGTGTGGGGCATGGCGCGTTCGCTCTGCCCCGATGCGCCGCGCCTGAGCGTGATGGCGCTGGCGGCGACGGCGGTCATCGTCGTGCCATCGCCGTGGTGCCAGGTGGCCGTGATGCTGGCGGCGGGCCTGGCCGGCGCGCGCTGGTTCCGGCCCGCGCAGGCGCAGCCGCATGCGGCGCTGGCGGTGCCCATCGGCCAACGCGCCGGCGCGGGCTTCCTGCTGGCGTTCGTTGTGCTGCTGGTGGCGCTGCCGCTGGCGCATCGGATGTTTCCGAGTCAGCCGCTGGCGCTGGTCGACGCCTTCTACCGGGCCGGTGCGCTGGTGTTCGGCGGCGGGCACGTGGTGCTGCCGCTGCTCCAGGCGGCCGTGGTGCCCACGGGCTGGGTCGATGGCGACACCTTTCTGGCCGGCTACGGCGCCGCGCAGGCCGTGCCCGGGCCGCTGTTCACGTTCGCCGCCTTCCTGGGCGGCGCGATGCGCGCGGCGCCTTCGGGCTGGGCCGGCGGCATGCTCTGCCTCGTGGCGATCTTCGCGCCATCGTTCCTGCTGGTCTTTGGCGCGCTGCCGTTCTGGGAGCGGCTGCGCCGCAACGCCGGCGCGCAGGCGGCGCTGGCCGGGGTGAACGCCGCCGTGGTCGGCCTGCTGGTGGCGGCGCTGTACGCGCCGGTCTGGACCAGCGCGATCCACGCCCCGGCGGATTTCGCGCTCGCGCTGCTGGCGCTGGTGGCCCTGGCCGCCTGGCGCCTGCCGCCGTGGGGCGTGGTGCTGGCCTGCGCGGCGGCCGGCTGGGTACTTGGCGGCTGAGGTGTCAACCGAGGCGTCAGCCCGGCAGCGCGCTGGCATCGTATAAAGCCGCGAACTCGGGGCTCGGCGGAATCGGCTGGATGATGTCCAGCATCACGCCGCTGGGGTCGACGGTGATGAAATGGCGCTGGCCGAAGGCTTCGTCGCGCAACGGCAGCAGGATCGGCAACCCCGCCGCCTGCATGCGCGCGTGCACCGCGTCCACATCCTCCACTTCGAAGTTGAGCAGCAGCCCGGCCGCCTGCTGGCCGCGCGCCGGAGCGGGAATCGTCTCATGCGTGCAGTCGAGAATGGCGAGGTTGGTGCGCGCGTCGGCGTTGGACTGCAGGTGCACGTACCAGTCGCTCTCGAACAGCGGCCGGAAATCCACGTGCTGCGTGTAGAACGCCACCGTCTCCGCCACGTTGGCGGTCATGATCACCGGGTAGTAACTCGTTGTTTTCATCGCACGTCTCCGTTGTGGCGCGCCGGTCCGGGCGCGGATCGCATAACATACAGCCTGTATCTTTCCTGAATTTATAACATACAGGCTGTATGTATGCAAAGTAAAAAGACCCGTTCGAACCAGGAACGGACCGAAGCGACGCGCACTGCCCTGCTGTCTGCCGCACGCAAGCTGTTTGTTGAAAAGGGCTATGCCGCCACTTCCACGCCCGAGATTGCGGCAGCGGCCGACATCACGCGCGGGGCGCTCTATCACCATTTCGCGGACAAGCAGGACCTGTTCCGCGCGATCCTGGAGGACGAGGCGCGCGCCGTGGCCGGGGAAATCGAGCAGGCCGCGCCGGATGCACTGCCGGTGCGCGCGGCATTGATCGCCGGCAGCGAAGCCTATCTGGCCGCCATGACGGTGCCGGGCCGCACCCGCCTGCTGCTGATCGACGGCCCGGCGGTACTCGGCACCGAAGCCATGTTCGCGCTCGATGCCGCCCACGCGGGCCGCACGCTGCGTGAAGGTCTGGCGATGGCCGTCGGCCACGGGCTGCCCAACGGCACGCCGGTCGATGCGCTGGCCGCCCTGCTCTCGGCGGCCTTCGACCGCACCGCGCTGGCCATCGCGTCCGGTGCAGACGCCGACGCATTCCGCGCGGCGATGATCGGCATGATCGAACGCACGGTGGCGCCATCGTGAAGCGCACGTGGCGGTGGCTCGTCGGCAGCGCCATGGCCGCCACGCTGGCGGGCTGCTTTGCCACACCAGCCGCCACGCCAGCCGCCGCCCCGGTCACGCCCGTGACTACCATCGATGTGGTGGAGGGCGACTGGCACACCGAGATCTGCATCCGCACCGAGGATGCCGATGCGCGCCTGCTGCGGCTCACCGCTGGCTACGCGGGCTCGCGTTTTCTTTGTTTCGGATTTGGTGATCGTCAATTCCTGCTCAGCCGCGAGCGCGGCCCGATGACACTGATCTCGGCGCTGTTGCCCGGAGAAGGCGCCATCCTGCTGACAATCCTGCGTGATACCCCGGCGGCGGCGTTCGGCGCCGGGAACGTGGTGCGGCTCTCGCTCGACGAAGCCGGCATCTCGCAATTGCGCCAGTTTCTTGGGGATGCGGTGCAGACGGACGCGTCGGGCAAACCCATCGGGCTCGGCGATGGTCCCTATGAAGGCGGGTTGTATTTCGCGGCCACGGCCACCTACGCGGGCTTCTACACCTGCAATACATGGACCGCGCACGCGTTGCGCACGGCGGGCGTGCCGGTGCGCGGGCCGGTGTTGTTTGCCGATGGGGTCATGCGGCAGGTGCGGGAGATTGCGGCGGCGGCGGCGGCGGCGACACCGGCGGCGCCCTGAGACAGCTAGGTTGCAGGTCGCCGCATGATCGGGCCGCCGCCGTACTCCTACCGGCGTGGCGTCACACCATTAGTCCTTCAGCAGCGCGGCACGCCGTTGCACATCGGCAAGATCGCCGCTGACCGCCTTGGTCAGCCGTTGGCCATAGTCGGCATCGGCCTTGTAGAAGTGGCTCAGCATGATCTGTTTCACTTCCGCATGCTTCACCACGCCAAGGTCGGCCGCCAGGTTGCCGATCAGGTTCTCCTGCCCCGATTTGGACAACTTGCGATAGTAGTCGCCGGCCTGCGTGAAGTTATCCGTGCGGGCGATCGGCGCCTGCTGGGTCGTGCCGGCCAGCGGCGTGCGCGCAAAGCGATAGTGCGGGTTGTCGGAGTACGCTCCTGCCATCCGCGACGGCTGGTAGTTGATGTCACCCTTCGTGCCGCCGATGTCGCCGTGCCCGTCGCTGTTGTAGTTGCGTACCGGCACACGCGGCAGGTTGACCGGCAGCTTCTGCTTGTTGGCGCCAAGCCGGTACGTCTGCGCGTCGTAGTACGAGAACAGACGGCCCTGCAGCATGCGGTCTTCGGACGGCTCGATGCCCGGCACGAGGTTCGACGGCGCGAAGGCCGACATCTCCGAGGTCTCGAAGAAGTTCTCCGGCACGGTGTTCAGCGTCATGGTGCCGAGCTTGCGGAACGGCACGTCGGGCCAGACCTTGGTCGAGTCGAGCGGGTCGAATCGATATTTGCCGAGATCCTCGGGCTTCATCAGCTGCACGTAGAAGTCCCATTTCGGGAAATCACCACGCTGGATGGCCCCGAACAGGTCGCTGGTGAGGTTGTTGAAATCGGCGCCCTGGATCTTCGCGGCCTCTGCCCGGGTGAGATATTTCTCGCCCTGGCGCGGACGCCACTGGAACTTGGCGTAGTGCACCTCGCCCTTGGCGTTGATCAGCTTGTAGGCGTGCACGCTGTTGCCCTGCATCATCCGGTACGACGCCGGGATGCCGAGATCCGAATACAGCTGCGTCAGCATGTGGGTGCTCTCCGGCACGCTGCTGAAGAAGTCGAAGAAGCGGTTCGGGTCTTGCAGGTTGGTCACCGGCGACGGCTTCAGCGAGTGAACCATGTCCGGGAACTTGATCGCGTCACGGATAAAGAAGATGGGCGTGTGGTTGCCCACGAGGTCCCAGTTGCCTTCGTCCGTGTAGAACTTGGTGGCGAAGCCGCGCGGATCGCGCACGGTCTCGGGCGATCCCTTGCCGTGGATCACCGTGGAGAACCGCACCGTCACCGGCGTGCGTTTGCCGGCGCCGGCAAACACCTTGGCGGTGGTCAGATCGGAAAAGTCTCCTTCCGAGACAAATTCTCCCTGTGCTGCGGTGCCGCGTGCGTGCACCACGCGCTCGGGAATCCGCTCCCGATGGAAGCGCTGGAGCTTCTCGATCAGGTGGACGTCCTGCAGCAGCGTCGGACCGTTCGGTCCGGCGGTCTGGGAGTTCTGGTTGTCGCCGATGGGCGCGCCGTTGTCGCGCGTCATGGTTTGGGCACCGGCGGAGAGGGAAAACAGGGCAGCAAGGCCGTAAGCGACGGGTCTGAGTGCGAAACGTCTGAATCGAGCCATTTTGTGGGTCCTCGGAAATGCCTGAGTCAGGCAAGTGAGGGGGCGCCGCGCCATCTTAGGTGGCCCGCCTGCCACCGCGCCAATTGTGATGCTCAATGACCCTGATGCATTGCATCAATCGATGCGCCGCACCATTTCTTACACCCGTTTGAGATGTTGGTTGGCACGCGTGCCGGCGCTACAGTGACGCGGCTTCACTTATCGAATAAAAACGAATTCCAAGGAGACATCATGCATCGAGCTGTTTCGCAGGCAGCCCTGTTCGTCGTGGCCGGCCTCCTCCTCGCGGGATGCGGCGGGGACGACGATCCGCCCGCCCCGCCCGTCGTCGTCACCCCACCGCCCACGGTGCAGCCCGAGGATGCGCGGCCGCAGGACAGCCGCACGTTCACCATCGATACCGCCGCCATCACGCAGAAGCTCACGCCCATGGCGGGTGCGCCCGCCGCCGACCGCTGGTCCGGCGTGCTCGGCAAGGCCGGCTACATGGTCGAGGTGCCCGCCACCTGGAACGGCAAGCTCGTGATGTATGCGCATGGCTACGCCGGCACTGGCAACGCGCTCGACGTCAATCCACCGAGCATCCGCCGTCACCTGCTGGAAGCCGGCTATGCCTGGGCTGCATCGAGTTATTCAACGAATTACTATGACGTGCGGGCAGGCGTGGAAGACACGAACGCGCTCGCGCTGGCCTTCGTCGACATCGCCAAACAGAACGGCCGCACGCTGGCCGCACCGACGCGCGTGTACATCATCGGCCATTCGATGGGCGGCCATGTCAGCGCGGCGGCCGTGGAAGCCGAGACCATCGCCACGGCCAACCACAAGGTCACGTACCACGGGGCGGTGCCGATGTGCGGCGTGGTAGGCGACACCGAACTGTTCAACTACTTCGGCGGCTACCAGACCGCCGCCCAACTGCTGGCCAACGTGCCGGCCACGTCCTGGCCCGTGAGCAACTGGGCGCAGATCGTGTCGTCGGTACAGGCGGCGCTGTTCACCACCTACCCCGTCACCAACACGGGCCAGGGCGAGAAACTGCGCCAGATCGTCAAGAACCTGACCGGCGGCGAGCGGCCGATGTTCGCCATCGGCTTCAGCGGCAGCCCCGCCTCCAAGGGCCTGCAGGACGCGGTCTGGAGCACCTTCGGCCAGGACGGTACGGTCAACGGCGTGCTGACGCAGAACGTGGTGGACACTACCGGCCTGACCTTCCAGCTCGATGACGATGCCGCGCTGACGCCCGAGGAGCAGGCCATCAACACGTCGATCTTCCGCGTGAAGCCGGTGGCCGACGCCAACCGGCTGCGCCGCGACGGCCTGCGCTGGATTCCGAAGACCGCCGCGCAGATCAGCGTGCCGGTGCTGACGCTGCACACGCTGGGCGACATGTACGTGCCCTTCAGCATGGAGCAGATCTACAAGCGCCGCGCAGACGCCAACGGCACGGCGAAATGGCTGGTACAGCGCGCGATCCGGGGCATCAGCCACTGTGATTTCACCGTGGCCGAGCAGGTCCGCGCGTTTGACGACATGGTGGCCTGGGAGCAAACCGGCACCCCACCCGCCGGCGACGACGTGCTGACACCATCAGTAGTGGCCAACGCCAACTACGGCTGCAAGTTCACCGACAACACGCTGGGGGCGGACGACTCGGCATCCAACACGGCCCTGCGGCAGGGGGCGGCGGCAGCGGCGCCTTGTTTGCCGTAGGTTTGGGAGAACGAAGGATTAACAGAGCCGTCTTTGAGGCGGCTCTGCTTTTGGCGGCAAGGATCCCCGCTATCAATGCCGTTCGCCGCAATATCCAGGTGATATTGCGGCGAACTGGGGGCGAACCGGGGTCTACCTGGCAGCCTCCTCCGCAGCCCGCCACGCAGGGCAGCATTTCTCGTCGCGGCAGCAATAGTTCGGACAACGCGCATCCACATCGATCCGCACCAGGTCCGGACCGTAATGCACGGACGCCGCATAAATGGGCCGGAATTCCGTGTCCTTCACATTATTGGCACTGAGGCCGAATTTCAGCAGCAGATTGCGAACCTGTTCGACCCTGGCCGTTGGCAGTTCACGAGATCCATCCTCGCTTTCCCAAGCCGTCAGGTACACGTCGAAACCTGAGAAGAAATACTTCCGGGTTGCGATTCGCCATTCGGCGAATCGCTTGATCTCCTTCGCGGTTACCGTTGCGGATCCCGGTTCGAAGTGAACGCGATATTGCCTCTCATAGACGATGCAGGCAGCGACATTCAAGCTTGTTAGAGCGAAGATGAAAGCTGCCATTAGTTTTTTCATATTTACCATGATTACGATGCCGTTAATCGGAGACATTCGATATGTATGCAGCAATGCTGTCGGAATTATTAAATAGAAATTTATTTCGATACTTTGATAGTAGGCGGGAAATCTTGATACTCGAATAGGTATCCGCGCTATCCATCGCGGCGGGAAAATGAGAAACTTCATGAACAAAGACCGTGACCATGCTGTCGTCTGGCTCCACCACACCTCTATGGCGGATGGCTTCGATCGGTAAGTAGCAATATGTGACACCGATAAAAATCGTAAACGTCTTGTCGGCCTTGCATACAGAGCCGTCGGGAGACGGCTCTGTTTGTCAACTAGCGTGGATTATCTGGCGATATGGTCGGAAGCTGGACAGCAGTAATTGGGGCACCGTGCCGCGACAGCAATCTCGACTGTGTGGAGCATTTGGTCGTCGGCTCCCCTCATGTCCGTGTGGCGGATCTGCGGAGGTTCAGCCAACGCGCTATCCGGCATACCCGAGTTCTTCAGCAGTCGCTGCACGTGTTCCACTCTCGTTTCGGCCATTTTACGGGTAACCCCATAGCCCTCCCACGCGACGATTATTATTGCGTCGAACCCCGAGGGAAAATACTTTCGCGTCTGGATCCGCCAATCCGCAAACCGCTTGACCTCCGTGGTCGATAGCGTCGTCGAACCGGGAAGAAACTTCACTTCGTGCGTGGCTGCCGACAGACTGCAGGTGTGGGAACCAAAGCTTGTGAGCGTGAACGTTGCGATCACTGCGAGGCGCGTCAGGGTTTCCATTTGTGGTCTCCGGAGCCGTGCGGGAACATAGCCGACGGCCACCAGATTTTCTCGGCTGAACCGCTCGAAGAGCCGTCGGGAGATGGCTCTGTTTGTCGTGTTGGATTGAATCAGCGGACGACGTTGTCGGGGATTGGTTCGAGGCTGCAACAGTAGTTGGGGCAGTGAGCAAGGGCGTCGATACGCACCACATCTGGCCCATCGGTTATTGATGCGGTATACCACGGCCGTATTTCCACCTCTTTCAGCGCATCCTGAGGCAGGCCGGAGTTCAATAACAGCCTCTGAACCTCTGAGATCCGCTTCTTCGCCATTTCACCGGTAATGCCGCGCCCTTCGAATCCCAAAAGGTAGACATCGAAGCCAGAATAGAATTTCTTGCGGGTGCCAACTCGCCATTCGGCAAATTTCTTGATCTGGTGGACTCCCACAGCTGTAGCGCCATTTTCGAAGTACACGGTGTGCTCCACTTCGAGCATATGGCAGGCGCCGGCATTGAACGTTATGGCGGCGAGAATTAATGCAACTGTAAGGCGACTCAAGGATTTCATCGTCCCCCTCCATTACCAGTTCGGAACGTCGGCGACATATGCAGCGATGTTATCGGCATTTTCAATGACGAATCTATTGCGGAGCTTCGCCAGCAGCCGGGCCGCCTTGATGCCAGAATAGCGATCTACCGTGTCCATTGCAGCGGGAAAATGGGAAACCTCATGAATAAAAACCGTGGTCATACTGCTGACATTTTCGATTATTCCTTGATAATTCCTCTTTTCCTCATGCAAATAACAAAACGTGGTGCCAATGAATATCGCAAACGTCTTATCGGACTTACAGACGCTCGCCCACGCCGGTTCATCGCCTTTCCCGGCGGCGGGCACACAGCCATGAACTGCACCCCAAAAGTTGGACACCCGTTCAACCTTTGGGGTGTTTTTCATGGCGAAGTACAACGAGGCGTTCA
>NZ_JAWRWU010000026.1:0-31054 GCF_046535395.1 Cupriavidus sp. SIMBA_020 | reverse complement strand
TCTTCTCGTTCCCAACTGCTGACTCCGGTTTCATCTTCACACTTTAACAAGGTGTCCACCGGGACGGCAGCAGCCCAGGGAGAATGGGCTTTGCGGCGGCAATCATTTGGCAGGCGTAGGAAGGGCGGGTTGCAGAGGGTTCTGTGGCGTAGCATCCGGCAGGTAGTAGAAGACCCAGTCGGAGTACTTCTTTAGCCGATTGAAATGCTCGAATGGCGGGCTAAAGTTTGTCTGCCGAATCGGTTCCTGTTCCGAACGACTGTGCAATCCCATCACCCCGCCTTCCGGGGACAAGAGGAGTGCCCAGTCGTTGCGTTTAGTAATGGGATCGGGGTAGAGCGCGCGTAGGTAGCGCCGGGGTTGCGGGTAGCGCGGATCACGCAACAGCGCTGTCAGCGTAGGAGGGAAGCGTGGTTGGCCAGGAGGCGTTCCATCCACGTACAGTTGCAGCGCCCGACGGTATTGGGTTCCCACATAGAGCAACTGCTCCTCCGCCTCTCTACGATCTGTGAGTGTCCCGATCTTCACCGCCGACATCCCCACCAGTCCCAAAATTGCGATAAAGATAAGCAGCGCTAGCAACGCGAAGGCCTGTTGCCGGCGCCGGCCTGTTGGCGTCATAGCGAACTGAACGGCGTGCCGTCCCGGGTCGAGCCTTGGGCGCCACTACGCAAGTCGTAGAGTCTGCCCATGTCGGGGTCACTGGGCGCCACCGGCAGCCAGGTCCCATTGCTTTCGGTTATGGGATCTACAGGCAGCGCATGGAGGTATCGCTTGGTCACCAACTCCTGCAGATCGTTTGGATAGCGGCCGGTATCGCGGAAGTACTGGTCGATGGTCTTGCGCGTGATGCTCAAGTTTTCCTTCAATATAGTTTCCCTGGAAACATCGATGCTGCGGAAATAGCGTGGCAATGCCAGCGATAGCAGCAGCGCCACGATGCTCAGCACCACCAGCAGTTCGATCAGCGTGAACCCATGAAGGTGCCTATGTGTCAGGCGTTGGCGCAGGGCGGAAGTGATCAGCATAGGAGTCACCAGCGGTTGTAGGGGATACCGTTCAAGCCTAGCGTCGATGAGCGGGAGTAGATGTCAAAGACATCACGCCCTTCTGCTGGGGCATCTGGCTCGCTGTCGTAGCTGCGTTTTCCCCAGGTCTCGGCGTCGCTCAGGGCCGGGTCGCGCACCATCGGATCCCTGGGAATGCGGCGCATGAAGTAGATCTTGTGCTTATCCGGGTCGCGCACATCTTCGACGCCGTCGACCAAGGTCTCGAGCGTTGCGGGATAGCCGCTATTGCCGATCGAACGCAGCATACGTCCCGTATCGTAGGCCTGCTTGTAGGCGTCGATACCAATGCGGATCTCGCGCAGCGCAAGACGAAGATCCTTTTCCCGCATCCGCTGAACCTCCAACTGCGTGATAGGCAACACAAGCATCGCCAGGATGGCAAGGATCGCCAGGCTTACCAGCAATTCGAGCAAGGTGAAGCCGACTGGCTGACGCAGAGAGGGACACATATGGTTAGATCGTTCAGACCACATGGCACATGTCGCGACTACTGCGACCCAGCAGTGATCGCCAGCGTCTGGACTGGCGTCGGCAAAGACACGGTGGCTCCCCCGAATCCCGTCGGCGTGATCGACAGGACCTTCAACTGCGTGGCAGCCGTGGCCTTGAGCGCCATGAAGGTCAGCGTTACCAGCGGTCCTTGTCCTGTCGCGCCGGCAGACGCGCTTGCGGCGCGTGTGTCGCTGATGAAGATCTGTCCGGTGGAGGCATCTACACGCTGCGAGAATGAGGTTTGGGTGCCGTCTGAATTGAGTGCGGTGCCCTCGGCGACGTTCACCAATTGCATGGCAGAGGGATCGTAGCCAAGCATCAGCGTCGCGCCGCGAAGCGGTTGTTGGGTATTGAGCATGAGTTGCTGCTGGACGCTGGTTCCCGCCGCGACCTGGGTGGCGCCCGACCACGTGAGACTTGCCCCGGTCCCGCTGCCAGCTCCGCCGCCAGCCGCCGCAGTTGCAGCCGGCGAACTCATCGAACTATTGACCGCAGTTCCCGCTGCAGGCGTATCGAGGGGATTGCCCGAGATATCGGTGCTGCCCTTTGTGGTGGACGAAGCGGACGATACTTCTTGTGCAGCGGGCGCAGGGGATGTGGCGCTGTCGGCCCCTGGCATGGATATCGGCGCGGCCTGGTTGCTTACGGGAAGCTCCGCCACACCACGGAGGCTGGATTCGGTGCCCGAGGCGAAATCGATCAAGCGGGCCTCAGGCCTGAGCGGATTACGAATCAGTCGTGGCGTGATCGACAGCACGATTTCCGTACGTTTCTTGGTGTTAGCGTGGTCCGAAAATAAGCGACCGAGTACCGGGATATCTCCCAGGCCAGGAATCTTGGTCACCGTCTGGGTGTGCTCATCGCTGATCAGACCTGCCAGGATCTGTGTCTCACCGTCCTTTAGGCGTAGTACCGTGGAGGCTGAGCGCGTGCCAATCTGGTAAGCCACTGTCCCTGTGGAGGTGGTGATCTGGTTGGCAATATTGCTGACTTCCAGTGCAACCTTGATCGACACCTCGTTGTCGATAGTGATCGTGGGCGTCACCTCCACCTTCAGGCCGACGTCTAGATACTGGATGCTCTCCGATACGAACCCGGTGGACGTTGCCGTAGACGTAATGTTGGGCACCTTGTTCCCGATCAGGATCTTCGCCGCCTCCCGGTTCTTCACGCGTATCTTGGGGTTGGCCAGTAGTTTCACGTCGGTGTCGGTGCCCGTTAGGTTGATCGTCAACGGCGAGATCGTCGCACCGAGGGTGCTGGAGGTCACGTTGCCTAGGTCGCGCAGCGTGAGTGTGCCGCCAGCGGTGGCCGGCAAGGGCGTCAAAGTCAGCTTGGGCGGGTAGGTGATCCCCATCTCGTCCAGGCGGTTCTTGTTGACCTCCAGTACGGCAACTTCCAGCATCGTTTCGGGGGTTGGCAGGTCTTGCAATGCCACAACCTTCTCGGCCATCTCGATCACTTCGGGCGTATCGCGCATCATGATCATGTTTTGCGTCTTGTCTACCACGAGGTTCTGTACCTTCAGGATGCTTTTCAGCGTAGCGGCCATCTGTTCGGCGCTGACGTTGTTCAAATAGAAGGTATGCACACTCAATGCCTGGTAGTCCTTGAGTTTCGCCGGGAGGTTCGGGTAGATCAATATGGCGCTGGCGTTGATGACTTTCTGCTCTAGCTGGTTGGTAGCCAGCACGACCTCGATGGCGCTCTTCACCGTCACGTCCTTCAAGAACACAGAGGTTTTCTGATCGGGCTTGATGTCCTTGTCCAGCACGAAATTGATTCCCGATGTCACAGACAGCACATCGAACACCTGCTTGAGCAATGCGTCCTTGAACTGGATGGAGACCTTCCGTTGCAGTGCGTCGGTGGGCGCGAGTTGGGAAGCGGGCGTGGTCGATTTGTCCAGAATCGAGCGGATTAACCCGCGTGCGGCCCCGTTGTTGGGGTCCTCTGCCAGAATCGCGCGTGCCTTGGCCATGGCCGCAGCGTTGTCCTTCGCATCGAAGGCAAATTGCGCATCCAGTTGCATCTTGGCGTAGCGGGCGTCCCGCTCGACACGCTCGAGCTCAAGGACAGCTCTGGCATTGTTCGGGTCAATCGCCAGTACGCGGCGCAGCAGTTTGGTGCGTTCTCCCGAGCCGGACCCAGTGGGAAGTGCCTGCGCCTGTGCCATCAAATCGTTGACAGCACGCTCACGTAGGGCCAGGTATGTGACTTGCAACTCCGTGTTGCTCGGGTCGTTGGACAACGCCAGACGTAGTCGTGTAAGACTTTCCTCTACCTTGCCTTGATCAAATGCCGTTCGTGCTTCCTGCGCCACGGGAGACTGCGCGCATGCTGCCACCACGATCAGGCACGCCACCGACAGTGACCCGCGCAGGGCACCCCACCATCGGCCGAAGTACGCGGAGAGCGAGCTGGCGCACCGGGATGTCGCGCAAGGCAGCCCGCTGGGAGTCGGCCGGCGGCCGGGCACGCTGCCATAGTTTTGGTTGTTCATTCGATCTGCAGTGTTTGCCGCTCATGCATCGGCAGGTACTCAAAGGTCATCGTAGGCGGTGTGATGGACAACACCTTGTACTGATCGTCGATGCTGTCGGCTTCTCCCACCACCAAGGTGTTGTCACCGTTGACCAGGAACACGCGCCAGGCATGGCCGAACTGTTCCTTGCCAAGATAGGTAAAAGGCAACGCCGGGGCGGTTGGCGCGACGGGCTCCGCTGCCGCGTTGTCGGGTTGTGCAGCAGGAGCCCAGCTGTGGACGGAGAACAGTCTGCTCGACTCATCGCGCTGCGTGTGTCCGATCAACCGTTCCCGTGGCACAAGGGCCAGCACCCCATCGTGGGCGTTGGCTCTTGTGCGAGTTGGCGCGGGCATGCGCTCCGCCACGCCGCGCGACCCGTCTGCCGGTTCAGGTCGCGTCCCCTCGACCACCGCCGGCGGCGCGTCTTGGCCACCCCATACTGAAAGGTAGACGGCGGCCAGCAGCGTCGCACCTATTGCAAGATGCCGTGCTTTCAAGGGGCCCCCGCAGTGGTTGGCGATACCTTTGATGCGGGCTGTCGATCGTTTGCCGTCTGTCCGGAGGACGTGGACTCCGGTTCGGCGGCGGTACCGCGCTGATAGAGCGTGAGGTGCAACTTCGCCTCCAACGCATCGGCCGCAATCGAGCCACGTTTGAGCTGAATCGCGTCGAGAGACGCAAAGGGCATGCGCATCAGCGTCGCTTCGCAGAACATGCGCAACGCACCATAGCTGCCCCTTAATGGAAGTCCCACGCCTTGCAGCGCAAGTCCGCCCTTAGCGTCTGATGCGTGGTCGTAGTCGGCTTCGGCGAGCGTGAGTCCGGCGTCTTTCGCGTAGCCGAGAAGCGCACTCAGGTGCTGTGGAAACATCTGCTCGTTGGCCAGCGCGTCTGTAAACGCCTTCGCGTGTTGCGCTGATAGTTCATCCGGGCCCACCGCGCGTCCCGGGGAGCCGGCGGCATCACGCTGCGCTAGGCTCGCCTGGATGGCCAGCATGGTCTGGCGATTCTGCGCTTCCAGCCTTGGACGCACGGCCCAGTGCAGGATGGCCGCGCTGATCACGAGCGTCGTGCCTATCCAGATCAGCCAGTTCTGCCGGTGTAGCGCCAGGCGCAGCGTGAGACCGAGATTGCTCGGCATCGGAACTCTTATCGGAATCCTCATGGTGCCTCCTTGGGCAAGGCTTCGCTTGCCAGGGGAGGGGGCTGCTCGGGATACTTCCAGCGTAATGCCAGCGAGAACCGCACAGGGTGGTAGGGATCCTTTGCGTCCACCTGGTGCTTGTCTAGCTGCACTGACTCGATCCCGGGCCGCAACTTTAGGCGTTGCACGTAATCGATCATGTCATTGACCGTGGCGGCTTCAGCACTTAGCTTGAGCACCGATCGGTCCGCATGGGGCTCCAGCGAAAGCAGCGCGACGGTCTGCGGCGTGGCCTGCTCCAGCGTATCGAACAGATCCCGCCACGGCACGTTCAGGCGGCGGATGGCACGGTTGAAGGCGGTAACCTGGTCGGCGGTGAGCGTCGCAACGGGTTGGCGCTGCTGTTGGATTAGGACCCGGGTGCGCTCGCGCACGCGTTCCAGACGCTCTTCAAATGCCTGCTGTTGCTTGGCCAGGCGCACCAAATCGGGCAGTGCGAGGCCGCATCCGAGCATCCCGGCAGCAATCAACATCAGGGCCATCCAAGTTGGCGCGAAGCGCACGGCAGTGCCTGTCGCGAAATCGATGCGCAGCCGTTTCACGTCTGAGGCTCCTCGGCGGGTAGACACGGTGCCTCCAGCACCGCGTGTGTTGGCGAGGCTTCGTGCGCGAGGGTCGGCACCAGATGCTGGATGCGGCAGCCGTCAACACGATGCCCATGCCAGCGGCGCATCGAGTCCCCTGCTGCATACAAGATGCTCGGCGTGGCTATGCCCCATTGCAGGCTAGCGCGCCGGATCAGGGTTCGCAGTGCGTCAGCATCCTGGCACCCTGGGGAGGCAAGCTGGGAGACAGCGATTGGCGTGCCCCCGGAGGCGGCAACAAGTACGGCATGCCGTTCGGTGATATGGGCAAACCACGCCTGTCGCTGAGGCATACGTGGAGCCCACTCGTTCCAGGTCTGCACGAAGCAGGGCGTCACGCTATCGAGACGGGCGCGCTGCTGGGACGCAACACTCGCCAGTGTTTGCAACAACGATTTCGGCAATGCGCATACCAGAAACGGACCGCTGGCGCGCCAGTCGCCCATGCAGATCCAATCGCCAGCGGGGTCCCCGAACAGCGATTCGCATTGCAAGGCACAGACATGTTGCAGCTCACGCAGACTGGCAACTTGTTCCGGGGGGGTGACCACAAAGAACCGCGCCAGTTCGTCATCAATGAGTGCGGACCAGCGAGCACCGCGTGGCAAGCGCAAGTGACTGAACTGCGTGAGCGCCGCCATGAACGTGGGAAAATCCACGATGCTTGGGTGTTCCCCGAGTGCCGCCCGCTGCCATTCGCGGTCGCGCGGCTTACGCCTGCTCAGAATAAACGTCCGATCAGTGACCTGCAGACGGTAACGGTCAGGACTGAAGCGTGACACGCTTGACCTCCTCCAGTGTCGTGATGCCCGCTCGCGCCAGTTTGAGTGCCGCATCGCGGAGACTGCGCGTACCGTGCCTGGCGGCCACTTCCTTCAGTTGGCGTACGGGTGCCTTGCTCACGATCAGCTCGCGCAATTCATCGTTCAATGACAGGATCTCGGCAATTGCCGTGCGGCCCTTGTAGCCCGTGCTGCGGCAGTCACCGCAGCCCGTTCCCGAGCGCAAGCGGTATCCCTGGACATCCTCGTTGCGCAGACCCAGGCGCGACAGCGTCACTGGATCGGCTGTGCTTTCGCCCGCGCAATGCGGGCAGTTGTTGCGGATCAGGCGTTGGGCCCAGATACCGTTGAGCGCCGAGACGAAGGCATAGGGGTCAATGCCCATGTGCGTGAAGCGACCGAACACGTCGAACACGTTGTTCGCGTGTACGGTCGTGAGCACCAGGTGGCCAGTCAGCGCGGATTGGACCGCGATCTCGGCCGTCTCGCGATCGCGGATTTCCCCCACCATGATCTTGTCGGGGTCGTGCCTCAGGATCGAGCGCAGCCCCCTGGCGAAGCTCAGCCCCTTCTTGTCGTTCACAGGGATCTGCAGGATACCCGGCAACTGATACTCGACCGGGTCCTCGATCGTAATGATCTTGTCGCGCCCGTTGTTGATCTCGGTAAGCGCTGCGTATAGCGTCGTAGTCTTGCCGGAGCCGGTTGGCCCAGTTACCAGCAGCATGCCGTAAGGCTCATCGCTCAGACGACGTAGAGTGACCAAGGACTCCTCATCGAAGCCCAATGCCTCAAGCGACAATGCGCCATACGCCTCGATCATGGCGCGCTTGTCCAGGATACGAATCACCGCATCTTCGCCATGAATGCTTGGCATCACCGATACGCGCAGGTCGATATCGCGGTTATTGGATTCCACCTGAAAGCTCCCATCCTGGGGCACGCGCCGCTCGGAGATGTCCAGTTCCGCCAGGACCTTCAGGCGTGAGATCACCTGCGCCGCCAGTTCGCGTCCGGGGATGGAGCGGGCGTGATCGAGCACGCCGTCGATACGGTACTTGATGGTAAGTCCTGAGGCTGTGGCCTCCAGGTGCACGTCTGAGGCAGTGGCCCGTAGTGCGTCGTACAGAGTCGAGTTGACCAGTTTGACCGCGGGGCTGGCGGCCACATTGACAGAGGCAAAAGAGAGCACCTCCATCGCGCGAGAGGTGTGGCCTTCCTCATTCGGATCGGCGACGACGCTGTCGACCGCACGTACCGACTGTTCCTGTTTGACGAGATAGGCATGGATGTCCGAGCGTAATGCCACACGGAAGCTCACGGGCGCACCGGCGCGTGCGGTGAGCCAGGTCTGCAATGCCGCGTCGAACGGGTCACCGATAACGGCAAGAATCTGGTCTGACACTTGCAGCAGTACCCCCTGCCGACGCATCGCCTCGACTAGCGGCAGGCGGTCGAATCTTGGCAGGCTCTGGTCCATCTGCACGGTATCGATGACCGGCCAGCCGAACAGATCAGCCAGCCACGCTGTAAGCGTTCGCAGATGCCCGTCGTGGTGCGCCTCCAGTTCAAGCATGGGCGACTGGCCGGACGACCTGGCACGCTGACACACTTCGCGCAACTCCTCGGGGCCCAAGCCGAGTTCACTGATGCCATCAACTGCATCGGGCGACAACATTAGGGGCCGGAGAGCAGTGTTCGTCATTGCAGGGATGTCGCCAGATCGAAGATCGGCAGGTAAAGCAGCACGACGATGCCGCCGACGACTACGCCGATCAGCAGCATCATGAGCGGCTCAAAGGCGCGTGTGAATCGATCGATGAAGCGTGATATGTCGTTGTCGTAGAAGTTGGAGGCCTGGATCAACATCGCGCCCAGCTTGCCGGAGCGTTCGCCTACGCGCAGCATCCGGAACGAGATCGATGTGGTCAGTGCGTTGTCATGGAAGGTGTCGGCAAACGGCGCACCGGATTCGATCGTTTGTCGCGCCTGCTGCAGCCCAGCCCTCACGTGGAGCGAGACAACGCCTTCGCTCATGCGCAGGGCAGCCACCACTGGAATGCCTGACTCCAGCAGCATTCCCAATGTCAGATATAGCCTGGAAATCTCATACAACTGCACACGCGGGCCCACCGAGGGTAGCCGTATGATCAGCCGGGATAGTGCACCGCTACGGTGCAGGCGTGCCAGCGCTGCAGCGCTGGCAGCCAGGACGATGATGAAGGTCACCGCTGCGGCTGGCGCATGTTCGGCCAGGAACTGCCCCGAACCCAGCAGCCATGCGGACATCATGGGCAGCTCACGCCCCGAGTCCTTATAGATGGACGCGAAGCGGGGTATCACGTATCCACCCAGGAAGGCGGTGACCAGGCCGCCCACCATCATGAGGATGGCCGGATAGATTGAGGCGCTGACGATCTTGCTGCGCACCACATCCACGCGCTGCTGGTACTCGACGTAGCGCGCCAGCGCAGCTGGCAGCGCACCGGTGGTTTCCGCAGCTTGCATCAGGCCGAGATATAGCGGCGGGAACGCATCCGGCATGGCCGCAAGGGCTGCGGAGAAGCGCTGGCCTTCGCGGATCAGGGTGATCAGCCGCTGCAGGACCGCGCGCGCTTCGGGAGCGGCTTCCTTCTCGATTAGGCCCTCCAGCGCCTCGATCAGCGTCAGACCGGCCAGCAGAAGCGCGTGCAGTTCCTGGCTGAACAGCAGCAGCGAGAAGCGCGTGCGCCGCCAGCCAGTGGCGGCCCGTGCCACCCGGGAGACCCGGATGCTGAGTACCTGCAGGCCCTGATCCTGGAGCTGTCGTCGTGCCTCCGCTTCGCTTGGCGCGTCAACGCGAAGCAACTGGATGGCATTCGAGGGGGACAGCACACGCATCTCGAACTTCATGCGAGTCTTCTCCGATGGGTCGTGCGGCTGTCAGGGCCGGACGACATCGGCGTTTTCTCCAGTCCCGCCAGGCTGGCCATCCTTGCCATAGCTGATGACCTCGAAATCGCCGTTGGCACCGGGCGAGCGGTAGATATAGGGGCGCCCCCAAGGGTCCATTGGCGCGTCTCGCTTGAGGTAGGGGCCGTTCCATTTTGCGCCGGCGGCGGCTGGCGCCACCATCAGCGCTTGCAGGCCTTCCTCGGTACTCGGATAGCGGCCGACGTCCAGCCTGTAGGTGTCCAGCACCTTCTCGAATGCTTCTGCCTGGGCCTTGGCCGTCGTTATCTCTGACTTCCCGATCTGGGAGAAGTACTTGGGTCCGACGTACGACGCCAGCAATCCGATGATGACAAGCACGACAAGCAGTTCAAGGAGAGTGAAACCGTGCGGAAGTTGGCAGCATCGGGGCAAGGCCCGGCTGCGCGCCTCTGAAGATCTTACGGATGCCATGGGTCGTCAGGGTTGAGTGGTGGTGTGGGGCGGCAGCGTCATTGGCGCGCGGCTTGTGCGTCTGGCCTGAGCCGGGCTAGGGCCTGTGGACTGGTAGTCAGGGCTTCCAGGAATGCGATCAGGTCCTGCCGTTCCATGGGCGTGAGCAGCAATGTTCGGCCCTGCTCGTTGCTGCGGTAGTAGACCTCGTAATCGACCGCCTGCCAGAGCGTTGGCACGCTGCCGTCGTGCATGTAAGGGGCTGTCACGGCGACGTTGCGCAAGCTGGGCGTGCGAAATTTGCCGATGTCCTTAGGATCGAGTGTTACCACGAAGCGGCCCAGTTCTGCGAAGTCGTCGTTCGAGAGAATGATCTGGTCTAACGGCACCCCCTTCAGCTTCTGAGATGCCAACTCAGTCGTCAGTTGCGCCAGATGTCCGCCGATGCGCTCCATGCCTACAGACAAGGCGTGAAACTCGTTGTCGGTGAACAGGGCCTGGTTGCGTTCGATGGTGTGACACGTGACGCAGCGCGCGGCACCTGTGAAGAGCCGTAGTCCCCGCACGGCGCTGGCGCTGAGCGCATCCTTTTGGCCGCCGAAGGCGTATCGGTCGAACGCCGAGTCGCCAGCGCGTATTGTGGTTTGGTAGGCGGCCAACGCCAGCGCGAGACGCTCGATGCTCACCGGGGAGCCTTTGGTCGCACCGAAGGCGCGCTGAAATGCCTCCATGTACTGCGGATCCTGTTCAATGACATGAAGGACGGAAGCCTCGTCCGGCATGCCCATTTCCCGGGGATTCGTCAGTGGACGAGTCGCCTGGCTTTCCAGTGTGGGATCTCTGCCTTCCCAGAACTGGGAGGTGTTGTGTGCAACGTTCAAGAGGCTTGGCGCGTTTCGTGTGCCCAGCCGTTCGCCAACCCCTTTGGAAACTCGCAGTCCATCACTGAAGAACTGATCCGGTGCGTGGCAGCTGGCGCAGCTATGTGCGCCATCACTGCTGAGCCGCGGATCAAAGAACAGCCTCTGGCCGAGCGTGACCACAGCGGGGCTCGATGGTCCGCTCTGAAGCCTGGGCAGCCCCAAAAGATCAGAGTCCGACGCGCTCGCTGCCGGTGCACGCCCAGGCTGTGCCGCCCACGCAAGGACGACAACAATGCTCGCGGCTGAAGTCAAAGACAGCGCCGCGCGAATCAGGTGGGATTGCTGGGAGAGGGGCTTGCGTGCCCGCAAGCGCGCGAGCGTTGAGCGCCGATCACGCAAAGCGGCGCGGCTGAATGGCCATCGTACCAACGGAAAGACCCCCTGATTTTCTTATCGAACCCGATGGCGGGAAGCGCTGCGATTCACCGCTATCCGAGTGACACCAATCAAACGAAATCGGTGCATGCGGAAATCTATCGATGAATATTCCTGCCAATTTGTTTGAACGATGTTGTCACTCGCCAGCTGAAACTGTCAATCCGACTGTGTTGTTTTTTTAGACACGAAAATAGGTAGATCTGCCGCCAAATCCTTTTGGATTGTAAGAATTAAGTTTGTCTAACATCAGACTTTATTATTTCAAATATCATTTTTGTCATTTTTCTGTGGAGAATGCGCCTCGGTCAAGAGGTTGAAGTTTAGCTTGAGCCACAAACTGCACCAAAATAGGGACGGCAGACGATCGCACACATGTCTGCACCCGCTTGCCCGTCTCAAGGGCGGTTCCGAGCGAGATACAAGGCTTGCACTTGCTGCGCGCGTAATAAGACGGCAAAAGTATTAAGAATCAGACAAATAACATTTAAATTTGCTTTATGTTTTTGCATTAGAGGGAACAGCTGATCGTCTACATCATTGCGGCGGCGTTCTCTTATAAGAATCAAAACAAAGACTGCAATTTTCAGGGGGGTGGGCCCATATGGAAAGGTCCGGAAACGTGTTTGCGCGCCGCGCAGGCGGGATCGTGCGTGCCTGGTTCTCTTTTTCATCCGCCGCCGTCGCCCGGACAGTCGGGGTTCTCGCAATTTGCAGCGCTTTGTTTGCCGGCGGCTTGGGTTATGCCGCGAACACCGGGTTCGTCTATGACGATCTCGGCCGTCTCATTCAGGTTGTCGCGCCTGACGGCACCAGCACCCAGTATGCGTACGATGCGGTTGGCAACATCACTGCGGTCAGGGCCGATGGGGCCAGTACACTGACCGTTGCGAGTTTTTCGCCCGGCAGTGGTCCAGCCGGCACGAATGTCACCCTCTTCGGCAACGGCTTCAGTACTGTCCCGAGCGCAAACTCAGTCAAATTCAACGGGGCGGCGGCGGTAGTCACCGCAGCGAGCGCCACCACTCTTCAAGTCGCGGTGCCCGCCGGCGCCACGACAGGCACGATTTCCGTGTCCAACACGAACGGCACGGCTGTTTCTGCGCGCGATTTCGTTGTTGGTGTGGGATCCACAGGGCCCACCATCACCGGATTCACGCCCTCCCTTGGGCTGGCCGGCACCGCGGTCACAATGACCGGGACGGGCTTCCAGCCAACGACGTCTGGGAACACCGTGGTATTCGGTGCGGCCCAGGGTGCGGTGACCGGCGTTACCGCGCCGAGCCAGATAGTTGCGACGGTGCCGCAGGCAGGGTCCGGCAAGGTCTCAATCACTACAGTCGACGGTACTGCAGTCAGCGCGGACGACTTCTACGTGGTGCCGGCAGGTGCGGTGCCGAGCACCATCGTTGCGGCGCAGCGCATCGTCCCCGACGGCCCTGCGGTCACCCCGATCCTTGGCACGGCAGGCAGTGCAGCACTGCTCATGTTTGACGCGGTAGCAGGGCAGCGGCTCGGGCTCGGGCTTGCGAGCTTCCAGGCCACCCCCGCAAGCGGCAGCCCGCAACTTGTCCTGAGCGTCTACTCTCCCTCGGGCGCCTCGCTGGTCTCGTGCACGGTTACGACTGTCAACAAGTGCACGCTGCCTGTTGTTCCGAAGACGGGCACCTACCGCGTGCTCGCACGCGTCGACAGTACGCATACAGCCAACATTTCCTTGCTGCTGACGTCTGAACATACGGGAGTCTTGACCGCGGATGCGCCGGTGACCACCTTCGCCACAAGCCGGGTAGGCCAGAACGGGCGCTACACGTTCGGCGCCACAGCCGGGCAGAACCTGAACCTGGCGTGGAGCGGAGGCACGTTTGCGGGTACCTACTCTTATTTGTATGTGTACGGGCCAAGTGGCAGCCTGGTCACCAGCCAGTACTTCAGCAACGCGTATTCACCGAATGGCGTGCTGCAGTTGACCAACCTGCAGCAGAGCGGCACCTACACGGTGGTCGTCGATCCGTACCAGGCCAGCATCGGTCAAGTTGGTCTCCAGCTAATGACGCAGACCAGCGGCACGCTCATAGTCGATGGTGAGCCCCTCGCGATCAGTCAGATGGCCGGCGCGACGGGTCGCTACACCTTCGAGGGCACCGCAGGCCAGCGACTGGGCCTGGGCCTGGACACGCTTGTGACGACACCCAACGGTGGCTCTGCGACGGTTACGGTAGTGGCGCCGGACAACGCCACAACGTTAGTCGGTTGCGGTAGCGTTACTGTGGTTGGCGCCAGTTGCAACCTGCCATCCCTGCCGAGCACGGGCACCTATACGGTGGTAGTCACCCCGTCAACGGCTAGCACAGCACTGGGCGGCAAGCTGACGCTCTCCGCCGATGTCAAGGACACGCTGGCAGCTAATGCGCCGGCAACCACCTTCGCAACGAACCGGGCGGGCCAGAACGGCCGCTACACCTTCAGCGCCACGGCCGGGCAGAGCCTGAGCCTGGTCTGGAGCGGCGCCACCTTCGCTGGCGGTAACACCAATCTGTACGTGTATGCGCCGAACGGCGATTCCGTCGCGAGCCAGTACTTCAACACGTCATCGTCGAGCGGGACCGTTCAACTGACCAATCTGCAGCAGAGCGGTACCTACACCGTGCTCATCGATCCCTACGCGGCCAGCTTGGGGCAGGTCGGCGTGCAACTACTGGCACCGGCCACTGGCACATTGGCGGTGGATGGCGAGCCGCTGGCGATCAGCCAGATGGCTGGCGCATCGGGTCGCTACAAGTTTGAAGGCGTCGCAGGCCAGCGACTGGGTCTGGGGCTGGACACGTTGGTCGCAACGCCTGGCGGCGGAAGCGCATCGGTCGCTGTGGTGTCGCCGGACGGCGTGACCACGCTGCTCAATTGCAGTACGTTCTCTGCGCCGGGCAACAGCTGCAATCTGCCATTGCTGCCGAGCACCGGCACCTACACGGTGGTGGTCGCGCCATCAGGATCGAGCACTGCGCTGAGTGGTAACCTGACGCTGTCCTCTGATGTCTCGGGCACGCTCACGGCCAACGATCCGGTGACCACGTTCACCACGGGTCGCGCGGGACAGAACGGTCGCTACACATTCAGCGCCACGGCCGGGCAAAGCCTGAGCCTGACCTGGAGCGGGGCCACCCTCGCGGGCAGCACCGGCTACCTCTATGTCTATGCGCCCAATGGCAGCACCGTGGCAAGTTCCACTTCTGTCAGTAGCGGCGCTCCGAATGGCTTGCTGCAACTCAACAACCTGCAGCAGAGTGGCACTTACACGGTCTTTGTGGATCCGTACCTGGTTACCACCGGCCGGGTTGGGCTTCAGTTGCTGGCGCCGACCACTGGCACGTTGACGGTGGATGGCGATCCGCTGGCGATTAGCCAAATGGCTGGCGCTTCAGGGCGCTATACTTTCGCGGGCGTTGCCGGCCAGCGGCTTGGGCTGGGGCTCGATGCGCTGGTCATCACACCGAGTGGCGGCTATGCCACGGTCACGGTCATGTCGCCGGACAATGTGACGACGCTGGTCAGTTGCGAGAACGCCTCCGCCCCTGGCAACAGTTGCAATCTGCCGCCACTGCCCAGTACGGATACCTACACGGTGATCGTCACGTCGTCGAGCTCGAACCGTGCGCTGAACGGCAACCTGACGCTGTCTGCCGATACCCGGGATACGCTCACCGCCAATGCCCCGGTGACCACCTTCGCGACAACGCGGGCGGGTCAGAACGGACGATATACGTTCACCGCCAACGCCGGGGATAACCTCAGTCTGGCCTGGAGTGGTGCCACATTTTCTGGCACCTACGGCTACCTCTACGTGTACGCGCCGAACGGCACCACACTGGCGAGCCAGTCGTATGTCAACAGTGGCACGCCGAACGGCATGCTACAGATGAACAACCTGCAGCAAAGCGGTACCTATACTGTGGTAATCGACCCGTACCAGGCCAACACTGGCCGGGTGGGCCTGCAGTTGCTAGCGCCGGCCAGCGGCACACTGACGGTGGACGGTGAGCCGCTGGTGATCAATCAGATGACGGGTGCCGCAGGTCGCTACACCTTCGCAGGCGTGGCGGGACAACGGCTGGGTCTGGGGCTGGATTCCCTGGTCATGACGCCCAGCGGCGGCTCTGCAACGGTGGCAATCATGTCGCCTGACAACGTCACCACGCTGATCAACTGCGGCAGCTTCCCTGCGAGCAGCAGCTGTAACCTGCCGTCGCTGCCCAGCACTGACACGTATACGGTGGTGGTCACGCCGTCAAATGCAACTATTGCATTGAGCGGCAGGTTGACGCTGTCTGCCGATATCCGTGACACGCTAACCGCCAATGCGCCGATGACTACCTTCGCGACGAATCGTGTGGGTCAAAACGGTCGCCTCACCTTCAGCGCCACAGCCGGGCAGGACGTGAACCTCGTCTGGAGCGGCGCCACGTTCGCTGGCGGCTACACCTATATGTACGTGTACGCGCCGAACGGTGATTCCCTCACGAGTCAGTACTTCAGCAGCACAAATTACTCGAGCGGTTCCGTGCAGCTGAGCAACCTGCAGCAAAGCGGGTCTTACACCATCGTCATCGATCCGTACGCGGCCAGCACTGGCCAGGTTGGATTGAGGCTGCTGGCGCCAATCAGTGGCACGCTGGCTGTGGATGGCGAGCCGCTGGCGATCAGCCAGGCCGCTGGCGTACCGGGACGTTATAGCTTCGCCGGTGTTGCAGGACAGCGCTTGGGTCTGGGACTGGACACACTGGTCACCACGCCCGGCGGCGGATATGCGTCAGTCGTCGTGGTGTCGCCGGATGGCGTGACCACGCTGCTCAATTGCAACACGTTCTCCGTGCCGGGCAATAGCTGCAACCTGCCGTCGCTTCCGAGCACTGGCACTTACACGGTCGTGGTCTCCCCGTCGGGACCGAGCACTGCGCTGAGCGGCAACCTCACGCTGTCTTCCGATATCTCGGGCACGCTCACGGCCAACGATCCGGTGACGACGTTCGCGACGGCCCGTGCTGGCCAGAACGGTCGTTACACCTTCAGCGCCACCGCCGGGCAGAGCCTGAGTCTGGCCTGGAGCGGCGCCACCCTCGCGGGCAGCACCGGCTACCTGTATGTCTATGCGCCCAATGGCAGCACCGTGGCAAGTTCGACTTCCGTCAGTAGTGGCACTCCGAATGGCGTGCTGCAACTAAGCAATCTGCAGCAGAGCGGCACTTACACGGTCCTGGTAGAACCGTATCTGGTTGGCACTGGCCAAGTTGGTCTGCAGTTGCTGGCACCTGCCACCGGCACGTTGACAGTGGATGGCGAGCGACTGGCGATCAACCAGACGGCTGGCGTCTCAGGCCGCTACACCTTCGCGGGCATCTCGGGTCAGCGGTTGGGCCTCGGGCTTGATACTTTTGCCACTGCGCCGGGCGGAGGGTCTGCGTCTGTCACGGTGATCTCGCCGGACAACGTCACCACTCTGGCCGGTTGCGATGCGGTGACTGCGCCGGGCAACAGCTGCAACCTGCCAGCCCTGCCGAGCACCGGTACCTACACGGTGGTGGTGACGCCGTCGAGCGCGAACCGTGCGCTGAGCGGAAACCTGATTCTGTCGACTGATGTGGCGGGCACGCTGTCGTCGAGCCCCTACACCTTCCATGCCACTCGCCCGGGCCAGAATGGACGCTTCACGTTCACCGCGGACGCCGGCGACAACATCACTATCAGTACGATCGCGCCGACCATCGGACAGAGCAACCTGGTGGTCTATGGACCGACCGCCAACTTGCTGCTGAGCCGGATCATCTCCGCCGGAACTTCCACGACTACCTATCCATTGAATGATCTGCAACAAAGCGGCACCTTCACGCTCGTCGTGGATCCGATGCTGCTGTACACCGGCGATATTGGGCTGACGGTTGTGAAGACAGGCGAATTCACGCCCCCGGAAATGAGCTATAACGGCGTCGTAACGGTGGACGGTGCGCCGCTGGCCATCAGCCAGCTGGCAGGCACCACGGGTCGCTATGTCTTCGAAGGTGTCGCAGGCCAGAGCCTGAGCCTGGGCCTGGATGCGTTGGCCGTGACACCTAGCGGCAGCTACGCATCCGTGGTGGTGATGGCGCCGGACAATGTGACCGCGCTGATCAGTTGCGGGACGTTCTACGCGCCTGGCAACAGCTGCAGCGTGCCGACGCTGCCCAGCACCGGCACCTACACGGTGGTGGTGACGCCGATCAACTCTACCACTGCGCTGAGTGGCAACCTGTTAGTCTCGGCCGATATCAGAGGCACGCTGACGGCCAATGGGCCAGTGACGACCTTCACGACGACTCGGCTGGGCCAGAACGCGCGCTACACCTTCAGCGCCACAGCAGGGCAGAACTTCAGCCTGGCTTGGAGCGGAGCCACGTTTGTGGGCGCCTATACCAATCTGTATGTGTATGGGCCGAACGGAAGTACCGTAACGAGCCAACCCTTCAGTAGTACGTACATACCGAACGGTGCGCTCCAACTGAGCAACCTGCAGCAAAGCGGTACCTACACGGTTGTCGTTGACCCATACCCGACCAGCACTGGCCGCGTCGGATTGCAACTGCTGGCACCGGCCAGCGGAACGTTGACGGTGGATGGCCCGCCGCTCGCAATCAGCCTGACGGCTGGGGCCGCGGGACGCTATACCTTTGAAGGCGTGGCGGGCCAGCGGCTGGGCCTGGGCTACGACGCGGTGGTCGTGACGCCCACCGGCGGCAATGCAACGGTCATGATCCTGTCGCCAGACAATGTCACCGCACTGGTCACTTGCGACGGAGTCTATGCCGCTGGCAACAGCTGCAACCTACCGTCCCTGCCCAGTACCGGTATCTACACGGTGGTGGTTACGCCGTCGAGTTCGAGTACGGTACTGAGCGGCAACCTGACGTTGTCCGCCGATGTCCGCGACACGTTGACGGCCAATGCCCCGGCAACGATCTTCTCCACGAGCCGGGCTGGCCAGAACGGACGCTATACCTTCAGCGCCACGGCCGGCGATTCCATGCGACTGGCGTGGATTGGCGCCACCTTCGCGGGCTCCTCTGGCTACCTGTATGTGTATGGGCCGAACGGCAGCACCGTGGCAAGCAATACGACCGTCAGCAGCGGCACCCCGAGCGGCGTGCTGCAACTGAACAATCTCCAGCAGAGCGGGACCTATACTGTGGTGGTCGATCCGTATTCGGCCACCACCGGCCGCGTCGGGCTGCAGCTTCTGGCTTCCGCAGGCGGCACACTGGCAGTGGATGACGTGCCCCTTGCGATCAACCAGATCGCTGGCGCCGCAGGCC
Organism: Cupriavidus sp. SIMBA_020; assembly: GCF_046535395.1. Classification (NCBI taxonomy): domain Bacteria; kingdom Pseudomonadati; phylum Pseudomonadota; class Betaproteobacteria; order Burkholderiales; family Burkholderiaceae; genus Cupriavidus; species Cupriavidus sp. SIMBA_020. Next base: position 12,394 of record NZ_JAWRWU010000026.1, on the reverse strand, counting down.
GCTATACCTTCGCGGGCGTCGCTGGTCAGAGACTGGGTCTTGGTCTGGACTCTCTGGTCACCACGCCGGGCGGTGGGACTGCGGCGGTCACGGTGATCGCACCTGACAATGTCACCACGCTGGTCAGTTGCAGCACGTTCTCTGCCCCGGGCAACAGCTGCAACCTGCCATCGCTGCCCAGCACCGGCACCTACACAGTGGTGGTGACGCCGGGAAGCCTGAGCACTGCGCTGAGTGGCAAGCTCACGCTGTCCGCGGATATCCGCGACACGTTGACGGTGAATGCGCCGGCGACCACGTTCGCGACGAGTCGTGCCGGCCAGAACGGGCGGTACACCTTCAGCGCCACTGCAGGTCAGAATCTCAGCCTTGCCTGGAGCGGCGCCACGTTCGTGGGCTCCTACACCTATCTGTACGTGTACGGGCCGAACGGCAGCATCCTGGCAAGCCCGTATTTCAGCAGCGCGTCATCGCCGAGCGGTAACGTGCAGCTGACCAACCTGCAGCAAAGCGGCACCTACACGGTGGTGGTCGATCCGTACGCGGCCAGTACCGGCCAGGTGGGGCTGCAACTGCTGGCACCAGCCAGCGGCACGCTAGCGGTGGATGGTGAGCCGCTGGTGATCAATCAGGTGGCTGGCGCATCGGGCCGCTACGCCTTTGCAGGGACCGCGGGCCAACGACTCGGTCTGGGTCTGGACGCCATGGTCACGACGCCGGCTGGTGGCTATGCGTCCGTCACCATTGTCTCGCCCGACGAGCTCACCACGCTGGTCAACTGCTCCACCGTGTATGCGCCTGGCAATAGTTGCAACTTGCCGTCGCTGCCCAGCACTGGCACCTACACAGTGGTGGTCACGCCGTCCAGCTCGGGCACCACGCTCGCCGGCAAGCTGACATTGTCCGCCGATGTTGTGGACACTCTCACGGCCAATGCACCGGTGACCACGTTCGCAACGGGCCGTGCGGGCCAGAACGGACGCTTCACCTTCACCGCCACGGCTGGGCAAGACCTGAGTCTGGCGTGGACTGGCACCACGTTTGTTGGCAACTACACCTCTGTGTATGTGTACGCGCCGAACGGCACCTCGCTGACAAGCCAGAGCGTGAGCAGTACCTACTTGCCGGTCGGCTCCGTGCAACTGACCAATCTGCAGCAGAGCGGCACCTACACGGTGGTTGTCGACCCGTACCAGGCCGCCGTGGGTCAGATTGGACTGCAACTGCTGGCAACGGCGGGCGGTACGCTGACGGTTGATGGCGAGCCGCTGGCCATCAACCAGCTGGCAGGCGCCACGGGACGCTATACCTTTGCCGGCGTGGCAGGCCAACGCGTAGGCCTGGGTCTCGACACCCTGAGCCTGACGCCTAGCGGCGGCTACGCAACGATTGTGGTGTTGGCGCCGGACGATGTCACCACGCTGGTCAGTTGCGAAAACGCCTATGTCCCGGGCAACAGCTGCAATCTACCAGCGCTGCCGAGCACCGGCACCTATACGATAGTGGTGACGCCGCCCACCTCGCGCACCGCGGTGACCGGCAACCTGACGCTGTCCACCGATGTTCGGGACGCGCTCACGGCGAATGCCCCGGTGACTACCTTCGTCGCAAACCGGGTGGGCCTGAACGGACGCTATACCTTTACCGCCACCGCCGGGCAGAACCTCAGCCTGATCTGGACCGGCGCCACGTTGACGGGGTCCTCCGGCAACCTATATGTGTATGCGCCGAACGGCACGACTGTGGCGAGCAATTCGTACGTCAGCAGTGGCACCCCGAGCGGCACGCTGCAACTGTCCAACCTGCAGCAAAGCGGCACCTACACGGTGGTCGTCGATCCCGTCCAGGTCAGCACCGGCACGGTCGGGCTGCAACTGGTGGCACCGGCCAGCGGCACCCTCACGGTGGATGGCGAGCCGCTGGCAATCAGCCAGATCGCTGGTGCCGCGGGGCGCTATACCTTTGAGGGTGTAGTCGGTCAGCGGCTGGGTCTTGGCATGGACTCGCTGGTTGCAACGCCGAGCGGCGGCTATGCGTCGGTCACGGTGATGGCTCCTGACAATGTCACCACGCTGATCACTTGCAGCGCCTTCCGTGCGCCGGGCAACAACTGCAACCTGCCGTCGCTGCCCAGCACCGGCACCTACACGGTGGTGGTGACGCCGAGCAGCCTGGGGACTGCGCTGAGCAGCAATCTGATGCTGTCCACTGAGATCCGGGGCACGCTGACGGCTAATGACCCCGTGACCACGTTTGCAACCAATCGGGTCGCCCAGAGCGGGCGGTATACCTTCAGCGCCACGGCGGGTCAGAACCTGACACTGGCATGGAGCGGCGCCACGTTCGTGGGCTCCTATACCTATCTGTATGTGTACGCACCCAACGGCAGCACTTTGGCGACCGCAAATTTCAGCAGCACCAACTCGCCGAACGGCGTGGTACAGCTGAACAGCCTGCAGCAAAGCGGCACCTACACGATCGTCGTGGACCCGTACGAGGCCAGCACCGGCCAAGTCGGCCTGCAGTTGCTGGCCCCGGCTACCGGCACGCTGACGGTGGAGGGAGATCCCCTCGCCATCAACCAGGTTGCCGGCGCTTCGGGCCGCTATACCTTCGCGGGCACGGCAGGTGATTTTCTCAATCTGGGCCTCAGCAGCGCTGCTATCACGCCGGCCGGCAGCACGGTCACGGTTACGGTGATCTCCCCCGATAACGTCACCACGCTGGTCAACTGCGGCAGCTTCAGCGGAAGCGGGAGCTGCAGCGTCCCAGCGTTGTCGAGCACCGGTGCCAACAACAGCGGGCTGCCGAGCACAGGTACCTACACCGTGGTGGTCACGCCAGGCAGCTATGCAACCACAGTGAGTGGCTCCCTGAGCCTGAAGCGATTCAGCCTCCGCCCGTAGTGCCAAGGTAAGACACAGACAACGATGACGAGAACCATCCGCATGAAGGAACGAGAAGAGATGTCGAATCCGAATGCTTCTGGTCGTGGTACGGCGGCGCGCTGGCGCGCCGCGCTACGGCACATGGTGCCGGCAATCTTGCTAGCCGTCGGCATGCTCCATCCGCCGCTGTCGATTGGGCAATCCGCGCGGGGCCCAGCGGTCGCCGCGAATGAATCGCTCATGGGGATGCTTGCCTCGCGGCCGACGACGCTCGCGGGGCAAAGCGCCACCCAGCTTGCCAATGGCCAATGGCTCGTGCTGGGCGGTACCACGCCCAACGCGACCGGCAATCAGGCGCGGTTGATCGATGGCGCCGGCAAGTCAACGCTGTTGTCCCCCACATTGCATACGGCACGCAGGAACCATAGTGCTACGCTGTTGCCGGATGGCACCGTGCTCGTGTTCGGTGGGATCGATGCCAAGGGCAACACCCTTACCGATCCCGAGATCTTCGTCCCCACGGCCAGCGGCTTCAGCAGCCTCGCCAACCCGGGCCTGCTGGCGCGTAGCGGACATAGCGCCACGGTGCTGACGGACGGCCGACTGCTGATCGCCGGCGGCGCCGACGCCTCCGGCAGTGCGCTGCGCACGGTCGAACTCTACGACGCTACCCGGAATCAGGTCGAGCGTGTCAACTCCGCTATGGATCCTGCCCGCATTCAGCATATCGCGGCGCTCCTTCCCAGCGCCAAGGTCTTGCTGTGGGGCGGCGGGGACGGCGCGGGACAGACGCTGCCCGGCGGCAGTGTGTTCGATGCCGGCGCGCAACAGTTCAGCGCCGTGGCGCTCGAGAGCGCACGAACGCTAGCAGAATCGCTCAACCCCGGCACTGTCCCGGCGCTGGTGAGCAGCGTTCCTGTGGACCAGGCAAAGGATGTTCTCGTTGCCCAGCGCCTCATGGTCCGTTTCAGCCAGCGCATGGCTGTGGCGAGCCTGAATGCAAAGACCGTTACCCTGATCGGCCCAAGCGGTCCCGTGGCTATCCAGCCGGTGCCAGTGGAAGCCGGGATGCTGCTGTTCATCACGCCAAAGCAGGAATTGCTCCCGGGCACGGCATACACATTGTTCGTGCAAGGCGCGACCGATCAGTTCGGGCAGGCCTTGCCACTGACTGCAGTGGGCTTCAAGACCGTCACGCTCGGCACGCAAGCCACGCAGTCTGCGACAACGGCTGGCATCGCGCGAGCCGTACTTGCAACAACCGCCGCGACTACGCAGGCCGGAGCAGCCGCGGCGGCAACGGCCGGTAGCACCACCGCTAACGGGACAACCGCCACGCCCAAGACACCGGCCGTGGCCAGCGCCGCATTTGCAGCCGCCAACCAGGCCGCGGCGGACGCAGCCGAAGACAGCGACATCTGGATCCCCGGCCCCGGAAACTTCGGGGGCAAATGGCGCCGCGGCAATCGCGAAGTCTCCCGCCAGCACGAGCCGAAGAACGAACGCCTGCGCCGTGTGCTGTATGGCTACCCCGAGTTGATGAAGCTGACGCCAGCCGATGTAGCGCAGCGCAAGATCCCCGATGTGACGCCGCCTGCTGATGGGGTGACTGGCGTAGCAGGGCAAGTCTTGCGACTCAACGGAAGGCCGTTGGTGGGTGCGACGCTGTCCATCGGCTCGCAGAAGGTCGTCACCGATGAGAACGGTGAGTTCCTGCTCGCGGGCGTACCCTCAGGTCGCCAGATTCTGGTCATCGATGGCGATACGGCCAACCGAGGAGATCGCCACTACGGGCGCTACGAGTACGGCGTGAAGATCGAGGAGGGCCACACAACACAGTTGCCTTTCGTGATCTGGATGTCGCGGCTGAACCCGCGAACCGTCAAGTTGGCCTCGCCCACCGCGACCGAGACGATTGTGACGAACCCACAGATCCCGGGCATGGAACTGCGCATTCCCGCCGGCATGGTCGTCCGGGATGCCCAGGGCAAGATCGTGACCGAAATCAGCATGACGGCGATTCCGGTCAACCAGCCGCCGTTTCCGCTGCCGCATATCGAGGTGCCAGTCTACTTCAGCATCCAGCCCGGAGGCTCCCGCTTGGAAGGCATCAACGCCAATGCCAAGGGAGCCCAGCTCATCTACCCGAACTATCCCAATGCCGCGCCCGGCACACGCATGACGTTCTGGGACTACGACGCCACCAACCGTGGCTGGTTCGAGTATGGCCACGGTACGGTCACGGCAGATGGCAAGCAGGTGGTGCCCGATGCGGACGTTCGCATCTACGAGTTCACGGGCGCGATGATCACCACCTTCACGCCTGAATCGCAGGCGCCGTCGGCGGGGCCGGCGGTGAACTGCGAGTGCGATGCGAAGACGGCCGATCCCGTGGACACCTCCACCGGTTTGTTCCTCAATCCCGAAACCGATCTGGTGATCCCGGACGTCGTGCCCATTACCATCGGTCGGTCATACCGACAGGCCGACCTGCTCTCGCGCGCCTTCGGCATTGGCACGAACCTATCCTATGACATCTTCCTCGTTGGCGGCTATGATTCTGCGCGAGACCAGATCAAGCCTTACACCTACCTGATCCTGCCCGATGGGGGGCGCGTCTACTTCACGCGCGTCTCGGGGGGGACGGGCTACACCAGCGCCGTCTTCCAGAGCGTGGCCGCACCGGGCAGCATCTACTACGGAGCCATCGTCAAGTGGGACAACGTCAGCTATCCGGGCGCCAGCTGGAGCATGGTGCTCAAGAACGGCACCACGTACTTCTTCCCTGGCGTGGGCGATGGCGGGGGCAACGCGCGCACGGCGGCCGTGCTCGGCATCAAGGACCGGCTCGGTAACGTCACGCAACTGGTGCGCACCAACGGCAATCTGACCCAGATCATCTCGCCCAACGGACGCAACGTCTATCTGACTTACGACACGTCCAATCGCGTGACGCAGATCCGGGACGACCTGCAGCGCACGACGACCTATGCCTACGATACGCAAGGTCGGCTGATCAAGGTCACTGACCCGCTGGGCAAGACGAGGCAGTACACCTGGGCGACCCAGACCGTGCCCGCCGCGCACTCCATCGGCGGTGTTACCACGAGCCACAACCTCCTCACGGTTCAGGATAAGAACGGCAATATCGTCGTCACCAACACCTATGACGCCAATGGCCGAGTGGCGACCCAGACGTACGCCGATGGTAGGACTTTCTCGTTCGCCTACACCCTGCTGTCCGCCAGCCAGACGATCCCGGCCGGCTCTTTCGATGCTGTGACGCAGACCGACGCCACGGACGAACGTGGCACGGTCACACGCTACGTATTCAACAACAAGCAGGCGATCACCAGCGTGACGGCGGGGCAGGGCACGAACGTGGCCCAGACGCTGGCATACAACTGGAATCCGAACACCAACCTGCTGGACAGCGTCACCGACACCCTGGGCCGCACCACGGCGTACCAGTACGACAGCCTGGGCAACAAGACGCAGGTGACCGCCGCCTATGGCACTAGCAGCGCAGCGACTACCAAAGTCGTTTGGGATCTGAACTACAGCCGCCCGGCCAGCATCACCGACCCCAACAACAACACGATCACATTCAGCTACGACAAGCAGGGCAATCTGATAAAGAGCACAGACGCGCTGAATCACAGTGTGACGCTGACCTATGACGGACAGGGCCGCCCCTCCAGCGTCGCTGACGCGCTGAATGCCACCACGACGTTCAGCTACAGCGGCGCGGATCTGCAAACCGTGACCGATCCATTGGGCCACGCAGCGAGCCAATACACGGATGCCGTCGGGCGCCCCACCAGCAAAACAAATGCCCTCGGCCGCCGCAGCTACCTGGCCTTCGACGCCCTGGACAGGATCATAAGCCTGACCGATCCCAAAGGCGGCGTGGCTCAAGTCAGCTATGACCCCAACGGCAATCTCCTGACTCAGGTCGACCAGAACAACAATACAACGAGCTTTGCCTACGATGGGCGCGATCGCCTGACGCGCACCACCGATGCGTTGGCGCGCGTGACAACACTGGCCTACGAGCCGGGCGGACGGGTGAGCCAGACCATCGACAACAAGGGCCAGGCCACCAACGTGAGTTTCGACCCGCTGGGTAGGCCGACGCTGATGGGCTTCGGTGCGACGGCCAGCGATGGCAACCCGACCAGCACCATTGCGTTCACGTGGGACGCCGGCAACCGGGTGACCCAGTTCGTGGATTCCGTGGGTGGCACGATCACGCGCAGTTACGATGTGTTTGACCGGCTCACCAGTGAAACGACCCCGCAGGGCGGCGTGAGTTACACCTACGACGCGGGCGGGCGACGCAAAACTATGACCGTCGCAGGCCAGCCGACGGTGAGCTACACCTGGGACGCGGCAAACCGCCTGACCCAGATCCAGCAGGCCGCCGGCGCGACGAATGGCAACACCATCCAGACCATCGGCTTCAGCTACGATGCTGCAAACCGACGGACCCAGACCACCTACGCCAACGGCATTGTGGCGACCTACAGCTACGACGCTGCCAGCCAGCTAATCGGCATTGCATACAAAAAGGCCGATGGAACCCTCATTGGCGACCTGGCCTACACCTACGACGCCGCTGGTCAGAGAACCGGCATGGGCGGCAGTCTGGCCCGGGTCGATTCCGGTACCGCCGTAAGTACCACAGAATTCAACGCCAATAACCAGTTGGTCAAGTGGAACAATCAGAGCCTGAGCTACGACGCCAATGGCAACCTGACAAGCGACGGCACGAACACCTACACGTGGGACGAGCGCAACCAGTTGCGCGGCATCAGCGGCGCCATCACGGCCAGTTTCCAGTACGACGCGCTGGGGCGGCGCATCAGCAAGACCATCGGGAGCAACGCCACGGGGTACCTGTATGACGGGGCCAACTTCGTGCAGGAGAAGAATGGCAGCGGGGTGACAGCCAACCTGGTCAACGGCCCGGGTATGGACAAGGTCTATATGCGTCAAAGCAGCGCTGGCAATCACAGTATGCTGTCCGACGCACTGGGCAGTATACTGATGGCGACCGATGCGACGCAGGCGATTGTAACCAGCTATAGCTACGATGCCTACGGTGCCACCACGCAGACAGGGACGAACGACAACAGCCAGCAGTACACGGGGCGCGAAAATGACGGGACTGGGCTGTATTTCCACCGAGCCAGGTACTACAGTCCACAATTGGGACGGTTCATTTCGGCGGACCCGATTGGATGGGCTAGTGGGCAGACGAACAATTATGCGTATGTCCGTGGTAATCCCATTAGCTATCGTGATCCGCGCGGCACGAATCCGCTCGCTGGTGCCCTGACGGGGGCAGAGATTGGCAGTATGGCTGGCCCGGTTGGAGCAGTTGTTGGGGGTGTGATCGGCGCAGGCATAGGCGCTTACCTTGGCTGGAATGTAATTGGTCCGATTATTGCGCAGAATTCTGAGGCGGGTGTGCCCGATGTGCCTACCGATCTTATAGGTGATAATCCGCGGTCTAGTTCTGGTCAGCGGGTAAATACCGATCTGCCGAGTTCGGATTTTCCGGGCACGGTCGATGACCTGACCGGTGGACAAACCTCCGATCAAGGGGGGCATCAGGTATGTCCGAATGGTGTGCGTGTACGACCAGGGAAACATGGCAATGGTCCTAGAATCGATATTCCTGCAAATGGTACAAAGCCGCCTGAAACGATCCACTTTCCTCCAGGAACCCCTTGGCTATGGTGAGCCTTCATAGATTGTTACCAACGGTGGATGATCTGTCATCTCTCTCGTGTTTGTATGGGAGGCTGAAAATAGATCATTCGAATGCGATAACAGGTAGCCCTAATAGGGTGAGATTGACAAGCAATAACACATCCTCGATTCGAGTAGCTGTCGATTATGAGGACGTTGTCTTCAAGTTTGAATGTTTCGGTTTGATGATCGATAGCAGTGTCGATGATGTCGGACCGAATGCGAAAAATATGATTGAATTTGACGGCTGCCAAGTAATCAAATGCCTATTTCGGTTCGAATGGGAGCGGCCAGCACAGGGAAATGAAGTTCCTGCGGGTTGGGAGAAGTTTGTACGCCAAAGAGGCAGGGAGGCCGATATACAGCGAACTGCCAGTTCAGCATGCGTTTCAATGGTAGGGCTGATTTTCGCAGGATTGGCCCCTGGCTCGCCAACAGTAACTTTGGTCGTTAACGATGATGAGCCAGGGACGATGCGGCTCTTGGTAACGCGCGACGAAATCCTAAGCTTTATTCGCGAATGCGAAATCGTTGCACTGGAGGAAGTTCAAAAATGGGTAGATAAGATCGATCGTCAATCGTAACTGACGATGCCACATCACTTACCCTCCGGAACTACTTGCCCCAACCGATCACGCAATAGACGCGAAGCGAGCTGGTGGCAACCGTAGGTCGGAACGCGATTCCGACCTATCCGTCGCATTTAACATAAATTGCGACCGACGTCATTGGCTGTCGCGATAAGGGAAGCGGATGGCAGTTCCCGACCTCTCTGTGCGGTGATGGGATCCAACGCGCCGTTCGTGGCTAGAACGGCCGCGCCGGATGCCATAGGGCCGACCCGAACCGAGAACTTGCCTCCCGGCGCTGCGGCAGTCCTACCTTTGGGTGAATAGGATTCGGTGGGGCGCGATATCGCTACAAGGTGTAGCGCCCCGCTGCGTTGCGCGATCGTGATGGCTGCTGCCGACTCGACATCTCCGAGTTCGGTTTTTCCTTTGACGCCGGCGCAGATACCCAACATCACGATATACCGCGGACGGAAGCGCTCGACCATTTTGGTCGCAAGAGCGGCCGAGGAGGGCATGCCTTTCCTTCGCGCAGATGCGGCTACAACCGACAAAGCTCTGTTCGGACGGGGAATTTGCCCGAAATAATAGCCGGTGGGGTCGTCGGCGAACCGCCGGCCTGCCCATTGATACTTCAGGTTCAATACCGCCGTCGCGAACCTTGAGATTGTGTGCAATTTAGATGTGCATGTCGGGCGGACGGTCTATCAGACTGGACTAACGAAGCCTCATAAGATGGTCCTTCTCGCCCTTTTTGACTTCTACAATGGCATCCAACGCCTTCAGCATCTCGCTGAAACTGGAAAAGCCATGGTCCTTCATTGAAAACGTTGGATCTAATCGCTTGATCATGGGCCACACGCTGGCCTTGTATACCCAAGCGTCGCCCTTCGATTCCGCCAGTAGGCGAATGGCGCGACGGAGCATATCGGCACTGGGGCTGTGCAAGGGCGGAGCCACGTCCCCCGCGGTTGACGGCCGAGCTTCTACGATCGGGTCGATCAAGCTATCGTAATAACGGAACTCATGGCACGACTTCGCCCAATGCCGGTTCGTATTCTTGCGGTTGCCGATGCCAATAAGAGTGCGACCCGCGGCTTTGATCTTCTGCGAGATGGGCATGAAATCGCTATCGCCCCCAATAATAATGACCGTGCCGATATGGCCGAATCGGCCGATATCTTCAGCGGCATCAAGGCAAAGCTTGATATCAGCGCCGTTTTTTGCGGACGGGCCCGGCGGGAACAGCTGGATCAGTTCTACGGAGCCCTGCAGTAGGGCATCCCGGTATCGACCGAAGAATTGCCAGTTGCAATAGGCCCGATTGATGGCGACGGTTCCAAAGGACGAGCAAAGTTCAACTAGGGCTTGGACGTCGATCAATGGCTCCTGGGCCTTGAATCGGTTTTCCTGTTTGGCATAAGCCCCCTCCCCATACTTCGCCTCGACGAGTCCAGCGTGCAGATTCTCGAAGTCCCAGTAGATCGCGACGGACCGGCTCGTCCCATTATCCTCGTCGTTCAATTCCCGCCCCTTTATTGATGAGTTTCACCAGCATGCTAACTGATAATGTGGCGTCAGTTTCCGCTGCCCTACAGTGAAAAGACCGCGCGAGGTTACGCGGTTTCGACGACATCTAAAGCCTCGTGCGCCTGGCCCAAATCTCCTCAAATTTGAAGTGGCGGCCTCTGCCCGGTGAGCCTCTCCTCATCCCAAGGGTTGCGACGAATAGTGAGGGAGGTAGGAGTGTCTTTGTCGTCTCCGTCCAAGCGCAGGGGATCTAGTTTGCCCCTATAGCGTTGGGCTGTCCGACTCCTTGCGGCACATTCGAGTTTCGCTTTGGCCAAACGTTTGCTTTGCAGTGCGGTGCCGTCCTGCGCGGCCGAGACCAGGAATACTGCTACAGAGTATCTTGCTGTCAACCATGGCAGCGGCGGCAGTCACCGCGTCGGGCCACAAGCGATCAACCTCTCGCTGATCTGTCGCGAGTGCAAGCCAAATATTCTTGGGTAATGCTCGCTGCAGCGACTGCTCTCCGCGAAGCCTGGTCATACGTCGGGAGTTGGGCTTCCCACGACTGGAATACAACCTTTTCTGCGCCGGCCGGCGGAATTGCTTCCGCACCCTTCGCGGCCAGCGCTTCGAGGCGAAGTTGGAGCGCCTCGTTTGCATCTGCCCTTGAAAGTCATAAAATTATGTGGTATTTTCTGACATATGCCACGACTCGATTACTCCGTCCCTGCTCAGATCATGAGCCGCGCTCGGGCCCAAGGGCCGGGCGGTGTATTCACGCCCTCAGATTTCCTGGATGTGGGAGGGCGTGCCTCCGTCGATCAGGCTCTTTCCCGCTTGGCGAAAAAGGGCACTCTTCGGCGCTTGGCCAGAGGCCTGTATGATTTCCCGAAGGTTCATCCACAACTCGGAGCACTGTCCCCTGTTCCAGATGACGTGGCTCAAGCCTTGGCGAGGGAGACCGGTTCAAAGGTCCAAATTGACGGTGCGCGTGCGGCAAACGCTCTCGGCTTAACGACACAGGTACCCTCGAAGAGCAGCTATCTGACAAATGGTCCCTCCCGCCGTGTGGTGCTGGGAAAGCGCGTGGTGGACTTGCGACATGCCTCGCCGAAACACCTGGTAGCACCAGGAAGCATAGTAGGGAACGTTATTCAGGCGCTTCGTCATGTTGGGCCCCTGCGTGCGACCGACGTCGTGCAGGTGGCCGCGATGCGCTTGTCGCGTGATGACAAAAAGGTCCTCGCCTCTGCTGCTATTCAAGCGCCGGCTTGGATGCGGCCGACACTTGTGGCGATTGCCAACTCTATGTCGAGTGATATGGATGGATAAGGTTGCCAAACTTCCAGCCGCCGACCGCGCCGCCCTCTTTGGGGAGTCTGGTGCCAAGAGGGGCATTGCAAATACGATCATTGAAAAAGACTTCTGGGTCTGCTGGACGCTGAGAAGGCTATTCAGTCTGCAGCGTAGGGACGCCGCCACACTAGTGTTCAAAGGCGGTACGTCCTTGTCAAAGGCATATGACGCCATTCGTCGCTTCTCTGAGGACATCGATCTGTCCTTTGATCGCGCGGAGCTCGGCTATACAGGTGTGGGCTGCTGCTGATCCTGTGGACACCTACCTAAGCTCTCTCCGTCTTTTCGAACTCGATCGGGCTGACGTAGACG
>NZ_JAWRWU010000025.1:0-36799 GCF_046535395.1 Cupriavidus sp. SIMBA_020 | reverse complement strand
AAGCTGAACATGGAGCAGGCGCTGCGCCGCATCTTCGAGGCCTACCGCGACAAGGTGGTGGAGGCGCGTACGCTGGTGAGCGGCGGCAACTGATTCCGGCGGGGCGCCCCGGTTTGGGTAGACTATGCCTCGCGCGACTTTCCGCGCGCGAGGTGTCTACTCTCTGGAACGCGCCCCCATGCACGCCACCGGCAGGACCCTTTCCCGTTTTTCCATCTTTCCACTGGCTTCGCTGCTGGCGATGCCGGCAGCCACGGCCCAGACCGCCGACGAGAAGACGCTGCCCGATGTGGTGGTCAGCGCCAGCCGGAGCGAGCAGCGCCAGTTTGATGCCCCGGCCGCCGTCAGCAGCATCGCCGTGGACCCCTTCACGGCGGCGTCCCCGCTGGTCAATCTCTCCGAACTGACCCTGACCGTGCCCGGCATCGCTGTGCGGGACCGCCAGAACTACGCCCAGGACCTCCAGATCGCCGTGCGCGGCTTTGGCAGCCGCTCCACCTTCGGGGTGCGCGGGGTGCGGCTGTTTGTCGATGGCATTCCCGCCACCATGCCGGACGGGCAGGGGCAGGCGTCCACCTTCGACCTGGCCAACGCGAGCCGCGTGGAGGTGCTGCGCGGCCCGTTCGCTCAGATGTACGGCAATGCCTCGGGCGGCGTGGTGCAGGTGTTCACGCCCGATCCGCCCAGGGACGGGTTCACCGGGCGGGCTGCCACGGGCTTCGGCTCGGACGGCCAATGGCAGGCCGGCGTGGCGCTGGCCGGCGGCAATGACCGCCTCGGCGGCTCGCTGGACGCCTGGACCTACCAGACCGACGGCTACCGGGACCACAGCGCAGCACGCCGCTACCAGCTCAACGCCAAGATCGTGGCCCAGCCGACCACGGCCACCAAGATCACCGGCCAATTCAACTACTTCACCCAGCCGCTGGCCGAGGACCCGCTCGGGCTCACGCGCGCCCAGGCCGACGCCAACCCCCGGCAGGCCGTGCCGGCGGCCACCCAGTTCAACACGGGCAAGGATGTCGAGCAGACGCAGGCCGGCGTGGTGGTCGAACACCAGCTGAACGAGCGTGACAGCCTGAACTTCCGCCTTTATGGCGGCGGGCGGCAGCTGACCCAGCGGCTCGGCTTCAGCGGCGCGGCGCCTTCGTCGGCGGGCGGCATTGTCGATCTGGACCGCACCTACGGCGGCACGGCGCTGGCGTGGACGCGCAAGACCACGGCCAACGGCCTGCCGCTGCAATGGACGGCCGGGATCGAGGCCAACGCCATGCGCGACGCCCGCCATGGCTACGTGAACGATAACGGCCAGCAGGGCGCGCTGCGCCGGGACGAGACCGACGAGGCGGCCGACTACGGCGCGTTTGCCCAGTTCAACTGGACCGTGCATCCCGCCTGGGAACTGGTGGGCGGGCTGCGGGCGAGCATGGTCCGGCTGCGCATTGACGACCACTACGTCACGGCGGCCAGCCCGGACGACAGCGGCACCTCCACCTATCACAACGTCAGCCCGGTGGCCGGCGTGGTCTGGCACGCCCACGACACGCTCAATGTCTACGCCAACCTGGGCCGGGGCTTCGAGACCCCGACGCTGACCGAGGTGGCCTACGGCCCCGGCGGGGTGGGCGCCAACCTGGGCTTGCAGGCGTCCACCAGCCGGCAGGGCGAGATCGGCGTGAAATGGCAGGCGGCCGGCCAGAAGGTGGAGGCCGCGCTGTTCGACGCGGACAGTCACGACGAGGTGGTGCCGGTATCGAACAACGCCGGCCGCACGGTCTACCAGAACGTGAACGGCGTGCGCCGGCGCGGGCTGGAACTGGGCTGGCGCGGCACGTTCGGGCAGGCGCAGCAGTGGGGGGCGGGGCTGGGGTATACCTATTTGTCGGCGTACTTCGGGGAGGCCTATCTCAACGCGCAGGGCCTGCAGGTGGCGGCCGGCAACCGGCTGCCCGGCACGGCGCGGCACAGCCTGGGCGCAGAGCTGACCTACCGGCCGCTGGCGCCGCTGATGCTGGGGGTGGAGGCGCGGGCGGACAGCCAGGTCTATGCGGACGACCTCAACACCCAGGCGGCGCCCGGCTACATGGTCTTCAACCTGAAGGCCGGCTACGAATTCAGGCTGGGCCGGACCCGGCTGTACCTGTTCGGCCGGATCGACAACCTGGCAGACCGGCACTACATCGGCTCGGTCATCGTTAACGAGGCCAACGGCCGGTACTTCGAGCCGGCGGCCGGGCGGCGCTTCTTCCTGGGGCTGCGGGCGTCGATGTAAGCCGCCGCCTGACTTGCCAGCGGCGCGTCTCCGGCCTAAGGTGGCGTCTTTGACTGGCATCCGTGGAGCCCCATGCCCCCCTCCATGCCCCAGGACCGCGACCTGCGCATCATGCTGTGGGTCGTGGCCGTTGGCTTTTTCATGCAGACGCTCGACTCGACCATCGTCAACACGGCGCTGCCGTCGATGGCGCACAGCCTGGGCGAAAGCCCGCTGCGCATGCAGTCGGTCGTCATTGCCTATTCCCTCACCATGGCGGTGGTCATTCCGGCCTCGGGCTGGCTGGCGGACCGCTTCGGCACCCGCACCATCTTCCAGACCGCCATCGGCCTGTTCGTGCTCGGCTCGCTGCTGTGTGCCTGGGCGCCCACGCTGCCGGTGCTCACCGCCGCGCGGGTGGTGCAGGGGGTGGGCGGCGCCATGCTGCTGCCGGTGGGGCGGCTCTCGGTGCTGCGCACCTTTCCGCGCGAGCAATACCTCCAGGCGCTCAGCTTCGTGGCCATTCCGGGCATGATCGGCCCGCTGATCGGCCCCACGCTGGGCGGCTGGCTGACGCAGACGCTGTCGTGGCACTGGATCTTCCTGATCAACGTGCCGGTGGGGATCATCGGCGCCCTGGCCACCATCCGCTACATGCCCAATTCGCGGCTGCCCGGCATGGGCGGCTTTGACGTCACCGGCTACCTGCTGCTGGCCGTGGCCATGGTGGCGCTGTCGTTTTCGCTGGATGGGCTGGCCGGCATGGGCTTCCAGCACGCCACGGTGCTGATGCTGCTGATTGGCAGCATGGCGGCGCTCACGGCCTATGTGCTGCATGCCAACAAGCGCCAGAACCCGCTGTTTCCGCTGAAGCTGTTCAAGATTCACGCGTTCAGCGTGGGGCTGCTCGGCAACCTGTTCGCGCGTATCGGCAACGGGGCGATGCCCTTCCTGATTCCGCTGATGCTCCAGGTGAGCATGGGCTACGCGCCGTTCGATGCCGGCCTGATGATGCTGCCGGTCACGGCCGCCGGCATGGCCTCCAAGCGGCTGGCGACGATGCTGATCGAGCGCCACGGCTACCGGCGCGTGCTGGTGGTCAACACCTTCGTGGTGGGGCTGGTGATGGCGTCGTTCGCGCTGATCTCGCCCACGCGCCCGCTGGCGCTGACGCTGGTGCAGCTGGCCATCTTCGGCATGGTCAACTCGATCCAGTTCACGGCCATGAACACGGTGACGCTGAAAGACCTGTCGGGGGGCAGCGCCAGCAGCGGCAATTCGATGCTGTCGATGGTGCAGATGCTGTCGATGAGCCTGGCGGTGACGTCGGCCGGCGCGCTGCTGGCCACGTTCCAGGCCGGATTTGGCGCGAACGGCGCGCACCAGATGGAAGTGCTGCCGGCCTTCCACGCCACCTTCATCTGCGTGGGGCTGATTACCTCGGCATCGGCATGGATCTTCATGCAGCTATCGCCGGAGCCGGCGCGCGACACGAAGGAAGAGGTGAAGCAGGCCGGGGAGATGTAGGCCCCGGCCGGGGTGGGGCGTGGTGGGGCGGGGCGTGGCGGGGCTCAGGCTGCCAGCAGCTCGCAGAAGCGCGCGATATCGACGTTTCCGCCGCTGATGATCACGCCCACGCGCTGGCCCTTGAGTTGGTCCTTCATGCCCAGCACGGCGGCCATTCCGAGGCAGCCGGTCGGCTCCACCACCATCTTCATGCGCTCGGCGAAGAAGCGCATGGCGTCCACCAGTTGCGCGTCCGAGGCGGTGACGATGTCGTTGACGTCGCGGCGGATGATGCCAAAGGTGTACTGGCCCAGATGCTGGGTCTGCGCGCCATCGGCAATCGTCTTCGGGGTGTCGATGTTGACGATCTCGCCCTTGCGGAACGACTGCTGGCCGTCGTTGCCGGCCTCCGGCTCCACGCCGTAGAGCTTGCAGGCCGGCGCCAGCGCGCGCGTGGCCAGTGCCGTGCCGGAGAGCAGCCCGCCGCCGCCGAGCGGGGTGAACAGCGCGTCCAGCGGGCCGACTTCCTCGAACAGTTCCTTGGCGGCAGTGCCCTGGCCGGCCAGCACGTCCGGATGGTCGTACGGCGGAATCAGCGTCATGCCGTGTTCGGCGGCCAGCTTGCGGCCAATTTCCTCGCGGTCTTCCTTGTAGCGGTCGTAGGTCACCACGTTGGCGCCGTAGCCCCTGGTGGCGGCTACCTTGGCCGCCGGGGCGTCGTGCGGCATGACGATGGTCGCCGGCATGCCGAGCAGCCTGGCCGAGAGGGCGATGCCCTGGGCATGGTTGCCGGACGAGAACGCCACCACGCCACCCTTGCGCTGCGCGGGCGAGAACTTCGACAAGGCGTTGAACGCCCCGCGGAACTTGAACGCGCCCATGCGCTGGAAGTTCTCGCACTTGAAGAACACTTCGGCGCCGACCATCTCGTTGAAGGTGCGCGAGGTGTTCACGGGCGTGCGGTTGGCATGGCCTTCCAGCCGCTGGGCGGCGGCTTGCACATCGGCGTAGGTGGGCAGTTGCAGGGTCGTCATGGCAGGGGAGGGTGTGCGATGGAGGTGAGAGATTACCAGGGCCAGGCCAGGCGCTTGCCGGTGCCATTGGCCACGGCGCGCTCGTGCAGGAAGCGGGCGACGGTCAGGTCCTGGAGGGCGAGGCCGGTCATGTCGAAGACGGTGATGTCGGCAGAGCCACGGTCGAACATGGCATTGCCGGTCAGCAGGTCGCCAATCTCGGTGCAATCGACCTGGGCGGCCCACTGGCATTCGCCGATGCCGCGGGCCTGCTCACGGTCGTCGGCAAAGACGCGCGCGCGGGCCAGCACGCCGTCCGGCAACTCGCGCTTGCCGCGCGTATCGGCGCCCACGCAGTTCAGGTGGGTACCGGGCTGCACGGCGTCTGCGTCGAACAGGGCGCCACCGCCGGGCGTGGCGGTGATGACGACATCACTTTTCGATACCGCCGCGTTGGCGTCCGTCGCCAGTTCGATCTGGCAGCGGTCCGAGAACGCTGCTTCGAACGCCGGATCGCGCTGGTGGTTGAAGGTGACGTAAGACACATGGCACAACGACGGCAGCAGGCGCAGCGCATAGGTCAGCTGCACGCGCGCCTGCACGCCGCTGCCGAACACGCAGACGCGCGCGCTGTTCGGCCGCGCCAGCAGTTGCAGGCCGATGCCGCCGGCCGCGCCGGTGCGCGCGGTGGTGATGGCGTTGCCGTCCAGCACGCAGAGCGGGCGGCCCGTGGCGGGGTCGATCAGCAGCACCGTGGCCTGATGCGGCTCGCCGCCCTGGGCGCGGTTGTCCGGCCAGAACCCGGCCGCCTTGAAGCCGAGCAGGTTCTGCTTCGGCACATCGCCAGCCTTGATGCCGAACACGCCGCCGGTGGCCAGCTTCTCGCGGATCAGCGGGAACACGCGGCCTTCGCGGTGGCTGTGCAGCACGAAGGCTTCACGCACGGCTTCCAGCACGTCGTCCGGTTGCAGGGCGGCTTCGACGTCGAATTTGTCGAGGAGCAGGAGTTGGGCCAGATGGGTGTCAGCGGGCATAGCTATAGACCGAGGCGCGCGACACACCGAGATGTGCCGCGACGGTTTCCATGGCGCGCCGGACCTCCAACAGGCCCGACGCCTTGAGTTCATGCATCAGCGCGCGCCGGTCTTCGGTCTTCAGCGCACGGGGCGTGGTGGCCAGCCGGGCGGCGAAGGTGTCGATGCGGGCACGCAGGGCATCGGTGCCGGCTGGGTCGAGTGACTCTTGCGGCCCTTCGACGGCGGTCTGGACGAATTGCCCCATCGCCATCTGCAGGCTGCGGAACAGCGTCAGGTCCACATTCATGCACAGCGCGGCGATATAGCGCCCGTTGCTGTCCTTGATGCCCACCGAGGTGCTCTTGGCCTGCCGCCCATCCGCGAACTGGTTCGGATAGTTGGCGATGATCTGAGGGTAGTCCGGATCGGTGATGCGGGCCTGGCCCAGCTCGGTGGTGGGCTCGCCCACGGCGCGG
Organism: Cupriavidus sp. SIMBA_020; assembly: GCF_046535395.1. Taxonomy (NCBI): domain Bacteria; kingdom Pseudomonadati; phylum Pseudomonadota; class Betaproteobacteria; order Burkholderiales; family Burkholderiaceae; genus Cupriavidus; species Cupriavidus sp. SIMBA_020. The sequence goes on along the minus strand of NZ_JAWRWU010000025.1, from coordinate 30,537 downwards.
CCGGACAGGTTGTTGTGGATGGCGAGGATCGACTGCCCGGGCTCGAGCAGGTCATGGACCACGACCTCGCAGAACGGCGCGAGCGTCTGCCCGAGGCCATCGGCAATCTGCTTGATCTGGTCGAGCAACTGGCGCTGCTCGGGCGTGCGGGTCTTCATGCTGGACATTTTGTCCAGCAGTAGATGAAATGTCAAGGTGCGGACTGCCCGCCCACGCCGCGTGCGCATCGCGGCGTGCGCCCTTCAAGACTTCGGCAGCCTAACGCGTGCCTGCGCTGCAGCAGTAGGCCAGCAGGAAGGTGTGGGTGCCCGGGAGATTGCCCACGATGCGGCGCATGTCCGTGTTCAGCTTGGCCATGGCCGCCGTCACGCGGTCGGGGCCGGGCAGGTTGCCGTTATTGAAGTCATGCACGGCGATGGCGACGGGTTTCTGGTCCCTGGTCTTGGGCGACGCAAGGGCCCGGTCCTCGTCCGCGAACTTCTCTTCGCGCTGTGCCACGGCGCCGATCTTCCCATCGCAGTAGCCGTGGGTGCCGGACATGACGTGAATCGTGTGGCCGTTGCCGGTCAGGCCGCTGGCGATGGTATTGAGCGCCGCCGCCACGTCGTCGACGTCGGACGGATCGTGAAATCCCCAGATCTGCACGGCGGTGGGGGTCTTGGCAGTGATGTTGACGAGCGTTGCCATGGTGTTTCTCCTTGGAAAACTTCAGGTTTCTGCGATGAAGAGGGAAGTCAGACTTCCCGCGCGTGGGTCTGCCCCGGCCAGACGCCGGTCATTTCGATGGCGCGACGCCCCGTCAGCCATTGCCCCAGCGGACTGGGCCAGTTGAAGGCGTAGTGGTCGCTGTTCATGACCCCCTGGAATTTCACGTCCACGCGGAGGTTGGTCGCGCTAAGCGGGATGTTGCTCACGGTCTTGGAAATGCCGCCGCTCAGCGAGAACTCATCGTGCTGGCGCCCCGCCGGCGAGTCGTAGCCGATCTGGATGTGGGTCACGTAGGTGCACCCGGGCTTGTTGTCGAACACCACCTCGAAGGCGCCGAGCCGGTTGATCCAGTTCGGAATCAGCAGCGGCCCGTCGAACGAGGCGAAGGTGTAGGCGATCGGGATCGGGGAGGGCGCGAGCTGCTCCGCCTGGTAGGGCCAGAGATGCTGGTCCACGCTCTTGTTCTGGCGGGTGGAGACGAACGAGCCCTTGCCGTTGGCGCCGCCCAGCATCTCTTGCACCGCGCCGGCGGAGCCGGTCAGCGAGAAGGAGGAACTGTTGTCCTGGGAGCCCACGTTCAGCCCGCTGTGGGCATAGACCGCGCTGGTGACCACGCCGAAACCCTGCGCGATCCGCCCGTTCGACCCCATGCTGACCGATTGCGCCTGGTCGTACAGCCACTGGTAGGTTTCCGGCTTGCCGAGCAGGGTCAGGTCGCTGATGAACGTTTCCGACGCGATGCCGAATTCGGAAGCGATCGACCCCACGGTCGAGAATTCCCACTTCACCTCCACGCCGGCCGTCACCTTGATGCCGGTATCCGGATCGGTGGCCGAGCCGTCCAGGTTGACGTTGGATTCGCTGCGCTGCACGTTGCTGGAGGACAGCTTCCACTGGTTGGGAATACCGCGCGTGCTTAGCGAGAGCCCCGGTGTCTCCTCCTTGACCAGCGTGAAATCGCCGGTGTCCGGAGAAACAAAGCCCACCGCGCCGGGTTTGATATTGGGCGCCAGGGTCCAGTTTCCCCAATAGGCGGGGCGCCCGTTGCGTATCAGGTCGGTAAATGATCGATTCCAATTCATGGTGTTACCCCTTTTGAATGTTGCTGGCATTCGGTTGATTTTGCGATAGCGGTCGGTGACTTATCGCAGAACCAGTGTTGGTGCCTGGAGGGGGTAATCGCCATTACTCCGATTGCGTATCCGGATTTTCGGATGCCATGGGAATTCTGAGTTGCCTGGAAATCGTCATGAGAGCCGCCAGGGTTTGCAACCCGGTTTTGGCACGGATATTTTCCAGGTGTTTGCTGACAGTGCGGGGACTGATGCTGAGATTTCTGCCGATTTCCTTGGCCGTCAGGCCCAGGCTCAGCTTCTCCAGGACGTCTTTTTCACGCTTGCTTAATGTGTCTGGTGGAAGAAGCGGGGTGGGCGCGCGGGGCGCCGTATTGGCATGCGTCGTGGCAAAGGCCACCAGCTGCGACGTGGAGTGGATATCGAGTTTTGCCGAGATATTGGTTCGGTGCTTGCGGGCCGTGAATTCGGTAACGCCCAGATACCTGGCGATATCGCTGGTGCTCATCCCTTGGGCGATCAAGGCGAGCACCTGGGATTCCCGGGTGGTCAACCTTGATGACGGCAAGCATGCCCATTATTATTTTTCGAGCGGATGACAGGGCGTCACCCCGCTACGATGCAATCAGGTCATCGTAGGTGAAATAAATGAACTGTTTGTGGGAATTATTTAATATCAGAGATAAGGGTGCCTAATATCTCCGCTCTCCCGATAATCGGGAGGGCGGAGAAAGGCAACCATTTATGCCGCTTCGGCCACCCGGATTTCGACCAGCAGCTTTTTCAGTTCCGGCACGCAGGAGCCGCAATTGCCGCCGGCTTTCACGCAGGCGGTGATGTCGGCCGGGGTCTTGAGGTCGTGCTTGCGCACGGCGTCGCAGATCGTGTTGCGGCCCACGCCGAAGCAGGAGCACACGGTGGGGCCGGCGTCCGCGCCTTTCTCCATCGGCTGGCCCAGCAGCAGGCCGATGCGGTCGGTGTCCTCCAGCCGCTCCTGCCCGAACAGTTGCGACAGCCACGCCCGCGAGGGCAGGTCCGGGCGGGTGGAAACGTACACGCAGGCCTCGATGCGGTCGTTGACCACATAGCCCGCGTGATAGACGCCGGCGGTGCGGTCCTCGTATTCGAGCCAGTCGGCCTCGGGGTCCTGCACGCCCAGCAGCGCGCGGGCCCAGGCGGCGCGGTCGGGAATGGTCTCCCGGCCGGCGAACTCGTAGCGCTGGAACTGCTTGCCCTGGATGCGCGTCCAGTACGTCAGCGCGTCGGCGGGCAGGGCGGCGCGGCTCAGCACGAAGCCGTGCCATGACACGCGGAATTCCTCCACGCGCACCGGCGTGTGCTTGAACTCCGGCTCGCCCGAGACCGGATCGACCGCCGGATTGACCAGCGCGCCCACGCGGGCATCGGAGCTGAACTGGCCGTTCCAGTGGATCGGCACGAACACGCTGCCACGCGGAATGCCGCCGCCATGGCGCACGCGGGCCACCATCGCGCCCCAGCGGCTGGTGATGCGCGCCAGCTTGCCTTCGCCCACGCCGCACAGCAGGGCGTCTTGCGGATGCATGTCGACGAAGGGCTCGGGCAGGTGGTCGGAGAGCCGCGCGGCCTTGCCGGTGCGGGTCATGGTGTGCCATTGGTCGCGTACCCGGCCGGTGTTCAGGATCAGCGGGAAGTCGTCGTCCGTGGCGTGGGCCGGCGCGCGCGGCGCGGTCGGCACGAAGCGGGCGCGGCCATCGGGATGGGCGTAGCGGCCGTCGGTGAACAGGCGCTGCGTGCCTTCGGTCAGATTGGCGCGCACTGGCCACTGCACGGGCGCGAGGGCGTCGTAGTCGGCCCGGGCCAGCCCGGCCAGCCCGCTGATGTCGAACGCACGCGGCGCGTCGCGCTCGGTGGCGGTGTCGTTGCGCCACGCGCTCAGGCGGGCGTGTTCGTCGAAGATTTCATGCGGACCGGCGTAGTCGAAGCCGGCAAAGCCCATGCGGCGGGCCACGTCGCAAAGGATGTCCCAGTCGGCGCGGGCCTCGCCCGGCGCGGGCAGGAAGGCGCGCTGGCGCGAGATGCGGCGCTCGGTGTTGGTCACCGTGCCGTTCTTCTCGCCCCAGCCCAGTGCCGGCAGCAGGATGTGGGCCGCGTCGTTGGTGTCGGTGTGCGTGACGATGTCCGACGCCACCACCAGCTCGCACCTGGCCAGCGCGCGGCGTGCCTGGTCGGCATCGGGCAGGCTCACCACGGGGTTGGTGGCAATGACCCAGACCGCCTTGACCTTGCCTTGCTCGATGGCATCGAACAGGTCCACGGCCTTGAGGCCGGGCTGGTCGGCCATCGCCGGGGACTGCCAGAAGTCCTGCACGATGTCCCGGTGCACCGGGTTGGCCAGCTCCATATGGGCAGCCAGCATGTTGGCCAGCCCGCCGACTTCGCGCCCGCCCATCGCATTGGGCTGGCCAGTCAGCGAGAACGGGCCCATGCCGGGGCGGCCGATGCGGCCGGTCAGCAGATGGCAGTTGATGATGCTGTTGACCTTGTCCGTGCCGGACGACGACTGGTTCACGCCCATCGAGAACGCCGTGATGACCTGTTCCGTGCTGGCGAACAGGTCGAAGAAGGCTTGCACGTCCGCCGGGTCGAGCTTGCAGGCGCGGGCCACGGCGGCGACGCTGGTGTCGTCCGCCTCGGCGGCGGCCAGGGTGGCTTCCAGCCCGGCGGTGTGCGCGGCGACGAAGGCCGTGTCGGTCTTGCCGGCGCGGGCCAGATGGCTCAGCAGGCCGTTGAACAGGCGCACATCGGTGCCGGCGCGCAGCGGCAGGTGCAGATCGGCCAGTTCGCAGGTGGCGGTGCGGCGCGGGTCGATCGCCACGATCTTCATGGCTGGCCGGGCTTCCTTGGCGCGCGTGAGCCGCTGGAACAGGATCGGGTGGCACCACGCGGTGTTCGAGCCCACCAGCACGACGAGATCGGCGGTCTCCAGGTCCTCGTAGCTGCAGGGCACCAGGTCTTCGCCGAAGGCGCGCTTGTGGCCGGCCACGGCGGATGACATGCAGAGCCGCGAGTTGGTGTCGATATTAGCCGTGCCGATGAACCCCTTCATCAGCTTGTTGGCGATGTAGTAGTCCTCGGTCAGGATCTGGCCGGAGACATAGAGCGCCACGGCGTCCGGGCCGTGCGCGGCGACGATGTCGGAGAAGCCCCTGGCCACCTTGTCGAGCGCCTCGTCCCAGGAGACGCGGCGCAGCTCGCCATCGGCCTCGCGCAGCTGGGGGTGCAGCAGGCGGCCGTTCAGGTCGAGGGTTTCGCCAAGCGCCGAGCCCTTGACGCAGAGCCGGCCGAAGTTGGAGGCATGGTCGGCGTCGCCGCTGACTTCGACCTGGCCGTCCGCGCGCACGGTGGCGCGCACGCCGCAGCCCACGCCGCAATAGGGGCAGGTGGTGGCGGTGGTGGTGGTGGGGGTGGCGGAAACCACCGCAATATCGGACAGGTTCACAGCAATGTCTCTCTTTCGGTGATGTCAGCCGGCAATGCAGGCAGCAAATCAGGCGGTAAATCAGGCGGCCAGGGCCTCGCACTGGGTCTTGCCGAACAGCAGGCGCTGGCGCAGGGCGCCAACCGGCTTGCCGCTCTGGATCAGGTCGAAGTACCACGGGCCGTCCTGCACGTCGCCGTATAGCACCGCGCCCACGAGCCGGCCGTCCTGCAGCACCAGCCGCTTGTAGACGCCGCGCCGGGGATCGCGCAGGACCAGATCCTCGCTGCCATCGGCGCCAATGAAATCGCCGGCCGAGTACAGGTCCACGCCGGTGACCTTGAGTTTGGTCGCCGTGGCCTGCTGCACGTAGCGGCGATGGCCGGCGCCGGCCAGATGGGCCGCGCAGACGCGCGCCTGGTCCCAGATCGGCGCCACCAGCCCGAAGGTGGCCTGGCGATGCTGCACGCACTCGCCTACGGCGTAGATGCGCGGGTCGAAGGTCTGGAGCGTGTCGTCCACCACGATGGCGCGCTCGCAGCGCAGCCCGGCGCCGGCCGCCAGTTCGATATTGGGCCGCACGCCGGCGGTCATCACCACCAGGTCCGCCGGGATCTGGCTGCCGTCCTTGAACAGCACGCCGGTCACGCGGCTATCGCCCAGAATGCCGGCGGTCTGCGCGCCGAGCAGGAAGCGCAGGCCCTTGCGCTCCAGCGCCAGCTTCAGCAGCGCGGCGGCGGGTTTGTCCAGCTGGCGCTCCATCAGGCTGTCGGCGAGGTGGACCACGGTGACGTCCATGCCCTGGCGCAGCAGGCCGTTGGCGGCCTCCAGCCCGAGCAGGCCGCCGCCAATCACCACCGCGTGGCGATGGTTGCGGGCGGCGTGGAGCATGGTTTCCACGTCCTGGATGTCGCGGAAGGCGATCACCCCGTCCAGCGTATGGCCCGGCACCGGCAGGATGAACGGCTTGGAGCCCGTGGCCAGCAGCAGGCGGTCGTAGTGCACCTCCCGGCCGGAAGCCGAGCGCACCGTGCGGCGGGGGCGGTCGATGGCCACCACGGGGTCGCCGGCCAAAAGCTCGATGCCATGCGCGGCGTACCACTCGCGCGTGTTGAGCATGATGTCGTCGACGGTCTTCTCGCCGGCGAGCACCGGCGAGAGCAGGATGCGGTTGTAGTTGCCGTGCGGCTCGGCGCCGAACACCGTGATGTCATACAGGTCCGGCGCCAGCTTCAGCAGTTCCTCGACCGTGCGCATGCCGGCCATGCCGTTGCCGACGACAACCAGTCGGGGTTTGGCGTGGGAGTTGGCGGTGGGCGTCATGGGGCGTCTCAAATGGCTTGGGCGTGGGCGAGGGGCAATGTGGGAAGCGGGGGAAGCAGCTCAGGCCGCCAGTTCTTCCTCGGCCTGTCGTGCGACTTCGCTGGCGGCTACCCAGACCTTGCCGTCGTAGACCCGGGCCGCGTAGGCCGCCACCGAGTGCTCGGGGGCTTCCAGGCATTCGCCGGTACGCAGGTCGAAGTGATGCTTGTAGATCGGCGAGGCCACCACCACGCGCTCGCCCAGGCTGCCAACCAGCCCGCGCGAGAGCACCGCCGCCTGCGAGTTCGGATCGAAATTGTCGATGGCGAAGACCTCCTCGCCCCGGCCGATGCGGAACACGGCCACTTGCTGGCCATCAACCAGTGCGCAGACACCAGTATTGGGCACGATGTCGCGCAAGGTGCAAATCGCGGTCCAGGTTTCGGGATGATGGGAATGATGCATCACGTTCTCCTTTTATCAGGCTGCTTTTGCGGGCACGGCAACCACGGGGATGTGGCTCAGGCGGGAGCGCTGCAAGTTCCGTTCCTCGGGCGTGGCCGGGCGGATCTGGCCGCGCTCCTCCAGGAAGACGAGGTTGTCGTCGCGCAGGTCGCTGTTGACGAAGTGGCGGAAGCGCTTGCGGGTCTCGGGGTCCGTCACGGCCTTCTTCCACTCGTCCTCGTAGGTATCCACTACGTGCTGCATCTCGGCTTCGAGTTCGGCGCCCACGCCCAGCTTGTCGTCGATCACCACCGATTTCAGGTAGTCCAGCCCGCCTTCCAGGTTGTCGCGCCAGGTGCTGGTGCGTTGCAGGCGGTCTGCCGTGCGGATGTAGAACATCAGGAAGCGGTCGATGTAGCGGATCAGCGTGTCGTGGTCCAGGTCGCCGGCCAGCAGTTCGGCGTGCCGGGGCTTCATGCCGCCGTTGCCGCAGACGTAGAGGTTCCAGCCGCGTTCCGTGGCGATGATGCCCACGTCCTTGCCCTGCGCCTCGGCGCATTCGCGGGTGCAGCCGGACACGCCAAACTTGATCTTGTGCGGCGCGCGCAGGCCCTTGTAGCGGTTCTCGATCTCGATGGCGAGGCCCACGGAGTCATCCACGCCATAGCGGCACCACGTGGAACCCACGCAGGATTTCACCGTGCGCAGCGACTTGCCGTACGCATGGCCCGACTCGAAGCCGGCCGCGATCAGTTCCTCCCAGATCATCGGCAGCTCTTCCAGCCGCGCGCCGAACATGTCCACCCGCGCGCCGCCGGTGATCTTGGTGTAGAGGCCGTACTTCTTGGCCACCTGGCCCACGGCGATCAGGCCGTCGGGCGTCACTTCGCCGCCCGGCATGCGCGGCACCACGGAATAGGTGCCGTCCTTCTGGATGTTGGCCAGGAAGTAGTCGTTGGAGTCCTGCAGGCTGGCGTGCTCTTCCTTGAGCACGAAGTCGTTCCAGCACGAGGCCAGGATGTTGCCGACGGTGGGCTTGCAGATATCGCAGCCCAGGCCCTTGCCGTGCGCAGCCAGCAGGTCCTCGAAGGACTTGAACTTGCCCACGCGCACCAGGTGGTACAGCTCCTGGCGCGAGTATGGGAAGTGCTCGCAGACATGGTTGTTGACGGCCATGCCCTGCTTCTTCATCTCGGCCTTCATGATCTGCGTGACCAGCGGCACGCAGCCGCCGCACGCCGTGCCGGCCTTGGTGCAGGTCTTCAGCGCGCCGATGCTGGTGGCGCCATCGCCTACGGCGGCGCAGATCTGGCCCTTGCTGACGTTGTTGCACGAGCAGATCTGGGCGGTGTCCGGCAGCGCGTCGGCGCCCAGCGCCGGCTTGGCCTTGCCATCCGAGGACGGCAGGATCAGGAATTCGGGCGACTCGGGCAGCTCGATGCGGTTCAGCATCATCTGGAGCAGGGTGCCGTATTCTTCGGCATCGCCCACCAGCACGCCGCCGAGCAGGTACTTGCCGCAGTCGGACACCACCAGCTTCTTGTAGATCTGCTTGCGCTCGTCGGTGAACTGGTACGAGCGGCTGCCCGGCACGTTGCCGTGCGGGTCGCCGATGCTGGCCACGTCCACGCCCATCAGCTTGAGCTTGGTGCTCATGTCGGCGCCGCCGAATTCGGCAGCTTCGCCGCGCAGGTGGCGGGCGGCCACGCGGGCCATGTCATAGCCGGGGGCCACCAGGCCGTAGATCTTGCCCTGCCACAGCGCGCACTCGCCAATCGCGTAGACGTGCGGGTCGGAGGTCAGGCAGTTGTTGTCCACGGCGATGCCGCCGCGCTCGCCCACGGCCAGGCCGCTCTCGCGCGCCAGTTCGTCACGCGGGCGGATGCCAGCCGAGAACACGATCATGTCGGTGTCCAGGTGCGTGCCGTCGGCAAAGTTCATGCGATGGGTGCCTTCCACGCCATCGACGATTTCCTTGGTGTTCTTGCCGGTGTGCGCCTTGACGCCCAGCGCCTCGATCTTCTGGCGCAGCATGCGGCCGCCGCCTTCGTCCACCTGCACGGCCATCAGGCGCGGGGCGAACTCCACCACGTGGGTCTCCAGGCCCATGTCGCTCAGCGCCTTGGCGCATTCCAGCCCGAGCAGGCCGCCGCCGATGACCACGCCGGTTTTCGCCCGGTTGCCGCATTCGCGCATCGCTTCCAGGTCTTCGATGGTGCGATAGACGAAGGTGTCCTTGCGGTCCTTGCCCGGCAGCGGCGGCACGAAGGGGTAGGAGCCGGTGGCCAGCACCAGCTTGTCGTAGGCCAGCGTCTCGCCGGTGGAGGTGGTGACGGTCTTCGCGGCGGTGTCGATGGCCGTGGCTCTGGCGTTCAGGCGCAGCAGCATGTTGTTGTGCTGCTCGAAGAAGCCGGCCGGCACCAGCGAGAGGTCTTCCGCGGACTTGCCCGCGAAGAATTCGGAGAGGTGGACGCGGTCGTACGCGGGGCGCGGCTCCTCGCACAGCACCGTCACTTCGAGGTCCTGCGCGCCGGCGTCTGCCAGGCATTCCAGGAACTTGTGGCCGACCATGCCGTGCCCGACGATGATGATTTTCATGATGCTTTCCTTGTCCGGGGTTCTTCGTATGCGAATTCAGTTGGCCAGCGCGCTGTCGTACAGGGCCTGCTCCTGGGCCTTGTGCTCGGCGCTGAAGCGCACGGCGATGGCGCACAGCGCGGCGATCGTGGCGGCCACGCCGAGGTAGGTCAGGGTCTGTTGCAGGTCGCCCAGGCCCTTCATCAGGAAGCCGGCCGCTACCGCGCCCACGTTGCCGCCGGCGCCGATGATGCCGGCCACGCCGCCCAGCGCCTTGCGGTCGATGAACGGCACCAGCGCGTAGGTGGCACCGCAGGCCATGTGGGTGAACAGGCCGAAGATCAGCATGGCCACCACGGCCAGCGTGACGCTGGACGCCTGCGCGAACCACAGCAGGCCCAGCCCTTCGCCGAGGATGAAGACGAACAGCACCATCGAGCGGGCGTCCAGGCCACGGCGGCGGGCGAAGCGGTCCGACACATAGCCGCCCAGCGCCCGGGCAAACAGCGCCAGCAGGCCGAAGCTCGCCGCAGCCATGCCGGCAGCCGACAGCGACAGGCCGAAGTGGTCCACGTAGAAGGTGGCGGCCACGTTGTGGATGAAGATCTCCACGCCGAAGCAGGCGCCGTAGGTGATGAACAGCAGCCAGACGCGGTAGTTGGCGCTGGCCGCCTTGAAGCTGGCCCAGCCACCGCCGCCTTTTCCACCTTTAGCGCCGCTGACGGCCACGCCGCGTGCGCGCAGGTCCGAGTAGTTGCCTTCCGGGCAGTCCTGCGTGAACTTCCAGTACACGACGGCCATGATCAGCATCAGCACGCCGGGCACCACCAGCGCCAGGCGCCAGCCGAGCGTGTGGTCCACGCCAATCATCAGGATCGCGCCCAGCAGCAGCGGCATGGCCGCCTGCGCCGCGCCGCCGCCGGCATTGCCCCAGCCGGCCGACGCCGCGTTGGCCGTGCCCACCACGTTCGGCGCGAACATCACCGAGGTGTGGTACTGCGTGATGACGAAGCTCGCGCCCACCGCGCCAATCAGCAGGCGGAAGAACAGGAAGGTCTCGTAGTTCTGCGCCAGCGCTACGCCGAGCACGGGCAGCGCGCCAATGGCCAGCAGGCCGGTGTAGGTCTTGCGCGGGCCGAAGCGGTCGCACATCGGGCCGATGATCAGGCGGACGATGATGGTCACCGCCACGGCGGCGATATTGATGTTGGCGATCTGGCCCGGCGTGAGGCCGAACTCGCCCTTGAGCACCGGCATCAGCGGTGCGCAGGCAAACCACGCGAAGAAGCAGACAAAGAACGCCATCCAGGTCAGGTGGAAGGCGCGCATCTGCGGGGTCTTGAGACTCAGCAGGTCGATCCGGGTGGCTTTACCGTTCATGCTTGTGCTCCAAAAACAAAAGGCGTCCCGAGAGGCTGGCAAAGGCCAGTTCTGGGGACGCCGTTGTCCTGACGCGTGGCTACATGAGATAGCCAGCGTTTGATGTGGGGTGGGCAGGTCGCCGTTGACCGGCCCGTGCTCTGTATCGCAAGCGGTGTGCCAGCCGGTGGTGGGGCGTATCAGGCGCGTGGAAAGCCGGTTTTCGGACGAAAAGCGGCGTGTAATGCACGTTTATGCATCATGGTGCGGCGCCAGCATGGGGCGTGGGCACGGGGATGGTGCAGTGCAATGATTCCGCACGGTGCGCGCGGGGAGGGCGCACCCGGGAGGGGGGAGCCGGTCAGCCTTCGTTGCTGCCGTCTGACTTGACGTTGTAGGCGGACAGCAACTGCATGTCCTTTGGCAGGACCTGGGCGCCGGATTCGTCGACCAAGGCGGCGCGCACCCTGAGCCCGGAGGTTTTTGAGCGTACTTCCGCCGGACCCTGGCCACTGGGCGCGAGGTGATCGTCGCCCCATTGCATCAGGCCGACCAGCACCGGCAGCAAATCGACGGCGGCGCGCGTCGGGTGGTACTGGAAGCGTTCGCGCTCGCCCGGTTCCTTATAGCTGACCCGGCGCAGCAGGCCGGCTTCGGTCAGTGTCTTGAGCCGTGCGGACAGCACCGCGGGCGAGCACTGCAGGCGCTGGAGGAAATCGTCGAATCGCCGCACCCCGGAAAACACATCGCGCAAGATAAGCATCGTCCACTTTTCCCCGATCAAGGAAAGCGTGGCGGCGATGGAGCATGGCGGAAGGGTGACTTGGGTGGGTTCGGTCATGGTGAATCCAGCATAGCACCCTAACTACGTTTGCAAAAGTCAGGGTATCGCCTATACTCCTGGCTACATAAAACGTAGTCAGGAGCGCGTCATGAAGTGGATGAACGAGCAGCGCGACGCGCAAGCGGCCATCAGTGAAGAAAGCTGGACCGTGCGGGGCGGTGCGCAGGTGACATTGCGCGCCGCCCGGGTGTCCGATCACGGGCGCCTGCGAGCCTTTGTGGATGGCCTGTCGCGCGAAAGCCGTTATTTCCGCTTCCTGACCGGTGGCCCGGTGGCCAACGAGACGCTTGCTCGGTTTGTGAGCCGTCGCCAGGACCGCGATGTGGCGCTGGTGGTCACCTTTGGCGAGGTCATCGTCGCCAATGCCGAATACGTGGTGAACGACGAGGGGCTGGCCGAACTGGCCGTGGTGGTGGCGGACAACTGGCAGGGCCAGGGCCTGGGCCGGCGCCTGATCCAGCGGCTCCAGCAACTGGCCCGCGCCGCCAGCCTGCGCGGCATGCGTGGCGACGTGCTCAGCGAAAACCGCCGCATGCTGGCCATCATGCGCGATTGTGGCTTCGCCACGCGGCGCAACCCCGAGGACAGCCTGCTCCACGAAGTGAGCCTGACGCTGGCCGAACCCCGTAAGGCCCCGGCCCCCTCCGCTCCCTCCGCCGAATGGCTCCCGCGCGACTGGTTCGCCGCTAACTAAGTCAGGTCAACTAAGATCGGCGCCTAGCGCCGGGACGTCGCCGTACAGCCGATCGACGCCACGATGATGGCGGCAATCGCCACCCACTGGATCGGCGTGAGCTGCTCATGGAGGAACGCCAGCCCGGCCAGCGCACCCATGGCCGGCTCCATGCTGAGCAGGATGCCGAAGGTGCGGCGCGGCAGGCGTTTCAGCGCCACCATCTCCAGCGAATAGGGAATCGCGCTCGACAGCAGCCCCACCGCCAGCCCGGCCAGCAGCAGCGACGGGCTGAACATCGTCGTCCCCGCATGGGCCAGCCCGAACGGCAGCGTCACCAGCGCGGCCATGGTCAGCCCCAGCGACGTGGCCTGGCCGCCATGCGCATTGCCCGCCATCTGCCCGAACACGATATAGAGTGCCCAGCCCACCCCGGCCGCGAGCGCATAGCCGATGCCCACCGGGTCCAGATGGGCCGTGGACGCCCCCAGCGGCAGCAGCAACAGCAGGCCGGTCACGGCGCAGCCAATCCAGAGAAAATCGATGGCCCGGCGCGAGGACAGCACCGCCACGGTCAGCGGCCCGGTGAACTCGATGGCGATGGCCAGCCCCAGCGGCACCGTGCGCAGGGACATATAGAACAGCAGGTTCGTGGCGCCCAGCGCGGCGCCGTACAGCGCGATGGCGCGGGCATTGGCGCGCGTGAGCGGAAAGCGCCACGGCCGCCAGACGCAGAGCAGGATCAGCGCCGAGAACCCCACCCGCAACGCCGTGGTGCCCTGGGCGCCCAGGACGCCGAACAGGCTCTTGGCGAACGACGTACCCACGCAAAGCGAGGCCATGGAGGCGATGAGAGCCAGCACGGCCAGCAGTGTCTGACTTTGTTTGAGGCGGGTAAGCGGCAATTCGGGTCCTGGAACGGTGTGGTGCGGGGCGCCGCGCCAGTGGCAACCTGCGGCGCCCGCCGGCATGGCCGGAGCCGCATGATGCCCGAGCCGGCTGTGGCCCGCCATGCACAGATGGGCGCGGCCTGCGCTGTACAGTTTGGCGCGCGGCAACATTTGGCGGTCCAGCCGCGCGGGTTCTATGGTGGAAGGGCAACTTTCATGGAGCCATCGATGGATGCGACCGCACCTCCCCGTCATGTCGTGATTACTGGCGCCGCCGGGGCGCTGGGCCGCGCCGTGGCCAGCCGTTTCGCCGCCGAGGGCGCCCGGCTGGCCCTGATCGACCGTGACCTGCAACACCTGCAGACCGTGTTCGCCCATCCGGAGCCCGACCAGGGCGGCATGCTGCTCCATGCGGCCGACGTCACGTCCGACACGGCCATGGCGCCGGTGGCGGCGGCTATCCTCGATGCCTTCGGCGCGGTCGACGTGCTGGTCCACGTGGCCGGCGGCTTCGAGATGGGCGAGCCCACCCACGCGTTGAGCCGGGAATCCTGGCTGCGGATGATGGACCTGAACGCGTGGTCCTTCGTCGCCGTGACCGGGCATTTCATTCCGGCGATGATGTTCCAGCGCAGCGGCAAGGTCGTGGCCGTCTCCGCGCGCGGCGCCACGGCCGGCGCGGCCACGATGGGCGCCTACAGCGCGTCCAAGAGCGCCCTGCAGCGGCTGGTGGAAAGCCTCTCCCGCGAGGTGCGCGCGGCAGGCATCAACGTCAACAGCATCGCCCCGGGCATTCTGGACACGCCGGCCAACCGCAACGCCATGCCGGCTGCGGAGCACACGCACTGGGTGTCCACCGGCGCGGCAGCGCGCGCGGTGGCGTTCCTGGCGTCCGAGGGTGCGCAAGCGATCCACGGGCAGCATCTGGTGCTGGATGGGCTCAGCTAGGGATGACAACCCCCATGGCCACCTCCGCGACCTCCGTATGGCTGGCACTTGCGTTCTGGCTCCTGCCCGGCCTGACCCTCCTGCTGGGCGGTTGTGCGAGCCGGCCGGTCAACCCGCCGATTGCCCAGGCAGACCAGAACGCCGGCTATCGCTTCTTCACGCGCCCCCAGTTTGCCGCCAGCAGGGAAAACCTCGTCATCCTGGCCTTTTCGGGCGGGGGTACCCGTGCGGCGGCCTTCTCGTACGGCGTCCTCGAGTTCCTGCGCAACACCGAAGTCGTCGGGCCACGGGGCAAGTCCCGCCTGCTCGACCATGTGAGCGTGGTGACCGGGGTGTCGGGCGGCAGCTTTACGGCGCTGGCCTATGGGCTCTACGGCGAAAGGCTGTTCGACGACTACGAGCAGACGTTCCTCAAGCGCGATGTACAAGGCACGATCACGCGCCGGACCTTCAATCCGGCCTACTGGCCGTCCCTGTGGTCGGGCGGATGGGGGCGCTCGGAACTTGCGGCGGATCTGTACGACGAAATCCTCTTTCACGGGGCGACGTTCGGTGACCTCAACAGGGGGCAGGGCCCCTTTATCGTGGCTTCGGCCACCGATATCACCACGGGCGCACGCCTGCCCTTTACGCAGGCCACGTTCGATGTGCTGTGTTCGGACCTCAATGCCGTGCGGCTGTCACGGGCGGCGGCGGCCTCTTCCGCCGTGCCAGTGGTGCTCACGCCAATCACGCTGAACAACTACGGCGGTCGCTGCAACTACAAGGCGCCGGACTGGATCCAGCCGTTTATCGAGGACAGCGAGCCGCCCCGGCCCGCCGCGCGCGCCACTCGCCATATCAGGGAAGAGGCGGAGTTTGGCGACAGCATCAACCGGCCCTACCTCCACGTCGTGGATGGCGGCGTTTCCGACAACCTCGGCATGCGCAGCGTGCTGGACACCCTGGAACTGATGGAAGCGCTGCACCTGGTCGGCCTTCAGACGCCGCTCGATCAGGTGCGCCATATCGCCGTCTTTGTCGTGAATTCGCTTTCCGTTCCCAAAACGGAATGGGACAAGTCTGAATCGCCGCCGGGCATGATCGAAATCCTGGTGAAAGCCGCCGGCGTGCCGATCGACCACTATTCCTATGAGGCGACCGAACTCCTGAAGGACAGTCAGGCGCGCTGGCGGTCCATGGGCGAGGTCCGCCGCTCGGCGGCGTTCGCTGCGAACAAGGATGCGGCGGTTGCCAGCGCGCTCCGCACGCCAGACGCGACGATCTACGCCATCGACGTGTCGTTCGCCCGGCTGGAAGACCGGGAAGAGCTGGCCTACCTCAATGAACTCCCCACGTCGTTTTCCCTGCCACCCGAGGCGGTTGACCGCCTGCGGGCTGCCGCCGGGAAGATCATCATGACCTCGCCGGATTTCCAGCGGCTGCTGAAAGACGCCGGCGCGACCATCGTGACCGATCCGCAAAAGGCCGACACCGCAGCGGCCACGGCGCGATAGGGGTCGATAAGGGTCGATTCCGGGGAAGCCCCCCGCCCCCTCAGCGCCGCGCCAGCCGCGCCAGCGGCAATGTCTCCAGCCGCTCCAGCACCACGGTCCGCATGGCTGGCGGGGTGGGCAGGGTGTCGAGCAAGGCCGGCCAGCGCTCGCGGGCCAGCGTGACGGCGTCTTTCACGGCCGCCAGGGCGATGCGCTCGGCGATCTTCGCCTCGCGGGCGAAATCGCGGTAGGTCTCCAGGGTTTGCTTGCGTTGCAGGCCGTCGATGGCCACGTTCTGGCCAAACGCCGCAAAGCCGGACAGCGCCGCCACGCTGACGATGTCATAGGCGGGCGACAGCTCGGGCATGGTCCCGTTCCGATACAGAAAAGAGAAGTTCTTGAGATGGGCGTCACTGTTGCCGATCAGCGTGTTCACGGCCTGCCGCATGAAGAACTGCCGCACGTCCTCGATGCCGCGCACGCTGAGCCGCTCCAGCAGCCGGACGATGGCCACGTAGGCGTCGTTGCCGGCGTATTTGCGCGATGGCATGCGCGTCAGCACCTGGCAGCCGTCTTCCGCATGCACGCGGCCACCGGGTTCGCGGTCGAAGCGGTCCACGGCCAGGAAGTGCAGGTCGGCGCCGAGCGCCTCGGCCAGCCCGGGTACGTCGATGGTCGCCAGCGGCTGCGGCTTGCACGGCGCCACGGCCACGCCGGCCGCCTGCGCGAGCTGCATCGACACATATTCGTTAAAGATCTGGCTGTCGTCGTTGCGGGCCGGCAGCTTGGCGATCAGGTCCGACAGCCGCCCGTGGGTGGGCATGGTGTAACGCTTGCCGGCGTGCGCGGTGGACAGCGCGAGCTTGTTCTGCACGCCCGACACCGATGCCGCGCCCTCGGTGGCGCCTTCCACCACGGCGATTTCCAGGTTGTCCGCGCCGCCGGTCACGCCCACGGTGCGCACGGTTTCAGGCAGGGCGTCGATGTCCGCCGGGCGGACGATCAGCGCGCCCGGCAGGTCTTCGCCGGCTGCGGCCAGCACGCCGAAATCGTCGCGGTCGTCCGGATGGTGGCGCGTGGCTTCCAGCCGCCGGCGCAGTTCGCCCTCGGGCAGCAGGCCGGCAAAGTAGGGCGGCAGCTCGCCATGGGTGTTGTAGAGCGCCGGATGGAAAGGGTTGGCGAGGATCGTGGCGGTGAGCGCCTCGTTGCCCGGAATCGTCAGGGAGAGGCTCAGCGTTGGCCGTCCGGCATCGCCGCGGAAGGCTTCGCCCGGCACAAAGCGCGTGGTGCGCCCGGCTTCGCAAAGGTAGCCGCACAGCACGTTGTGGAGGTGGACGGTGAGATAGCGGGGGCGCAGGCCGTCAGGCATCGGATTCTCCGAGCAGCAGGTCTACCGAGGTGGGCGCGGCGCGGTCGGGGCCGGTGGCCTTGCCGCTCACGGTGCGCTGGACTTCGGCCAGATGCTCGCGCGGTACGAGCACCCATTCGGCGTCGAGGGCGGTGGCGATGGCCTCAAGTGTCGATCCGCGCACATCCTGCTTGCCGCTCAGGGCCACCGACAGGTTGGGCGCCGCCATGCCGATCAGACGGCCAACAGCGCCGAGCGAGAGGCCGCGCGCCTTGCGAAGCTGGCCCAACTGGGCGGCGAAGGAGGACATGGTTCGAACCGAAGGTGATGTTATGCCATAGCATAGCAGCCGCCAAAAAATTATGCTATTTCATAATTTATCTGTCTTTATTATGGATTGACATAATATCGGCGTCCGAGCCCAGCGGCGGGGCAATGTGCTCCAGCGGCCGACGTTCCGCATCCACCCCGAACCGCAGCGCCAGCAGCCCAGCCACGATCACCAGCGCCGCGCCAATGGCGTAGCCCACAGCCACCGCCCCCCGGCTGCCGGTTTCGATCAGCATGCCGAACAGCACCGGGGCAATAAAGCCGCCCGTGCCGGTGCCCACCGCGTAGAACACGGAGATGGCCAGCGCGCGCATCTCCAGCGGAAAGACCTCGCTCGCGGTCAGGTAGGCCGAGCTGGCCGCCGCCGAGGCCAGGAAGAACACCGCCGACCAGCACAGCGCCTGCGCGCGCGCGTCCAGCCAGCCCTCCATGAACGCCCAGCCCGTGGCGGCCAGGCCGATGCCAGAGAGCACATAGGTCAGCGCGATCATCTTGCGGCGGCCCACGCGGTCAAACAGCGGCCCCAGGATCAGCGGGCCGAGCGCATTGCCGATGGCGAACGGGAAGATATAGAGCGCCACGCGTTCCTCCGCCACGCCGTAGAAGCGCGTGAGCACCAGCGCGTAGGTGAAGAAGATGGCGTTATAGAAGAACGCCTGCGCCACCATCAGCATCAGGGTCACCACGCTGCGCGAGCGGTAGCGCCGCACCAGCAGCCCCACGATCTCGCGCACGGTGGGCACGGGCCGGCCCGCGTAGGCCACGTGCGCGGCGGGGTCCGGCGGCGGCAGCGGGCCGTGGCGCGCGGCCACCTCGGCCTCGATGCCGGCAATCACCCGCTCCGCCTCCGCGCGGTGGCCGTGCGTGGCCAGCCAGCGCGGGCTTTCGGGTACGTGGCGCCGGATCAGGACGATGGCCACCGCCAGCACCGCGCCCAGCGCGAAACAGGCGCGCCAGCCCCAGACCGGGCCGAGCACGCGCGGATCGAGCACCACCAGGCTCAGCCCCGCACCCAGCGCCGCACCGAGCCAGAAGCTGCCGTTGATGGCAAGGTTGACGCGCCCCCGCACGCGCGCCGGGATCAGTTCGTCGATGGCGGAATTGATGGCCGCGTATTCGCCGCCAATGCCGAGCCCGGTCAGGAAGCGGCACAGCGCGAAGAACGCGAAATTGGGGGAGAACGCCGTCAGCAGCGTGGCCGTCATGTAGACGAACAGCGTGGCGAGGAACAGCCGCTTGCGGCCCAGGCGGTCGGCCATGCGGCCGAAAACCAGCGCGCCGATGACGGCCCCTAATATATAGAGGGAGCCCGTCCAGCCGACCTGCGAGGCGGAGAGTCCGAGCGTGTCGGGCCGCTCCAGCACGGCGCCTACGGAGCCGACGAGGGTGACCTCCAGCCCGTCGAGCACCCAGGCAATGCCGAGGGCGAGGGCCACGCGCCAGTGCCAGGCGGACCAGGGCAGGCGGTCGAGGCGCGCGGGGATGTCGGATTGCCAGCCGGCGATAAGGGTCTCCGATGGCTATCAGCCGGCGGCATCCCATTGATGCCGCCAGCGGTCAGCGGTCCGGTCAGTGCGAAGGGTTCAGCATTCCCGGCCGACGGCTTTCAGCATCGAGCGGCCATGGGCAGTGATTTGCGGGCAAGGCCGTCGGCCTTGTTCGGCTTGCAGGGTGACAAGTTCGCGGGCGACGAGTGCATCGAGGTCGACGGGATCGATCTCGCGTGCGTCCGCCGTATCGGAGCGGGTATGGGGGCCGTTGCCGATCAGCATCAGCGTGGCCAGTTCGTGTGGGCTCAGCACGGTGTTCTCCTTGGCGAGAGGGGAGCGGTTGCTGGGGACGCGGGGCCGCGTGGCAGTGGCGGCCTCCGAGATGGATTGTGGACTATCGCGGCCTGGCATTCACGCTGCAACGCATCGTGATCGCGAGCCGACAGCCATGGCGACAGTCATTGCTTTGACGAGGCCCGCCGGGGCGGGTTCCTCGCCGATACAAAACCGCTACGTCCCCGCCGTGCCCTGTTACACCCCCATCGCCACGCCGTCGCTGCGCGGGTCGTGCGCGCCGGCCAGCGCGCCATCTTCGCCGATGGCGATGACGCCCGGATGTCCGGCGAGCGGGCTCTGCGGCGAAATGACGCTGACTTCATGGCCACGGCGTGCCAGGGCTGCGATTACATCCGTGCCGGCGTCCGCTTCCAGCTTCAGGCTGTCGCCGGCGTCGGAGAAAGTGCGGCCGAGCAGGAAGCGGGGCCGTGCCAGCGCCGTGAGCGGGTCCATGCCGTAGTCGATCAGCCGCGTGAGCACCGCCGACAGCGTCTGCGGCTGGCCGTCGGCGCCCTGCGTGCCGTACAGCAGGCGCGGCTTTCCGTCCTTGAGATACATGCCCGGATTCAGCGTATGGAACGGGCGCTTGCCCGGTTGAATCGCGTTGTGATGGGTCGGATCGACACTGAACGCCGCGCCCCGGTTGTGCCACAGGATGCCGGTATCGCCGGCCATCACGCCGCTACCCCAGTCGAAATACACGGTCTGGAGCACGCTCACGCAGCGGCCCTCGCGGTCCACCGCGCTCAGGAAGACGGTGTCGCCGTGCTGGTAGACGTGCGGCCAGTCGAGCGCGCGGGCCGGGTCGATGCGGGCGGCCATGGCGTCCAGGCGGGCGGGGGAGAGCATCGCCTCGGCCGGCACGTCGACGAACTCGGGGTCGGCCACGTAGCGGTTGCGCTCGATGAACGCCTCCTTCACGGCTTCCACCAGCAGGTGGTAGTAGTCCGCGCTGCCTTCGGCGATGCCGGCGAGGTCGAAGCGGTCGAGGATGCCGAGGATCTGCAGCGTGGTCACGCCCTGCGTGGGCGGCGGCAGGCTCAGCAGCTCGCCGCCGCGATAGTGCACGCGCAGCGGCAGCGCGTCGCGCGCGGCAGTGCCCGCCAGATCCGCCATGCGCAACGGCGAGCCCACGGCGCGCAGGCCGGCGACGATGCGCTCGGCCAACTCGCCTTCATAGAACTCGCGCGCGCCATGGCTGGCGATGCGTTCCAGGCTGCGGCCCAGCGCCGGCTGGCGCAGGGTTGTGCCGATGGCCGGAATCGCGCCGTCGGGCATGAAGGTCTGCGCGAAGCCGGGCCAGCCGCCCAGTTCATCGGCCCGGAAGGTCTGCCAGAAATGTTGCGAGGGTGTGACCGGGAAGCCCTCGTGCGCGTAGGCGATGGCGCGGCGGAACAGCGCGGACCAGTCCTGGCGGCCGCCCCAGACGTCGCGGCTGATGGCGTAGGCGCGGTCCCAGGTATCGACTGTGGCGGCGGTGGTCAGCGTGGCGCCCGGGCCGCGCGTGGGAATGGCGTCGCCGAAGGCTGGCAGCGTCTGCGCGGCCTGGCCGATGCCGGATAGCGTGCGCACGTTGCCCGCGCGGTCGCTGATGAGCCAGAAGGCATCGCCGCCCAGCCCCGTGAAGTGCGGATAGGTGACGGCCAGCGTGGCGCCGATCGCGATGGCGGCTTCGATGGCGGTGCCGCCATCGCGCAGGATTTCGAGACCCGCCTCGCTGGCGAGCGCGTGCGGGCTGGTGACCATGCCCTCGCGGGAATGGGCGAGATTGGGGGCGAGGGCGGAAGTGTGGAGGGATGGTGTCATCGCAGGTTCAATGTCCTCCCAGATAGGCCTGCACGAGCGCCGGGTCGCGCGCGAGTGCGTCGGCCGGGCCGCTGGCCACGACGCGGCCTTCCTCCAGCACATAGGCGCGGTCCGCCAGCGACAGCGCGAGCGCGGCCATCTGGTCGACCAGCAGGATGGTGATGGACGCCTCGCGCAGCGTGTCGAGCGAGGCGAACAACTCGTCGATGACCTTCGGCGCGAGGCCGAGGGACGGTTCGTCCAGCAGCAGTACGGTCGGTTGGGACATCAACCCGCGCGCCACGGCCAGCATCTGCTGCTCGCCGCCGGAGAGCAGGCCGGCGCGCTGGTGCTGGCGCTCGCGCAGGCGCGGGAAGCGCGCGAACATCGATTCCACGCGGCGCATCATCTCCACGCGCGGCAGCGGGCCGGAGGGGAAGGCGCCCAGGCGGAGGTTGTCGAGCACGGACAGCTCCGGGAACACCTGCCGGCCTTCCGGCACGAGTACCACGCCCATCGCGGCGATGCGTGCGGCGTCCAGCCGGGCGAGATCGGTCCCGTCGAACGTGATGCCGCCCTGCACCGGGCGATGCAGGCCCGCCAGCGCGCGCATCAGCGTGGACTTGCCGGCGCCGTTGGCGCCGAGCAGCGCAACCATCTCGCCCTCGCGCACCTGCAGGTCCACATCGTGCAGGACCGGCGCGGCGCCATAGCCGGCGCGCAACGCGCTCACGCCGAGCACCTCCGGCAGCGGCGCGCCGCCAACCGGCTGGCTGGCCGAGGGTTTGCGGGCCGGCGCGTTGGCGGCGTCGCCCAGATAGGCGCGGCGCACGGCAGGATCGGTGCGGATTGCCTCAGGCGTGCCCACGGCCAGGCGCTGGCCGGCATCGATCACGACGATGCCATCGGAGACATCCATCACGAGCGACATGTCGTGCTCGACCAGACCCACGGCCACGCCGCTGTCGGCGATCTTGCGCAGCAGGCGGCCCAGCGTGGCTTTGTCCTCGCGCGAGAGGCCGGCGGCAGGTTCGTCCAGCAGCAGCACGGCGGGCCGCGTGGCCAGCGCGCGGGCGATCTCCACCAGGCGGCGGTCCACGTGGGCCAGGTCGGCGGCGCTGGCGTCCGGGTCGCCGGTGTAGCCGCAGGCGGCCAGCAGCGCGCGGGCTTCCTCGCGCACGGCAGGCGCGGTGAAGCCGGCGATGCCGAGCAGCGTGCCGAGGCGGCCCTTTGTCAGTGCGATGGCTACGTTGTCGGTGGCGCTCATGCCGGCGAACAGCTGCGTGGTCTGGTAGGTGCGGGCGATGCCTTGCCGCGCGCTGTCGCAGGCGCCACGCGCCGGCAGCGGCGCCGTGCCAAGCTGGCGCCCGCCCTCGCGCGGCCGGTAGTAGCCGGAGAGCATGTTCAGCACGGTGGACTTGCCGGCGCCATTGGGGCCGATCAGGCTCGTCACCTGACCTGGCGGCAGGTCGAAGGACAGGTTATCGACCGCGCGCACGCCGCCGAACACCATCGACAGGCCGAGCGCCGACAGCCCGCGCCGCGTTTCTGCCGGCCGCACCGGCAACTGCGCGCCATGCGCCGCCGCGTGGGCGGCCGCAGCGCGGGCCGGTCGCAGGCGGCGCAGCAGGTCCGTCACCACGCCCACCATGCCCGTGGGCGCCACCCAGAGCACCACCAGCAACAGCATGCCGAAGCAGAGCAGGCGCAGGTTTTCGAGGCTGGACAGCAGCTCGGGCAGCAGCCCGACGACCACGGCGCCCGCCACGGGGCCGGCTACCGTGCCCGCTCCGCCAATCATCACCACTAGCACGAACAGGATCGATTGCAGGAACGAGAACATCCCCGGCGTGACCATGCCCTGCAACGGCGCGAACAGCCCGCCAGCCAGCCCCGCCAGGGCGGCGGAGAACGCGAAGCCCACGGTCTTGACCACCAGCGGATTGACGCCGATGGACGCCGCGGCGGTTTCGCTGTCACGCACCGCACGCATCGCCGCGCCCCAGCTGCCGCGCGCGATGCGGGCATAGGCGGCCAGCGCCACGCCCAGCACGGCCAGCGCGATCAGCGCCAGCGCGCGTTCGCCGCCTTCCACGCCGGGCAGCGACGGTTGCGCGATGCCCATCAGGCCGTTCTGCCCGCCGGTCAGCGCGCGCCACTCCACGGCGCCGTGTTCGACGATAAAGCCGAAGGCGATGGTGACCATCGCCAGGCCGGGGCCCTTCACGCGCAGCGCGGGCAGGGCCAGCAGGCCGCCCAGCAGCGCGGCGATCAGCGCGCCCACCGGCCACGCGGCCCAGAAGCTCCAGCCGGCCTGGCCGGTCAGGATGGCGACCGTATAGGCGCCGATGGCATAGAAGCCGACATGGCCGAACGACACCTGCCCGGTCAGCCCGAGCAGCAGGTTCAGGCCCACGCCGCAGATCGCCAGCATCGCCACGCCGGCAATCACGAAGACGAAATAGCCGTTGAGCGACAGCACAAGCCCGGCGGCGGCCAGCAGCACGGCCAGCATGACGAGGATCTGGAGCGGCGTGCCCAGCCCGAGCAGCGGGGCGGCGGCGCGCGCTGGCCGGGCCAGCGGCGCGGGCGAAGCGGGCGGATTGGAGGAAACCATCGAATCGTTCATACCTTGCGTACCTCCGCGCGTCCGAACAGGCCGTCCGGCCGCAGGGCCAGCAGCGCGATCACCAGCGCGAACGTGATGATCTGGGTGTAGCTGGAGCCCAGCGATGCGGTGATGAGCGCCTCGGCCACGCCGAAGATCAGCCCGGCAATCATCACGCCCCAGGCACTGGAGAGCCCGCCAAGAATGGCCACGGCGAAGGCTTTCAGGCCGAACACGGTGCCCATGTCCGCCTGCACGTTGAACAGCGGCGCGATCAGCACGCCGGCAATGCCGGCCAGCAGCGTGGAAATGGCGAACGCGCCGGCGATGGTGCGGCGGATGGGAATGCCCATCAGGCGCGCGGCGTCGCGGTTCTGCACCACGGCCAGCATCGCCACGCCCCAGCGTGAGCGGCGCAGCACGTAGTGCAGCACGGCCGCCAGCGCGAGGCCGACCACGGGAATCACCAGTTGCAGCGGATAGACGCCGACGCCGGTATCGCCCAGCTGCACGGACTGTGCCGCGAGCGGGGAGGGCAGGCTGCGCGGCTCGGTGCCGAAGGCGAGCATCACCACGTTATCGAGCACGATGCCAAGCGCGACGGTGGCCATCAGCCACGCGTTGGAGCCCCGGCTCGCGAACGGACGCACGGCCAGGAATTCCACGGCCAGCCCGTAGAGTGCGCACAGGCCGAGCGCCAGCACGATGGCGAGCGGCATCGGCCAGCCGAGTGTCTGCGCGAAGCTGTACGTCAGCACTGCTCCCAGCATCATCGAACTGCCCTGCGCGAAGTTGACGGTGGCGGACACCGCGTAGGTGATGTGGAAGCCCAGGGCCATCAGGCCATACATGCTGCCCAGGCCGAGCCCGCTGATGAGGGCGGAGATCCAAAGCATGGTGAATCCTTGTATTCGTTCTGCTCCCCGCAGCCGCGCGGGACCGGGGAGCAAACCATCGGTTGCTGCTAACGGCTTACTTCGCCACCGGCACGATGCGGTTGTCGATGAACTGCGCCCAGACGTAGTCGTTTTCGCTCAGGGCGTCATGCGTGGTCGGCGAGAACGGCTTCACGTAGGTCTTGATCAGGCCTTCATAGCGGTCGATCTTGTAGAAGCCTTCGCGAATGGCATCGCCCTTGGTGCTGCCGGCCTTGGCGATCGCCAGGGCGGCCAGCTGCGTGGCGTCGTAGGCGTTGGCCACGCCCACGGCCGGGGTGATGTCGTCCGGGCCCTTGATGTCGCTGTACTTGGCCTTGAGGTCGCTCACCACGCGCGTGCTGACCGGGGTCTGCGCGCCGAAGAAGCTGTACGTCTGCACGAAGTGGACGTTCTTGGCGTTCGGGCCAGCCAGTTCGGTGAAGCGGCCGCCGGCCGGGCCCCAGTGGGAGACCACCGGCACCTTCCAGCCCATACGGTCCAGCGACTTCACCACCTGCGCGGACGGGCCAACGTTGCCCACCATCAGCAGCACGTCGGCGCCGGCGGCCTTCAGGCGGCCCAATTGGGGCACCACGTCCACGTCATTGGCCTCGAACTTCTCCACGCCCACCGGCTTGCCACCCTTGGCGGCCATCGCGGCGACGATGCCCTTTTCGTTCGACTCGCCCCACGGGTTGTTCACCAGGATCAGGCCGGGCTTGGTGGCGTTGAAGGTCTTCTGGGCGTACTGGAGCATCGCCTTGTCCACCACCTCGTCCACGGCGGACACGCGGAAGGCGAAGTTCGGATTGGCGCCGTTGCGCGTGATCGGCGTGCCGGCGGCCCACGGGCCCATGAACGGCACCTTCTCCTGGTTGGCGATCGGCACGATGGCCATCGACACCGGCGTGTCGAGCCCGCCGAACAGCACGGCCACCTTTTCCTTGTAGATCAGCTCGCGTGCGGCCAGCACGCCCTTGGCCGGGTTGCCCTCGTCGTCGCGGCGCACCAGTTCCAGCTTGCGGCCGCCCAGCAGGCCGCCCTTGGCATTGATCTCGTCGATGGCGACGGTCATGCCGCGCGTCAGCGACTCGCCGGCGCGGGCCGACTGGCCGGACAACGCCGTGATCAGGCCAATCTTGATGGTGTCGGCGGCATGGGCGGGCAGCGCCGTCATGACGCAGGCAGCGGCGGCGGTCGCGAGGAGGGCGCGGCGTTGGGGACGAAACATGGCAGTTCTCCGGATGGGCGGATCGAGGGTGGATGGGTGCTTCGAACCACCCGGCTCGCAAGAGCCGTGCCAATCCGTCGACAAAACCGAAAATGATCCTGGAGCGATTGACCCGTCAAGATGCAGACGATCTGGCCCGCATTTTGCGAACGATCTGCAAACCTGACTGCATACGATCCGCCATGGTTCATGTCGCACGAATCCGGTGCGCGATGGGCCAAAGCGGGGCACATTTGATGAGAGGCATCCCTCCATGACGCAAAACCCGAGTCCGCTGGCGGCCACAAAGGCCGCCGCCGGGCTTCCCACCTTCGGCCCGCTGCGCGACCATGGCCGCTTTCCGTACCGGCCGATTACCGACGCCGATCCGTTCCGCTGGCCCAATGGCGCGCGGCTGGCGGTCTACCTCGGCTTCAATATCGAGCACTTCGCCTTTGGCGAGGGGCTGGGCGCCAACCTCGGGCCGGTCTCGCCGCAGCCGGACGTGCTCAACTACAGC
This sequence comes from Cupriavidus sp. SIMBA_020, assembly GCF_046535395.1. NCBI lineage: Bacteria > Pseudomonadati > Pseudomonadota > Betaproteobacteria > Burkholderiales > Burkholderiaceae > Cupriavidus > Cupriavidus sp. SIMBA_020. Next base: position 4,240 of record NZ_JAWRWU010000025.1, on the reverse strand, counting down.
TGGCGCGAGTACGGCAACCGGGTGGGCGTGTGGCGCTGCCTGGAACTGTTCGACCGGCTGGAGATGCCGGCCGGCGTGCTGCTGAACACCGCGCTGTACGACCATTGCCCCGAAGTGCTGGACGCCTGCCTGGCACGCGGCGACGAGCTGATCGGCCATGGCCACACCAACGCCCATCGCCAGAGCGAGTTCGACGAGGCGGGCGAGCGGGCACTGCTGGTGCACTGCCGGGAGCGCATCGCCGCACATAGCGGGCGGGCGCCCGGCGGCTGGCTGTCGCCGTGGATCTCGGAGACGATGGTGACGCCGGACCTGCTGGCCGAGACCGGCTATCGCTACACGCTGAACTGGGCGCACGATGACCGCCCGGTGCGCATGGCCACGCGCGGCGGCCGGCTGTGGTCGATTCCCTATCCGCAGGAGTTGAACGACATCCCGATGATCATCGCGCGCCACCTTGACGGCGCCGCCTTTGCCGACATGATCATCGACCAGTTCGACGAGATGCTGGCGCAGGCCAACGATCCGCAACACCCGCAGCCGCTGGTAATGGGCATTGCGCTGCATCCCTACCTGGTGGGCCAGCCGTACCGGCTGCGGCACCTGCGCCGGGCGCTGGCGCATATCGCGGCGCGGCGCTCGCATGGCGAGGTCTGGCTGACCACGCCGGGCGCGATCTGCGACGCAATGGACGCCGTCGATGCCGCGGACGCCGCGGCCCCTGCCGCCGTGATCCCTTCACGCTAATATCATGGCCATCGTTTCCCTGACCGAAGTCATGTCCACCAAAGCTGCCAGGAAGCCTGCGGCCGCCAAGGCCGCCGTCAAGGCCGCCACCAAGCGCGCTTCAGAGACCGCCAAGCCCGTCGATCCCATCGGGGAGGAGACCGCCGAGGATGCCGATACGCGCATCTATCAGGCCATCTTCGACGGCGTGCTCAACCATCGCCTGACCCCGGGCACCAAGCTGCCCGAGCCGGAGCTGTGCCAGCTGTTCGGCGTGGGCCGTGCCGTGGTGCGCCGGGTGCTGGAGAAGCTGGCCCACGATGGCATCGTGGCGCTGCGGCCGAACAAGGGCGCGGTGATTGCCGAGCCCACGCCCGAGGAAACCAGCCAGATCTTCGAGGCCCGCCGGGCGATGGAGCGCGTGCTGGTGGAACTCGCCGTCACGCGCGTGACCGAGGCCGACCTGCGCGACCTGCGCCGCCAGCTGGCCGAGGAGCATGACGCCATGCACCGCTTCGACCAGCCCTCGTGGGCGCGGCTGGCCAGCGGCTTTCACCTGCGGATTGCGGCGCTGGCGCGCAACCCGGTGCTGCAACGCTACCTGACCGAACTGGTGTCGCGCTGCTCGCTGATCGTGGGCCTCTATGAGCCGCCCGGACATGCACCGTGCGAGCACGACGAGCACGCGGCCATCGTCGCCTGCATCGAGGCCCGCGACGCCGCCGGCGCGGTTGCGCGCATGGAAGCCCATCTGCGCGAACTCGAGGAACGGATCGAAACCTCGCGCATGCAGGGCGAGAAGAGCCTGGCGCAGATGCTGGGATTGCCAAAGACCAGCAAGGGCTGACCGGAACACCTCATGGAAATCGACTTCAACGCCATTACCGAATACCAGCGCTACAAGCTCATGGCGAGTCTGATCGTGCCCCGGCCCATCGCGCTGGTGACCACGCTCGGCCCCGACGGCACGGCCAATGCCGCGCCGTTCTCGATGTTCAACATGCTGGGCGAGGAGCCGCCGATCGTGATGATCAGCGTCAATCGCCTGGGTGACGGCGCGCTGAAGGACACGGCGGCCAATATCGTGCGCACGAAGGAGTTCGTGGTGCACCTCAGCGACGAGGCCATGGCCGAGAAGATGCATCGCTGCGGCGAACGGCTGCCGCCTGATGTGAGCGAACTGGCGCGGGTGGGGCTCACCGCCGCGCCGTGCACCCAGGTGGCGGCACCGCGCATTGCCGAGGCCCCCGTCGCGTTCGAATGCACGCTGTGGGAGACGCTGGAAACCGCGAGCCGCCAGATCTTCATCGGCCGCGTGCTGCGGCTGCATGCCCGGGATGGGCTGATCGACACCGAACGCTGGCGCGTGCGCCTGCAGGACTACTTCCCCGTGGGGCGCTTTGGCGCGAGCTTCTACGTGACCACGCGCGACCGCTTCTCGCTGGAGAAAGAGGCCGGCGTGGTCACGGCCTCAACCGCGATCGACGAGATGTGAAGGCTGAGCGGGGCCGGCGCGGCGGCGCGGGACGCGCTGTTGCCACTGCGCCGCCTTGGCGATGATCTCGCCGACGATGCCGCGCCGGAACGTCAGCACGCAGATCACGAAGATCACGCCGGTCACCATCGTCACCGACTCGCCGAGCGTATTGAACCAGTCCAGGCCGGTGAATCTGGCGAGAAACATGCCGAGGTCGCCCAGCTTGTTCTCCAGCGCGATCACCACCAGGGCGCCGACGATGGGGCCCGTCAGCGTGCCGAGGCCGCCCACCAGCGTCATCAGGATCACGGCGCCGGACATCGACCAGTGCACATCGGTGAGCGTCTCGAAGCCGAGCACCAGCGCCTTCAACGAGCCGGCCAGCCCGGACAGCGCCGCCGACAGCACGAAGGCGGCCAGCTTGAAGCGATCGACGTCATAGCCGAGCGACACGGCGCGCGGTTCGTTCTCCTTGATGGCCTTGAGGATCTGGCCGAACGGCGAATGGATGATCCGCACGATCAGCGCGAACGCCACCACCACAATGGCGAGCACCACGTAGTACAGCACGAGGTCATCGCCGAGCGGCAGCAGGCCGAACAGGTTGCCGCGCGGAATGCCCTGGATGCCGTCCTCGCCACCGGTGAACGGTGCCTGCAGACAGAAGAAGTACAGCATCTGCGCCAGCGCCAGCGTGATCATCGAGAAGTAGATGCCCTGGCGGCGGATGGCCAGCGCACCCATCGCCCAGCCCGTGATGGCCGCGCCGGCGGTGCCGATCAGCAGGCCCAGTTCAGGTGTCAGGCCCCAGACCTTCATGGCGTGACCGGCCGCGTAGCCGGCGCCGCCAAAGAAGGCCGCATGGCCGAACGACAGCAATCCGGTGTAGCCGATCAGCAGGTTGAAGGCGCAGGCGAACAGGGCAAAGCACAGCACCTTGAGCACGAATACCGGGTAGGCGCCGAGCATCGGCGCCAGCGCCACGACGAGCAGCGCGATGCCGTAAAGCGCGGCCCGGCCGCGGGGGTTTTGCGAATCCAGCATTTATTTTTCCTTCCCGAACAGACCGGCGGGACGCAGCAGCAGCACGATCACCATGATGAAGAACACGACCGTGGAGGACGCTTCCGGATAGAACACCTTGGTCAGGCCCTCGATCACGCCGAGGCCCAGGCCGGTGAGGATGGCGCCCATGATCGAACCCATGCCGCCAATCACCACCACCGCGAACACCACGATGATCAGGTTCTGCCCCATCAGCGGTGAGACCTGCACCACTGGCGCGGCCAGCACGCCGGCGAAGGCCGCCAGTGCCACGCCGAAGCCGTAGGTCAGCGTCACCATCAGGGGCACGTTCACGCCGAACGCTTCCACCATCTTCGGGTTCTCGGTGCCGGCGCGCAGGTAGGCGCCGAGCTTGGTCTTCTCGATCACGAACCACGTGGCAAAGCACACCACCAGCGAGGCCAGCACGACCCAGCCGCGATAGTTCGGCAGGATCATGAAACCGAGGTCGGTGGCGCCTTGCAGCGCGTCCGGCGGCGAGTAGGGCAGGCCGGACACGCCGTAGATCGAGCGGAACACGCCCTCGATCACCAGCGTGATGCCCAGCGTCAGCAGCAGGCCGTAGATGTGGTCGAGCTTGTAGATCCAGCGCAGCATGGTCTTCTCGATGACCACGCCAAGCACGGCCACCACCAGCGGCGAGAGCGCCAGCATGACCCAGTAGTTGAGGCCGGCGTACTCCATGCCGGCCCAGGCGAGCACGGCGCCGAGCATGAACAGCGCGCCGTGGGCGAAGTTGATCACGTTGAGCAGGCCGAAGATCACCGCCAGCCCAAGGCTCAGCATCGCGTAGAAGGCGCCGTTGACCAGACCCAGCAGCAGCTGGGACATCAGCGCCGGCAGGGGAATCCCAATATCGAAAGTCATGAAATGCGGTTCCCTATATGTCTACACGCCAAGCAGTTCGTTCAGCACCGGCATCTTGGCCTGCAGCTCGGCGGCGGCGAAGCGCTCGACGATCTGCCCGTGCTC